>NZ_CP011273.1:1952130-2602840 GCF_001610895.1 Planctomyces sp. SH-PL62 | reverse complement strand
AGAGGGCGTCGAAGTCGCGGAAGAAGGCCGTCGCCGGCCCTTCCATGTGGAACACGCCGGGGGCGTCGAGCCGCTGGACGGCCGCGATCCGGTCCTTGTCGGCGGGGTGGGTGTCGAAGACGCCGGTCCGCTCCGAGGCGAGCGCCTCGTCGATCGAGAGGACCGCGGCCTCCGGGATCTGGGGGATGTTGGCCTCGATCAGCCGGGGCAGGTCGTCCGGGAGCCTCCCCTCCTTCCAGCACATCGAGAGGTCGCCCATCGCCCCGCCGTGCGCCATGCCGGCGAGCCGGAGCCGCCGCGTCGCGCCCACCGAGGTCGTCGAGCCGGCCAGGAACGCCTCGCAGCGGTCGGCGTCGAACTCCATCTGCCGGGCCATCGTGCAGCTCACCGCGTGGCCCGCGTACATCAGGACCCACAGGATCCGCCGCGAGGCCCAGACCAGGAGCCGGGCGATGTTCGCCAGGATGATCGAATAGATGTTCCCCGAGCTCGACCACTCGTTGAGGCCCTCGTCCCAGGCGTCGCGCTCGTAGACCACCCGCGCGAACCAGGCGTTGACCGATCGGATGACGTAGGTCAGCTTCATCCCGGCCGACTGGGCGAAGTGGCCGAACTCGTGGGCCAGCACGCCGGCGAACTGGTCGGCCTCGAACACCGACACCAGCGGCAGGCCGATCGTCAGCACCAGCCGCCTGCGCATCAGCGAGAACAGGCCGGATTCCGGCCCGGCCGAGGCGTTGACCTCGCAGTCGACGTCGATCCGCACCGGCTTCGGGGCGCCCACCGACTTGCACACGCCGTCCACCAGCGCGAAGAGCGCCGGCTCCTCCTCCCGCGTGACCGACCGCTTGGCGGGCGGCCGCGCACGGCGGGCGAACAGCGGTTTCGCCAGGAAGAAGAGGACCGTCCCCAGCACGACCAGGGGGCCGAAGTAGCCCAGCACGGCCGCCTTGCCGCGCGCGTTCTGGAAGATGACGTGGTTGTGGGTGGCGTGCCAGTACATGACGTAGCCGACCGCCCCCACGATCGCCACGTAGATCAACGGGAGCGCCACCATGACGCAGGCCACGACCAGCGTCCAGAGCCGATACGCCGTCGGCAGCCGCTTGGCCGGGATCGCCCCCCGGAACGCCGCGCGGACCTCCTCGGGCGTGAACCCGCCGTCCCCCTCGGCCAGGGTCGCCGTCGCCGTGGTGATCGTGGCGGCGACGCCGTCTGACGCGCCCGGACGAACCTCTTCCCCATCGCCCATCGAAGGCCCCCCTCTCGGCCCGAGACGTCCGCGACGCCGTCTCCCCGACGCTGTCCCACGTCTCGAATCGGCATGTTAACGATCGACCGCTCCCACCTCAATATGGCATGCCCTCATGTCGCCGAGAAGTTTCACGAGTCCGAAATCGCGTCCCCGGCGCCCCCTCTCCTCGGCCGGATGATTCTTATACGATGGGGCGTCCCCGCGCGTCCGGGCGCGGGCCTGTCGCGACATCCTGGGGGGCGTCCATGTCCTTGATCGAGCATCCATACCACGGCGGCGGGCGGCGGGCGGCGGGCTGGCTGGCGGCGCTGGGGCTGGTCCTCGCGACGGCCGCGACCAGGGCCGACGAGCCGACGATGACGGCCGAGATCGACCTCCGCGACCTGCCGAAGCGGATCGTCCGCGCGACGATCGACGTGCCGTGCAAGCCGGGCGCGGAGCTGGCGCTGTGGCATCCCAAGTGGATCCCCGGCACGCACGCCCCCTGCGGGGCGAACGAGGACGTCGCGGGCCTCCGTATCGCCACGCCCGACGGCGCGGCCGTCCCCTGGCGTCGCGACGACCTGGAGCTTTATCGGATCGTCTGCCAGGTTCCCGAGGGGGTCTCCCGCGTCCGCGTCTCGCTGGACACGATCTGCAACGAGGCGACCGTCGAGGCCAGCGGCCACCTGACGTTCGGCAACGCCAAGGTCGGCGTCGTCAACTGGTCGACCTGCATCCTCTACCCCGAAGGACCCACCGCCGCCGAGACGATCGTCGCGTCGTCGATCCGGCTCCCGGCCGGCTGGAAATACGCCACGGCGCTGAAGACGAAGGGGAGCGAGGACGGCCTGATCCGCTTCGAGCCCGTCTCGCTCGTCGACCTGATCGACTCCCCGCTGATCGGCGGCGAGCACCTCAAGTCGACGAAGCTCGACACCGGGCCGTACCCGCCGGCCACGTTCCACGTCGCGTCCGAGAACCCCGAGGCGATGGAGCTGTCGCCCGAGACGATCGCCAGGTACAGCCGCGTGGTCCGCGAGGCCGGCGCGATGTTCGGGTCGTTCCATTACGACGACTTCCAGTTCCTGACGACCCTCAGCGACGACCTCGGCTATCTGGGCCTGGAGCACCTGTCTTCCAGCATCAACGGCGTCCGGGAGCGAGACCTGATCGACGACGCCCGCCGCGTCGGCTGGGTCGCGAACCTGCTCCCGCACGAGTACGCCCATTCCTGGTGCGGCAAGTATCGGCGCCCGGCCGCGATGGCGACCGACAGCTTCCATCAACCGATGGCCACGCGTCTGCTCTGGGTCTACGAGGGCCTGACCCAGTACCTCGGCGAAGTCTTGATGGTCCGCGCGGGCCTGGTCAGCCCCGACGACTACCGCAAGACGCTCACGCAGACGATCGAGAACCTGATGTTCCAGTCCGGCCGGAGCTGGCGTCCGCTGGACGACACGGCCGTCGCCTCGACGTTCCTGCGCTCCCCCAGCCCCAACTGGAACGCCCTCCGGCGCAGCCAGGACTACTACCAGGAGGGGGGCCTCCTCTGGATGGAGATCGACGCCCTGATCCGCGAGAAGACCGCCGGCGCGAAGTCGCTCGACGACTTCTGCAAGGCGTTCCTCGGCGGCCCGACGAAGCCCGAGAAGGTCGACCCGTACACATTCGAGGACGTCGTCGCATGCCTGGACGGCGTCGTCGAGCATGACTGGAAGACGCTCCTGCTGGACCGCGTGTCGAAGCCGCTCGACGCGCTCCCGATCGATTTCGTGGCCAAGCTGGGCTACCGGATCGAGTACGGCGCGGGGCCGCCGGCGACCTCGCCGGGGCGTCGCGCGGCGCCCGCGGGACCGTTCGCGAAGCACTCGCTCGGCCTCGTGGTCGTCAACGGAGGCGAGATCGCCGAGGTCGTGATCGGCTCGATCGCCGACAAGGCGGGGCTCGCCAAGGGCGACAAGATCGTCGGGATCAACGACCGCCTCTTCAGCGCCGAGGCCCTCCGCGACGCGCTGACGGCGAGCGTGGAGCGCGGCAAGGTGGACCTGCTGCTGGCCGACGGCGACCGCCTCAAGCCGTTGTCGCTGGCCTACCGCGACGGCGTGAAGAACCTCGCGCTGGTCCGCGACGAGTCCAGGCCCGACGTCCTGGGCGAGATCCTCAAGCCCCGCGACAAGAGCGCCGAGGTCAAGCCGGAAGCGGCGCCCGCCGAGGCGGCCAAGGCCGCCGCGAGCGGCGCGGAACATCCCAGGGGCTACGTCGCCTACCGCGCGCCTCGGCCGATCGTCGTCGACGGCAAGCTCGACGACGAGGCGTGGACGGCCGCCCCCTGGACCGACGCGTTCGTCGACATCGAGGGGGACCGCAAGCCCCGCCCCCGGTTCGAGACCCGCGCCAAGATGCTCTGGGACGACGAGTTCTTCTACGTCGCCGCCAGGCTGGAGGAGCCCCACGTCTGGGGGACTCTGACCGAGCACGACGCGGTCATCTTCCAGGACGACGACTTCGAGGTCTTCATCGACCCCGACGGCGACAACCACGAGTACTACGAGTTCGAGATCAACGCCCTGAACACCGGCTGGGACCTGTTCCTGCCCAAACCCTACCGCGACGGCGGCCCGGCCGACAACTCCTGGGAGATCCCCGGCCTTCGCAAAGGGGTGGCGATCCAGGGGACCCTCAACGCCCCCGGCGACGTCGACGAGTCGTGGACGGTCGAGCTGGCCTTCCCCTGGAAGGTCCTCGCCGAGCGGGCCAACCGCCCCGCGCCCCCGGCCGACGGCGACCAGTGGCGGGTGAACTTCTCGCGCGTCGAGTGGCTCCACGAGGTCGTCGACGGCCGATATCGGAAGGTGCCGAAGACCCCCGAGGACAACTGGGTCTGGTCGCCGCAGGGGGTGGTCGACATGCACCGGCCCGAGACCTGGGGCTACGTCCAGTTCTCGAAGGCGGAGCCCGGCGGCGAGCCCGTCGCCTTCCGCCCGGACCCCGCCGAGCCGGTCCGTCGTCGGCTCATGCAGGTCTACCACGCCCAGGGGGCGTACCGGCGGAACAACGGCCGATACGCCGACCGCCTCGACCCGCTGGACCTCCCCGCCGCGCCCGCCGGGGTCCCCGACGTCGCCCTTGCGGGGACGCCGGAGGGCTACGAGGCCGCGATCACCTTCACGCCCGAGGGGGGCGCCCCCCAGACCTGGACGGTGCGGCAGGACTCGCGGATCGCGCGGAGGCCGTGAGGCGGCCCGCGGTCACGGCTGGCCGCTGAGGCTCTGGAGCTCGACCATGTCGCGATAGGGGCCGGCGGCGGCCATGAGGTCGTCATGGGCGCCGGCCTCGACGACGACGCCGTTCTCCATCACGAGGATGCGGTCGGCGCTCTTGATGGTGCTGAGGCGGTGGGCGATGACGAACGAGGTCCGGCCCTTGAGGAGCTGGCCCAGGCTCTGCTGGATCAGGCGTTCGCTCTCGCTGTCGAGGTTGCTGGTGGCCTCGTCGAGGATGAAGATGCGGGGGTCGGTGAGGATCGCCCGGGCGATCGCCAGCCGCTGGCGCTGGCCGCCGCTGAGCAGGACGCCGCGCTCGCCGATGAAGGTGTCGTAGCCGTCCGGGAGGCGTTCGATGAACTCGGCGGCGTTGGCGGCCTCGGCGGCCTCCATGATCTGCGCCAGCGAGGCCGAACGGTCGCCGTAGCTGATGTTCTCGGCGATGGTGCCGTCGAACAGGAAGACGTCCTGCTCGACCACGCCCAGGAGCCGTCGGTAGCTCTCGACGTCGTACTCCGGCAGCGGCACGCCGTCGAGCCGGACCACGCCGGAGGTCGGGTCGTAGAACCGCGCGACGAGGTTGCACAGGGTCGTCTTGCCCGACCCGCTCCGGCCCACCAGCGCGATCGTCTCCCCCGGCTTGACGTCCAGGTTCACCTGGCTCAGGACCATCCGGTCCGATCCGGGGTAGGAGAACGAGACGTCTTGCAAGGTGATCCGGCCGGCGATCCGGCCCTTCACGACCTTGCGCTCGCCGGGCTGGTCGGTCATCTCGCGGGGTTCCGCCAGGATGTCGAGCACCCGGTCGAAGCCCGAGAGCTGGTTCTGGAACAGGGTGACGCTCGTCGCCAGGACGGCCATCGGTTCCAGAAGCATCGTCAGGTAGACCAGGAACATCATCATGTCGCCCAGCGAGAGCCGGCCCGAGAGGACCTGCGACCCGCCGTAGTAGAGCAGGACGACCGAGCCCAGCGGCACCAGCAGCTCCCAGGTCACCTCGGCGACCCGCGAGATCCACCAGGCGAAGAGCTCCAGGCGGACCATCACGTGGCTCTCGATCGTGTACCGGATCGACTCGCTCCGCTGCCTCCCGAACGCGCGGACGATCCGCATGCCGCCGAACACCTCGGTCGCCGCGGCGTCCATCTGCTGGCGCTTCTTGCGGATCTCGCGGTAGGTCGGCCGGATGGTGCGGTTCCAGAAGCGGTCGGCGAGGTAGAAGCCCGGCAGCAGCGGGAGCGCGCCGGCCAGAAGCCGCCAGTCGACCCAGGCCAGCACGATCAGCCCGCCGGCGAACTGGATGACGGCCCGCCAGGGGTTGAAGACCATGCTGAACAGCAGTTCGCCGATCGCCCCGGCGTCCTCGCGAAGCAGGCTCGACGCC
The DNA here is from genome assembly GCF_001610895.1 of Planctomyces sp. SH-PL62. Classification (NCBI taxonomy): domain Bacteria; kingdom Pseudomonadati; phylum Planctomycetota; class Planctomycetia; order Planctomycetales; family Planctomycetaceae; genus Planctomyces; species Planctomyces sp. SH-PL62. Next base: position 2,596,956 of record NZ_CP011273.1, on the reverse strand, counting down.
CCGCCCGACTTCAGCGCGTAGACCCGGTGCAGCGGCAGCCTCATGGCGTGGTCGTAGACCGTGCGGCGGACGTCGACCTGGACCCGCTTGCTGACCCTGGTGGCGATCCAGCGGGCCCAGACGTTGGCGAACGTCCCCAGCAACGTCACCGCGGCCACGGCCACGACCAGGATGCGGAGCAGGGCCTGGGGCGATTCCGGCAGGGGCGCCGGCGACCACCGCAGGATCGACGCCGGGATCGGGTGGCCCAGCAGGACGTAGTCGATCGCGAACTTGGTCGCCGCCGGGGGGACCAGCTTCAGGAACGTCGCCAACGACAGCGTCAACAGCGCCGTCGCGAACGTCGCGCGTCGGCCTTTGAGCAGCCCGTACAGCTCGCGATAGAGTTCCAGCAGTGGTCGGTGCCGCAGGGCCGGGTGATTCCGGTTCCGATCGTCGAGCGGAGCCTCCTCGGGCCGTCGCTTGAGGGCTTCTCGCTGGGCGCGGAGGAACGACCGGAATCCTATACGGCTGCCGGGCCAATGGTGATGGGACAACTTCGGGGGGATCCTTAACCGAGATCGAGCCGACGCGACCTGCCGATCCCGGCATGGCCTCGGGACAATTCTAGCCGCACTGTTCGACTTCGCACGATTGTATTGTAGGATCCGAAGGGTCGTCTATGAGGGGGTAATGAAAAAAACGGGTTTGATCGGGATTTTCGGGCTGGCGACCCTGGCGGCCTCGTCCCTGCTGTTCGCCATCCAGCCGATGGTGGGCAAGATGTCGCTGCCGGCGTTCGGCGGGACGCCGGGGGTCTGGAATGCATGCCTGTTGTTCTTCCAGGCGGTGCTCCTGGCCGGCTACGCCTATGCGCACGCCACCTCCGCCCGGCTGGGGCTGCGGGGCCAGGCGGCGCTGCACGGCCTGCTGTCGATCGCGGCCCTCGCCGTCCTGCCGATCCGGCCGCCCGCCGATCCGGCCTCGACGGCCGCCGGCGTCGGGCCGGGGCTCTGGCTGTTCGCGAGCCTGGCCGTCACGGCCGGGCCGCCGCTGCTCCTGATCGCGGCGACCTCCCCCCTGCTCCAGCGCTGGTACTTCCTGGCCGGGGGGGGCGGGAGCGATCGGCCGGCCCGCGATCCCTTCTTCCTCTACGCCGCGAGCTGCGCCGGGAATCTGGCGGCGCTGGCGGCGTACCCCCTCCTGATCGAGCCCCGTTCGACGCTCGCCTGGCAGTCGCGGGCCTGGGCGGTCGGCTTCGCCGCGTCGTCGGCGTTGACGCTGCTCTGCGCCGCGGCGGCCTGGCGAGGGCCGGGCTCGGGCGCGATCCGGGAGGAAGCGGCGGCCGGCGACGCCCCGGTCGCCCCCGGCGACGCCCCGGTCGCCCCCGGCGACGCCCTCCGCTGGGTCTGGCTGGCGGCGCTCCCCTCGCTCTGGCTCCTGGGGCTGACGACCCACCTGACGACCGACCTGGCCCCGATGCCCCTGCTCTGGACGATCCCGCTGGGGGTGTACCTGATCACCTACATCCTGGCCTTCGCGGGCGTCGGCGGGCGCTGGGTGCGGGGGCTGGCCCCGGCGTTCCCCTGGCTGGCGGCGGCGCTGGCGATGGTGCTGGCCGCGGGGTTCGTGCACCTATCCTGGGCCCCACTGCACCTGGCCACCTTCTTCGTCGGGGCCCTGATCTGTCACCATCGGCTGGCGGAGTCGCGGCCGTCGGCCCGGCGATTGACCTCGTTCTACCTGGCGATCGGCGCGGGCGGGGTGCTGGGGAGCCTCTGCTGCGCGATCCTGGCGCCCTTGGTGTTCGACCGGATGGTCGAGTATCCGGCGGCGGTCTTCCTCGCCTGCCTGGCGTTCGCGGCGGGCGCGCGACCGCGAGGGGCTAAGGAGTTTGCGCGCGAGGCGGCGATCCCGGCGGCGGTCCTGGGGACGGCCTGGCTGCTGCTGACCCGGCCGGGCCTGGGCGATTCCACCCCCGGGGCGCTCGCGCTGGTGCTGGCGACGGGGCTGGGCGTGCTGGCGGTCTGGAAGGCCCGCCCGCGCCCCTTGCGGTTCGCGCTGACGATCGGGGCCGTGCTGCTGGCCGGGGGGCTCGCGCCCGACCGGGGGGCGAGGTGATCCTCCGTGGGCGGAACTTCTTCGGGGCGTTCCGGGTCCTGGAAGACGCCGGGACGCACTCCCGACGCCTGATGCACGGCAGCACCTTGCACGGCCAGCAGAGCCTCGACCCGACGCTCCGCCGCGAGCCCACGACCTACTTCACCCGCTCGGGGCCGATCGGCGGCCTGTTCGCCGCGAAGGGGGCCGAACTGGGGAGGCCCGGGACGAGGGTGGCCGTCGTGGGGTTGGGGACGGGGACCCTGGCCTGCTACGCCCAGGCGCGCCAGGCGTGGACGTTCCACGAAATCGACCCCGCCGTCGTCCGGGTCGCCGAGGACGAATCCCTCTTCACCTACCTGGCCGACGCCCGCCGAGGCGGCGCCGAGGTCGCGATCGTCGAGGGGGACGCCCGCCTCCGACTGGCCGACGCGCCGGACGGCGGCTTCGCCCTGATCGTCCTGGACGCCTTCAGCTCGGACGCCGTCCCCGTCCACCTCCTCTCCCGCGAGGCGATCGCCCTTTACCGCCGCAAGCTCGGTCCCGGCGGCCTCCTGGCGTTCAACATCACCAACCGCTACCTCGACCTCGACCCCCTGATGGCCCGGCAAGCCCGAGACGCCGGCCTCGCCTGCCGGGTCCGGTACGACCTGGACGTCCCCCCCGAAGCCCGCGTCGGCGGCTGGCAACCCTCCATCTGGGCGGTCATGGCCGGGAACGAGGCCGACCTGGCCCCCCTCGCCGACGGCTGGCATCCCCCCGGCGCCCGCCCCGGCGCCTCCCCCTGGACGGACGACTATTCCGACCTCGCCTCCTACCTGATCCTCGGCCGTCGCCGCCCCCCGCCGGACGTGCCCGAGAAATCGGCTTCGCTCGCCGCCCCCTGAAAACGAAGCCGTCGGCTGTAAGGCTTTTTGGTGTCTGTTTTTGCGTCTTGTTTTCGGGGTCCGTGATTGGGTTCGTTCGGCGCTTTCGACATCGAAGGTCACGGTGCCGGCGGAGTTTTGCGAGTCGGAACGCCGAGGCGCGCGGGGAATCCCCCACCTTGATCATGGAACAGCCTGCGCGGTTTCGGCGTCGGAGTCGGATCAGAAGTAGATCTGGCCGCGGATCCAGAACAGGTCGCTGTTCTTCTGGAACTTGCCCGGGGCGTACAGGACGGGCTGGCCGAACTCGGCGTGCTGCCAGTCGAGGTAGATCTTGACGTACTCGTTCAGATACCAGTTGAGGCCGAGGTCGACGGTCTGGGCCCGGTTGGTCCAGAGGTTGGGGTCTGCGAAGCCCTGGGTGAAGACTTCCTCGCCCATCGTCAGGACGCTGTATCGGGTTTCGAGCTCGAACGCGCCGAGGCCGAACGACTTGCGACGGAGGTCGAACGGCTTCTTGGGCCGGACCTGGGAGCGTCGGTTCACCTCCTCGCCGGTGAGGAAGTAGCCGCCGGCGACGTAGAAGCCGCCGAGGGGGACGCGGCCGGGGCGGGCGCCGGTGCGGTTGGCGACGGCGTAGCTGGCGAAGCCCGACTGCCATTCGCCGATCAGGCTGAGGCTCTTGTAGAAGTACGCGAGGTGGGCGCCCCAGAGCGCCCGGTCGCCGCGCTCGACGACGTTGGGGTTCCACTCGAAGAACGAGGGGGCGGCGTTGAAGGCCCCCGGGTTGTTCGTGCCGCCGACCGACGTCCGCATCGCCATGGGATAAAGCGGGTTGTTCTGGTTGCCGAAGGCGACCGAGCCGCCGACGTTGAAGTACTTCAGGGCGGGGAGGTCGGGGTTCTCCTGGAACGGGCGGTAGTTGGCGTAGGCGATGACGTCCTTGGCGGCGTTGAAGTCGAGCTGCTGGTTGCGCGGGCCGTCGAACAGGCCGACGGCGTAGTCCAGCCGCTTGGCGAAGAGCTGGCCCCAGGCCTGGGCGCCCGCGCCTCGGTTCAGGCCGAAGTTGGCACCGAAGACCGAGCGCTCGGGCTGGAGCAGGTCGGCGTTGGAGATCGCGTAGTACTCGTAGAGGTAGGGGACCTTGAAGCGGCCGAACTTGACCATCAGCCGGTCGTCGTAGTGGAAGTTCACGAAGGCGTTCAGGAGGTTCACGGTCCCGTAGGACGACTCCAGCGAGGCGTCGTACTCGATCGGCTTGGAGAGCCGGCCGGCGATGATGAACCGCTGGCGGGGGACGTCGAACCCCCCCGCGGCGGTCTGGTCGGTCTGGGTGTAGAACCGCCCCTCGACCTGGGTCTGGTTGTGGATCTGGAACTGGTATTCTTCGTTTTCGGTCTCGAATTCCACGCCGGGGCCGAAGTTGACCCGGAACGGGATCCGGGTCACGCCGCCGGGGGTCCGGGGGTTGACGAGCTGCGCGGGGTTGTCGCGGGCGCCGGCCCCCCCCTCGTCCGATCGGCTGCTCCGCGGCGGCTGGTCGCCCGCCGTCCCGCCCAGGTCGATCGTCCCCCCCGCCGGGCCTTCCGCCGGATTGTCGCGGGCGCCGGCCCCCCCCTCGTCCGAGACGTCGCTGCGCGGGGGTTGCTCCTGCGCCGTCCGCACCACCGCCTGGTCGAGCTGCTTGTTCAGCGATCGGAGCTGCTCATCGACCTGGCCGTACTTCTCGCTCACCTCGCCCAGGCGCTCCATGAGCAGGCGGTTCTGCTCCAGCAGGGCCCGGTTGGCGTCCTCCAGCGAGCGGAGGCGATCCTCGACGCTGGGGCTCTGCCCGTACGCCGACGCGACCCCCAGGACCCCCAGGACGAGCGCCCAGCCGAGCCGCCGAATCCCTCGCCGTTCGCCCGCGTACGATCTACGCATCTTCGATCCGCCACTTCCCGACGGGAATCCGAGCCGCCCGACAGCCCTCCACAGTCTCCCTTATCGGCGCGCGATTCCGGCGGATGAAACGATTTGCATGAAGTTTCCGATTATGCGGCCCGCCTGGTGCGTGAGGCCCGCGAATCCCGGCCGCGCGGGATCGGTCTGGATCGGGAGCGGGCCGGAGGAACGAAGTAGCCCTGGGCCGGCGGAAGATGTAGGATGAATCCTCCTTGAACAGATGTTGGATCGCGAAAGCCCCGCCGCACGGTCGCTCCGACCGGCCGCCTCTCTCCGGTTTTCGCGGTCGCGATGCGATCGTCTGGAACCTCCCCGGAGATCGAAGCCGCATGGGTGACGTTTCGAGGATCTGGGCGGGTCGAGTCCTGGCCCTGGGGATCGCGGCGGCGCTGGCGTCGATCGGCGCCACGGCGCGCGCAGGCGAAGGAGACGCGACGGACCTGCGCGCGGAGGCTGAGCGAGTCCGGCTCTTCGAGCAGGAGGTCCGGCCGCTCCTGATCGCGAAGTGCCAGTCCTGCCACGGGGCCGAGAAGCAGAAGGGGGGCCTGCGGCTGGATTCGCGGGAAGCCCTGCTGCGCGGCGGCGAGACCGGCGCGGTGGTGGAGCCGGGGAAGCCGGCCGAGAGCCCGCTGGTCGAGGCGGTGCGGTATGAGGGGCTGGAGATGCCCCCCTCGGGCCGCCTCGAAGACGCCGAGGTCGCCGCGCTGGTGCGATGGGTCGAGGCCGGCGCCTTCTGGCCCGGCGGCGAGGCCGAGTCGACGGCCGAGGCCCCCCGCCCCGCCGTCGAGAAGGCCGACGCCTCGTTCTGGTCGTTCCAGCCCTTGCAGGATGTCGCCCCTCCCGATCCGGGCGCCGTCGCCGGTTCCCCCTGGGAGGGCTGGGCGCGGAACCCGATCGACGGGTTCGTCCTCAAGGGGCTGCTCGACGCCGGGCTGACCCCCGCGCCCGAGGCGGGCAAAACCGCCCTGATCCGTCGCCTGACGTTCGACCTGCACGGCCTGCCGCCGACGCCCGAGGAGGTCGACGCGTTCCTCGCCGACGAGGCCGACGACGCTTTCGAGCAACTGGTCGACCGCCTGCTGGCCTCGCCGCGATACGGCGAGCGCTGGGGCCGACACTGGCTGGACGTGGTCCGCTACGCCGAGTCCGACGGCCACAACGCCGACAGCTACCGCCCCGACGCCTACCGCTATCGCGACTACGTCGTCCGCTCGTTCGACGAGGACAAGCCGTACGATCGCTTCCTGGCCGAGCAGCTCGCCGGCGACGAGCTGGCGCCCGGCGATCCCGACGCCGCGATCGCCACCGGCTTCCTCCGGCTCGGCCCTTACGAGAACAACCAGCGGAACGTCCGCGGCCAGTGGTCCGACATCCTCAACGAGATCACCGACGTCGTGGGCGAGGCGTTCCTGGGCCTGAGCGTGGGCTGCGCCCGCTGCCACGACCACAAGTTCGACCCGATCGCCCAGGCCGACTACTACCGCCTCCAGGCCTTCTTCACGCCGATCCTGCCGATCGACGACCTGCCGCTGGCGACCCCGGCCCGGACGGCCGAGCACGACGCGAAGCTCGCCGCCTGGGAGCGGGCGACTGCCGACGTCCGCGCGAAGCTCGCGGGGGTGGAGAAGCCGGCCCGCGACAGGCTCGAGCGCGACATCGTCGCCAAGTTCACGCCCGACCTCCAGGCGATGCTCTTCCGGCCCGACGCCGAGATGTCTCCCTACGACCGCCAGATCAAGGCGCTCGCGTACCGCCAGGTGGCCCTGGAGCACACGAGGGTGACCGAGGCCACGATCGCCCCGGGCGACCGCCCGCGCTGGAAGGAGCTGACGGCCGAGCTGAAGACGTTCGACGCGATCAAGCCCGCGCCCCTGCCCGTGGCTCTGGGCGTGCGGGACGTGGGGGCCGAGGCCCCGCCGACCGCGATCCCGGGGGGTCGCAAGGCGCCGACCCCGGTGGAGCCGGGCTTCCCGTCCGTGCTCGACCCGTCGCCGGCGGCGATCCCGCCCGTCGCCGTCGCGCCGGATTCGACCGGCAGGCGGCTGGCGCTGGCGGCGTGGATGAACCGGCCGGACAACCCGCTGACGACTCGGGTGGTCGTGAATCGGGCCTGGCAGGACCACTTCGGCCGGGGCCTGGTGGCGACCTCGAACGACTTCGGCAAGCTCGGCGAGGCCCCGTCGCACCCCGAACTGCTGGACTGGCTGGCCCGCCGGTTCGTCGCCGACGGCCGCCGGTTCAAGGCCCTGAACCGGCTGATCGTCACGTCGGCCGCATACCGACAGTCGACCTTCCGGCCCGAGAGCGAGGTCGAGGAGGCCCGGCTGATCGACCCGGCCGACCGCCTGCTCTGGAAACGCCCCGTGATGCGGCTGGAGGCCGAGGAGATCCGCGACGCCATGCTCGCCGTCTCCGGCGAGCTGGCCCCCGCGCGCGGCGGCCCGGCCGTCGACGCGACGACCCCCCGGCGCTCGATCGACTGCAAGGTGGTCCGCAACCGCCGCGACCCGATCCTCGACGCCTTCGACGCGCCCGACGGCTTCAACAGCACGGGCCTCCGCAACACGACCACGACCGTCACCCAGACGCTCCAGATGATCAACGGCCCCTGGACCCTCGCCCGCGCGAAGGCCTTCGCCGCCCGGCTCGATCGCCTCACCGCCGACGTGAAGGAACAGGGGGAGGCCCGCGACAGCGCCCGGATCGCCCTGGCCTACCGCCTGACCGCCGGTCGCGATCCCGACGACGACGAGAAGGCCGCCGGCCTGGCGTTCCTCGACCGCCCCGACGAGGCCGAGGCGCTCGTCGATTACTGCCACGTCCTCCTGAATTCCAGCGAGTTTCTGTATGTGGATTGAGGCGGGGCCCCGCGGCTCCCGTCCATCGTCATCGAGCGCCAAGGAGGCGGAACCATCATGACCCCTCGCGATCCGAGCCCGATCGTCCCGCACAGCACGACGCCCCATTCGCGTCGGGAATGGCTGCTCAAGGCCGCCGGCGGGTTCGGCTCGCTGCCGCTGCTGGATCTGCTCTCGCGCGAGGCGGGCGCGGGCGCGGCGAACGTCGCGATCCCCGGCGCGCCCGCGAACGCCCCCTGGACGCACGCGCCGAGGGCGAAGAGCGTCATCTTCCTGTTCATGGAAGGGGGGCCGAGCCAGATCGACCTGTTCGATCCCAAGCCGCTCCTGAACGAGCTGGCCGGCAAGCCGATCCCCGCCAGCTTCAAGCCGGTCATCACGCCGATGGGCGAGTTCTACTCGCCGATCCTCCCCTCGAAGCGGAAGTGGGGCCGCCACGGCGAGAGCGGCGCGTGGGTCTCCGACTGGCTGCCGCACACGGCGGAATGCGTCGACGACCTGGCGATCATCCGGTCGTGCTGGGCCGACGGCCTCAACCACGTCAACGGCGTCTGCCAGATGAACACCGGGTCGACCCGGAGCGGCCGGCCCTCGCTGGGGAGCTGGGTGAGCTACGGCCTGGGGACCGAGAACCAGGACCTCCCCGCGTTCGTCGTCCTCCAGGACTATCCCAAGTCGCTCGTCGCCGGCGGCCCCCGCAACTGGGGCACCGGCTTCATGCCCGCGCTCCATCAGGGGACCCGGATCGACGGCGGCGACGAGCCGATCGCCCACCTCCGCCCCCCGGCCTCGATCGGCGACGACCGCCAGCGCGCCAAGCTCGGCCTCCTGGAGCGGCTCAACCGTCGCCACCTCGACGACCGTCGCGATCAGACCGAGCTGGACGCCCGCATCAAGAGCTATGAACTCGCCTTCCGCATGCAGGCCGAGGCGCCCGAGGCCGTCGACCTTGCGCGCGAGACGGCCGAGACCCTGGCGCTCTACGGCGTGGACGACCCCGTGACCGAGAGCATGGGCCGCAACTGCCTGCTCGCCCGCCGCCTCGTCGAGCGCGGGGTGCGGTTCGTGCAGCTCTATTGCGGCGCGGGCTCCAAGTGGGATTCGCACCAGGACCTCGAAGGGAACCACGGCCGCTGCTGCCGCTCCAGCGACAAGCCCGTCGCCGGCCTGCTCAAGGACCTCAAGCGCCGGGGGCTGCTCGACGAGACCCTGGTCGTCTGGGGAGGCGAATTCGGCCGCACGCCGATGTCCGAGAAGGGGGACGGCCGCGACCACAACGCCAACGGCTTCACCATGTGGATGGCCGGCGGCGGGATCAAGCCCGGCCTCACCCTGGGCCGGACCGACGAGGCCGGACTCCACGCGATCGAGGACCGGCTCCACGTCCACGACCTCCACGCCACGATCCTCCACTGCCTCGGCGCCGACCACACGAAGCTGATCTACCGCCACCAGGGCCGCCCCGAACGCCCCACCGTCAACGAGGGCCAGGTCTGCATGAAACTCCTGGCCTGAGCGCCGCGGCCGATCGGCCTTGACGGGGGCGGCCGCGCCGGCAAAGATCCGCGCGGCATGAAGTCGCTTTCATGATTCTGCTCCAAATCCGCGCCAGGGAGGGCGTCGTCGTGCGTCGATTCGCAACGGGTCGGGCGTTTCTGCTGCTGCTGAGCGGCCTCTGGACGTCGATCGCGCCGGCGGAGGCTTCCCCTTACAAGATCACCGATCTCGGCGGGCCCGACGGCCGTATCGCTTCCACCGTGGGGCTGTCGCTCAACGAGCGCGGGCAGGTGGCGGGGGCCTGGGCCGAGGACAGGCCGTCGAGCCCGTCGGCCGCGTACGAGTCCCACCCGTATTTCTACGACCCGACGGCCGGGGGGAAGGTGACGCTGCCGGCCGTCGTCTCCCCGAGCGGGGGCGACCCGGGCGGCTACGACGGGCGTTACCTCGGCCACGCCTTCAGCGGCCTGGACGACGCCGGCCGCGCGGTCGCCGGCTCCCGCGACGGCGCGGTGAGCTTCGACTCCGCCACCGGTCGGTTCACCGACGTCGCCGGGCCGGCCGGGTTCCTGTCGAACTCTGGCGTGATGATCGGCACGAAGGAAGTGGAGCCGATCGGCGGCTGGGGGAATTTCGTCCCCGTCTCCTCCCAGGACGGCCGGGTGAGCGACCTGGGGCTCCCGCCGGGGGCCGTCGGGGCGCAGGTCCAGGGGATCAACGACGTGGGCGACGTGCTCGTCCGCGCCGCGATGTCGCCCGGCGAGTTCAACCGCTATTTCGTCCTGAGCGGGAGCGGCGGGACCTGGACCGACCTGGGCTCCTCCACCGGGACGGCGATCAACGACCAGGGGGTCGTCGCCGGGAACCTCGGCTTCGACGCCCAGGGTCGGCCGTCGCACGCGGCCCTGATCGCGCCCGGCGGAGCGACGACCGATCTCGGGACGCTGCCGGGCGACGCCTTCAGCTACGCCTACGGGATCAACAACCTGGGGCACGCCGTGGGGCTGTCCTACGCGGAGAACGCCAACTGGCTGTATCGGGGGTTCCTGTATCGGGACGGGACGATGACCAACCTGAACGACCTGATCGACCCCGCCAGCGGCTGGTCGATCCGGTGGGGGCTGGCGATCAACGACCGCGGCCAGATCCTCGCCCTGGGCGTCCACGACGACCGCGAAGGCGTGGTGCTGCTGACTCCCGACGGCCTCGCCACGTCCCCAGACCCGGTCTTCCCGGAAATGCCTGAGACGCCCGTCCCCGAACCCTCTTCCCTCCTCGTCTTCGGCGGCCTGGCCCTCGGACTCGGCGTCGCTCAGCGACGACGAAGGGCCTGATTCTCCGCCCTCGCAGTGACCTGTCCTCCTTGGATCAAAGGCTGTTCGGCGCGTCGTCGATCTCGCGGGACGCGGCGGCTGGGGAGCGAGACGATGGACGAGCCCAGGACCGTCTCGAAAACGACCTTCGGGTGTTTGAGCCTGTTGATCAGTCTCGTCCTCTGTTTCGCCGTGTGCTTCGGCACCATGTACATCGCGTGGATCTGGAGAATCAGCTTTGAGCCCGGCGTGCTGGGGGGCCTGTCGGTGCTGTATCTGGCCCTTTCACGGGTCGCGGCCGACACGATCCTCCGCCGATTCGGCCTGTCTCGCAGCGGGATGGCCGTCGAGATCCACGGCCGCCCTCCCTTCGGGGCGTACGACGACGGCCCGCCGGAGGATGTGGCCGAGGCCCACGTCCCCCGCGGGCTGGTCGCCTTCATTCTGATCGGCGCACCGATCATGGGCCTGTTCTTCCTCGCCTCTTCGTGGGTCTTCGAGAGGAACGCCTGGATGTGGTGGCTCGTGATCGGCATGGGCTGCTTTTTCCTGGTCATCTTCGTCGTGAACCTCCTGGACCTCGGAAAGCCGCAGGCCAGGGTCGACTTGGACGGCGTGACCGGCTACCCGTCCCACCGGGCCATGGTGCGGCGGTTCGTCCCCTGGATCGACGTGTTCAGCTGCGAGGTCCAGACGATCTACGACACCTTCGGCAAGCCGGTGCTGCTGCGGCCGATCCTCAAGGGGCGTGACGGCGAGACGCTCATGAAACTGGCGCTGCAATATACGCCGATGGTGGAGCAGGACCGGATCGTCAAGGCCATCAAGGCGAGGCTGCCGGAGTCCGAGGTCGAGTCCTGGCCCATGTGATCGGGGGCAGGCCGCAAGGTCGTGGACAGGCTCGGCCGGTCCGTCTCCTCCCCAGTCGGGAACGAAGGCCGAAGCCTTTCGGAGCATTGACGCGACCGTGGTTGGGGCCGAGAATCTCCGGAGACTCTCCTCTTCCAGAGGCTGTTTCGGAAGGTCGCGGGACCGGTGTTTCGACGCCTTCCCCCGCCAGGGGGGGAGGCCGTCGTGAGAAGCTTCCGGAACAGTCTCTCAATCCGCATCCTGAGCCCTGCGCGGGCCGTCCCGACGAGACCGCACACCCCTGGAGACATCCCCGATGCGGCCCTTCCTCCTCGCCCTGGCGACCCTCGCGACGACCCTCGGCGCGGTGGTCGCCGACGACGCGCCGTTGAACTTGCACAAGCGAGTGCGCGTTCCTTCCGTCGTCGAGCCCGCCGCCTACGAGACGGTCGAGACGACGGCCCGCTGGGAGCCCTCGAAGACGGCCCTGATCGTCTGCGACATGTGGGACGACCATTGGTGCAAGGGGGCGACCCGACGCTGCGGCGAGCTGGCGCCGGTGCTGAATCAGGTCGTCGCCGACGCCCGCGCGAAGGGCGTCCTGATCGTCCACTCGCCCAGCGGCTGCATGGACTTCTACAAGGACCACCCGGCGCGGCTGCGGGCGAAGTCGGCCCCGAAGGCGGCGGATCTGCCGAAGGACATCGGCTCCTGGTGCTACAAGATCCCCGCCGAGGAGCGCGGGACGTATCCCATCGACCAGTCGGACGGCGGCTGCGACTGCGGGCCCCGCTGCACCGAGCGGAACGCCTGGACGTCCCAGGACCCGAGGATCGAGATCCGCGACGAGGACGCGATCAGCGACTCCGGCGAGGAGGTCTGGAACCTGCTCGCGAGCCGGGGGATCGAGCACGTCATGCTGACGGGCGTTCACACGAACATGTGCGTGCTCGGGCGTCCGTTCGGGCTCCGCAACCTGGCGAAGAACGGCAAGGACGTGGTCCTGGTCCGTGACCTGACCGACACCATGTACAACTCGCGACGGCCCCCCTACGTCTCCCACTTCGAGGGGACGAACCGGATCGTCGAGCACATCGAGAAGTTCGTCTGCCCGACGATCGTCTCGACCGACCTGACCGGCCGACCGGCCTTCGCGTTCCGGCCCGACGACCGCCCCCGCGCCGTGTTCGTGATCGGCGACGACGAGTACAGGACCGCCGAGACCCTCCCCGCCTTCGCCCAGGCCGAGCTGGAGCCGAACGGCGTGCGCTGCACGTTCGTCGTCGCCGACCCGAAGGCGCCGAACGACTTCCCGGGCGTCGAGGCGCTCGACGACGCCGACCTGCTGTTCGTCAGCGCCCGCCGCCGCGCGCCCACGGATGAGCAGATGAAGATCATTCGGCGGTACGTCGAATCCGGCAAGCCGGTCGTCGGCATCCGCACGGCGAGCCACGCCTTCGACGCGAAGGGCCAGGCCCCGGCCGGGCACGCCGAATGGACGACGTTCGATCCCGACGTCCTCGGCGGCCACTACACGGGCCACCACCAGAACGGCGTCGAGCCGACCATCGCCCTGGCCCCGGAGGCGAAGGGGCACGCGATCCTCGACAGCGTGGAGCCCGGCTTCCGCAGCCCCGGCTCGCTCTACAAGGCGAGCCCGCTCGCCCCGACGACGATCCCCCTGCTCACCGGCGCGATCGACGGCCACCCCGCCGAGCCGGTCGCCTGGATCAACCTGAAGGGCCGCTCGCGCGTCTTCTACACGTCGCTCGGCGACCCCGGCGACTTCGAGACCCCCGCCTTCCGCCGCCTCCTCCTCAACGCGGTCTTCTGGGCGCTCGACCGCCCCGCCCCCGGGGCCAAGGCCCCCGCTCCCACGTCGTTCCAGGTCCCCGACGACCTGGCCGTCGACCTGGCGGCGGCGGAGCCGATCGTCCGCCAGCCGCTCCACCTGAGCTTCGACGAGCGGGGAAGGCTCTGGGTGGTGCAGTACGCCCAGTACCCCCACCCCGCCGGCCTGAAGATGCTCAGCCGCGACGGCGTCTGGCGGGTGGCCTACGACAAGGTCCCCGTCCCCCCGCCCAACCACGTCCGCGGCCTGGATCGGATCACGATCCACGAGGACGTCGACGGCGACGGCGCGTACGACCGCCACAAGACGTTCGTCGAGGGGCTGAACCTGGCGACCTCGGTCGCGCGCGGCCGGGGGGGCGTCTGGGTCCTCAACCCCCCCTACCTCCTCTTTTATCCCGACCGGGACGGCGACGACGTCCCCGACGGCGACCCCGAGGTCCACCTGCAAGGCTTCGGCCTGGAAGACACCCACTCGATCGCCAACAGCCTGACCTGGGGCCCGGACGGCTGGCTCTATGCGGCGCAGGGGAGCACGGTCTCGGGCCGGGTCTCGCGCCCGGGCCTGGACGACGGCCGCGAGCCGGTGCGCTCGCTGGGCCAGCTCATCTGGCGATACCACCCCGAGCAGCGGCGGTACGAGATCTTCGCCGAGGGGGGCGGCAACGCGTTCGGCGTCGAGGTCGACGCCAAGGGGCGGATCTACTCCGGCCACAACGGCGGCGACACGCGGGGCTTCGCCTACGTCCAGGGGGGCTACTTCCAGAAGGGCTTCGACAAGCACGGGCCCCTCTCCAACCCCTACACCTTCGGCTACTTCCCGGCCATGACCCACGGCCGGACGCCTCGCTTCACCCACGATTTCGCGATCTATGAAGGGGGCCGCTTCCCCGAGAAATACCAGGGCGCGCTCTTCGGCGTGGCGCCGCTCCTCAATCACGTCGTCATCAGCGAACTCTCGCCCGAAGGCTCGACGTTCCGCACCCGAGACGTCGGCCTCGCCATGAGCACGACCGAGCCGCAGTTTCGGCCGGTCGACGTGACGCTCGGCCCGGACGGCTTCCTCCACGTCGCCGACTGGTACGACGAATACGTCAGCCACCTCCGGAATAATGCGGGCCTGGTGAGCGTCGACACCGGTCGCATCTACCGCATCCGCCCGCGCGACGCCAAGCCGACGGGGCCGCTCCTGGACCTGGGGCGGCTCTCCTCGCCAGAACTGGTCGACCGCCTGGACGACCCGAACCGATGGGTCCGCCAGACGGCGCTCCGACTGATCGGCGACCGGAAAGACGCCGGCCTCGCGCCCCTGCTCCGGCGTCGCATCGAGTCGACCACCGGCCAGTCGGCGCTCGAATCGCTCTGGGCGTTGAACCTCGTCGGCGGCCTCGACGAGCCGAGCACGCTGGCGGCGATCCGTCACGACGACCCGTACGTCCGGTCGTGGGCGATCCGGCTGGCCTGCGACGACGGCGAGGTCTCGCGCGAGATCGCCTCGGGCCTGGTCGCGACGGCCGAAACCGAGCCCCGCGTGGAGGTCCGCAGCCAGCTCGCCTCCTCCGCCCGCCGACTCCCCACGCCCGACGCCCTGGCGATCGTGGATCGGTTGATGACTCGCGGGGAGGACGCGACCGACCCGCACGTCCCGCTGCTGATCTGGTGGGCCGTCGAGGCGAAGGTGGGGACCGACCCGGAAGCGGTGCTGGCGATGTTCCGCGACCGCGAGGCGTGGGAGGCCCCGATCGCCGTCTCGACGATCCAGGAACGGTTGATGCGTCGGTTCGCCGCCGCCGGCGGCCGGAAGGACCTGGACGCCTGCGTCCGGTTGCTGGAGGCCGCCCCCGGCCCCGAGCACGTCGCCCGGCTCATGACCGGGCTGGAGGCGGCGTACCTCGGCCGGTCGACGGCCGGCCTGCCCCCCCGGCTGGCGGACGCGCTCGAACAGCACGGCGGCTCCTCGATCGTCCTGGGCCTTCGCCGCGCCAAGCCCGAGGCGGTCGCCGAGGCCCTCCGCGCGCTGGGCGATCCGGGGGGCGACCGCGAGAAGCCGTTGCAGTACCTCCGCGTGCTCGGCGAGGTCCGCATCGACGCCTGCCGCCCGGCGATCCTCGAACTCGCCCGCACGTCGCCCGTCAACCCGCTGCGGTCGGCCGCCCTGTCGGCGCTGGCGGTCTACGACGACCCGGAGATCGCCGATGAAGTCATGAAGATGTACACGAGCCTTCCCGACGACGTGCTCGCCTCCGCGTGGAGCCTGCTGGCGAGTCGGCGAGCGTGGGCCGCGACGTTCCTCGACGCGGCGGTCGACGGCCGCGTCGACGCCCGCGCCGTCCCCCGCGAGGTCGTCGATCGGTTCCGCGCCCTGAAGGACCCGAAGGTCGACGAGCTGGCCGTCCGCGCCTTCGGCCCGGCCCCGTCCGACGCCCCGGCGGACCTGAAGGAGCGGATGGCGAAGTTCGCCGGAGTCGCCCGCTCCGGCGGCGGCACCCCCAAGGCGGGGCGGGCCATCTTCCAGGAACGTTGCGAGCGCTGCCACACCCTGTTCGGCAAGGGGGGGAACGTCGGCCCCGAGCTGACCACCTTCCGCCGCGACGACCTGGACTCCCTGCTCCTGGCCGTCGTCGACCCGTCGGCCGAGGTCCGCGAGGGGTACGTCGCCTACACCCTCGCCACGACCGACGGCCGCGTCCTGACCGGCGTCCGCGCCGACGAGGACCCCCACGTCGTCGTCCTCCGCTGCCCCGACGGCGAGGAACGCACGATCGCCCGCGAGGACGTCGAGGCCTTCGAACCCTCCAAAACCTCGATCATGCCCCCCGGACTCCTGGACGACCTGACCGACGATCAGGTCCGCGACCTCTTCTCCTACCTCCGCGTCAGCCAGCCGATCATCGACTGATGAAGATGTCGGTCGATCGGTCCTAACCGGGTGATCCGTCGAAGTCGCACAGGCCGTCGGCGTTGAACGTCCTTCCCCCCTCGCGGGGGAAGGTGGCCCGCAGGGCCGCATGAGGGGGAAGACGAGCACGAGAATCCGTCGGTGTTACGGTCGGCTGGATCGCGAATCCCGACGCCTCGTGTGCCGGTCTTCCCCCTCATCTGACCCCTTCGGGGTCTGTCTTCCCCCGCGAGGGGCTTTCAGGGGGAGGTATTTCGTCCGGCTTATGGGAGAGGGGTATGGAACGGGGCACGGTCCCGGTTTATAGCGGACGGCTTACCAGGGCTGACCGCTGTTCGACCGGGAGGAGCCATGCCCCGCCCCGAACTACTGTACCGCTGGTCCGACCGCGTCGCGACTCGGTTCCCCACGCTGTCGCGATGCCAGGCCCGGGTCCTGGCCTGGTACAGCCTCGGGATGATCCTGGCACGCGGCGGCGGGCTGGACCGGGTGGCCGTCCACCTGGCGGCCCTGCTGGACGTGGGGCCCGGCACGGTCCGCCAGCGGCTCCGCGAGTTCTACCGCCCGGCCGCCTCGAAGCGGGGCCGGTCCCGCCGCGAGCTCGATCCCGAGGCCTGCTTCGGCCCGCTGCTGGGCTGGGTCCTCTCGAGCTGGGGCGACGGCCCCCTGGCCCTGGCCGTCGACGCCACCGCGCTGGGCGATCGGATGACGGTCCTGTGCGTCGCGGCGCTCTACCGGTCGTGCGCCGTGCCGGTCGCCTGGGCGGTCCTGCCGGGGAACGAGCCGGGGGCCTGGAACCCGCACTGGAAGCGGCTCCTGGGCCTGCTCCGCGAGCACGTCGGGCCGGACCGACGCGTGTTCGTCCTGTCGGACCGGGGGATCGAGTCGTCGGGCCTGTTCCGGGCGATCGTCGAGCTGGGCTGGCACCCGCTGATGCGGGCCAAGGCCCGGGGCTGCTTCCGGCCCCAGGGGGGCCGATGGGCGCGGATGCCCGAGCTGGCCCCGCGGCACGGGGCCCGGTTCCGGGCCCGCGGCCAGGCCTTCAAGACGAAGGAGGCGCGGCTGGACTGCACGCTGCTGGCGCGGTGGGACGAGGGCCGCGCCGACCCCTGGCTGATCCTCACCGACCTGCCGCCGGAACAGGCCGACGCGTCCTGGTACGCCGTGCGGGCCTGGATCGAGTGCTCGTTCAAGAAGATCAAGAGCGACGGCTGGCGGTGGGAGCGGAGCCGGATGGCCGACCCGGCGCGGGCGGCCCGGCTGTGGGCCGCGATGGCCCTGGCGACCCTGTGGACGCTGGAGGTCGGCGGCGCGGCCGACGCCGCCGATCGACCCGAGCCCGAGCCGGGGCCGGGGCCGGCCGCCGCCCCCAAGCCCCGGCGCTGGTCGACCTTCCTGCTGGGGGGCGCCGCCGTCCTGCGGGCCTGGATCGGGGGGGCCGACCCCGCCGGCCGCTTCCTCCCGGAGCCCTGGCCCGGCCCGCCGCGCGACGCCGCCCCGCCCCCCGAAGTATTGATGAAAATCGATACCTCCCCCTGAAAGCCCGCGAGGGGGGAAGACCGTGATTGAGCACGGAAGCCGCACAGGGGCAGAATTTCAGGTCGCCAGGCTGGCGACGGTCTCCATGATCCGCCGGACGTTCTCGGCGCGGACGCCGGTCCAGTCGAGGGAGGAGCCGTCGCGGGGCGTGAAGGCGCAAGGGCTCCGAACGGAGCCGACGGCCGCCGAGCCGAGGTGGATTTCGCGGGCTCGGGTGCGGCCGACGATTGCGGGGAGGTTCTCGACGGAGAGGCGGCCGGCGACGAGGATGCCGATCCGGTCTCCGGCGGTCGTCACGAGCCGGGCCAGCGCGTCGGCCCCTTCCTCGGCCGAGGGGCGGCCTCCCGAAGTCAGCACGCGGTCGACGCCCAAGGCGACGAGGGTCTCCAGCGCCTCGTCGAGGTCGGGGGTCTGGTCGAACGCCTTGTGGAAGGTCACGCTCATGGGCCGGGCCAGATCGGCGAGGCCCGCGGTCGCCTCGCGGTCGATCGTCCCGTCGCGATGGAGGACGCCCAGGACCACGCCCGAGGCGCCGAGGCGGCGGGCCGCGTCGACGTCGTCGCGCATCGCCGCCATCTCGGGTTCGTCGGGCGCGAAGTCGCCGGCGCGGGGCCGGATCAGGACGTGGACGGGGATCGCCAGCCGTCGGCAGGCCTCGGCGATCGTCCCCGCGCTCGGGGTCGTGCCGCCGACCTCCAGGCGGTCGCAGAGTTCGACGCGGTCGGCCCCCCCCTCGCCCGCCGCGAGCGCGGAGCGCAGGTCGCCGACGCAGATCTCGACGAGCGGGCGGGAAGGTCCGGCCGTCCCCGGCGGTTCGTCCACGGAGTCCTCCCCGATCAGCCTCGCGGCAGGAAGTTGGTCTTGGCCAGGTCGACGATCTCGCCGCCCCGGCCGTCGATGACGGCGCGGAGGAGGTACAGGCTGAAGCCGAGCGCCTGGGCCGCCGAGATCGTCGGCGGCATCGCCAGCTCCTGGCGATTGACGACGACGTCGACGAGCGCCGGGCCGTCGTGCGCGAAGGCCCGTTGCAAGGCCGGGCGGACCTCGCCGGGGTCCTCGACGCGGATCCCCAGGATGTCGGCCGATTCGGCGAGCTTCGCGAAGTCCGGGTTGACCAGCGAGGTGCCGTAGTCGACCAGGCCTGCGGCCTTCATCTCCAACTCGACGAAGCCGAGCGAGCCGTTGTTGAAGACCACCACCTTGGCCGGGAGCTTGAGCTGGCGGAGCGTCAGCAGGTCGCCCAGGAGCATCGCCAGGCCGCCGTCGCCGCTCAGGCTGACCACCTGCCGGCCGGGGCTCGCCGCCTGCGCGCCGATCGCCTGCGACAGCGCGTTCGCCATCGAGCCGTGGCTGAACGAGCCGAGCAGGCGCCGGCGTCCATTCATATGAAGATAGCGCGCCGCCCAGATCGTGGGCGTGCCGACGTCGCAGGTGAAGACGGCGTCGTCGGCCGCCAGGGCGTCGATTTCCCGCGCCAGGAACTGGGGGTGGATCGGTTTGCGGCCGGGCTCGCCCACGGCCAGGTCGTCGAGGCCCTCGCGGGCCTTCGCGTAGTTCTCCAGGCAGTCGTCCAGGTAGCGGCGGTCGGCCTTCGCGGCGAGCTTCGGCGAGAGGGCCGCGAGGGTCTCCTTCACGCCCCCCACCAGCCCCAGGTCCACGCGGGTCCGGCGGCCGATCTGCTCCCCCCGAACGTCCACCTGGATGATCTTCGCCTTCGGGGGGTAGAACTGCGGGTAGGGGAAGTCGGTGCCCAGCATGAGCAGGGCGTCGCAGCTCATCATCGCGTGGTAGCCGGAGGCGAAGCCCAGGAGCCCGGTCATGCCCACGTCGAACGGGTTGTCGGGCTCGATGAACTCCTTGCCGCGCATGGCGTGGACGATGGGCGCCTTGAGCTTCCCCGCGACCTCCATCAGCTCGTCGTGGGCGCCGGCGCAGCCCGCGCCGCCGAGGATCGCCACCCGCTTCGAGTCGTCGAGGATCGCGGCCGCGCCGTCGAGCGAGTCGGCCGGCGGGGTTGTCGTCGAGGGGGCGTAGTCGAGCGCCAGGAACGCGGGCGCCGAGGAGCAGGCGCGGAGCGCCACGTCCCCCGGCAGGATGACGACGGCCACCCCCTTCCGGGCGATCGCCGTCCGCATGGCGATCCCCAGGACGCGGATCGCATGCTCGGGTTGCGAGATGAACTCGCAATAATGGCTGCAATCCTTGAACAGAAGCTGGGGGTTGGTCTCCTGGAAATAGTTGCTCCCCAGCTCGCTGGTGGGGATCTGCGCGGCAATGGCCAGGACGGGGACGCGGCTGCGGTGGCAGTCGTACAGGCCGTTGATGAGGTGCAGATTGCCCGGCCCGCAGCTCCCGGCGCAGACGGCCAGCTCGCCCGTCAAGTGGGCCTCGGCCCCGGCGGCGAAGGCGGCGACCTCCTCGTGCCGGACGTGCATCCAGTCGATCCCCTCGCGGCGGCGGATCACGTCCGTCAGTCCGTTGAGCGAATCGCCCACCACCCCGTACACCCGCTTCACCCCCGCGGCGAGGAGCGTGTCGATGAAGACCTCGCTGACGGTCTGCGCCATCTGGATTCTCCCCGCGGCGCCCCGCCGCCCCGTCGTCCCCTCGGCGCGCCTTCGAGACGCTCGCCGGGAGAGCCCCCGCAAATGCCGAGCCGAGGCCGACCGGCCGATCCCATCCCTCCTTATATCAAGAGCAGGGACGCCTGGGGACGGACGAGGATCGAATTCCGGTCGCCGACGCTTGCGGGTCGGGCCGCCGGTCGATTTTTTTCTTGGTTGGAAATCCGATGGGCCAGGGTTAAGATGGGAGGCGTCTCAGGCCGCCCCCCGACCGTCCGCGAGCGCGGGCCGTCGGGAGGCGTCCCGGCTCCCTCCTCCCCGCCATCGCGACGCCGTCGTGTCCTCGTCGACCCGGACGGCCTCCGATACCCATCCACGCATCAGGAGATTTTCTCGTGACCGAGCGACCCTGCGCGAACGAGGCGACCAGCCGACGGCGGTTCTTGAAGGAGACGACGACCGCGGCGGCGGGGGCCGCGGCGCTGGCCTCCTGGGCGCCGATGGTCCACGCGGCCGGCAGCGATACGATCAAGATCGGCCTGGTGGGCTCGGGCGGTCGCGGCACCGGCGCGGCGGAGCAGGCCCTGACGGCCGACTCCGGCACGCAGCTGGTGGCCGTGGGCGACCTGTTCGGCGACCGCCTGCAAGAGAGCCTCTCGGCCCTGAAGGGCTCGGCCGTGGGCTCTCGGGTGGTGGTCGACAAGGACCGCTGCTACACCGGGTTCGACGCCTACAAGCAGGTCATCGACCAGGTCGACGTGGTCGTCCTGGCGACGACGCCCCACTTCCGGCCGATCCACACGGCGTACGCGGTCGAGAAGGGCGTGCACGCGTTCGTCGAGAAGCCGATGGCCGTCGACGGCCCCGGCCTCCGCAAGTTCCTCAAGGCGGTCCAGGACGCCAAGGCCAAGGACCTCTCGATCGTCAACGGCTTCTGCTGGCGGTACCACCCGGCCCGCCGCGAGACCATGAAGCAGGTCTTCGACGGCCGGATCGGCGACATCCGCAGCATCGAGACCACCTACAACTCCTCGGGCGTCTGGGAGCCCCGCAAGACCCGCGAGGAGTGCGGCTCGGACATGGAGTACCAGCAGCGCAACTGGTACTACTACAACTGGCTCTCCGGCGACCACATCGTCGAGCAGGCCATCCACGGCCTGGACACGATGGGCTGGGCGATGGGCGACAAGCTCCCCGAACGCTGCTTCGGCGTCGGCGGCCGGCAGTCGCGCACCGACGCGAAGTACGGCAACATCTACGACCACTTCTCGCTGGTCTTCGAGTACCCGAACGACGTCCGCGGCTACCACCAGTGCCGCCACTGGGTCAACACCGCGAACCGCGTGAAGGACTACATCCTGGGGAGCGAGGGGACGGCCGACGTCTTCGCCAACTCGATCTCCGGCAAGAACAAGTGGCGGTATCGCGACACCGGCGACACCAAGAAGTACGACATGTACCAGGTCGAGCACGACGAGATGTACGCCGCGCTCCGCGCCGGGAAGACCATCAACAACGGCGAGCAGGCCGCCCACTCCACGCTCCTGGGCATCATGGGCCGCCAGGCCGCCTACACCGGCGAGATCATCACCCCGGAGCAGATCCTCGAATCGACCGAGGACCTGAGCCCGCCGGCCTACACCTTCGGCCCCGACCCGCTCCCGGTCGCCCCGATCCCGATCCCGGGCTTCAAGGCGAGCTGAAGGAGGGCCCTTCACAACCTTCCCCCCTGGCGGGGGAAGGTGGCCCGTCAGGGCCGGATGAGGGGGAAGACGAGCACGAACCCCGTCTGACAACCAAGTGGGGCGGCTCTTGCCGAGGCGTCGCGGCATCGCCTCCCCGCGGTCCCCCGGCGGGCGGGCCGCCCATCCCACGGGTTGAGCGATGGAAGCCGACCCCTTGCGGATCGGAGACGTACCTCCGCCTCCGCCTACCTCGGCGAGGCGGCGAGCCGGGCTCGACGTGGGTCCTCCGGCAGCGTCGGGTGGCCGTTTTGCCGAGTCGTCCTTGCTCGGCAACCCGCTGCGCATGGGCCCGCGCCCTTGAAGCCTTCAAAGCAAGGTTGAGTCAAGCGTCCGGATTCGACGTGAGCCATTCACGCGCTGAAGCTGGGGGATCCTGGCTCTCGCCGAAGGGAAGGTCGAGGACGATGCCGAGGATGAGGGCTGATTGCCAGATTAAGTCGTCCTGTTCCCATTCCGGCGACGTCAGGATTCGGCGGAGCGTCGGGACGATCTTTGGTCCACCGATCTTGCTCAACGCGACAAGTGCCAGTGCGTTCGCCTGGACTTCTTTGGTGTCCTCTTCGATCGGGCGGGTCGCCAGGTCCGATAGCTCGCCGATGACTGCATCAACCTCATCGTCAAGAGGATGCTTGCTGCACAGTTCGCCGACCAGCCAGGCGGCACCTTCCCGGGCTAAGTGGCAGGAATGCCGCAATCGGCTACGGGCCCAAGGAAGCGCCTGGAGGCCTCTGCTCGCCAATTCCTCAATGGCCGCATTGTGGACGTTCGGATCCGTAACGACAGTTGCCTCCATGGTGTCCTCCTCGAAACCTGGGGAGAAGCTGTTCCAAAAGTCGTCGCACAACTCCTCAAGGGCTTCCGTCGACGCGCCTGGAAGTAGGCTCGAATCAGGTCGAGTTTCGAAGAGGTTGTTGGTGGAGTCCGACCACAAACCTGGCAGCTTCTCCGACGACGGGACGAACCGAACCGGTATCTCGCAATCCGTTCGGGCCGATCGACGAAACAGACGGCTCATCCAACTCATGGCTGCGCCTGCTCAAGATGTTCTCATAATCGTCTCATGGGGTCGCCCCTGACATCCTAACCCACGCGAGGCCTGCGAGAGACACGCCCACCTTGACTCCGACAGTTTGATCCGTCCATCAGGCGGTGTCCCTTGAGTCGGCGCGTGCTTTACCTGGTGGTCCCGGCGCGTTGTAATCTGGTGGGGATGTCTCCACCAGCCGCGCCGCGCCAGGAGCGACGACCATGCCGGACACGCCCGTCGATGAACATTCGCCCGCCATGGACTCGACCGAGGGCCTGGCGAGGGAGTCTCCCCCGCCGGAGGTGATCGCGGCGGCCGAGCCGACGCCGCCGTCGGCCGTGGACCTGCATTTGAAGCTCGGGCCGCTCCAGGATCGGGGCGTCGCCCGGCCGCGCTCGGCGCAGGTCTGGGCGTGGGCGTTGGCGGGCGGCGGCCTGGCCGGCCTGGCGTCGTTCATGATCGGCGAGTCGCTCGTGGGCTGGTTCGTCGCCCAGCCGCCCCCGCCGCCGCCGGCCGGGGCGGGCCCGAGCGGGCTCAGCGAGGCGGACTACACGGCGACGACCAGGGCGCTGGTCGGCAACGCGGCCCTGGCGTTCGGCCTGCTGGGGGGCCTGTTGGGCCTGCTGCTGGGGGCCGCCGGAGGGATGGTCCGGTCGTCGCTCCGTTCGGCGGTCGGGGCCGGCCTGATCGGGGCGTTGCTCGGCGCGGCGGCGGGCGTCGGCGCCTCGGCGGCGGTCGTGCCGACGTATGCGCGGATCCTGAACCGACCCGACACGATGGACTTCGACCTGGCTTACGCCGTGGTCGCCCTGGGGGCGATCTGGGGGGCGTGGGGGCCGCGGGCGGGGCGGCGTTCGGGATCGGGATGGGGGGCTTGAGGCGTGCGGGCCTGGGTCTCGCGGGGGGCCTGCTGGGGGGGATCCTGGGCGCGGCGGCCTTCGAGATGCTGGCCGCGATGGCCTTCCCGCTCGACGGCGCCACCCAGGCCGTCTCCAACAGCCGGGAATCGCGACTGATGGCGCGGGCCCTGTCGGCCCTGTTCATCTCGGCGGGGGTCGCGGCGCTCCTCGTCCCGACCCGCTTCGAGGAGCCGTCCGGGCCCGTCGCCTGATCCCCGGCGCGACCCCGGCCCCTTTCCTTTCGCGTGGCGTTCGGGATAATCGGGGACCGAGGCCCGCCGGAGGGCCGCGTCACGCGGCGGGCCATCACGACGAGTTCCCGGCATCGAGGGACCATGGCAAGCTACGATCCCGACTTCCGCGCCGTCGACCCGGACAAGAGCTTCCCCGGGTACGACCCCGAACCGCGCCGTCGCGGCTGCCTGTTCTACGGCTGCGTCGTCGTCGTCGTCCTGTCGGTCCTGCTGATGCTGGCCCTGGCGCTGGGGGCGTTCCTGGCCTATCGGACCGCCATCCGCTATCGCGACCTCTACACCGCCACCGCGCCGGTCGAGCTCCCCAAGCTCGGTCTGACCGAGGCCGACCGCGAGCGCGCCGTGGCCCGGATGACCGCCTTCCGCGACGCCGTCGAGGCCGGCGAGGACGTCATGCCCCTGGTCCTCACGAGCGACGACCTGAACGCCCTGATCCAGGAGTCCCCCCGGCTCAAGGATCGCATCTACCTCACGCTCGAAGGCGACAAGATCAGGGCCAAGGTCAGCTTCCCGCTGGCCGAGATCCAGGATCTCAGCTTCACCCGCGGCCGCTACCTCAACGGCGAGGCCGACCTCAAGGCCGTCGTGAAGGACGGGGTCCTCTCGCTGGAGTTCGACTCGATGGTCGCCGACGGCAAGGAACTGCCCGAGGTCGTCTGCGACACCCTCAGCCAGTCCGACATCATCCTGGACGACGACGACGACTCGAACGACACCGATGAGGAGCGCCGGGTCCGCTCCTTCATCCGCCGGATCGCGTCCCTGGAAGTCGAGGACGGCCAGATGATCGTCACGCCCGAATCCGGCGACAAGAAGCCGGAGCCGGAGCCGAAGCCGGGCGAAGACGAACCGGAAGACCAGGGCGAGCCCGGCGCGGGGCCGATCCCCGAGCCCCCCTCCCCCCCTCCTCCGCCGCCGGCCCCCTGATCTCGCGGCGCGATCCGGGGTCGGATCGCGACTGACCAAAGAAGCCTCACGACGAAGGATCTCGGGAACGTCATCTCCATTCAGATCAAGGAAAGCGAATGAGAATCACGTCGATGTGCAAGGCGATCCCGGCGGCCGCGGCCCTGGGCTTGCTCGTCTCGCTCTCGGGGACGGCCTTCGCCCAGGCCAAGGGGCCGCTGGAGCAGGTCGCCTCGGTCGAGGGGATCACCGAGTACCGGCTCGCCAACGGCATGCGGGTCCTGCTTTTCCCCGACCAGTCGAAGCCCAAGGTCACGGTGGCCGTGACCTACTTCGTGGGCTCTCGGCATGAGGGCTACGGCGAGACCGGCATGGCCCACCTGCTCGAGCACATGGTCTTCAAGGGGACCCCGGACCACCCCAACATCCCGGGCGTCTTCAAGGAGCGCGGGGCCCAGTTCAACGGCACCACGAGCGACGACCGCACCAACTACTTCGAGACCCTCACGGCGACCGACGACAACCTGGAGTTCGCCCTCCGGCTCGAGGCCGACCGCATGGTCAACAGCCCGATCAAGGCCGAGGACCTGGCGACCGAGTTCTCCGTCGTCCGCAACGAATTCGAGCGCGGCGAGAACAACCCGATGGGGGTGCTGTTCCAGCGGATCGCCTCGGCGGCCTACGACTGGCACAACTACGGCAAGTCGACCATCGGCAACCGCACCGACATCGAGCGCGTGCCGGTCGACAACCTCCGGGCCTTCTACAAGAAGTTCTACCAGCCCGACAACGCCATGCTCGTCGTCGCCGGCCAGTTCGACGAGGAGAAGGCCAAGAAGCTGATCGTCGAGACCTTCGGTGCCATTCCCAAGCCGGACCGCGAGCTGCCGAAGACCTACACCGAGGAACCCCCGCAGGACGGCGAGCGCGTCGTCACCCTGCGTCGGGTCGGCGACGTCGGCGTGGTCGGCCTGGCCTACCACGTCCCGTCGGGGCCGCACCCGGACTTCCCGGCGCTCGAGGTCCTCTCCGACGTCCTCACGTCGCAGCCCTCGGGGCGGCTCTACAAGGCCCTGGTCGAGACCCGCAAGGCGGCCAACGTCTTCGCCATGGCCTCGCCGTCGCACGATCCCGGCCTGTTCATGATCATGGCCCGGGTCAACACCAAGGATCGGGCCGAGCTGGAGCAGGTCCGCGACGTGATCTATGAGGAGCTGGCCAAGGTCGCCAAGGACGGGGTGACGGCCGAGGAAGTCGACCGCGCCGTCCGCCGCTATGCCAAGAACTTCGAGATGGAGGCGTCCGACCCCAACTCGATCGCCACCGAGCTGAGCGAGTGGGCCGCGCAGGGGGACTGGCGGCTCTACTTCCTGGCCCGCGACCGCATGGAGAAGGTGAAGCCCGACGACGTCAAGCGGGCCGCCGCCGACTACTTCGAGGCCAGCAACCGCACGATCGGCTACTTCATCCCGTCGGAGAAGCCCGAGCGCACGCCGATCCCGGCCAACCCGGACGTCCTGGCCCTCGTCAACGACTACAAGGGCCGCGAGGCCAAGTCCACCGGCGAGTCGTTCGACGTCCGCCCCGAGGCCATCGAGGCCCGCGTCCAGCGGCCCGGGGCCATCGAAGGGGTCAAGGTCGCGCTCCTTCCCAAGAAGACCCGCGGCGAGTCCGTCAACCTCGTGCTCACGCTCCGCTACGGGGACGCCGAGAACCTCAAGGGCCTGAACGCCGCCGCCGACTTCCTCCCCAACCTGATGCTCCGGGGCGGGACCAAGAACCTGACCAAGCAGCAGGTGCAGGACGAGCTGGACAAGAACTTCGCCCGGCTCTCCCCCCGAGGCTCCGGCCTGGGGACCATCGGCTTCGCGCTGGAGACGAAGCGGGCCAACCTCCCCGCCGCGCTGGAGATCCTCCGGCAGGTCCTCCGCGAGCCGCTCCTCCCGGCCGACGAGTTCGAGGTCCAGAAGACCGGCCGGCTCGCCGCCCTGGAATCCTCGAAGACCGAGCCCACGACGCTCGCCTCCAACCGCCTCCAGCGGCTGATGTCGTCTTACCCGGCCGACGACGTGCGCTACACGCCGACCCCGGACGAGAGCATCGCCCGCGTCAAGGAGGCCTCGATCGACCAGGTCAAGGCGCTCTATGCGGAGTACCTCGGCGCGAACGTCGGCGAGCTGGCGGTCGTCGGCGACTTCGAGCCCTCGGAGGTCCTGCCGATCCTCCAGAAGACCCTGGAAGGCTGGAAGGCCGCCAAGCCCTACGCCCGCATCGAGCGGCCTTTCCAGGAGGGCCTGAAGCCGGCGATCGAGACGATCGAGACGCCCGACAAGGAGAACGCCATGTACCTGGCCGGGACCGTCTTCCCCCTCAAGGACGACTCCCCCGACTACCCCGCGCTCTCGGTCGGCGACTTCATCCTGGGCGGCGGCTCGATCTCGTCGCGGATCGCCGACCGGCTCCGCGGCAAGGGGGGCCTGTCGTACTCGGCGGCCTCGATGTTCAACGCCTCGTCGCTTGACCCCCGTGCCTCGATCATGATCATGGCGATCTACAACCCCCGGAACCTCGCCAAGGTCGAGGCCGGCGTGAGCGAGGAAGTCGCGCGGATCGTCAAGGAAGGGGTCACCCCGGACGAGCTGAAGCAGGCCAAGGAGGGCTGGCTCCGCCGCGAGGAGATCGGCCGGGCCGAGGACGGCTCGCTCGCCTCGTCCCTCGCCTCGAACCTCTTCCTCGGTCGGACCCTCCAGTTCGACGCCGACGTCGAGGCCAAGGTCAAGGAACTGGACGCCGCCGCCGTCGACGCCGCCCTGAAGAAGTACGTCGACTTCTCCAGGTTCTCCGTCGTCACCGCCGGCGACTTCAAGGGCAAGGGCGCCGAAACCGAGCCCGAACCCAAGAAGTAACCCGAACCGGCCGTCCCCCGCGGGCGTCGCGCGCCGAGATCCCTCGGCGCGCGACGCCCGATCGCGTTTCGAAGGCTCAGTAGAACAGCGGGAAAACCTGAAGCTTCGGCCTGGGCGTCGCGGCGTCCGAGTCGATCAGCTCGAACGCCTCCCCCTCCACCCGATAAGTCTCTTCGACGTAATCCAGGAGGAGCGTCTTGAGGCCGCCGTCCGAGTGGAGGTTCGGCTTCAGCTGGATCCTGACGATCCAGGATCCGTCGCCGCGCCGCTCGGTCCGACTGATCTCGCCCAGCCATCCCACGTGCCAGACGGGGTGGCCGTCGTAGTGCGGCAGCCAGTCGAAATGGGCCGTCCGCTCCGCCGGGCTGGGATCGGCCCTGGCGAAGGCGGCCGCGAACCCCTCCTGGAAGCGTAGCGACCCTCCGCCCGCGTCGGGATCGGGCGTGATCGTCGTCCCCAGGTCATCAAAACTGCGTTCGAGTCGCGGCGGGGACGACCGCGGCCCGAAGGCCTCATCATCCTCGGGCCGCGTCTGAGGCTCCGCTCCAGGCGAAGCCGTCGCGCGGCCCCCGGGGTGTTTCGTCAGCCCGCGCCGAATCCGGGCCTCAGGCAGGACGATGTCGAGGGATCCGGGCCCGACGACGATCCTGGCGCCGGCGGGCGGACCGACGACCTCGTCGTCGCCGGCCCGCGTCGACGACGACGCGACGAGGGCCGCGACCGTCGCGAACTTGATGAGCGATCTCATGACGCGTCGCCTCTCCGCGGTTCGGGGCTCAAGGAATGACCGGCTCGGATTCGCATGCTGCTTCGGGTTCGAAAATTCGTCAAGGGAAACCTCGCCCTCGACGAGCCTCCGGCCGCCGTTCGGCTGAACGAGAACTTCATCGAACCGGACATCGAATCCACTCGACGGCCCGGATACTGATCCTCGACCCTCGAACAAGCGCGAGAGGCGCGGCCCGGCGTCGGGCGAAAGTCCGGCGTCGGGTCGTCCGCTCGTGCTCCCCGGTCGAAGCGGCGTCCCGATGCCAAGGCTTGCGCGACGCCCCGTCCGACCCCCCACCGGAGTGACGACGTGCTGCACCCTCGCCCGAGGCGGCCCTCCCCGCTCGCCCTGCTCGTCCTGATCCTGTCGGTGGCCTTCGGGCTCGCCTCAAGCTTCGGCGACGAGGCGCCTCCGGCCCGGCTCGCGACCACGGCCCGGCCCCCGTCGGCCGAGGTGGATCCCTTCGACGCGGACGAATGCGCGGTCGACGCTCCTCGCCTGTCGAACCTCCTCGATTGATCCGGCCGCCCGGGGTCGGGTCGCGCGACGGCGTCCGAGGCCCGACTCCGGTCGCGAACACGGCGAGTTTGATGAGCGTTCTCATGGGCCGTCGTTCCCGTCGCCGACGCCGCCTCTCCGAGGTCGGCGGCGTCCGCGCGCCGTCAAGGAAACGCCTCTTGCATCTCCTCGGTCGCCGATTTGCTCTTCCCGGCTTCCTTCGGGCGGACGCAGGCCCACAGCGCCACGGGGATGGACAGCCAGGCCGCCAGCACGAGGCCGTTCGGCCAGTTCAGCCACGACTCGCGCTCGGCCCCCTCGTCCAGCAGCCTGGCCAGCTCCGCGCCCCGCCGCGCCGAGCCCGAACGTCGGTCCAGCTCGGCGACCGCCAGCGGGCGCAAGGCCGCGGCCTCGTCGTCCGGCAGCCACCAGGTCTCGGAGGGCGAGGATTTCGCCCCCTCGTCGTACCGGACCGCCGTGAGCGCGTATCGCCACACGTCGCGGCGGCGGAAGAACCCGAGGCCCGGGAAGGACGAGCCGGGCGACCAGCCGAAAGGACGCTGGATGGACGCGTGCTCGGTCGTCCTGAGCGCGAGGGCGAAGACCGGCCCCGTCCCTTCGTGCCGGCCGTAGGGGACGACCCGGTCCCCCAGCAGCCGGGAGGTTGTCAGGTCCAGCTCGCCGGGCGTCTCCGCCGGGGGGATCGACCCGACCGCCGCGGGCGTGTGCGCCACCAGCAGCGGTTCGCGGAACAACCCCGCCGCGGGGTCCTCGGGCGCGCCGGGCCACGGCGCCAGGGCGGCCGCCGCGATCAACGCCGGAGAGATCACGAACCAGGATCGGCGGGGAAGGCCGAGCAGGCGTTTCGAATGCGACATGGAGGCAGCCCATCGTGCGACGGCGGAAGATCCGGGACGCACCAGATTCTTCGCTCGGGGCGGACGGGTATTGGAGGCGGGCGTCGGCCCGGGCGGTCGGGGCGAGAATCATGGAACCGGAGTACTCCGTTCACCCGGCCCTCGGCGCGGGGTATAGTGCCGGGATCGGGTCGCGCGGGAATGCGTCGGGCCCGGAATCGGGATCGCGACGACACCCCGGGGACGCAACGACATGGACCGACGCGGTTTCCTCAAGCAAGGCGCGGTCGCGGCGCTGGCCGCCTCGGCCTCCTCGCCGGCCGGGCCGTTCATCCACGCCGCCGACAAGGCCGGGACGAAGGCCCCGATCGTCGGCGAGGGCGAGCACCGCTACGAGTGCCGTCACGACTTCTTCCAGGCCCCCGGATCGATCCGATGGTTTGAGACCCACGGCGTCGCCGTGGATTCCCAGGGGTTCATCTACGTCACGCATCGCGGCGGTCCGACGAAGCCCAGGACGGCCGCCGAGGCGCAGGATACGATCGCCGTCTACGACCCCGAGGGGAAGTTCGTCCGCTCGTTCGGCAAGGCGTACCACGGCGGCGGCCACGGCATCGACGTCCGCATCGAGGACGGCGTCGAGTACCTGTACCTCGCCTGCATGATGCCCGTCGACATTGTGGTCAAGACCGACCTGAAGGGGGAGGTCGTCTGGCTCAAGGAAGCCCCGCCCGAGCCCCACGTCTACGACAAGCCCGACGCCAAATTCGCCCCCACGAACGTCGCCTTCGCGCCCGACGGCGGGTTCTTCGTCGCCGACGGCTACGGCTCGAACTACATCCACAAGTACGACAAGGACGCCCGCTGGGTGAAGACGTTCGGCGGGACCGGCGAGTCCGAGGGGAAGTTCAAGACCCCCCACGGCGTCTGGCTGGACGACCGCCCCGGGCGCGAGCCGGGCCTCGTCGTCGCCGACCGCGCCAACGCCCGGCTCCAGCGGTTCACGCTCGACGGCGATCACGTCGGGCAGGACAACCACGAGGTCTCGTTCCCGGCCCACTTCGACATCCGGGGCGACGTGCTGCTGGTCCCCGACCTGCACGCCCGGATCACCCTGATGGGCCGCGACGACAAGGTCCTCACGCACCTGGGCTACGATCCCGAGTGGACCCGGCAGGTTCTCGACGGGTTCAAGATCCGCAGTCAGCCCGACCGCTGGCCGGCCGGGAAGTTCATCCATCCCCACGACGCCTGCTTCGACCGCGACGGGAACATCCTCGTCGCCGAATGGGTCGCGACCGGCCGGGTGTCATTCCTGAAGCGGGTGGGCTGACGCCGGAGGGGGATCGCCTCGCGCGGCGGCGCCGGACCGCCTCGCCGAGCCCCCGCCGCCGCCGGTCCCCTCCCACCGCCCCCTCGGCGCGGCCCTTCGCGGGTCGTGATGAGTCTCCATGAAATCACTGCGAGGACGACTGCTGATCGCCGCGCCCGGCCTGATCGACCCGAACTTCGCCCGTTCGGTCATCCTGGTCGCGTCCCACGGCGACTCCGGGGCGCTAGGGCTGATCCTCAACCGAGAGTTGGAATCGGACGTCTCCGACGTCTGGCGCCAGATCAGCTCGGAGCCCTGCGTCCGGTTCGAGAAGCTGCACCACGGCGGGCCGATCTCCGGCACCCTCATGGCCGTGCACGACCGCCGCCCCCTGGCGAACATGCTGGTCGCCGACGACCTGTACGTCGCGACCGAGCTCAACGCGATGGAGTCGCTCGCCGCCTCGACCGACGGCCGGGTCCTGTTCTTCGCCGGCCACGCCGGCTGGGGGCCGGGCCAGCTCGAGGACGAGATCCGCGAAGGGAGCTGGTTCGTCGCCCCGGCGTCGCCCGACCACGTCTTCGGCGGGCACGACGCCAACGCCCTCTGGAAAGACGCCGCGACCCTCGCCGGGCGTCGCGAGATCCAGTCCCTCATCGGCCCCCGCCACATCCCCGAAGACCCCCGGTCCAACTGAACCGCGGCGCCTGCCTCACGGCCGGGGCATTCGCCTTTTCGACCCCCCGCCTCTACAATTCCAGGGACGAGGGATCAGGACGGCGGACGGGAGGGAGAGTCGCGTGAAGCAGCTGGACGACGTGAAGATCTCGGTGCTGGACCTCTGCCCGATCGTCGAGGGGGGCACGGCGGCCGACGCGTTCCGCGATTCGCTCGACCTGGTGCGGCACGCGGAACGGTTGGGCTATGAGCGGTACTGGGTCGCCGAGCACCACAACATCCCGGGAGTTGCGAGCGCGGCGACCTCGGTGGTGATCGGCCAGCTGGCGGCGGCGACCTCGCGGATTCGCGTGGGCGCCGGCGGGATCATGCTGCCGAACCACGCGCCGCTGGTGATCGCCGAGCAGTTCGGCACGCTCGCCTCGCTCTTCCCCGGCCGGATCGACCTCGGCCTGGGCCGCGCGCCCGGCGGCGACCAGGCCACCGCGAAGGCCCTCCGGCGCTACTTCCAGGAGGTCGACTCCTTTCCCGTCGACGTGCGCGAACTTCAGGGCTACTTCCGCCCCGCGAAGCCCGGCCGGCTGGTCCGCGCGATCCCCGGCGAAGGCCTGGACGTGCCGATCTGGCTGCTCGGCTCCAGCGACTTCGGCGCCCGGCTCGCGGCCGACATGGGCCTGCCCTACGCCTTCGCCTCGCACTTCGCCCCCGACCACCTGTTCGACTCGCTGGCGATCTACCGCGAGTCCTTCGTCCCCTCGGAAACCCTCGACCGGCCCCACGCCATGATCGGCGTCAATGCGTTCGTCGCCGACACCGACGAGGCCGCCGCCAGGCTCTTCACGTCGCATCAGCAGATGATCCTGCATCTCGTCCGGGGCCGTCCCGGCCTCCTGCCCCCCCCCGTCGACGACCTCGAACGCCTCTGGACCCCCCCCGAGCGCGCGGCCGTCGAGCGCATGACCCGCGTCACCGTCGTCGGCGCCCCCGAGACCGTCCGCGCCCGCCTCCAATCCCTCGTCAACGCCGCCCAGCCCGACGAGATGATCTTCTCCGGCCACATCTACGATCACGCCGCGCGGCTGCGATCGTACGAGCTGCTGATGCAAGCCTGCCGGACGACGCCCGTCGCGGCGGGATGACCCGTTTCGTCGGATCGGTCGGAGTCGGTTCGATGTCCCCTGATCTCCTTGGTTCGCTCGTCAACAGCTCCATCATGGTCTTCGTCGGCCTGTACTCCTGGCTCCTGGGTACGCGTCGAATCGGCAAGCCGGCCGGCCTCGACGCCGCCTACGACGCCTGGCACGAGCGATTCGGCAAACTCCTTCGCCTGGCCGGGCCGCTCGCCATTCTGGGGGGCGTTGCGTCGTTCCTGATGGGGCTGGCTCGGGGCCGCTGAGGGGCCCCGGCCTCACGCCAGGACGTCCTTCACGACGTTGCCGTGGACGTCGGTCAGGCGGAAGTCGCGGCCGGCGTGGCGGTAGGTGAGCCTGGTGTGGTCGAAGCCCAGGAGGTGGAGGATGGTGGCGTGGAGGTCGTGGACGTGGACGACGTCCTCGACGGCCTTGTAGCCGAAGTCGTCGGTCGCGCCGTGGATCGTGCCGCCTTTCACGCCGCCGCCGGCGAGCCAGACGGAGAAGCCCCAGTGGTTGTGGTCGCGGCCCATGCCGGGCTTGCCGTTGACCAGCTCGACCGACGGGGTGCGGCCGAACTCGCCGCCGCAGAGGACCAGGGTGTCTTCGAACAGCCCGCGCTGCTTGAGGTCGGTGAGCAAGGCGGCGATGCCCTGATCGCACTGGCCGGCGAGGTCGCGGTGGGCGGCGGGGAGGTTGTCGTGGCTGTCCCACGGCTGGACGTCGCCGTGGAAGAGCTGGACGAACCGGACGCCGCGTTCGACGAGCCGGCGGGCGATCAACAACTGCCGGGCCTGGACGCCGGGGCCGTACATGTCGCGGACGTGCTGCGGCTCCTGCGAGACGTCGAAGGCGTCGGTCGCCTCCATCTGCATGCGGTAGGCCAGCTCGAAGCTGGCGATGCGGGCGTCGAGCGCGTCGTCCTCGGCGCGGGCCTTCTGGTGGCGGTGGTTCATCTCGGCGAGGAGGTCGAGCTGCTTGCGCTGTTCGCGGGGGGAGACGAAGCCGTTGCGGATGTTCTCGATGAGGTCTTCGGCCTTCTCCTTGCGGGTGTCGATGTAGGTCCCCTGGAAGACGCCCGGGAGGAACGCCGACCGCCAGTTGGAGACGTCGGCGACGGGGAGGCCGGGGCAGAGCGAGACGTAGCCCGGCAGGTTCTCGTTCTCCGAGCCCAGCCCGTAGGTCAGCCAGGCGCCCATGCTGGGGCGGGAGAGCCGCTCGTCGCCGCAGTTCATCAGCCGCATCGACTGCTCGTGGTTGGGCGTGTCGGCCTGCATCGAGCGGATGACGCAGAGGTCGTCGACGTGCGCGGCGGTGCGTTCGAAGATCTCGCTGACGGGGATGCCGCTCTCGCCGTACCGCCGGAACTTGAACGGCGAGCCCATCGCCGCGCCGGTCTTGCGCTCGGTGGAGAGGTTCCCCTGCGGCAGCGGCTTGCCGTCGAACTTCGTGAGGATGGGCTTGGGGTCGAACGTATCGACCTGGCTGGGGCCGCCGTTCAGGTAGATGTGGATCACCCGCTTCGCCCTGGGGGCGAAGTGCGGGGCCCTGGGGGCGAGCGGGTTGAGCGCCGCGCCAGGCGAGCCCGCGCGGGCCTCGCCGCCGAGCAGGCCGGTCTCGCGCAGGAGGGCCGCCAGGCCGAGCATCCCGAAGCCCGTTCCGGCCTGCTGGATCGCCTCGCGTCGGGAGAGGGGGCGTCGGAAGTCGGGGGTCATGGCGTCCGCCTTGCGTGAAAGAGTCGTTGAATCAGTCGACGAACATCATCTCATTCGTGATCAGCAAGACCTGCGCGAGCTGGGCGCGGGGGGCGAGCGTCGACCCGTCGGGCTCGTCGGCCAGGCTTCGCAGGAACCTCGCGGCCGTCTCGACCTCGTCGGGCTCGGCGGGGCGGGCGAGGATCAGGCGGTAGAGGGCCTGGATCGCCTCGGGCGGGGCGGTCGCGCCGCCGACGTCGGGCCGGTCGGCGAGGGCGCGGGCCTGCTCGACGACCAGGGGGGCGTTCATGCCGAAGAGGGCCTGCTGGGGGACCGTGGTGAGGGGCCTGCGCTCGGCCGAGGCGTCGGGGCTGGCGAAATCGAACGCGCGGAAGACGGCCGGCAGGCTCTGGCGGTCGACCAGGCCGTAGACGGTGCGGCGGGCGTTCCTGGGGTCGTTCGCCACGTCGACCGGCTTGCCGTGCATCGTCGCGTCGAGCCGGCCGGAGACGAACAGGAGCGTGTCGCGCATGGCCTCGAAGTCGAGCCGGCGGCGGTTCGCCCGCCAGATCAGCTTGTTCTCCGGGTCGACCTTCCGGCAGTCGGGGCGGTCGGCGCTCGCCTGCCGATAGGTCGCGGAGAGGACGATCAGGCGATGGAGGTTCTTGAGAGACCAGCCCTCCTCGACGAAGCGGGCGGCGAGGTCGTCGAGCAGCTCGGGGTGGCTGGGCGGGTTGCTCCGCTCGCCGAAGTCGCTGGGGGTGGAGACGAGGGGCTCGCCGAAGTGGTGCATCCAGACGCGGTTGACGATCACCCGGCCGGTGAGCGGATTGGCGGGGTCGGCGATCGCGTTCGCCAGGTCCAGCCGGCCGCCGCCGTTGGCGAACGGCTTCGCCTCGTCGCCGGCCAGCACCCGGAGGAACCGTCGAGGGACGACGTCGCCCGGCTGCGCGGGGTTGCCGCGGACGAAGATGCGGGGCGTATAGGGCTCGTCGGCGTCGACCAGGACCATCGCCCGAGGCGCGGCGTCGGCCGCCTTGACGGTCATCCGGTCCAGTTCGACGGTCTTGCCGCCGAACGCGTCCTTCTCCCCTCGCGACATGTAGGCGCGGGTCTGGCTCCGGGGGAAGTACGACGGGCTTTCGCGGTCTTGCAGGATGTCGAGCACTTGCCGCCGGGCCTCGTCGGACGGGTCGGGGGGCGAGGACTTCGACTCCTCGTAGACGCGCCGGAGGAGGTCGGCGTAGGCCCTGGCGACGTCGGCCTTCGTGCGGATCGTCGCGGCGTTCAGGGCCGAGGCGACCAGCGGATTGAGGCTGCCGGGGTCGGTCCCGACGGGGCGTTCGGCCCAGGCCGCGAGAATGGCGGGCGCCTCGGCGGCGAGAGCCTCCTCGTCGCGCTTCATGAGGTCCGACCAGGGACCGAAGACGGGGTCGGACGGGACCGCTCGCTGCTTGAGATAGCGACGCCAGCGGGCGACGATCGGCGGGCGGAGATCCTCGGGCGCCAGCGACATGAAGAAGACGGCCGTCTCCAGCGGGTCGGCCGGCGTCGTGCCGGCTCGCTCCAGGTAGTCGCCCCCGCGCTTGCGGGCTTCCTCGGAGAGCAAGGCGTACTGGTCGTCCAGGAACTTGCGGATCTCGGCGCGTTTGGCGGCGGCCTGGTCCTCGAACGTCTTGCGGTCCGGGGTCTTCGCGGGGTCGTCGATCAGGGGGAGTTCCAGCGGGGCCTCGGCGCCGGCGAAGACGCCGTAGAGGGCGTAATAATCGGCCGTCGGGATCGCGTCGTACTTGTGGTCGTGGCACCGGGCGCAGGCGATCGTCAGGCCGAGCAGGCCGCGGCTGACGACGTCGATCTTGTCGTCGATCTGGTCGTGGACGTTGTTGTCGAACGCCCGGCCCAGCGTCAGGAAGCCCATCGCCGCCAGCCGCCAGGGCTCGTCCCCGGGCGCGACCACGTCCGCCGCGAGCTGCTCGCGGATCATCTGGTCGAACGGCGTATCCTCGTTGAACGACCGGACGACGTAGTCGCGATAGGTGTAGGCGTAGGGGCGGATTCGATCGTCCCCATACATGAGCACGCCGTCTTTCGTGTCGGCGTACCGGGCCACGTCCAGCCAGTGCCGTCCCCAGCGCTCGCCGTATCGGGGGGAGGCGAGGAGCCGGTCGACGACCTTCGCGTAGGCGTCGTCGGATCGATCGGCCTCGAACGCGGCGATCTCCTCGGCGGTCGGCGGCAGGCCGATCAGGTCGTAATAGACCCGACGCAGCAGGGTGCGGCGGTCGGCCGGGGGCGACGGGGAGAGGCCGGAGGCCTCCAGCTTCGCCAGCACGAACGGGTCGATCGGCGTCTTCGACCATGAGGCGTCCGCGACCGGCGGCGGCTCTCGGCGGGCGACCGGGAGGTACGACCAGTGCCGGCGGGCCTCGTCGAAGTCGATCCCCTGGACCCTGGCGACGGGTTCGGCCGCGGTCTTCGGGAACGTCGCGCCGCCGGTCACCCACTGCCGCAGGACGGCGATCTCGGCGTCGGGCAGCTTCTGCTTCGGCGGCATCTTCACCGAGTCGTCTTCATAGCCGACCGCCTGGATCAAGAGGCTCTCGTCGGGCTTGCCCGGCTCGACCGCCGGCCCCAGATCGCCCCCCTTGAGGAGCCCCTCGAGCGAGTCGACCGCAAGGCTCCCCTTGAGTCTCTCCGCCTGCGCCGAGTGGCAGCCGAAACAGCGCTCGACCAGGATCGGCCGGACCTTCGCCTCGAAGAACTCGGCCCGCGCCGCGTCGGGGTCGTCGGCCCGCGCCGATCCGGCGAGGAGCACCAGCCAGCCCGCGATGAATCGCGACGTTCGAACAAGATTCCGCGCGGCCATCGGCGTCGTCCCCCGCCCCGGTTGTTTTAACATTCCTTTGATAATTCGCGCATGGCGGGGGCCGGCTGTCAAGCGGTTCTCCCGGGGGACGAGCCGGGGCGCCGGAATCAGCGGCCCGGGCGGCGCGGTCGCCGAACGACGCAAACCCCCGTGTCCGCCGGGCCGCTCGACGAGCCCACGATCGATCTCACCTGGCTTTGGGACGGTGGGGCACCGAAGTTTTGGGCGACCAAAAAATTGAATTGGCGCGCAGGGTTTCCTGTTTTAAGATCTGCATCATTCGGAAGACGGGGATGTTGAATTTGGTTTTGGATGAGCAAGTCGGAGGACTTATGGTTCCCATACGGCGCTGGGCGGCTGGTAGGCGGTCGGGGTTCACCTTGATCGAGCTGTTGGTGGTGATCAGCATCATCGCGGTGTTGATCAGCCTGCTGCTGCCGGCGGTGCAGGCCGCGCGGTCGGCGGCGAGGCGGACGCAGTGCGTGAACAACCTGAAGCAGATCGGGCTGGCGATCGCGAATTACGAGTCGGCGATCGGCGCGTTCCCGCCGGCGTACGTGGGGAACCCCAGGGCGGTCGGTTCGGCGTACGGGGTGAGCTATCCCGACGACAACATCAACACGACGCCCGGCTTCGCCTGGGGGATGCTGATCCTCCCCTTCCTGGAGCAGTCGACGGTCCACGCCAGCTTCAACACGAACCTGCCGTGCTGGGCGCCCGACAACTCGACCGGCGCGAGGGTGCAACTGACGGTCTTCCTCTGCCCGTCGGCGACGGACGGCACGGAGCCGTTCGCGCTGCACCACTACAGCAACGGCGATTCGGGCGCGCCCAACGACGCCGGCGAGTTCACGCCCCGGATCGTCTTCTCGCGGAGCCATTACGTCACG
The DNA here is from genome assembly GCF_001610895.1 of Planctomyces sp. SH-PL62. Classification (NCBI taxonomy): domain Bacteria; kingdom Pseudomonadati; phylum Planctomycetota; class Planctomycetia; order Planctomycetales; family Planctomycetaceae; genus Planctomyces; species Planctomyces sp. SH-PL62. Next base: position 2,558,266 of record NZ_CP011273.1, on the reverse strand, counting down.
AACGCCGGGATCAACCAGCCGTGGGGACGGACGAAGGCCTATTCGTACGACTTCGACGCCCCCGAGCCGATCCCCGGCGCCCCGACCCCGCACGTCATCGACGGGCCGTTCTACCGGAACTCGCGGACCCGCGCCGCGTCGGTGACCGACGGGCTGTCGAACACGATCTTCATCGGCGAGAAGTCGTCCTACCTCTGCGACTCGACCTGGGTGGGCGTGGTCCCGTTCGCCTCCACCCCCCAGCGCCCCCGGTGGCCGTCCGACCCCAACAGCGGCGGCAACCTCGTGGGCGCGCACAGCGGGCCCGACATCCGCGACCATCCCCAGGTCATCATCCACGCCCCGAACCACCCGTTCGGCCACACCGACGAGATGTACTCCGAGGACGGCGACGGCTCCAACGTGCTGATGGGCGACGGCTCCGTCCGCTGGGTCAAGGAAACCATCAACCCCTACACCTGGGTCGCCCTCTCCACCCGCAACGGCGGCGAGATCGTCCCCGGCGACTATTGAGCCTCGCCGCGCGAGCGAAATCGGGAAACTTCCAAATGAACATGCGAAAACTAACGAGGACGTGGGCCCTGCTCGCGGCGCTCGCCCTCGCGGGCTGCGGCGCCCCCCCGCAGATGGGCGCCGACGCCGAGACCTTCAAGACCGTCGACGCCCTCTACACGGCCGTCTCGCTCCACAAGCCCGAACTGGTCGACGGGTGCCTGGCGACCTTGAAGTCGCAACGCGAGGCCGGCAAGCTCGACCAGGCCCCCTATGACGCCCTTGAAGCCATCACCACCGAGGCCAAGTCCGGCTCCTGGGAGTCCGCCCAGACCCGCCTCGCCCAGTTCATGCGCGGCCAGCGCCGGGGCCGGTAGCCGGGCTCCGGCCCCCGCCCCGGCCGCCGGCCGGACGATGACGAAATGTTAATCGGAGTTGCGTGGAAATCAGGCGTGAATGTCTTGACTGGCCGGAAAAGGGTGGAATACTAATAAAGCGTTGACGATTGGGAGGGGCGGCGCCTGCGGGCCTGGAATCACGAAGGCCCGCTTTTCCCGTCCCTCCGCCGAGCGAGCCGCGCCCGAGGTCGGGCGGCGGTCGCGGCGCGCCCTGAGCCTGGGGGACGAAGATGGCCGAGCCCAAGAAGCGGACCCGGACCAGAGTTGCGGGGGGGCCGCCCACGGGGGCGCGGCCGGCGGCGTCGTCCTCGGCGCGGGCGACGCCGAAAGCCCGCGAGGAGGAGCCCCCCGTCGCGTCTGGAGGGGGGGCGACGGCCGACTCGACGCTGGAGCAGCGCCTCGAATGGCTCCAGCGGGGGCTGCGAGAGATCGGCGCGATGTGCCTGCAGCTCGGCGGGGAGTCGGGCGGGACGAAGGGCCTCCGGACGCCCCCCCCGGACGCCGCGCCTGGCCCTCCGCCGGTCGCTGCGCCGCCCCCACCGCCGACCGGCGACGTCACCCTGAAGCAGTTCCTCGAGGGCGTCCAGGACCTGACGCATGAAGAACGCCTGACGGTCGTCGACGCCGCGGCGACCATGCTCGGCCAGGTCTACGTGCACCTCCCCCTGAAGCGGGCGATGCACGGGATCGACCCGCTCCAGCGACTTCGACTGCTGAGGCGGAAGCTGGCCTTGCAGATCAAGCTGGGCGAGCGGGACGAGAGCGCCCGGCAGTTCCACGACGAGATGATCGAGATCTTCCACTCGCTGCGCGACCTGCACACCAATTACATCCTCCCGTTCGACTTTCAGGGGAAGACGGCCTACCTCCCGTTCCTGGCGGAGGAGTACTTCGAAGGCTCCCCGCCGAGGCGGCGATTCCTGGTGACCCGGGTCCTGCCCGGGTTCTCCCACCCGACCTTCGGCGTCGGCGCGACGCTGACGAGCTGGAACGGCATCCCCATCGACCGGGCCGTGGAGCGGAACGCGGCTCGCGAAGCGGGGAGCAATGCCGACGCGCGGCACGCCCGGGGCCTGGAGGCCCTCACGCTGCGGCCGATGGCGCTCACCGCCCCGCCCGACGAGGAGTGGGTCGTCATCGGTTACGAGTCCGGCGGGCGGGCGTTCAAAGCTCAATTCGACTGGATGGTGACGACGCCGGCCGCGGCGATCAGCGGCGCCGACGTCCACGACCCGGGCGACATGGCCGACGACGTCGCCCGGGTGATGGGCTACGACGCCGAGACCGAGGCCTTCCGTCGCTCCCGGAAATCGCTCTTCTTCCCGGAGGAAGTCGACAAGGAGCGGCACATGGCGCTGGTCGTCGCCAGCGTGACGACGCCCGCCGACCCGTTCGCCGCCGCCGCTCCCGTCGACGGCCCGCGATTCGGGGCCTCGGCCCTGGGCTTCGACGTGAAGGGGGAGGCGTTGCGGCGGATGAAGCAGGCGATGCGGCCTCCCGACATGCCGGAGGCCCAGCGCCGCATGGCCGCCGCCGCGGCCTCGACGACCGGCGCGCCCCCATCGGTCGCGGCCGACGCGACGAGCCTCCTCCCCGACTTCTTCGCCTTCCGAACCGTCGAGACCCCATCCGGGACCTTCGGCTACATCCGCATCTCCTCCTTCATGACGTTCGACGCCGACTCGTTCGCGGCCGAGTTCGTCCGCCTGGCGAAACTCCTGCCGCAGAACGGCCTGATCGTGGACGTCCGCGGCAACGGCGGGGGGAACATCAACGCGGGCGAGCTGCTCTTGCAGGCCCTCACCTCCCGCCCGATCGAGCCGGAGCGGTTCCATTTCATCAACTCCCCGGCGACGCTGAGGCTCTGCCAGGGCCATCCCAGCCTCGCCGAATGGGTCGAGTCGATCGACCTGGCCGTCGAGACGGGCGAGACGTACTCCCAGGGGTTCCCCCTCACGTCGGAGGCCCGCGCGAACGCCGGCCTGGGCTACCATTATCCGGGCCCCGTCACGCTGGTGGTCGACGCGCTCTGCTACAGCACCACCGACATCTTCACCGCCGGCTTCCAGGACCACGGCGTCGGCCGGGTCCTGGGCACGAGCGGGCGCACCGGGGCCGGCGGGGCCAACGTCTGGACCTATGACTTCTTCACCCACCTCGACGGCTTCATCCCGCCGCCCAGGGGGGTGAGCTTCCGCACGGCGATTCGGCGGTCGACCCGCGTCGGGGCCAGGACGGGCGTGCCGCTGGAAGACCTCGGCGTTAAGCCCGACGCCGTCCATCTCATGACCCGCCGCGACATCCTGGAACGCAACGTCGATCTGATCGCCGCCGCGGCGCAGATGCTCAACCCCGGCACCCTCTGAATTCCACCCTCGCGAGGCCGACCATGTCGAATGAACCGGACGACGTCCGTCGTGAGATGATCGCCCTGCTGGGTCGCATCGTCGGGAGCGGGCCCCTGCCGGCCGACCTCCAGCGCACGGCGCTGGAGATGTACGCGAGCCTGGCGGGGCCGCCGCCCGAACCGACCGCCGACCTCTCGACGGACGAGATCCCGACGGCCGACACGGCCGCCCTCTTCCCCGAGGTATTGGACGGCGGAGCCGCCGCCGCCGCATCCGTCGCCGCGCCCGCCGCGGTCGGTAGCCGCCGCCTCGTCTACGTGCACGGCATCTGCCGCCACGACCGGGGCTATTCCGACCCCTGGTGGGCCGCGCTGCAGCCCTTCGTGCCGACGGCCTTCGGGCCCGGGACGCGGGGCGAGACGCGGTTGGAGGTGCTCTGGAGCGACATCGTGAATCAGGCGTCCGGCTCCCTCCGGGGGGCAGTCTTCGGCGCGGCGTCGGCCGACGCGCTGCCCGACCCGGTCGCCCGGCGCGAACGGGCCCGCGCCGCCGCCGCCGAGGAGATCAAGGAGACGCTCCGCGATCGCGCCGACCAGCAGACCATGGCCGCCGCCGCCGCGCAGGCCGACGGCCTCGCCGGGGCGGCCGGGGCCGGGCTCCTCGGGGCCGGGGCCGCCGCCGCCGCTCCCGCCGGGGCCGGGCTCGCCGGGGCCGAGATGGCCGGACTGATCTCCATCCCCGGGGCGTCGTGCATCGACGACTTCTCGATCTACCTCGTCGACGACGCGGTCCGCAAGGCCATCGTCGATCGCTTTCTCGCCGTGGTCCGGCCCGAGCTGGCCGCGGGTCGCGGGCTGGACGTCATCGCGCATAGCTGGGGCACGGTCGTCGCCTACGAGGGCCTCCGCCAGCTCGAGGACGACGGGCTCCGCACGCCGCTCGTCCGCAACTTCTTCACCGTCGGCGCCGCGCTCTCCATCGGCGCCGTGAAGCTGCGGCTCCGCCCCGCCAACAAGGACGGCCGGAAGCCGGCGAACGTCCGCAACTGGGTCAACCTCGACGCCCGGGGCGACGTCGTCGGCGGGCCCCTCAAGGGGCGCCCGTACGCCGTCGATGCGGATTTCGTCAACCTGGCGCCCTCCGGCTGCGGCAGCTTCCTGGGGCTCGTCAATCCGCAGTGCTCCCACAGCTCCTACTTCCGCCCCGCCAACGCGACGGTCAACCGCGACGTCTTCGCGCGGTTCATCAACTGAACCAGGCGCGTGCAAGGCGGGCGCGGGCCGCGATAGAATGGACCTCGCTTCCGGGTTTCAGGGACCGAAGGGAGGACGCCATGCGGATCGGGACGTTCGTCTTGCTACTGGCGGCTTGGACGGTCGGCGCGAGGGCGGGGGACGACGCCGCAACTTTCGCGAAGGGCCTGCCGGATCGGCCCGATCATTTCCCGATCGCCGTCTGGTTGCAGGACGTGGCGAACGCGGAGAAGTATCGGGCGATCGGCGTGAACGTGTACGTCGGCCTTTGGCGGGGGCCGACGGTCGAGCAGCTCGACGCCCTCGACGCGGCCGGCATCCGCGTGATCGCCGGCCAGAGCCCCCGTTCCCTGGCGTTCCGCGACCGGCCGACGATCGTCGGCTGGATGCACGACGACGAGCCCGACAACGCCCAGGCGCTGCCGAACGGCAAGGGGTACGGCCCCCCCGTCACGCCCGAGACGATCCTCGAACGCTATCGCGCGATGAAGGCCGCCGATCCCGACCGCCCGGTGCTGCTCAATCTGGGCCAGGGGGTCGCGTGGGACGGCTGGTACGGCCGGGGGACGCGGACCAACCACCCCGAGGACTACCCGGAGTACCTCAAGGGCTGCGACATCGCCTCGTTCGACATCTACCCGGCGTGCAGCACCGACGCGGCCGTCGCCGGCAAGCTCTGGTACGTCCCCCAGGGCGTCGACCGGCTCCGCGAGTGGACCGGCGGCCGCAAGCCCGTCTGGTGCTGCATCGAGACGACCCGGATCAGCAACGAGGACCGGAAGGCCACCCCCCAGGAGATCCGCTCCGAGGTCTGGATGGCCCTGATCCGGGGCGCGAAGGGGCTGATCTACTTCTGCCACCAGTTCAAGCCCACGTTCATCGAGGCCGGACTGCTCGCCGACGACGCGGTGGCGCGCGAGGTCGCGGCGACCAACGCCCGCATCCACGAACTCGCCCCGGTCCTCAACAGCCCCGACGTCCCCGACGGCGCGACCGTCTCCTCCTCGGACGAATCGATCCCGATCGCCTGGGTCGTCAAGCGCCTGGGGGACGAGACGTACCTCTTCGCCGCCTCGCTCCGCGAGGGCGAGACCACCGCGACGTTCCAGCTCCCCGGCCAGGCCGACGCGAAGCTGGCGGTGGAGGTCCTCGACGAGTCCCGGACCCTCGAAGCCCCCGCCGGCGCCTGGTCCGACCGCTTCACCGCCTATCAGGTCCACCTGTATCGGATCCGCCCTCGCGACTGACGCGCGGCCTGGTTCGGCGCGTGGCCTTCAGCGCGTGGCCTTGGCGTGCGGCGGGGCCTCGGCCGAGCCCGCCGCCCGAGCCGGCTCGCCGGCCATGAAGTGGTTGCAGCCGCTGAGCCCCGAGACCCTCAGGTTGTACGGCAACAGGTCCTCGTCGATGCAGAGCCCGAGCGTCGGGTCCTCGACCTTCGCCTCGGGCTCGATCTGCCACCACTTGCAGTCCTTGCAGAGGCCCCATTCGGAATCGTCGTGATCGTCGTGCGCGGGGGACTTGAAGGCGGCCATGATCGGAGTCTCCCTCGGTTGATGACAGGATGGATCACCCTTCACCGGGATGATCCTTCAAGTCGTCTCCGATGCAAGCGGTGGGCCGAACGCGCTCAGATCAGCTCGGAGATCGGGTCGCCGTGGGGGAGCAGCGCGATGGGGCGGCCGGCGACGTCCGGGTAGTACTGGGTGTGGTCGATGCCGAGGTAGCGATACCAGGTGGCGAGGAGGTCGTTGGGGGTGAACCGCCGCTCCTTGGGCTCCTCGCCCCTGGCGGTCGTCGCGCCGATGACCTGGCCCATGGGCATTCCGCCGCCCGACATCAGGACGGACATCGCTTTGCCCCAGTGCTCGCGGCCGGGCTGGCCCTGGTGGTTGGAGAGCTTGGGCGTGCGGCCCATCTCGCCCATGACGACGATCAGGGTCTCCTTGTCCAGCCCTCGGGCGTGGACGTCCTCGATCAGCGCCGAGACGGCCTGGTCGAGCACCGGCAGGCGGATCTCCATCTGTTCGAAGATGTTCCAGACGCTCGCGTGGTCGTCCCAGGAGAAGGCCTTCTGGCCGGGGACGCAGGGGAAGTCGATCGTCACCAGCCTCACGCCCGACTCCACCAGCCGACGCGCCAGCAGGCAGCGCTGGCCGACGACGTTGCGGCCGTAGCGGTCGCGGAGGACGTCGGGCTCGCGGGCCAGGTCGAAGGCGTCGCGCGCCGAGGGGCTGGTCAAAACGTCGAGCGCCCGCCGCTGGAAGACGTCGAACGAGCGGGTCGCGGCGGTTTCCTCCAACGCCCGACGCGCGCCGTCGAACCCGGCGAGCAGCCGACTCCGGCCGCCGAGCCGGGCGCGACGCGCCTCGTCCAGGACCAGCTCCGGGACCTTGAAATCGGGCTTGTTCGGGTCGGCCGCGACCTTGAACGGCCCGTACGTCCGGCCCAGCGCGCCGCCGCCCTCGTAGGGCAGGTTCGGCAGCGCGACCCACTTGGGGAGCGAGTCCGCGCGATCGGGCAGGAACTTGTTGGCGGCGTGGAAGACGTAGGGCTGCTTGGGCGTGAACGGCGCCTGCTCCACCAGGTCGCCGGTGTAGCCGGTCAGGACGGTGTGCGTGCTGTTGGCGTGCCCCGGGCTGTCGTGGGTGATCGACCGGACGATCGCGAGCTTGTCGGCGATCTCGGCCAGCCGGGGGAGCTTCTCGCAGATCTCGATCCCCGGCACGCTCGTCGGGATCGGCTTGAACAGGCCGCGATACGCCTCGGGCGCATCGGGCTTCATGTCGAACGTCTCCATGTGGCTGGGCCCGCCCCAGAGCCACACCACGATCATCGACGGGCCCCCCGACGCGCCGCCGGTCGAAGCCGCCGCTTGCAGCCGCATGAGGTCCGAGACCCCCAGCGCCGAGAACCCGGTCAGCGAGGCCCGCAGGAACGCCCGCCGGGGCATCGTGCCGAGGCAGGCCGGAGAATCGGACTGGGACACGGCGTCGCCCTCATCGTCTTGGTGGGTGGAGTCGCCCCCGACGGGACGAGGCTCGTCCCCGACCGGCGACGCCCGATTCTAGCATCGACAGCAAATGTTCAACAACCGTGTAATGAGGATGGATTCGTCGTCGGCGCTCAAGACTCAGGAGAGGAGCCGGCGGCAGGCGCGGGCGAGGAGGTCGGCGAAGCTCTCGCGGAAGGTTTCAACCGTGAACGACCGGGCCACGCATTCGAAGGTCGAGTTGCAGAACCAGAAGACGTAATGGTTGCGATCCCGCCATCGGGCCTGGTCGTAGCAGGGGTGGACGCGGTTGATCGCCTCCAGCTCCGTGAGCCACCGCGAATTCACGACCCGCTGGGGCATGTAGCCGTCCAGCCCCCTGCCGTTCAGGGGATGTCCCTCGTGGACCTCGTTGTTCGGGTCGCCCAGCCGGGCCGAGGAGCAGTCGAGGAATTCCACGAGGGCCAGCGGCACGATCGAACCGTCGCCGGGGTCGACGAGTCGGACGTAGGTCCCATCCCAATCGGGGTCCTGTTCGTCCAGGCGGAAGATCAAGAACGTCTTGCGATCGCTCTGGAGGACGTGCGGCGTCGGAACGCCCAGGTTCCAGTGCACGGGGAAATCAAGCGGGACGGCGTGCTCCTCGCCCTTCGCCGCGGCCAGCTCGCGTTCGGCTTGCAAAACGGCTTCGGCGGCGGCCAGGTCATCCTCCCAGGTCCGGTCACGGTTCGCAGGGTCCATGTTCTGGTAGACGGCCTGCTCCCGTTCGCGGGCGGCGGCCAGCCGGCGTTCGATCGCGTCGATGTCCATGGCCGTTCGATCCTCATTCAGCCCAGCTTGAGCCATTCGGCGGCGTTGCTCCAGGCGATCCGCCGCCGGTCGGCGTCGTCGACGCGGAGGACTTCGAGCTTCAGCAGCGCCAGGTCCGGGTAATGGAACGGCATCCCGGTGCCGAAGGCCAGGCGATCGGCGCCCAGGCCGGCGACCAGGCGGCCGATCTCGTCGGTGAGGACCGAGTCCATCCGGGAGATCTCGATCAGGTAGTTGGCGGGGAGCCCGGAGTCCTTCCGCCCCAGCGGTCCGTTCGCATACCCCGCCCCGTTGAGGAGCAGGAACCGCGCGTCCGGCCGAGCCGCGACCAGGGCGGCGACCTCGGCCAGCGGGACCTCGGGGACCTCCACCAGCCAGCTCCGGTTGCGCACGTCCTCGACCCGGATCGGGATCGAGATCGGCATCCCCATCGCGGTCGCGGCGTCGACCAGTTCCAGGCAGGCCGGATCGGGAAGCGCGTAGCCGTGCCACTTCGGGTAGAGGCGGAGGCCCCGGAAGCCCAGGTCGCGGCAGGCGTGCAGGTCGTCCCGCCAGCCGGCGTAGGACGGGTTGATCACGGCGAAGGGGATCAGCCGATCGCCCCGTCCGACGACCTCGGCCGCGACCTCCTCATTGCCCGCCTGGGTGTTGCGGTAGGTGATGGCGCTTGCGCTGGAGACGACCGCCCGGTCGATCCCCTTCGCGTCCATCAGGGCGACCAGGGCCGGGCCGGTGTTGTGGCGGAGCGGGCGGAAGGCGAAGGGGCCGAGGTAGGCGTTGACGTCCAGGATCATCAAACCCGACCCCCCAGGAGCTTCGCCATGTTGCCGCCGAAGATCCGGGCCTTCTCGTCGTCGGTCAGGTCGGCGCCCCGGATTCGGCCGACGCCGTTGGTCATCGACATGTCGCAGCCGAACAGCAGGCGGTCGACGCCGAGCGTCTTCGCGGCCATCTCCACCACGCCGTCGTCGGGGACGCTGCCGCTGGTGTCCAGGAAGACCGAGGGGGCGTGCCGCAGGGCCTTGATCGTCCACTCCCAGTCGCCGCCGCCGCAGACGTGGGCGCAGATCAACCGGGCCTCGGGATAGCGCGCCGCCAGCTCGGCGATCCGCGCGCCATCGGAGATGCGTGGCTGGTCTTCCAGGAAGTAGTGGATATGGCCGGCGTGTTGCAGGATCGGCACGCCCAGCTCGATCGCCGCCTCGACGATCGGGAAGACGATGGGATCGGTGCAGAAGTGCTCATTATAGAGTTTAACGCCGATGAACCCGTGGTCCAGCACGCACCGCCGGACCTCGTCGACGGCCTCCGCGCCGCATCCCGGATTGACGTAGGCGTAGCCGAGGACCCGGCCGGGGAACCGCTTTGCGCCGTCGAGCACCCAGCGGTTGCACTCGCGGAAGCCGTCGGCCGTCGCCGGCCGTCGGGGCGTCAGCATGGAGCAGCAGAGGACGTCGATCCCCAGCCGGTCGGCCGCGTCGATCAGGGCGCGGTCGTCGGCCTCCCACGAAGCCCGGCCGCGATGGTGCAGGTGGGCGTGGCAGTCGATGACCTTCGGCCTGGCGGGCGTCTCGGCTTTCCCGGCCGTTTGCGCGGCGGGCGCGCGGCCGGCGGCGGCCGTCGCGGCCAGAGCGCCGGCGCGTTTCAGGAACGAGCGTCGGGAGCCTGATTCCTGGGGAGGTTCGGTCACGTCCACCTCCGGCGGGGTTTGCGGGTGCGGCGCGAGACGCCGTCTCGTAGGATGAGCAGGGTAAGCGATCCACCCCGGCCGATCAAGCGCCGAGCCTCCCCCTCGATCCATCAAAAGGAGTCCAAGGGACCATGCGACGCGACGAACCGAACGGCGGCGTGGGGGCCTCGCGGCGCGCCCTGCTGGGGACGGCGGCGGCGATGGCGGCGGGGCGGCTCGCCGGGGCGGACGCGGGCGTCGTCGTCGGCGAGCCGCTGGCGATCGACGGCGGCAGGCCGGCCGTCACGCTCGCGGCGGCCCGGCAGGTCGAGGCCTCCCGATGGCCGCTGTACGGCCCCGAGGACGAGGCCGCGGTGCTCGACGTCCTGCGGAACCCCGGCTACGGTCCCATCGACGATCTCGAGCGCGACTGGCGGGACTACTTCGGCGCCCCCTTCGCGAAGGCCCATTGCAACGGCACGAGCGCCATCGCGGCGATGTTCTTCGCCCTGGGCCTCCCCCCCGGCTCCGGGGTGATGGTCCCCAGCTACACGTTCTTCGCCTCGATCGTGCCGATGCGGCTCTTCGGCCTGGTCCCGGTCTTCGTCGACGTGGACCCGCGCACGCTCAACTTCGACGTGGACGACGCCCGCAAGCGACTGACGAAGGACGTCAAGGCGCTGATGCCGGTCCACTGGATGGGCCTCCCCTGCCCGATGGACGACGTCTCGGCGTTCGCCCGCGAGAAGGGCCTGATCCTGCTGGAAGACGTCGCCCACGCCCCCGGCGCCTCGTACCGGGGCAAGCTTTTGGGGGGCTGGGGGCGGATGTCCATCTTCAGCTATCAGAGCAGCAAGCCCCTCCCCGCGCTCGAAGGGGGGATGGGGATGTACCAGGAGCGCGCCGACTTCGAGCGCGCGACGGCCTTCGGCCATTCCGACGTCCCGGCCCGGTTCCCGGCCGACAGCCCCTACAAGCGATACGCCGGCACCGGCCTGGGCCTGAAGCTCCGCATGAACCCGATGGCCGCCGCGCTGGCCCGCGCGCAGCTCGGTCGGCTCGCCCCCCGCAACGCCTCCGGCGCGGCGCAGGTCCGCCGCCTCAACGACCGTCTCGCGCAGCTCCCCGGCCTGATCGAGCCCCCCTGCCCGGCCGACGCCGGCCGGATCTACTACGCGAACAACATCCTGTTCCTCGACGAAGCCAGGGCCGGCGCGACCCGCGCCGCGATCGTCAAGGCCCTCCGCGCCGAGGGGGTGCAGGCCCGCGAGCACCGCTATCCCCTCCAGCACAAGCTCCCCCTCTACGCCGAGGCCGAGTGGTGGAGCCGCAAGCCCGAGATCCCCGAACTCCCCGGCTCCGAACAGGCTAACCGCACCGCCATCGCCCTCCCCTACTTCACCTCCGAAGCCCCCGAACTGATCGACCAGTACGCCCAGGCCTTCGAAAAAGTCTGGGCCCACCGCTCGAAGCTCTCCTGACCCCCGACCGAGCCTCGGAGACCGTCTCTCGACGGAAAATGGCGAGGGGGTCGACCACTTCCACCGCGTCCGGTTTCGCGATCATCCGATCCGCGATGCGATCGAGTCGTTCAGTCCGGCGTCTCGGTCTCGGCCGGCTTCTTCCTGGCCCGCTCGCCGGCCGGTCGCGGCCCATCGGGCGATGAAGTCGGCGACGGGGGGCGCCGCTGGGGGTGGAGTATCCTTTATGAGACTCGACCGCCTTGCCTGGACACCGAGGACTTCGCGTCGTCGTCGTCGCCCCTGGGGACGCACCTGGATTCTAGGATTGCATGGATTCGGGTGCAAGCGAGTCGGGGAGGGGCGCGCGGGGGGCGCGGCTTGCGGTGGAGGCGCGGGGGGGGCATCATGGCGGCCGGGAATTTCCGCATTTCCTCGAATCGATCGAGACGACCCGGAGGCGATTGTCTGATGAAACTGTTGCATGTCGCGCCGCTGATTCTCGTCGGGGCCGTCCTGGCTTATCCGGCGTTCGCGGTCTCGGGCAAGGCCGACGGCCCTGCGCTGGCCCACATGGTCTTCTTCACGCTCAAGGACCACTCGCCGGAGGCGGTCGACGCCTTCGTCAAGGATTGCGAGAAGTACCTGACGAAGCACGAGGGGGTCGTGTACTTCTCCGTCGGCAAGCGCGCCGAGGACGTGGAGGAGCCGCCCAGCGTCAAGGATTTCGACGTGGCCCTGCACGTCGTCTTCGCCGCCAAGGAGCACCGCGACACGTACCTGGCCAGCCCCCGCCACGACGACTTCGTCGCCGCGATCAAGACGAAGCTCGACAAGGTGCGGGTCTTCGACTCGTACCTGACCAAGTCCTGAGCCCGGCCCAGGACGCGGCGACGCGAGGGGGAGGCCCGCCAGCCTCCCCGGACTGCTTCGAGGGCGACGGACGGGCTCAGATGGTCCAGTCGGGCGACCGGTCCAGGGCGGCGAGGTTGGCGACCGTCGTGCCGTCCAGGATGTTCACCTGGGAGGCCTGGATCCGCTCCCAGAGTTCGGCGAGGGCGTTGAAGGAAGACCGGCGCTGGGGACGTTCCTGGAAGCCCTCGCCGTCGATGACGCGGAGCACGTCCCCCATCGAGATCGTCATCGGATCGCGGGCCAGGCGGTAGCCGCCCGAGGACCCCCGAGTGCTGACCACCAGCCCCGCCCCCTTGAGGCGGATCAGGATCTGGGTGAGGAACGTCTCGGGGATCTCATGCGCCTCGGCGATCTCCCGGATGGGCACCGGTCGGCCCCCTTCATGGCGGTGAGCCAGGGCGATCACCGCCAGGCACGCGTATTCCGCCTTGGCCGAGAGCTTCACGGGCCCCACCTCCTGCAATCGGTCCGCGACGGTCGTCGGGGTCAGTTCCAACAGGGTTCCATCATCTTCTGGAACCGCGAGGGCTCCCTCGCCGCCAGCGCCTGCTGATAGGCCAGGCGATAGATCGACGCCCAGGGCCCAGCCACCGTGAACCCGCCGGCCGCCGGGGCGAACCAGGTCGCCGCGCCGGGGGCCGTGCTCGAAGGGACCGACGCCGACGGAGAGGAGACCGACCAGTTGATCCGAGACATCGCTTCCAACCTCTTCGTAAGGAGGACGACCTTGAAGACGTCGTCATTGTCACTATCCCTATCGGCTAAGTCAAGACTGATCCTGAGTATTCCTACTGAGTTTGTCTGGAATGCCTCGCCCGATACCTGATTTGGCCGGTCTCCTTGATCTGAATAGTCATGATGCATCAAAGTTCTTTGATGAATTTTCTTGCGGCGCGGCCCCGCTTCCGTTACTAGAGTAGGGGGTCGGGGCGGAGCACGCCCCAGGGATCGGCGGGCTTCAGCGGGGGGTGTACGATGAACGGCGCGATGATGATGGAGCGGAGCGGGATGGCCATGGGGATGAACATGGGCATGGGGAGCCCGGCGGGGATGTCGGCGGGGACGTCGATGCCCGCCGCCGCCCAGTGGATGATGGTCCCCCGCTGCACGATCATGATGGAGAAGTGCGACGGCGGGATGATGATGACCTGCAAGGCCGAGGACAAGATGGCCGCGAGCATGATGCAGAACCTCTGCAACATGATGGCCGGCGGCCTGTGCAGCTGCTGCATGATGATGAACGGTATGATGATGTGTCAGTGCAACATGGCGATGGCCGCTTGCAAGTGCGAGATGACCGACGACGGCGTCCGCATGACCTGCACCAGCGGCGACGTCGCGTGCTGCGCGATGATTCAGGCCTGCTGCGACTGCATGACGGCCATGATGAAGTCGGGCTGCGTCTGCTGCATTTGCATGAACGGCATGCCGGTCTGCTGCTCCTGCTGAGCGCGGAGCCGGATCGCGGACGCCGCCGCGAGGCCCTTTCTCGGGCGTCGCGGCGGCGTCGTTCGAAGCTCACGGGTCGGAGGGCTTCAGATGGTCCAGTCGGCCACGTAGGGGTAGCCGGGATTGCGGTTCTCGGCGATCATGTCGGCGAACGTGGTCTCGTCGACGACGTCGGCGATGGCCTGTCGGACGCGTCCCCAGAAGCCGAAGAAGGGGCACTGGCCGGGGTATTCGCAGGGCTTGGGCCGAGACTGGCTGACGCAGTCGACCGGAGCCACGGGGCCGTCGATGAATCGGATGATCTGGCCCACGGTCAGTTCCTCGGGCTGCCTGGCGAGCCGGTAGCCCCCCTCGGCGCCTCGTCGGCTGTTGACGAACCCGCCCCCCTTGAGCTGGCTGAGGATCGCCTCCAGGAACTTGATCGGGATATGCTGCCGTTCGGCGATCTCGTTCGCCTTCATCGGCGCCGGGCCGGGGTGCTCGGAGAGGGCGTAAATCGCCCGCAACGCATAGTAGCACTTGGCCGAGACGGTCATTCGCACACTCTTTGTTGGTTTGGCGTGTTCCCCGCGCCGATCGATCTTCGGCCCGCGCCTCGGCCTCGCCCGAAGCCCGCCCTTCCATTCTACTTCCTCGGCGCTCCGCCGAGAATCCCTCGATCCCGGTCGGGACGACGGGTAATCCGACGGGCCGGGGGCGGGGGCCGCCCCTACCTGGCGAGGCTCGAGACGGCCGCAGGTTTCACGGCGGCCTGTGGCGCACGAGTCTCACCTCACGCAGGTTCCTCCCCCATCCCTCCGTGCCCTGCTTCACCTTCGCCCCTCCTGGCGAGGCTTTTCGACCCCGGGTCGAAATGATCGTCCCAAATGATAGTACCGTCTCTTCAGGGAGGCGGCACCCGATCGCCGGGTTCACGGCGGACGCGGAGCCTGCGACGACTCGGCCTGCGACGAGCAGCGAAAAATCGCCGAACGAAGCCAATTTCGAGGCTTGGGTATCGTGTTTAACGATCTACACAGTAGAAAGTTGCGGCGATCGGATTCGTTGTCCAGGGGCTCCGAACAAAGCCAATTCAGGCCACGGTTGCGGTCAGGACCGTAGGCCGGGAACGAGGCCGCGAAAACCGCCGAACGAACCCAAATCACACGGCGTTCCCGTCGACTTAAAGCATTTTAAATGAATGACTTGAGTCTGGATATCGCGGGTCGTTCGGTCGGAATCGAAGCCAAATCGGGTCGATGCGCGGGGGGGGGGGCGGCCCGGGACTGGAGTGGACGGACCGGAGAGGCCGATACAGGGGGATGTACGGACTGGGGAGGGGCTGTCGGGCCGGGCTTTCCGGGTCCTTCGGCTTCCCACCCGGGGGGTTTTGTTGTAGCCTCCGGGCCTTGATACGCGGTCGTCGAGAGCCGACGCCGCCGTGGGGGCCGGGCGATTGACCTCGCCGGGGACTTCCCGAAAGCCGTCCGCCTTCCTTACGTCGTCTTGAGCGAGGTGCATGGATGCACGAGCCGAAGGGACGATACCTGTCGCCGACCGGCCCCCGCGGGTTCATCGGCGACCTGGTTCATTTCGCCCACAAGATCCCCTCGGCGCCGGTGAGCCGGGCGTTCGACGTCTCGGCGCTGGCGGGGCCTCGGGCCCGGCACCCGATGAGGCCGTCGTGGTCGTGCCTTTTCATGAAGGCCTACGCGCTGGTGGGGGCCGAGCACGCGCCGTTGCGGCGATCGTACCTGGAGTTCCCCTGGCCCCGGATCTATGAGCACCCCTGGATGAACTGCGCGCTGGCCATCGAGCGCCAGTACCTGGGCGAGGAGGGGGTGTTCGTGGGCCTCTTCCGGGCGCCCGAGCGGCAGTCGCTGGTGCAGCTCCAGGGGGCGCTCCGGGAGTACAAGGATCGGCCGCTGGAGGAGGTGGGCTTCTTCCGCCAGGCCCTGCGGTTCAGCCGGGTGCCGAGGCCGGTCCGGCGGTTCCTGTGGTGGAGCACCCTGAACATCTCGGGCTTCAAGCGCTGCAAGCGGTTCGGGACGTTCGGCCTGAGCAGCTACGGGGCGCTGGGGGCGGAGCAGATCCACCCGATCTCCCCCCTGACCACGACCCTGACGTTCGGGCCGATCGACCCCGAGGCGGGCCGGGTGATGGTCAAGCTGATCTACGACCACCGGGTCCTCGACGGCGCGTTCGTGGCCCGCCGGCTCCGGGACATCGAGGACGTCCTCAACGGGCCCATCCTCCGGGAGCTGCTCGAAGACCCGGTCGAGGCCCCGCTGGCGGCGGCCCCCGCGGCGGTGCGACGGCCCTACCTGTCGTCCGCCATCGCCCCGGCGCGAGTCCCCCATCCCGAGTGATCGGGCGGGGGCCTCGGCCTCGCGACGAGTCGGCCGGATCGGGTCAGGTCAGATCAGCGGGGTTTCCTGATCGGTGGTGATCCGGACGTCGAGCCGGCTCATCAGGCGCTTCAGGGCCTCTTCCTTGGAGTTGATGAACAGGACGTTCTCCAGGATGATCGCCCGGTCGACGTTGGGGACCCGCAGGACCAGCCGGCCCGAGCCGAGCATCAGGTATTCCAGGACGTCCGGGATCTCCTTGTCGAACTTCAGGTTCAGGGTCGGGAACCGTTCGAGGTCGCTGAGCGGCCCGTGGTGGTGGAGGATCTCATTGGGGAGGACCTCCCAGTAGTCCAGCCACCGGGTGATGTACACGATGAACATCACCCCGATGACGGCCAGGGCGTACATCAGGTAGAAGCCGGCGTTGGCGAACGTGTAGATCGATCCCAACAGCGTGTTGATCGGCCGCATCAGGTCGAGGTCGAAGAACGCCCCCAGCCAGAGGATGAAGAAGATCGAGAAGAGGATCGCCAGGATCATCCCGACCAGCTCGAACCGGGGGAAATCCAGCCCCATCACCACCAGGTTGAACGCCAGCATGATCAGGAACAGGATCCCCAGCAGGTTCTGGGGGGTGTTGAACCGCTCGCGGCGGGTCATCGACGGCCCCGCGGCGATCGCGGTGACGGGGGCCGGCGCGTTCGGGTCGATGGTGGCCGTCGGCGCGTTCGCATTCGGAGCGGCCGTCCCCGTCGGCGAGTCGACGATCACCGGCGTGGGGGGCACGCTGGCGTCATAGGTCTTGTTCGGCAGGAACCACATCCCCAGCGAGCAGATCAACGCCACGATCGCCGAGGGGAAGACGTAGATGACCTTCGGCCACATGAAAATCTTGATCCCCCTCTCGCGACGGCGCGATGCGGGAATCGGGGAGACCGGGCTCTTCTCGTCTGTGGACATGACGTAAGTACTCCATGCGGCAAGATCATGACGGCGCCGACCCGGACGTCGCCCGGAGGCGCGGGCCGCCGGACGTCCGACGGCGTGGGGCCCGAGGCCGGCCAGCGAAGATCGTAACGCCCGTCCAGATCAGGGTAAAGACTCAGCCCCCCCACCTCGGGAGGGCGTCCGGACGGGTCCGCGCCAGCCCTGCGATTCACGGGTCGGGAAGCTGTTCGTCGCGGGCGACCCGGTTCTTGGCAACGACGCCTCGATTACCGGTCGACGCTCATTCCGCACGTTAGCGAATCCTGTGCCTTGTTGTGAAAAATCTGCATTCAATCAAGATTGCGGGCTGCAGGATTGCGATCGTGGGGGACCTTGAACTAGCTTTGGGGAAAGGTGGCGGCTCAACGCCTGACCTGTCATTCCCGCTCTGCTGAGGTCGATCCCCATGACGACTCTGATTCGGAAGTCGACGACCCTGACGGCCGTCGCGGCGGCGTGGACGTTCGCGCTGGCGGCCCTGATCCCCCCCCTCCCCGCCCAGGACGCCGCGCCCGGCGAGGCCCAGGCCCCGAAGGCCAAGGCCAAGGCGTCCCGGAAGGCCGAGTCCAGGAAGGCCGCCGCGACGGCCGACGAGGACGAGGCGCCGAAGCCCCGATCCGCCCGTTCCACCCCTCCCGACGCCATCCGCCGCGTCCCCATCTACTTCGGAGGCCTGGGCCTGACCAACGAACAGAAGGAGTCGATCTACAAGATCGAGGGGAAGTATCAGCCCGAGATCCAGGACCTTGAGCAGCAGGCCGACGCCCTCCGCGAACGCTTGATGGCCGACTGCGAAGACGTGCTGACGCCCGCCCAGAAGCGAGCCTTGACCGACGCCCGCAAGTCCGCCGCCGAACGCCGCAAGTCGGCCTCCGATCGTCGCAAGGCCGAGGAGAAGCCCGCGCCGGAGACCGTCGAGGCCGACGCGCCCGCGAGCAAGCCCGCCACCATCGACTGACCTCGCCGATCCGGAGCCTGGGGACGCTCTTGGCACGAGGCTTGCGTTGACCATCCCACCGGTAGCAAGTCTCCGTTCCGGGCCTCGCGTCAGCTTGAAGCGATCCGTCGCGACGAGCGGCAGGCGGCCCCAACGTCCATCCGGGAGGTCACTCCGATGTCGATCCTGACGCAAATCCCCGCGCTCCATGCGGCGATCGAATACTCATTGCTCTATATGCTCCTCGGCGGCGGCGTCGTCGGGGCCGTGGTGGTCTACGGCGTCGCCAAGGCCTTCAACCGTTGAGCCCGACGTCTGATCCATGCCGAGTTGAACGAGGACGCCGCGTCCCGGCCTGATCCAGGGACCCGGCGTCCTCGTCGCGATCCCGCCCGCCACGCGCCCGCCGACTCATCGCCGACGCTCAGCGCCGCGCGGACTCGTCGGGCTTCGCATAGGATTCAAGGAACCCGCAGCGGCCGCAACAGTAAGTGGCGACCGGCCGCTTCCCACGTCCCCTGATCGCGAGCCCCGCCCACCAGGAACGCTGGGGAGCCCCTTCGATCCACTGGGACTGGGTGTATCCCCCCTGCGTGTTGTCGAGGATGAACCCCTCGTCCATCGTGTGCGAGCACTTCGGACATTTCGGCGTGGTCATGAAGCCTCCCGGAGCCGGTCCGGCGTCCCGGCGACCCGCCCGCCTGTGGAAACGATCGAGCGAGCCTCGCCGGACGACGTCGGTTCCAACGTCCGGTCATTCGCTCGATGGATCTGAATCTTATCCCACCCTCGGCCTTTCCGACCGACGAGGCCGACGGCCCGTCCATCCAGAAACTCCCACCCCCCATCCGCGAAGTTCTCTTCGTCGCCCTCGCACCGACGGCGCAGGGGTCGTGAAACTGCACAAGCCGAGCTTAGTAGGCGCATGAAAAAAGGGTTTGCGTCCTCTCGGACGCAAACCCTTTGATTGACCGTATTTTCAGCGGAGAGGGAGGGATTCGAACCCTCGGTACGTGTTACCGTACACGGCATTTCCAGTGCCGCACCTTCGGCCTCTCGGTCACCTCTCCGTCGCTAAATCGCTCGCGATACCTTACTTGCGCGCCGGGCTCCTGTAAAGCCTCTTGTGGAGGTTCCCTCGGGAGGGGGTGCCGTGCGGTGATCGAGGACCGAGTGTACGGCATGGCCCGGAGCGGACGCAAGGTCTGTACGCGTGGCGATTCGCGACTGCCGCCGGCCGGGTGCTCAACGGGCCTTGGTACGGCCCGCGGACGCGGCTTCGCGGCGGTAGAAGACCGCCTTCACGGCTTCCGCCGACGCCAGGTAGAGCCCGACGATCAGCGCCAGGGCCAGGAGGAACCTCGCCGGCAGCGGCTCGAAGCCGAGCAAGGGGGCCAGTGGGGTGTAGGGGATCGACGCGGCGGTCGCGGCGACCAGGGCGGTGGCCAGCGTGAGCGGCCGGGCGGGACGGCTGCGGTGGGCAGGGCGGCGAGTCCGCACCACCAGCACGATCAAGGAGGCCGAGACGACCGACTCCATGAACCAGCCGGTGCGGAACTGACCCGGCGAGGCCCCCAGCAGGTGGATCAGGACCGCGAACGTCAAAAAGTCGAAGGCCGAGCTGACGGCGCCGAAGACGAACATGAACCGCCGGATGAAGTCCAGGTCCCAGCGCCGGGGACGGTCGACCATCTCCGGGTCGACGCGGTCGCCCGCGATGGTCATCTCGGGGAGGTCGGTGAGCAGGTTCGTCAGGAGGACCTGCTTGGGAAGGAGAGGCAAAAACGGCAGGAACAGCGAGGCGGCGGCCATGCTGGACATGTTGCCGAAGTTGGCGCTGGTGGCCATGAAGACGTACTTCATGGTGTTGGCGAAGGTCCGGCGGCCCTCGCGGACGCCGGCCTCCAGCACCCTCAGGTCCTTTTCCAGCAGGACGATCTGGGCCGCCTCGCGGGCGACGTCCACGGCGTCGGCGACCGAGACGCCCACGTCGGCGGCGTGCAGGGCCGGCGCGTCGTTGATGCCGTCGCCGAGGTAGCCGACGACGTGGCCGGCCTTCTTCAAGGCCAGGATGATCCGCTCTTTCTGGTTGGGCTCGACCTCGGCGAAGACGGCGACTCTGCCGACCCGGCGGATCAGGGCCTCGTCGCTCATCCGTCGCAGGTCGCCCCCGGTGAGGAGTTCGGTGGTCGGCAGCCCGGCCAGGCGGGCGGCGTGGGCGGCGGTCAGGCGGTTGTCGCCGCTGATGACCTTGGTGGCGACGCCCAGGGCTGCGAGCCGGCCGAGCGTCTCGGCGATCTCCGGCCGGAGGGGGTCGTCGAAGACCAGCAGGCCCCGGAAAGTCATCCCCGACTCGTCGCTTCGCTCGATCCCCGTCGCGGGCCCCAGGTCGCGGCTCGCGAGCCCCAGGAGGCGGTCGCCTCGGCCGCCGTACTCGGCGGCGAGCCGGTCGATCCCGGGACGCACGGCGGCCATCTCCACCATCTCGCCCGAGGCCGTCTCGGCGGTCGTGCAGATTTCCAGGACGCGGTCGAGCGCCCCTTTCGTCACCATCAGGGTGCGGCCGTCGCGACGGACCAGCACGCTGAGCCGCTTGCGGACGAAGTCGTAGGGGATCTCGTCGAGCTTCTCGGAGCCGTCGAGCTCCGGGCCGCCGGCGGCGACGACCGCCCGGTCGATCGGGTCGGCGTAGCCGGACTGGAGGGCGGCGTTGAGATAGGCGAGCCGGCCGATCGGCTCGCTCGGGGCGCCTTCGACGTCGAGCGTCGCGCGGAGCCGGACCTTCCCCTCGGTCAGTGTACCGGTCTTGTCCGAGCAGAAGACGTCCATCCCGCCCAGGCTCTCGATCGCGGCCAGCCGGCGGACGATGACCCGCCGCCGGGCCATCCGGCGCGCCCCGTGGGCCAGGTTGACGCTGATGATCGCCGGCAGGAGCTGGGGGGTCAGCCCGACGGCGATCGCCAGGGCGAAGAGGAACGATTCCAGGGCCGGCCGATGCAGAACGACGTTGATGGCGAAGATGGCCAGGACCAGCAGGAGCGTGAGTTCCAGCAGCAGGTAGCCGAATCGCCGGATGCCGTGCTCGAACTCGTTCTCCGGGGGCCTGAGCCGCAGCGAGCCGGAGATCCGGCCGAACTCGGTCTCCTCCCCGGTGTGGACGACCAGGAGCCGGGCCGCGCCGCTGACGACGTCGGTCCCCTGGAACAGCCCGTCGGCCGCGGCCTTCTCGACGGGGAAGGTCTCGCCGGTCAGGGCCGCCTCGTTCACGAACAGGTCGCGGGCTTCCAGCAGGCGGCCGTCGCCGGGGATCAGGTCGCCGGCGTTGAGCAGCGCCACGTCTCCCGGCACGACCTCCTCGATCGGGATCTCGGCGGGACGGCCGTCCCGCAGGATCGTCGCCCGGATCCGGATGAGGGCGAGCAGCCCCGCCACGGCGTCGGCGGCCACCCACTCCTGCCGGAATCCGAGCAGGCCGCTGGCCAGCACGATGGCCGAAATGATCAGGGTGTCGGTCGAATCTCCGAGGGAGGCGGAGAGGGCGGCCGAGACGAGCAGCAGCAGGATGATGGGGCTCTTGAATTGGCCGATCAGGAGCGTCAACGCCCGGGCCCCTCGCCCCGCCTCCCGCCGCCGCGAGGGCCGGGCCGCCAGCCGGCGCGACGCCTCCACGCCGGCGAGCCCCGCCGGCGTGGTCCCCAACGACTCCAGCAGCGTCTCGATGGGCGGGAGCGGCTCGCCCGATCGCGGACGATCGGCCTCGGGGCGCTCCCCCCCGGTCGTGGAATCCATGACGTCGAGCTCCCGACGGCCCGGCCGTCGTCGGACGCACCGCCCTGCCCCGCCCCGCCCCGTCCCCCTCGGCGGGGTTCGCTCAGGCGTCCCGGTGGTCGCGGAAGAAGTCGAGGACGGCGGCCTTGCGCTCGGCGGTGATGGAGTCGCTGAGGCGTTCGCGCTCGTCGGCCGGCATGGGGACGAAGGTGCGGGCGAGCTCGACGTTGCGGTCGATGAATTCGAGCTTGGGCATCCCCAGGCTCGCCAGGCTGACGGGGAGCGAAAGCGAGTAGGCCAGCAGCTTCTCGACCGGGGCGGCGTCGAGGATCTGCTCCTGGGCGAAGACTTTCATGGCGATGATCCCCATCTCCTTGCGGACGGCGACGGGGAGGGCGAGCGCCTCGAAGCCTCCCTCGGCCATCGGCGTCGCCTTCATCCCCCCCTTGGCGTCGGCCATGCGGGCCGTCGCGGCGTTGAGGGCCATCTGGGTCGCGTCGAAGTCGTGACGCTCCAGCGCCGTCTTCAGGGCGGCCGGCGCGGCGTGGCAGGTGATCCCCACGGCGCGGACGATCTTCTGATCGCGGGCCTGGTGGAGCGCCTTCAGCACGCCGTCGGGCGCCTCGATCCTGGCGAGGTCCTCCGGCCCGGAGAGGGCGTGGATGTGGACGACGTCGAGGCGGTCGGTCCGCAGCCGCTTGAGGCTCAGTTCAAGCTGCCGTTTCGCTTCGTCCCCGGTGCGGGCCCCGAGCTTCGTCGCCACCGTGACCCGATCTCGCCACTCCGGCAGGATCCGACCGATGCGTTCCTCGCTCTTGCCGTCGCCGTAGCTGTGGGCCGTGTCGATGTAGGAGATCCCCAGGTCGAGGGCCCGCGTCAGGGCCTCCAGCGCCCGGTCCTCGTCGTACATCAGGAACCGGCTCCCGGAGCCGAATCCGAGGATCGAGACCTGCATCCCGGTCTTGCCGAAGGGACGGGTCGGCAGCCTGGGGGCGTCGGCCGCGCCGAGGGCGGGGACGACCGCGGCGCCCGCCGCGGCCTGGATGAACTGGCGTCGGGAAACGTCCATGGGGGGCTCCTCGTTCGCGGACCGAAAACGTCGGGAACGGCGGCCACGCGCCGGTTTCGGCATCGTAGCCGCTCCCGGCCGTCGAGGCCAGCGGCTTCGAAACCAGGCCGGAGGCGGCACGTTCCTTGCAACGGGTCGGGGTGGAGTCTCCGCCACGCTGCGGGGCGACGAGAACCCGATCCTCGAAGGAGAACGACATGAACCACGATCATCCCGACAAGACGGGCGCTTCCCTGGGCGAGAGCACCGGACCCGTCGGCTCTGTCGCCGACATCCGCGAGCACATGGAGGTCTACGCCTCGTGCGGCACCAAGGTCGGGCTTGTCGACCACGTCGAGGGCGACACGATCAAGCTCACCAAGCGCGAGAGCCCGGACGGCCAGCACCACCGGATTCCGACCTCCTGGGTGGCCAAGGTTCACGACCACATCCACCTGACCAAGAACCATAAGGAAGTGCAGAGCGAGTGGCAGCCGGCCTGAGCGTCGCGCTTCGCGATCGGGCCGGGGGAGGCTCCCCGGCCCTCGCATCGCGCCCCTTCCCAGCAGGAGTCGCCATGACGCCCGATGCGCCCGTGCCGGACGCGATCCCGACGCCCGACCCTCCCCGACCGGCCCCCGCCCTGCCGCCGGATTTCCCGACCATCCCCAGGCCCGAGCCGCCACGCTCGCCGTTCCCGAGCCATCCCGAGCCGTCCCCCGGCTCCCCCTCCCCTTCGCCGACGAACCCGCCCTCCTCTCCCCCGGGGCCGACGGCCTGACCCCCGACCCCGGCCGTCGAGCCAGAACGGCTCGGCTCCCCGGCCGGGAGATCCGGCTTTGCTCGCGAGCCGGGCGAGGTCGGGCCGGGCGACGCTTCCGTCGCACGTCGTCGGGCCTCGGCTGTGGGCGGGACGCAACGAGTGTTTCGCCGGATCACCAGGATTCTCGCCTTGCACGCATTCGTGCGGCCGTCGCGGTCCCTTCCGGGTTGAAGGGCGTAAGGATTCCATGACGACGAAGCGTCACGGCCTGCTCCGCCGCGTGAGGAGTCTTCTCGAAGCGACGAAGGAATCTCGATGCCCAGGCCTTTTTCCCTGCCCGCCGCCTGTCTCGCGGTCTGCTTGATGGGTGCGACCGCCGGTCGCTGCCCCGCCGCCCTGATCGTCGGCGATCCGTCCGCCAGTTCGAGCAACACGGGGTCCAACTACTCCGTCGACCTTGAGGTCGCGACCGTCAGTGCCAACAAGGCCTCGCTGACCTTCGTCGTGAGCAACTTGACGCCCGCGTCCGTCGGCGGCTACCTCACCGCGTTCGTCTTCAACAACCCGGGCGCGATCACGAGCGCCAGCCTCGTCAGCTCCTCCCTCCCCGGCATGACCGACTTCTACTTCACGAACAACCAGGTCAACGCCCAGCCGTTCGGCGGGTTCGACTTCGGCGTCGGGTTGACGACGGCGAACCAGAACAACGTCTTCGAGGGGGGAGGCGCGCCGTCCAACGGCCTGGGGATCGGCGGCGTCGCCACCTTCGTCCTCTCGGTCGGCGGGACCGGCGTGGGCAGCCTGACGACCTCGGACTTCGTGAACGCCCTGAGCACCGGCGGCGAGTTCTTCGCCGTGCGGTTCCGGGGCCTGAACGGCAACCTCAGCGACAAGGTCCCCGGGACTCTGGGGACCTCCGTGGGCCCCGGCGCCGTGCCCGAGCCGGCTTCCGTCGCCTTGATGGGCCTGGGCCTCGTGGGCGTCGCGGTCGTCGCCCGCCGCCGGGCCGGGTGAAGTAGGAGCGGCGATCCTGGACGTGGGGCCGTCCCTCCTCGGCCTCCGCCCCTCCTCGAATTTTCGGCCGGTGATCGACGGGCTTCGGCCCGTCCTTTGCTTTTCCAGGACCGGCGTTGACCCCCTTGCGTCTCCTGGGCGAGCCACGATGAGCGGAACCTCGATCGCGTCGGAATTCCGGGATGTCATCTATGCGGCGGCCGGGGCCGGCCCGCTGCTCCAGCGCGATTACGTCGCGGTGATCGAGTCCGGGCCCTGTTCTCCGGAGGACCTCGCACGGCTCCTCCGCGAGCGTTTCGTGGAATTCGGCCCGCGCGAGACCGCCGCGTTCGAGCGGTCCGCAGGCTCCGGCCCCTTGCGGATCGGCGATGAGATGTCCATCCGGATCGGTGGGGTGATGCCCTGTCGCGTCCGCGTCGTCCAGGCGGACGACCTCGTCCTCACGCTCCGCACCCTTTGCGGCCATCCGGAGGCCGGTCGGATCAGCTTCAAGGCGGGGCGTGACGACCAGGGACGGCTGACCTTCCACATCCGCAGCCGCGCCCGGTCCGGCGGGCTGCTCCACTACCTCGGCTTCCTGGTGCTGGGACGGACGATGCAGGCCCGTTGCTGGATCCGATTCATCGGTCGACTCGCCGAGACCTGCGGAGGCCGCCTGTCCGGGCCCGTCCGCGTGCGAACCTCCACGGTGCCGATGACCCCGCACGACGGCGAGGGGCCCGAGCGCTCCACCTTCGACGACGAGGGCTGACCGCATGGCCCTGTTCCGGATCGGCAGGGGATGGAGCGAATCCGAGATGCGCGGCTACCTGGAGGCGCTCAAGGACCGCGCGGTCAACTTCGATACGCCCATCGATGAGATGGTCGCGGAGAACGGCTGGACCGTCGACGGCGGCGAAGACGAGATCGGCGTCGAGCCCCCCGGCCCGCCGATCCCCGACGGGGTCTTCGCCCGCGCCCGGCAGGCGATCATCAATTACGACTTCTCCGATCCGAGCATCGTCGTGGGCCACTTCGACCCCGACACGCCCCCCCCGGGCCGCGACATGCTGCTGGAGCTGAAGGTCCTGGGGCTCCGGTTCCTCTGCGGCGTCCGCGTCCACAGCGTGCGCGACGAGACGACCGACCGGTTCAGCTATTTCGGGTTCCGGTACGACACCCTCGAAGGCCACGTCGAGAGGGGATTCGAATGGTTCCTCATGACCAAGGACCATGAAACCGGCCGGGTCCATTTCAAGATCGAGGCCCACTGGCGCATGGGCGCGTTTCCCAACGTCTGGAGCCGGGTCGGGTTCCAGTTGATCGGCGAGCATTATCGCTCGCTCTGGCGTCGGCGCGCGCCCGAGCGGCTCCGGGAAGTCGCCCGCAAGCCGGCGGCCAAGCCCGTCGCCGCGCCGGGCCGGCTCGCCCATCGCGGCGACGAGGAGGCGGCGCGGACGACCCCCGAGGCCGGCCGTTGAAGTCAAGGCCGACCCGGTCCGGCCGGGTCAGTCCGATCCGTGGAGCTTCACGATCTTGTTGTAGAGCCCCATGATCAGGAACGGGGCCACCCACTGGCCGACGAACTGCGAGTCCCGGTCGCGCCCGGCCAGCCGGAGCCCGAGCGAGGCCCCGACCGCGCCGAAGGCCATCCCGAGGTAGAATCCCGAGGGGATCTGGCTCGTGTACTGCTCGATCACCTTGGTCGTCAGACCCTCCTCATGCTCGCGAGGGCGGACGCCCACGCCTTCGAAGACGGCTTCGGTCATCAGCATTTCTCCATGGAAAGTCGGGGAAGGGCCGAGGGGACGCCCCCCCGACCCATCGACGTTCAGGCGAACGTCGGCGCGGGGGGCAAGGCGGCGAAATCGAGCGGGCGGCCGGGTGGGTCGGCCGAGGGGCCGGCGGTCAGGACTACGTCGACGGTGGCGACGTAGAGCCGGAGCCCGCCGCGCCGCGGCCCCGGCCCGAAGCCGCTGCGGACGATCCGCAGGCGGCCGGCGGGGAAGCCGGCGAACGGCCGGTCGTTGCAGCAGCCCTGGAGGCCCGCCCGGACCTCGTCCGAATCGCCGAGTTCGAGCCGGCGGCAGGGGGACGTCGGGGACGCGCCGAGGCCCGCGAAGGCCTCGCGCACCGAATCCTCGAATGGTCGGAACCGGAGCGACGGGGTGGGATCGGCCGCAGCCTCGGCTCCGGCGCGGACGCCCGCGCCCAGGCCCAGGCCGAATCCGAAGGGGAGAGCAGCCCCGAACGCGGAGAGGAGGGATCGTCGACTGGGTGGCATCGTGGATCATCCTTCACAGAGGGCCGGGCCGAGAGGGCGGGAGACGCCCCCTCGGGAATCGACGACCGTCGGCGGGCTCAGCGCTCGGCCCCCGCGCGGTCCCAGAACCGGAGCTTGCGGCAGGCCTCGACGAACTTCTTGGCGTCGTCGGCGGCCTTCAAGGGGATGACACCCTCGTCGAGGTTCCCGGCGACCCCCGCCTTCTCGAACAGCGGCATGGCGTCGGCGACGTAGGCCACGAACTTCCGGTGGGCGACGGCGTCGGCGACGAAGTCGCGGGCCGAGGGGAGCGTGATCAGCAGCTCCGCCCCCTCTTTCGAGGGGAGGATCGCCACGGCGTCGAAGAGGACCGAGGGCCCCCCCTCCAGCTTCTCGTGCGCGTCCCGCCAGGCGCCGGCCGAGTCCTTGACGCCGCCGACCTCGGGCGCGATCAGCTTGAGCGTCGCCCCCTCGGCCTTCAGCGCATTCGCCAACGCGTCGAGCAGGCCGGCGTCGACGCCGTCGGTCACCAGCGCGCCCACCTTGCGGCCGGCGAAGCTCTTGGGGCCGTTGAGCACGATGCTCAGGGCCGGCGAGGGCTTCAGGTCCTGCCGCGTCGGTTTGGCCGCGTCGGCCGCCTTGGGCATCTCCTTCAGGCGGAGCTGCTTGGCCACCGTCTCGGCCAGCGCCTGGTCGATGTTCAGCAGATGCGAGACGACCCGCGAGCGGATCGCCGGCGTCTCCACCTTGCTTAGCTCGAACGTCAGCGCGTTGGCGATGTGCGTCCGCTCGATCTCGGTCTGGCTGATGTAGAACTGCCGGCCCTGGCTGTAGTGGTCGGCGAACGTCTCCGAGCGGACCCGCAGCTTGGGGCCTTCCACGGGCGCGGGGAAGCTGTGGAAGCCCTTGTCGGGGCTCTCGCGCGGGCCGACGCCCCACGAGTTGGGCTCGTAGTTCACCCTCCCCTTGGGGTTGTGCATGGCCATGTGGCCGTCCTGCTGGAAGTGCGCGAACGGGCACTTGGGGGCGTTGATCGGGATGTGGGTGAAGTTCGGGCTCCCCAGCCGCTTGAGCTGGGTGTCCAGGTACGAGAAGTTCCGGCCCTGGAGGAGCGGGTCGTCGCTGAAGTCGATCCCCGGGACGACGTTCTGGGTGCAGAAGGCGACCTGCTCGGTCTCGGCGAAGAAGTTGTCGACGCAGCGGTCGAGAACCAGCTTGCCCACCGGGCGGATCGGCAGTTCCTCCTCGGGGATGATCTTGGTCGCGTCGAGCACGTCGAAGGCGAACTTCTCGGCGAAGGCCTCGTCGAAGACCTGGAGCCCCAACTCCCACTCGGGGAAGTCGCCGGCGTGGATGGCGTCCCAGAGGTCGCGGCGGTGGAAGTCCGGGTCGGCGCCGTTGATCTTCACCGCCTCGTTCCAGACCACCGACTGCAGGCCCTGCTTGGGCTTCCAGTGGAATTTGACGAACGTCGACTTCCCGGCGGCGTCGACCATGCGGAACGTGTGGACGCCGAAGCCTTCCATGAACCGGAACGACCGCGGGATGGCCCGGTCCGACATGATCCACATGATCATGTGCATGCTCTCGGGGGAGAGCGAGACGAAGTCCCAGAAGTTGTCGTGGGCGCTCTGGGCCTGGGGGAAGCCCCGGTCGGGCTCCTGCTTGACGGCGTGGACCATGTCCGGGAACTTCATCGCATCCTGGATGAAGAAGACCGGGATGTTGTTGCCGACCAGGTCCCAGTTCCCCTCCTTGGTGTAGAGCTTCACGGCGAAGCCCCGGACGTCGCGCGCCAGGTCGAACGACCCCTTGTTGCCGGCGACGGTGGAGAACCGGACGAAGGCCGGCGTCTTCTCGCCCTTGCGCTGGAAGAGGTCGGCCCGGGTGAGGTCCGCCAGCGGTCCGTAGTTCTCGAAGTAGCCGTGGGCGCCGAAGCCACGGGCGTGGACGACGCGCTCCGGGATGCGTTCGTGGTCGAAGTGGAAGAGCTTCTCGCGGAAGTGGAAGTCCTCCAGGAGCGTCGGCCCGCGGGCACCGGCCCGGAGCGAGTTCTGGTCGTCGGAGACGGGGATGCCCTGCTGCGTGGTCATCGCCGGGAGGTCGCCCCCGGCGACCTGGTGCGTCTCCCCCCCGGCGCCGACGTTCACATCCGCCTCGCCGTAACGCGCGGCCTTGCGCGCCTTGTCGTCAGCCTGCTCGGCCATGAGGTTGCCTCGGTCGTCTGGGAAAGGAATGCGTTCAAGCGTCCACAATCCCGTTTCTCGGAGGCAAAAGGCGTACCGCCCCGACCGGGGCGCGAGCGGGCCGGGCTCGACGCTCGGGTCGGAAGGTCGTCACGGCGACGGGGCGCGGGACTTCAGGACGTACCAGTGGGTGCCGCCGGCGACGGGGAGCTTGATGCGGAGGCCGCCGTCGACCGGCTCGGGCCGGGAACGGGCGGCGATCCGGCCGTCGGCGGCCAGGGCCAGCAGTTCCAGGTCCGTCGCCTCGGTCCTCAGGACGACCGTCCCGACGACCGGCTCGGAGACGTACGCGGCCCGTTTCTTCGGGTCGGCCGTTGCGCGGGCCATGGCGGTGATCAGGATGAAGCGGGACTTCGCCAGCGGCTCGTCGTCCACGCTGGTGAGGGCGACGACGGCCTTCCTGGTCTCGATCGCGAAGCTCGCGTCGGCCGTGGCGACGGCCTCGCCGCCGATCCAGCCCGAGGCCGCCTGGGACTTCGGGGAGTCGATCACCTGCACGCCCCGCTTCCAGTCGCGGGTGACCTGGCCGGTGTCCGACTTCACGAACGACTGGCCCTCGGGGATCATGTCGCGGTCGGGGTCGTCCAGGACGATCGCCCCTTCGGGGGCGGGGGCCGGCTTCAGCCAGGGGAGTTCGCGAGTCTCGGGCAGGCCGATCGTCAGCCGGCTCTGCTCGACCAGGGTGCGGATGGTCGCCGAGGTCTCCGGGCTCAGTCGGCGGCCGTAGAGCTGCTCCGGCGAGAGCGCGAGGTGGTAGGACTTCGCGGCCGGCGCGACGTGGCCTTTGCGGTAGAGCAGCGCGGCGGCGGGCATCATCCCCGTGAGCGCCGGGTCGGCGTACGTCGACCAGGTCGAGGGCTTCTTGGGCCGCGGGAGCACCTCCTGCGAGTAGTTGTAGATCATGGGGGCGTCCCAGCCTTGCAGGGCCGACGCGGCGGCCACGTAGAGCGGCGCGGTGAAGCGGTCCTCGGCCGGATAGGGGACGTTCCATTCGGTGACGGTCAGCGGCTTGCCCGCCAGCTGCGCCGCGCCGATCCAGGGGATGAAGTTCGCCTCGTAGCGTGGGTCGGCGTCCAGGGCCTCGGCCTTGCCGTAGGAGTGGACGTCGATGACGTCGCCGTCGCTGAGCGAAGGGAGGTTCCAGAGGGGCGAGTCGCCCCAGTAGTTGGTGGTGGCGATCAGCCCCCGGAACCCCCCGCGGCGGACGTCGCCCAGGAACAGCTCGTTGAACCGGTGCTCGACGGCGTTGAGGTAGATCTTGCTCGGCCCCGGCACCCAGGTCTGGCCCACCTTGTCGGCGGAGAGGCCGTGCTCGGCGGCGAACGCCTGGGAGTCGCGGGTGAACAGGGCGTTGTGGTACGGCCGCTTCTGGTTCGGCAGGAACATGTGGCCGAAGTGGTTCCCCAGGTCGTTCTCATTGGTGATGAGGACCGCGGCCACCGCCGGGTCGTCCTTGTACGCCAGGCCGGTGTGCGGGTTGACGTGGTCCAGGTATTGCTTCTGGAACTCGCGCATGAGCCGCTGGACGTCGGTGTTGTAATACGAGAAGCCGGCCGCCAGCCGCTTCGCGGCGTTGACCTCGGACTGGCCCTCGGTCAGGCCGTCGTCGTCCAGGAAGGCGCGGCCCACGTGCAGGTCCATCCAGACGTAGATTCCTTCATCCTTCAAACACTTGATCCACCAATCGATCTTCTCAAGCGACACCGGGTCGAGCCGGCGGGTGGTTTTGGGCTTCGTCCCGAAGACGTTCGGGGAGACCCACGGGGAGTCGTGGTGATGGATGCGCATCAGGTTGTAGCCCAGTTGCGCCATCCGTTTCGCCTGGGCTTTCGCGAGTTCGGGAGGGGTCTCGAACAAGGTGTAGGCCGCGATGTTGCCCCCCCAGAAGCGCACCGGGGAGCCGTCGCCGCGGACCAGTCGGTCGCCGTCCGCCTTGATGAATCCCCGCCGTCCGGCCGGTCGGTCGTCGGCGTTCAGGAACCGCAGGTCCACCGGGCTGGCGTCCCAGGCCACCGCCCCCGGGAACCACGTCTCGGGCGTCGCCGGGGCGTAGCGCTCGGCGGGGGTCGGCGTGCGGGTCGCCCCTTCGGGAAGCGTCAGGGTCATCCGGTACGTCTTCTCGCCCGGCTCCACCCGATCGGACATGAAGAAGACCCGCACGCCGTTCTCGGCGTAGACCTTGGCCGCCGAGGGAGCCACCTTCAAAGCGATGGGGAAGCCCGGCGCCGGCTCCCACGTCCAGCCGGTCGCGCCCGGCAGGATCTTCGCCGGCGGCGCCGCGCCCCCCAGGACCGTCGATTTCAGCTTGGTCGACCATTGCAGGCCACCGCCGATCGCTTCAGGCATCGCCTCGGCCGATTTCAGCCGGTATTCCATCTCCAGGACGTTGGGGGCGAGCGGGCGATAAACGGCGGCGAGATCCGTCTTGAGCTTCTCGATCCTCGCCGAGAGCGTCGCGCCGCCGCCGGACGTCGGCCGATATTCGACCTGCGACGGGTTCGTCCACGCCCACTTCGGGCCCCAGTAGACGTGGCTCGATTCCAGGACCACCGACCCCTTGCAAAGCACCCGCACCGCCCCGCTGGGGAGGATCATCCACGTCCAGTCACTCGCCTCGATCACGGGGATCGGCCCGCGCTCCGGCGCCGCCTGGGCCTCTCCCGAGCGGGTCGAAGCCGCCGAAGCCCGCGCGTCCGCCGTCGCCGCGACGTAATGCAACGACCAGGCCAGGACCGCCGCCGCGATCGGCGAGACGACGTAGAACAGGCGTGATTTCATGATGCTCCAACTCCCCGTACGGCCCCCGCGCGGCGTATTCGCGGCCCCCGACGGCCGCCCGACCCCTCGCGCATCGTAACCGATCCTCACGCCCACCCGAAAGCCGACCGCGCAAGGACCGCCATCGTCGGCCCTCCCCCCGCGACCAGCGATGCGAAGGTGCGGAATCCACGGCGCCACGGCGGAGCGGTCGAGTCTTATGAAGCCTAGTCCACCACGCGCCGTTGTCGCCGCCGACTTCGTTCGGCATGGGAACGACCGGAAAATCCGATCGTCCCCGTGGTCCGAACGGCTCGCCCGGACGTCGAATACCTGGGAATCCGGGACCATCCCTCGTCCCGGTCCCCAGGCTTCCCGGGAGAACTTCCGGGATCCGGGGCGAGCCCCAATTTGGCGGTTCGCGTTGATGAGACGCGGCGCGGCCTGATAATCTCGACCGTCGGCCGTCACGAAGCTTGGGCGGTCGCCGTCGTGTCGATATCGAGAGGGGGCGCGCGTCCCGCGCGGGCGACGGGGATTCTCGGGGTGCAGGGGGATTTTGAAAGTGGCCGACGCTTCCGCGTCCGAATCGGAATGTTGCCTCGTCATCTCGCACTACAACGCCTGGCCGACCGATCAACTCGTCGCGCTGCTCGATCAGACGTTGGAGATCCCGGCGGGCGTCCCGTTCCACACGCGAGTGGTGGTCAATCAGGCCCGCCCGATCCCGTTGTCGCTCCCCGAGCGGCATGCGCACGTCGAGGTCTTCCATCGCCCGAACCTCGGGTACAACATCGGCGCCTGGGACCACGGCTGGCGGATGGGCGAGCCGTTCGAGTTCTACCTCTTCCTCCAGGAAGAGTGCATCCTCCTGCGGCGCGACTGGATGAAGCGGTTCCGGGACGCGGCGTCGGCCCCGGGAGTCGGCCTGGTGGGGGAATCGCTCGGGAGCAAGGCGTCCTGGACGAGGCTGAGGGGGGAATCGAAGGGCCTGAAGCGGCTGTTCGATTATCCCCGGTACACCGTGCCGGCCGCCCGGTACGAGATGCTGACGAAAACGGCCCGGGAGCGCGGGATCGACCTTGGCCGGGACGGCCGGCACCTGCAGTCGCTCATCTTCGCGGCCCGTCGCGAGGTGCTGGAGCGGATCGACGGCTTCGAGGCCACGGCGGTCGAGTACTCGCGGGCGGTGATCTCGGAGATCCTGGCGTCGAAGGCCGTCACCACGACGGGGTTGGAAGTCCGCCAGGCGGGATGGCTGCCGTTCTCCGTCATCTCGCACCCCCAATGGAAGCGGCCGATGTGGCAGGAAGTCCTGGAGGCGACCGTCCTCCGCGGGGTCCCGCCGCGGCTGCGATGGCTCTCGTTCCTCGCCTACTACTCGCTGAAGACCCGCGCGGCGCGGGTCGTCTCCTGGAAATAGCCCGCCGCGGCCCTCGCTCGCGGCCGAGGGGCCGCCTCACAACCGCGCCACCGCCGGGAAGCCGCCCGAGGTCGACGCCTGCGCGGAATCGCCGCCCGGAGCGGCCCGAGCCGCCGGGGACTCCCCAGACGGGGGCGGGTGTGCCATAATCTCGGGGTGGATTTCGGGCGATCGGCCGTCGCGGAGGATCGCGCCGGGATGGGTCGGGAGGGGGTCGGTAATGGTCTCGGTGCATCTGCTTCCGTCGATGATGCCGCCCGGAGCCCTGCGCGGCGGGGTGGCGGTCGTGATCGACGTCCTTCGGGCCTCGACGACGATCGTCCACGCCCTGACGCATGGCTGCGCGATGGTGATCCCCTGCGCGGAGATCGACGAGGCCCGCCGGGTCGCGGCCGGGCTCCCCGCGGGGACGGCCCTGCTCGGCGGCGAGCGCCACGGCGAGCCCATCGCCGGCTTCGACCTGGGGAACTCGCCGGGCGATTACACGACGGACGTCTGCCGGGGCAAGACCCTGGTGATGACCACCACCAACGGCACGCGCGCCCTGCTGGCGAGCCTGGAAGCCGAGACTGTGCTGGTCGGCGCGTTCGTCAACTTCGCCTCGACCGTCCAGCGGCTGATCCACGAGGAGCGGCCCGTCCACCTGGTCTGCGCCGGGACCGAGGGGAGGGTCAGCTACGAGGACGCCCTCCTCGCCGGCGCGTTCGCCAGCCGGTTCGCCGACCTCGAGCACGACCTGGGCAACGACGAGGCCGAGATCGCCCGCGGCCTGTGGGAGCGCGTCCAGGAGACCGTCTGGGCCCACGAGCGGCACGGCGGCCGTCCCGGCGAGGAGCCCCCGCTCGTCCGCTACCTCAAGCGCGGCGCCGGCGGGCGTCGGGTCGTGGAGCTCGGCCTGGGGGACGATGTGGAACTCGCCGGCACCCTCAACCGGACCGACTGCCAGACGGTCGTCGAGCTGGCCCGCGACCCCCTGCGGCTGGTGGCCTCGGATTAATTAGCGGAGCGGGCCCCGCCCCGCCCGAAGAGATCGATCGAGAACGGAAGACGAGCGGCTTCGGCCTCCTTAGGGAAAAGAGAACGACGATGGAACTGGAAATGGACAAGCTGGTCTCGCTGTGCAAGCGGCGAGGGTTCATCTTCCCTTCGAGCGAGGTCTACGGCGGGATCAACGGCTTCTGGGACTACGGCCCGCTGGGCGTGGAGCTGAAGCGGAACATCAAGGACGCCTGGTGGCGCGACAACGTCCAGATGCGCGACGACATGGTCGGCCTGGACTGCTCGATCATCATGAACCCGAGGGTCTGGGAGGCGTCGGGCCACCTCGGCGGCTTCAGCGACCCGATGGTCGACTGCCGCTCCACGAAGGAGCGCTACCGGGCCGACCAGATGTACGTCTTCGCCTACGTCTTCCCGGCCGCGAACGCCAAGGGGGAGCCGACCGAAGCCTGGCTCGCCAGCCTGGGAGGCACGCCCGAGGAGGCCGTCGGCCCCGCCGAGAAGCGCGCCGCCAAGCTCGCCAAAAAGTTCGGCAAGCCGGTCGACCCGCCGGTCGTCACGCCCTACCTGGAGATCGCCGAGGACGACCGGATCAAGGTCATCGGCCCCTCCACCGACGAGGCCGGGACCCTCACCGAGCCCCGCTCGTTCAACCTGATGTTCAAGACCTTCGTCGGGGCTTTGGAGTCGGACTCGAACGTCGCCTACCTGCGGCCCGAGACCGCCCAGGGGATCTTCGCCAACTTCAAGAACGTGGTCGACACCGCGCGGGTGAAGCTGCCGTTCGGGATCGCGCAGGTCGGCAAGAGCTTCCGGAACGAGATCAACCCCCGCAACTTCACGTTCCGCTCGCGGGAGTTCGAGCAGATGGAGATCGAGTTCTTCTGCCGCCCCGAGGAGGCGAAGGACTGGTACAAGTACTGGCGGGACTCGCGGTACGCCTGGTACACGACCCTGGGCCTGAAGTCCGAGAAGCTCCGGCTCCGCGACCACGACGCCGAGGAGCTGGCGTTCTACTCGCAGGCCACGGCCGACATCGAATACGCCTTCCCGTTCGGCGTCAGCGAGCTGGAGGGGATCGCCCACCGCGGCGATTACGACCTGACCCAGCACATGAAGTTCAGCGGCAAGGACCTCTCCTACTTCGACGAGGAGAAGAAGGAGCGGTTCGTCCCCCACGTCGTCGAGCCCTCCGCCGGCGCCGACCGCGCCACGCTGGCCTTCCTGTGCGAGGCCTATCAGGAGGACGAGGTGGGCGGCGACATCCGGACGGTCCTGAAGTTCCACCCCCGGATCGCCCCCGTGAAGGCCGCCGTCTTCCCTCTGGTGAAGCGCGACGGCATGCCCGAGAAGGCCGAGGCGATCTATCGCGAGCTGAAGAAGGATTACAACGTCGCGTACGACGAGAAGGGGGCCGTCGGCCGCCGCTATCGTCGCCAGGACGAGGCGGGGACCCCCTTCTGCATCACCATCGACAGCCAGACGGCGACCGACGACACGGTGACGTTCCGCGACCGCGACAGTTGCCGCCAGTGGCGCGTCCCCGCCGCCGGCGCCGCGCAGGCCCTGCGCGACCTGCTCGACGGCCGGTCCGTCCCCGGGGCCGAGTGACGTCGACCCTCGCCGGTCGATCGCTCCCCCCCTCGCCCCGGAGTCGGCGCCTGCCATGAAGCCTTGCATCAGCCAAGCCACGACGATGAACGCCTCGCTCGAGGCCGACTTCAAGGCCTACGGCCGAGGGGGCTGGACCCGGGTCGAGCTCTGGATGACCAAGGTCGAGGAGTACCTCCGCGACCACACGCCGGCCGACCTCCTCAAGCTGCTTGAGGAGAACGGCCTGACGGCCGCCGCCGCCGCCGGCCAGGGGGGGCTCCTGCTCTCTCGCGGAGCCGAGCGGGGCGTCCACTGGGACCTCTTCCGCCGCCGCCTGGCCCTGCTCCAGGAGCTTCGGGTCCCCGTGCTGGTCGTCGCAGTCGACTTCAACCGGACCCTGACCGACGACGACTACCCGCTGGCCGCCGCCTCGCTCGCCGAGGCCGGCGAGCTGGCCGGGAAGCACGGCGTGAAGCTGGCGCTCGAATTCCAGAAGGGCGCCGCCTTCTGCGCCAGCCTGGACACGACCCTCGCCCTGATCTCCCAGTGCCGCTCCCCCCACGTCGGGGTCTGCCTGGACCTGTTCCACTACTACACCGGGCCCAGCAAGTTCGAGGACCTCGCCTACCTGAACCTCGAGAACCTCGCCTGGGTGCAGATCTGCGACCTGGGAGGGACCCCCCGCGAGCTGGCCGGCGACGCCGACCGCATCCTCCCCGGCGAGGGCGACTTCCTGATCGCCCCGATCCTCGACCACCTGGGGGCGATCGGCTACGACGGCCCGGTGTCGCTGGAGGTCCTCAACCCGTCGCTCTGGGCCTCCCCCGTCGACCGGGTCGCCGACTTCGGGCATCAGGCGACGACCCGCGTCCTGGGGCGCTGGAACGACGAGGCCGGACCCGACGCCGCCGCCGACGCGGGGCGGGGAGGGCGTTGAGCGTGTCGAGCGTGGCGACGATGCAACCCACCGCGGCCGTCTTCCACGAAGAGCAATACTTCGACTGGAAGGTCTACGCTCTCATCGGGACGCTGGAGATCCTCTGCGGCGCGGCGATCCTCTGGTGGACCCACCGCGCCGACGTCGACGGGCTGATCGCGCACGCCTGGTCGCTGGAGTTCGGCCTGGGGCTCTTCGCCGGCCTGGGCCTGCCGTTTCTGCTCATCGTCTCGGTCCTGCACATGACCACCGAGGCCACGGCCGACCTGGTGACCGTCTGGTACGGCTGGGTGCCGATCTACCGCCGGACGATCGCGATGGCCGAGGTCAAATCGTGCGACGTGGTCACCTATCGGCCGCTCCTGGACTACGGCGGCTGGGGCTGCCGCCGACGCGCCGACGGCGACCGCGCCTTCACCGCCCGGGGCGACCGCGGCGTCCGCCTCACCCTCCCCGACGGCACCCACCTCCTCATCGGCAGCCAGCGCCCGGACGAGCTCGCCGACGCCCTCGCCCGCCCCCCCCGCCCCGACGCCGCCTGACGCCGGAGATTCCCGGCCGGAAGGGCGAAGGTTCAACCCTTGCACAACGGATGGGGTCGACTACACTGGTCCCCGTGCCGCCGCGCCGTCGAGGGGCGACGCGAGGGGGCGACGAGCTTCGACTCCGGGCGAGGGGGCCCTTGATGCGACTCCAGGATCTGAAATGGCCGGAGGTGGACGGGCTCTCGCGAGACCTGCCGATCGTCGCGCCGATCGCGGCCGTCGAGCAGCACGGGCATCACCTGCCCGTGTTCACCGACAGTATGCTCCTCGGCGAGGTCGTCCGGCGCGCGTCGGAGGCCCTGGGCGACCGGGTCGTCTGGGCCCCCCTGCTCTGGCTCGGGAACTCGCATCATCATATGGACTTCCCCGGGACCCTCTCGGCGGAGCCCCGGACGTATCTCGACCTTCTGGGCGGGCTGATCGAGAACTTCCTCGCCCACGGCTTCCGCCGGATCGTCTTCCTGAACGGCCACGGCGGCAACATGGTGCCGTCGAGCCAGGCGATCTTCGAGGCCCGCCAGCGGCACCGCGAACGCAAGGATCTGCTGCTTCTCTCGGCCACCTACTGGGCCTCCGGGCCGCAACCGCCGGACCTCGGGCCGGGGTTCGTCCAGGACCACATGGAACACGCCTGCGAGTGGGAGACGTCGATGATCCTCCGGCTCGCCCCCCACCTCGTCGGGCCGACCAAGGACCTGCCGCACGTCTCCGGGGCCGACGGCTTCGCCCCCGCCGCGCACGGCTGGACCACCAAGGACCGGAGCGAGTCGGGGCACATCGGCGATCCCCGCCACGCCTCGGCCGAGAAGGGCGAGACCCTCTTCCGGCGCTTCTCAACCGACGTCGTCGCATTTCTGGACAAGGTCATCGCCTGGGACGGCCGCTCCTGGAGCGGGAACGAGGGCTCCGCATGAACGGCGACGACACGACTATCGCAACCTCGCCCCCGCCCCCGACGCCGAAGACCGAGGCTCCGCTCTCCTGGCGGACCTGGGCCGTGTGCGGCCTGATGCTGCTGGCGACGGCGCTCAACTACATGGACCGCCAGGCCCTGGCGCAGCAGGCGAGCGACGTCCAGGCCGAGCTCCACCTGACCAACGAGGACTACGGGAACCTGGAATTCTGGTTCGGGATCGCCTTCGCCACGGGCGGGGTGGCGACCGGGTTCCTGGTCGACTGGCTCAGCCTGCGCTGGCTGTATCCGGCCATCCTGCTGGCGTGGTCGGCGGTCGGCTTCCTGACCGGATCCGCCACGTCGTATCAAGAATTGCTCGTATATCGCGTCCTCCTCGGATTCTTCGAGGCGGGCCAGTGGCCGTGCGCGCTGGCGGCCTCGCAGCGGCTCCTCTCGCGGAGCAACCGGGCGCTGGGGAACAGCGTGTTGCAGAGCGGGGCGTCGCTGGGGGCCATCGCGACGCCGCTCATCGTGCTGCTGCTGAACTCCGGCGGGATGGGGGGCTGGCGGACCCCTTTCCGCGTGATCGGCGCGCTGGGGGTCGTGTGGGTCGTCGCCTGGATGATCCTGATCCGCCCCCGAGACCTGGCGACGCCCGACGTCGATCCCGCATCCGACGAGGCCGGCGACGCGTCCGCGACGGAGGGCGCGGGGGGGACGGCGGTCCGCCGCATCGCCGTGCTGATCGTGGTGGTCATCGCCATCAACCTCTGCTGGCAATACTTCCGCGCCTGGATGCCGAAGATGCTGGAGGAGGAGCACGGCTACGGGAAGCAGGCGGTCCAGTTCTTCTCGTCCGCCTACTACGTCGCGGCGGGGATCGGCTGCCTGGCGGCGGGGATCCTCTCGCGAAGGCTGGCGACGGGGCGGGTGTCGGTCCACGCCGCGCGGATGGCGACTTTCGCCGTCTGCATCGGGCTGACCGCGCTGAGCTGCCTGGCGGCCTATCTGCCGGCGTCCGGGCTCCTGCTCGGCCTGTTGCTGGCGGTCGGCTTCGGTTCTCTGGGCCAGTTCCCGATGTATTACGCGTTCACCCAGGAGATCTCGGTGCGGTACATGGGGCGGGTCACGGGGCTCTTAAGCTTCACCGCCTGGATCGCCGTGGGACGGATGCAGAAGGACATCGGTCGATGGATCGACCGCACCGGCTCCTACGCCGCCCCTACCTGTCTCGCCGGGCTCGTCCCGGTCGTCGCCCTGGTGGCGATGCTCCTCTTCTGGCACCCCCCCCGCCGTCGAGATGAGCCGACGCCCCGGCCCTGATCCAGCCGGCCGTTTCGAGATTCCGCCGCCGATCGGAGGACAGGAGGGCCGATCGGCGCGCGGATGTCGCTCAATTCCTTAGGGCGGACGGTCGCCCTCGTCGTCGGCCGTCCTTGAGGGCCGTTCGCGCCCTCGTTCGTCTCCGGCCCTCCAGGGGGATGGGCCCGTCGTCGCGTGGACCGTGCGGTGAATCGCCGCGGCGGCCGGCCGCTCCCGCG
This sequence comes from Planctomyces sp. SH-PL62, assembly GCF_001610895.1. Taxonomy (NCBI): domain Bacteria; kingdom Pseudomonadati; phylum Planctomycetota; class Planctomycetia; order Planctomycetales; family Planctomycetaceae; genus Planctomyces; species Planctomyces sp. SH-PL62. The sequence goes on along the minus strand of NZ_CP011273.1, from coordinate 2,518,458 downwards.
CGCCTGCGATGACGCATGAAGTACGAATGATCATTGTCCACGATGACTGATGATTTCAAGACTTCGCCTGGGATGGCGGGGGAGGCCGGGATGCAGGGCTTTTTCGCGTATTTCGGCCCCGAGGTCCAGATGCCGCTGGCTTCGCTGCTGGCGTCGATCGTGGGGATGGTGATGATCGCCGGCGCGGCGCCCCTGCGCGTGGCGAAGCGGTTGTGGGCCCGCGTGGCCCCGGCCGCGGCTCGGCGGGGGCCTCGCGGCTGAGGCTCCCCGGTCTCTCGACGTGGGAGGGACGGATTTGGACGACCACGCGACGACGTGGGACGAGGCCGCACGCGCCGGGCGACCGGCGGCCCGCGAAGCCTTCCGCACGGCGCTCTGGTTCGGGCTGGCGGCGGGGGGGATCGAACTGCTCCTGCTGATCCTCCGGGTGCAGGTCCAGGAGGGCGGATTCTTCCTGCGCAGCCGACATTTCGTCTGGATGGTGCCGGCCTCCGGCCTGATGCTGTTCACGGCCCTGGGGACCGTTGCGGCGGGGCTCGCCGCATGGCGGGGGACGCACGCCGGGGTTCGTCGCGCGATCCTCGGCCTGTACGTCTTCACGGCGTTCCTGGGCTGGTTCCTGCTTGTCCGGGGCCTGGAGGCGGTCGCCTGCGGGCTGATCGCGCTGGGGTTCGCCGCCCGTGGCGCCCCCTGGCTCGATGTCCGCCGCGCGGGCCTGCGACGGGTCGTCGGCCGGTCCCTCCCGGTCCTCGCGCTCGGCCTGGTCGGGCTGGCGGGGGCGAGCTTCCTGCGCGACGCGCACGAGGCTTCCGGGCGGGGCGTCGGCCGCGAGGCCCAGGCCGGGGAGGTGCGCAACATCCTCCTGATCGTGCTGGACACGGTGCGCGCCGATCGCCTGAGCTTGCATGGATATGATCGCCCCACCTCGCCCACCCTGGAGCGGCTGGGGGCGGAGGCCGCGGTCTTCGAGCAGGCGAGGGCGGCCGGGGCGTGGACCCTGCCGTCGCATGCCTCGATGTTCACGGGGCGATGGCCGGGGGAGCTGGGCGTGGAGCGTCGAGGGTGGCTCGACGCCGCGGCGCCGACCCTGGCGGAGCGTTCCCGAGACGCCGGGCTGGCGACGGCCGGCTTCGTCGCCAATCCCTTCTTCTGCGGCCGCGAGTCGGGCCTGGCGCGGGGGTTCCAGGTCTACGCCGACTATCCGATCACGTCCGGCGAGGTCCTCCGCTCCTCCAGCCTGGGCTGGCTCCTGGCCCGCTCGTGGCTCCGGCTCGGCGCCTTCCTGGGGGCGCGGTCGACCGTCGGCGCGGTGCGGGACGTGGACCTGGACTTCTCGCGCAAGGACGCCGCGACGGTCTCGCGCGAGTTCCTCGGCTGGCTCGACCGCCGGGGCGACCGCCCGTTCTTCGCCTTCCTCAACCTGTTCGACGCCCACGACCCGTACCTGCCGCCGCCGCGGTTCGAGGCGAAGTTCGCCGCCGGGTCGGTCCCGGACACGCCCCATCTGCTCCGCGACTGGCAGCGGGTGGACAAATCGAAGCTGACCCCGGCCGACGCCCAGGCCGCGCGCGACGCCTACGACGACTGCCTCGCCGCGCTCGACGCGCAGCTCGGCGATCTGATCGAGGCCCTCCGCGAGCGGGGCGTCCTCGACCGGACGGTCCTGATCCTGACGGCCGACCACGGCGAGCAATTCGGCGAGCACGGCGAGTTCGGCCACGGGCTGAGCCTGCACGACGAGGAGATCCGCGTCCCCCTCCTGATCCGCGCGCCGGGCCTCGCGCCCGAGGGACTCGTCGTGCCCGACGCCGTCAGCCTCCGCGATCTCGCCGCCACGGCGATGGACCTGTCGGGGCTCGCTCCCCACACGCCCCCCCTTCCCGGCTCCTCGCTCGCCTCGCTCTGGCGCGAGCCCCGGCCCGGTCCGGCCGCGATCTCGCCCGCCTTCTCCGAGCTTCGTGGGCCGGTCGACGATCGCGACGCGCGGCCGATCGCCGAGGAGGAAGACGGCCTGCCGAACTCGTGGCGCAGCGTCGTCGCCGACGGCCTCGCCTATCTCCGCCGCGGCGACGGTCGCGAATCGCTCTACGACCTGGCGACCGACCCGACGCAGACTCGTGACCGCATCGACGATCCGAGCCTGGCCGACGCCTTGCAGGTCTGCCGTCGAACGCTGGACGAGCAGGCCCCGAACCTCGCGCCGGTCCATCAAGGCGAGCGGGACGTCGCGAGCCGTCCCCCCGCCCCGCCGTCGTCGAGGCCCTGAGATCCGTCGCGCTCCCGGGAGTCCGAGATCGATCGGGCGTTCAGGTCGTCGGCGCGGGGTCGAGGTGGAAGTCGATGACGAGGGGGAGGTGGTCGGAGGCGTCGCGGGCGAGTCGGCTGCGGGCGATCCGGGCGTGTCGGACGGTGACGGGGCCTCGGGTGTAGGCCTTGTCGAGGGCCGTCATGGGGAGGTAGGCGGGGAACGAGCGGAACCGGGACCGGGGCGCGGTGACCTGATGGAAGCCGGAGCGGCCGAGCGCCCCCTTGATTCCCAGGGTGTTGCGCCAGTCGTTGAAATCGCCGACGATCAGGGTGGGGTGGTGGCTCGCCTCGCGAAAGAGGGCGTGTTGCATCAGGTGGTCGGCCTGCCAGTGCCGCTCCTTCTCGGCGAGGCCGAGGTGCCAGTGGACGAGGTGGAGCGGCCCTTCGGGCGTCTGCACGACGCACATCTGGGCGCCACGAGGCTTGCGGCGTTGCAGCCGCAGGGAGACCTGATGGTGCGACTGGAAGGGCCAGCGCGAGAGCACGAGGTTGCCGTAGCCCCCCTCCTTCAGCTTGACGTTGAGCTGGTAGAGGTGCGCGGCGGGGCGGAAGGCCTCGATGAACCGCCGGGGCTGGTCGTCGTGGCGGGTCCGCCGCACGGCGCGGTCGACCTCCTGGAGGCAGATGATGTCCGGGTTCTCTTTCTCGACGACCTCGATCACCCGATCGAGCCGATAGCGTCGGTCGCGGCCGCCGATTCCCTTGTGGATGTTATAGCTGAGGAGTCTCATGGGTTCCGTCGCGGGCTCCGATCGAGGGATCATGCCCGGCCAGGCGGGTCAGGCCTGACCGGTGTGCTTGACGTCCGAGCCGGCGGGGCCGTGGTGCTCGTGTTCGTCGTGCGGGTCGGTCGCGTCGTCCGTCGCCTTCCGGCGTTCGAGGTGCTGGCGGAGGCTCTCGCCGTCCTCGACCGCGGGGTGCGAGGGGCCGTCGACGCCCAGGTGGATCGGCGCGTCGAGGGCCTCGTCGGCCTCGAAGGTCGTCGGGGGGGGATTCCAGCGCGCCCGGTGGAGGGCGCGGACGATGACGTAATGGTTGAAGGCCCGATAGGTGAACCAGAAGCCGACGACGTTCGGTCCGGGGACCAGCCAGAGGAGCAACCCTGTGACCGGGGCCAGCACGCCGTCGACGATCAGCCAGAAGAGGTGCGATCGCGCCCGTCGGGCGAGGTAGCGCTTCCAGATCGTCCGGGCTTTTCGCTCCGGGAGGGAGGCGGGGTGGCGAACGACGACGACGTCGACCGCGCCGAGCCGGGCCAGCAGCTCCTCGTCGGGGCGGCGGCCGGAGTGGAGCCAATCCCAGGCCCGTCGCGACCAGCGCGCGGCGGTCCCTTCCGACTCTTTCCAGCGGGCCTCCATCTCCGCCCACTTCCGTTCGGCCCAGGCCCGGACGCCGGTCGGCTTCGCCGACTCGTCGACCGCGAGTTCGCACGGATCGGCGTAGAAGAAGGGGCGGCCGTGTTCCGGCTTGAGGTAGAGGATTTTCACGGTGGGACGGGGGCTCCAGCGGGCCAGGGGCGTCGGTCCTCCCGGGAAACAGGACGGCCGACGACTCCAGGATAGCCGGGGAGCCCCGCGGTCGGAAGACTCGCGGGCCGTCGTGGGACCGCTCAGGGGCTCGCGGGCGAGGCGGGCGGGCGGGACAAGAGCCCGATCCGGTGCTCGACGCGGGCCTGCTCGGCGTCGACCCGGCCCGAAAGATAGGCGGCGTCGAAGAGGCGGGCGAGGCTCATGAACTGGTCGAACTCGGGCGCGACGACCTCGTCCGACCGGCCCTGGCGGCGGGCGGTCGCCCTGACGAAGAAGTCGCGATGCTTGACGGCCAGGTCACCGAACGCGATCAGGTCGAGATAGGCGAAGGCCTCGCAGTCGGGAAAGGCCGCGGCCCTGATCGCGCGGAAGCGGTCGCCGGCGTGGGCGTCGGCGCCGGCCTCCATGTAGCGGGCGACGGCCTCGGCGGAAGTCCCCACGATCAGCCGACGCGACTGGGGGTCGATCGCGAAGGCGAAGGGATACGGGACATCGAGCGAAGTGACGCCGTCGCGTGTGCGGACCTGGGCGGTCGCCGGCGCCCGCTTCTCATCCAGCGCCAGCGCCGCCAGAACCGCCTTCAGGGCGTTGCCCAGGGCCTCGGCCGTGGAGGCGCGCGAGCCGCCGCCTCCGAGGTCGCGCGCGGCCTCCTCGTTGATTTCGATCGCGGCGACGGCGGGGAACGCGAGGCTCCCGTCGCGCGCCCCGGACGCGGCGTCGGCCGCCTCGGCGTAGGCGATCATCCGGGGGCCGAGCGCAGGCAGGACGCGGCTTCGGAGGTCCAGGCCCATCAGCAGCGCGGTCGCGATGGTCTCCAGCTTGGCGACCTTGGGCTGGTCCTTCTCGGGGGCCAGGCCGACGAGGAAACGGTAGACGCCCGGGACGTCGATGCGGAACGAGGCCGCCGCCAAGGCCGACGCCGGCATGTCGAGGAGCCGGGGCCCCGGGCCGATGCCGTCCGTCCCCGTCCGGAACGGGACGAACGTCGACTCGTGAAGGCGGTGGAACGACTCGGGCTTGAACGCCTGCACGAGCTGGAGCTGAACCCTGGAGTCGTCCACGATCAGGGCCGCGCCGACGCGGTTCGTCGCCGCCAGGTAATCGCGCAAGGCGTCGACGACCTTGCGACCGCCGGGGTCGTTCTCCGACGGCATGCTGTCGAGGACCCGCGAGACGAGGCCGGGGGCCACGAACGCGCGGGCCAGCGGTCGGCCCGACAGGCCGTCGGCCGCCTCGCGAAATCCGGGGGCGTCGATGAACGACGACCCGGCCGCGCCCGCCCCGGTCTTGCGGTCGATCACGTCCTGGATCAACGGCTCGGAGTTCGAGAACGCGAAGACGCCGTCGGGGAACAGCACGTACGATTCCGGGAGCTGGGGGGAGCCCTTCGGGTAGCGGCGGGTGGCGTAGGTCGTCCCCCCGCGCTCGGCCTCGACGACCTCGGCGAGTTCGCCGCCGCTCCGCTGGGCCTCGTCGATGCGGTCGATCAGCCGGCGGAGCAGCGCCGGGTCGCGGGCCTTCAGCACCAGGAGCCCTCGCGCGTGAGAAGGGTCGAGCGAGCGGCCTTCGGGGAGGAAGATCGCCAGGACCACCGCGTCGCCGAGGATGTCGTCCCGGACCTGTCCGTGGGAGACCTGGAGGAAGCCCAGGATCCGGTCGCGCGCCTGGCGGAAGTCGGTGACGTTGGGCGAGCCGATCCAGGCGCGGAACATCGGCAGTTCCTGGACCTCGCGCGCCAGGCTGGACTTCACGACCGTTTCCCAGCGACCCCTCAGGTCGTCCACGGCGAGCACCGCGCCGGCCTCGACCGGCACCAGTCGGAGCAATTCGTCGGCGGCCGGAGCGGGGCCGTCGGCGCGGGCGCCCCCGGCGAGGGCCATCGCCAGCGCCATCGAGGCCAGGAGGGAACGGGTCGCGAGCCCCACGGCCCCCCGCGAGTCGGGTGATCGTTCTCGGTGTCGGCGTCGATGGGGGGGGGCCGGCGGTTGCAGGCGGCTCGTCATGTCAGGTTCCCTCGGGATCGGCGGGGGGGACGGCGGGCGGTTCGGGGGTCGCGAGCCGGGGCGAGCGGAGGAAGCCGAACGCCTGCCTCGCCGTGTCGGAGAGCGGCCGCGCGCCGGCGGCGGCGTAGTCGCCGACGTGGTCCAGCAGGGCCGGGCGGAACGCCGAGGGGTCGAACATGGGGATCGGCTCGATGAACGGCGAGCCCCCGCCGACCGTCGAGCCGTCGCCCGCGGCGAGCGAGGCGTCGAGCATGGCGAGGCCCAGCCGGGCGGCCGGCTCCGAGGCCGTCCGGGCGAGCCGCAACGAGGCGTCGCGGGCGTCGGCGACCGCCGTCCGCAGCGAGCCCTCGACCGCCGCGGGGGCGTGCGCGTCGGGCCGGACCGGCTCGGGACGGGCGATCATCAGGTAGAAGCAGGCCGCCGCGGCGGCGAGCCCCGCCAGCGCGACCAGCCCCGTACGGCGGCCGAGGCGGCGGGGGGGAGCGGGCATCGGGAGGGCCGGGGCGTCGGCGACGGCCTCGAGGATGCGCCCGGCGGCCCCCGCCGCGTCGGCCGGGGCGGGGAGCGGGCGGGCGGACCAGGACCGCAGCGCGGCCCGCAGGGTCTCGAACTGGGCGTGGCGGAGCCGGCAAGGCGGGCACGCCTCGGCGTGTTCGCGGAGGCTCGCCTCGCGGTCGTGGCCGGACGCCGGTCGTTCCCCCGCGTCGCGACGGCGACCGGCCTCGGCGTCGAGCAGCTGGTTCCAGACTTGATCGAAATCGCGGCAGTTCATGGTCCGTGTCCGGTTCGAGTTGGTCGGGGTCAGCATCGAACCCCGCGGCTCGCGAGATGGGCGGCGAGTTCCGCTCGGGCTCGATGCAGCCAGGTCTTCACGGTCCCGATCGGTCGGCCGACGGCCTGCGCGACCTCCTCATACGAGAGCCCTTGCTCATGAAAAAGCGCAAAGACGAGACGGTATTCCGGCCGGAGCCGGCCCAGCGCCAGTTCCAACTCGCCGGCCAGGTCGTCCGGGTCGGGCGGGACGGAGCGGAGGTCGGCCTGATCGACGATCCAGGATGGTTCGGCCGAGGGGGGGCGTCGGGCCCGCGAGGCCAGGGCGGTGCGGCAACGGTTGGCGGCGATCTCCAGGAGCCAGGGCCGGATCGGCCGCGTCGCGTCGAATCCGAAGATCCCCCGCAGGGCCCGGACGAACGTCTCCTGCATCGCGTCCTCGGCGTCGTGCCGATGGTTGAGCATCCGGAAGCAGAGGCCGAACACCACCCCCTGGAACCGCGCGATCAACTCGCGCGGGGCCTGGGGGTCGCCCGACCGGATCGCCTCGACCAGCAAGAGGTCGTCCATCGTCGATCAGCCCGCCCGGTCCACCGCCCGTCTCCATCCTCGGGGCTTCGCCGACCACGCGCCGGTCGAAGGGTGTTACCCGAGAGGGAGGGGCTCCGTTTCAGCGATTCGCCCATTCTCGCCGATTCTTGGCGGCGAAGGGGAGCCGGTTGGGCCGGGAGCCCGGCCCTGAAACGCCGATCGGCGGCGTCTCGGTCCTTTGAGGGAAGGCCGAGGCGCCGCCGATGGAGGTCGAGGCCGGGTCCGAGACGATCGACGCGGCGGGCTCAGGAGCCGACCGCGGCCTCGGAGTCTTCCAGGTCGAGCAAGGCCCCCAGCTCCTCGGCCGAGAGGTCCATGAAGTCGCGGCCCTGGCGTTCCAGGCCGTCCTCCAGCCTCACGGCGAGGTGGTGCAGCTCGGGGAGGTCCACCCGGAACGCCAGCTCGGCGAGGTCGTCGGGGTCGAGGTCGCCGAGCTCGCACTGCATCGCTTCGAGCTCGAGCTCGATCCGGGTCACGGCCTCGCGCATCGCGTCGTGCGTCTCCGCGGAACCGCCGACGACCAGGCACTGGGCGCTTCGCGTCAGACGCTGCTGGTCGTCGCCGCCGTCGAGCCCGAATCCGATGATGGCGGCGCGGAGGCGGCGGGGTCGTGGTGTCGAGGACTGGGTCGTGATCATCGCGGAGGGGGCCTTTCGCGTGGGGTCGCCGATGGCGAAGGGATGGCGGACGGAGAGGGGATCCCTACGACCGGCATCGGCCATGTTCGTCAGGCTTCTTATCGGACTCCCCCGCGACGATCGGACAGGGCTCGGGTCGAGAATCCCGCCCCCGTGCGGATGCGACCGGCATCGGTCTTACGATCCGCCCAGGCATTCCTTCGCGACGTTGCGGGCCACGCGATAGGCGATTTTGATGGTCAAACCGCGACCGTCGATCTGGTCCTCGGTGAACGGTCGGCCCTCGCTGGTGTGGAGGCCCGCCAGCGCGATCGTCAGGGGGAGCAAGTCCAGGAATTGGCGGTATTTCTGCTGCAGGTCGGGGGACAGGGCGGGATTCTCGGCCACGTCGATTCTCCTTTCGCGAGGTCCATGTCCTCGTTGGGGCGCGGGACGACCGGCGCGTCCCGACGGCCCGCTCCGGGCGAGGCGGGGCGAGGCCCGCCCCAAACCCGATTGTCCATCGACGGACGCACCCGAGGCAAGCGCCCGGCGACGATTTCCTTCCGGGACGGCGGACCCCCCGACCCTACGCTATGCCCGGCTCGGCCGTGGCAGGCGGCCCGCCCCCCCCTCCGGCCCCCAGGTCCGGTTGGGCAAGAGATTTCGAACCAATCGGCGGGGGGCGACGTCTTGCCTTTGACGGCGGCGTCATGGTCTGATAAGTTCACCATGAAGAATTGAATGGATAGGAAATCGGGGCGCGGCGCGTCTGACGCATCCGGCCCTCACCACACCACCCACGTCACACTCGCTGAGTTTTCTTCGGAGGATTGTTTGATTCGTTCAGTCAAGGAGGCGCCCGCCTCGGGCTTCCGCTCGATGGGCCTGAGCCCCAGCATGCTCAAGGCCCTGGCGATCGCCAGATACCACACCCCCTCACCGATCCAGGCCGAGTTCATCCCCCACGCCCTCGACGGCCAAGACGTCCTTGGGCAGGCCAAGACGGGGACCGGCAAGACCGCCGCCTTCGGCATCCCGCTGATCGAAATGCTGGAAGCCCGGGGCCGAGGCCCGCAGGCCATCATCCTGGCGCCGACCCGCGAACTCACCCAGCAGATCGTCGTCGAGCTGAAGAAGCTGGCGCAGAACCGCGCCGACGTGTCGATCTGCGGGCTCTACGGCGGCGAACCCATCGACCGCCAGATCCGCGTCCTGAGCCGCGGCCTGGACATCGCCGTCGGCACCCCCGGCCGCGTGCTCGACCACATCGAGCGCCACACGCTGTACCTCGGGGACATCTTCCACCTGGTCCTCGACGAGGCCGACCGGATGCTCGACATCGGGTTCCGGCCCGACATCGAGAGGATCATGCGGCAGCTCCCCGTCCCCCACCAGACGATGCTGCTCTCGGCCACGATCAGCCCCGAGATCCGCACCCTCAGCCACCGCTACATGCACGAGCCGATCGAGCTGAACCTGTCGACCGACGAGCCTTCGGTCGAGACGATCCAGCAGTTCTACGTCTCGGTCAACCACGACCGGAAGATGGAGCTGCTCGTCCACCTGCTCAAGCGCGATCAGCCCCGCCAGTGCATCGTCTTCACCCGGACCAAGCGCGGCGCCGATCGGCTGGCCGAGCGGCTTCGGCGGACGATCCCCGGCGTCGCGGCGATCCACGGCGACCTCGCCCAGACGGCCCGCGACCGCGTCATGGCCGGCTTCCGCGCCGGTTCGATCCCGATCCTGGTGGCGACCGACGTCGTCGGCCGCGGCATCGACGTCGCCGGCATCAGCCACGTCGTCAACTACGACATCCCGGACGACCCGGAGAACTACGTCCACCGCATCGGCCGCACCGGCCGCATGGGTAAGGACGGCGTCGCCTACCTGTTCGTCGGCCCGGACCAGGGCGAGCCCCTGACCGAGATCGAGACCCTCATCAACAAGGTGATCCCGTCTCACAAGGTCGAAGGGTTCGAGGTCGTCCGATCTTCCTCCAACGCCCCCAAGGCCAAGGAACTCTTCAACACCGTCGTCAACCGCTCGTTCGCGTCCCGCTGACCCGATCGAGCGGCGCGCCGCCGGCCCCGCTTCGCTCTTCCTCACCGCTTCCGACCCGCCGACCGCCCGAGAGCTTCAAACAGTTCCCGGGCATCCTCCTTCAGGCGGTCCCCCTCCACCGACCCGCCGCCCGATCCGCGGGCGGCGAACAGGATCTGATCGCAACGCGCGGCGAGACTCGCCGCGCGACGACCCAGTTCGTTCGAGCCGCTGGCCCTCGCCACGGCCGCTTCGGCCTCGCCCGGCGTCAAGGCGCCGGGGGGCCGCCCGACGGCCTTCCTCGCATATTCCACCAGGGCCTCGATCATCCGTCGCGCCAGGTCTTCCACGCTCCCCGCGTCGTCGCCGAGCCGTGCGCCGGCTTCGGCCGCGAACCGTCTCGCCTCGCGAGCGCCGCCGGGGAACCGCCGACGCCAGGCCGCCGCGATCCGCTTTCGGAGCGCGAACAGGCCGACCGCCGCCAGAGTCAGCATCCCCAGCGCGAGCCCCACGGCGATCCGTCGCGCCGAGGCGTCCGGGGTCGGCGGTCGGTAGTCGAGTCCGCCGGCGTCGAAGTCCGGAACGGCGACCACCTTGAGCGGGACGCCGTTCGTCGCTCGGGTGATGTAGCGATCGATGCGAGGATCGAATGCCGCGATCGAAACCGGCGGCAGGACGACCTCGCCCGACTTCATCGGCCGGACCCGGAAGACGAACGCCCGACCCGGCGGCTCGTCGGACGTCTCGTCCGCGAGCCTTTCCAGCCGCGGCTCGATCGACGACCCGCGCAGTCGACCCAGGTCCGGCCCAGTCGTCATCCCCCACGCGCCGGGGCCCTGAACGCGGATTCGATAGGTCACTTCACCCCCCATGCGCACCTGACCCGGATCGACCTCGGCCGAGGCGGTGAAGTCGCCGACGCCCCCGAGGAACCCGGGCGGCCGACCCGCGACCGGCGGATTCTCGACCGTGAACCGGAGGGCCTTGCTCCGACCCGATCGGTCGCCGAGCCTCGCGACGATCGGCGGCACGTCGAGCCGTCCCGGCGCCGTCGCGACGAGTCGGAACCGGGTGGAGAACGCGTTGTCGCTCGCGACGCTCCCGCCGATCGCGCTCAGCCCCAGGGGGCGGAACGCCTCCTCGACGAGCCACATCCGCGCCCCCTTGAGCGCGGGCGGCTCCAGCTTCGGCCGCTGCTCCCTCGCCCCCACGTCCACGAACACGTCCACCCCCTGCCCCACCAGGATCCGCTCCCCTCTCGCCCGCGCGCGGACCGTCAGGTCCTCGGCCCGCAGGTTCGAGCCGAGCATGAGGAAGACCGCGATCCCCGCCAGTAAACCCTTCCTCCGCCAGGGGCGAAGGGAGGATTGGCCGTGGTGTGCGTGAACGGGGCTCATGGAGGATTTGTTGATGTCGAAATGTGGTGGTGCCATTATCCGCGTTACCAGTCCTTGCCGTCGACGCGGGGATCGTCGGGCGGTTGGTCGTCGGGGAGTCGTCGCCGTCGGGCCTCGCGGATCTGTTCGAGGGCGGCGTCGAGGCGGTCCTCGGGGGAGGCTCCGGGGGGGGCGGCGGCGTCTCCGCCGGCGCCGCCGCGCTGGCGAGGGCTGGGGCGGTCGCTCGCGCGGGCGTCGGTCGGGTCGGCGTCGGCCGAGTCCGGGGGCTGGCCGTCGGGGTCGTCGCCGGGGCCGTCGTCCGGTTGGGCGTCGCTCGCTTTGGGCGTGGCGTCGGGAGGGGCGGCCGAGTTCGGGGCCTCCTCGGGCTTCTCCTCGTCTTGCTGGGAAAGCTCGTTGCGAAGCTGCTCCAGGGCGAAGAGGCGGTTGACGGCGGCGTCGCGGCGGACCGCGTCGAGGTCCGCGCCGGGGGCCTTCGATCTCAGGCATGCGTCATAGGACTGCACCGCGAGCGGGAGGTCGCCGAGGCTGAGCGCGACGTTCCCCAGCGCGTAGTCGATCCGGGTCCGCAGCGCGGCGTCGGCTCGCTCGCGGGCTGCCTCGTAGCGCGCAAGGGCTTCGGGGAAGCGGCCGATCTGGTACAGGGTCGCGGCGGCGCCGTAGGGGGGGATGGGATTCGCGGGCGCCTTCGCGGCGGCCTCTTCAAACGCGGCGAGGGCCTCGGCGAAGCGGCCCGCGTCGTAATCGGCCCGGCCCCGCGCGACGGCCTCGGCGGCGGTCCCCGGCGCGGGCGGTGGGCCGTCGGCGCCGAACTGGGTCGGGGCGAGCAGGGCGAGGACGAGGACCGAGGCGGACGCGGCGAGCCGAGGGGAGCGTCTGGGACGTCGGCCACGGTCGCCGGGTCGGCCCGCGGCGATCAGGAATCCGGCCGACGCGACCAGGAACAGGCCGAACCGCTCGGGACGCGCCGCGGCCCTCGCCGCGCGGCGGTGCGCCAGGGCCACCGGGGCGATGCGTTCCTGGTACAGCACCCCGAGGTCGGCGGTCGCCAGGCCGAGCTTGATCGACGCCCCCCCGCTCCGCTCCGCGATCGCCCCGAGCGCCGCGTCGTCGCGCTTCGAGACGACCGGCTCGCCCTGGTGGATCAGGGGGCGGGCGGGCGTCCCGGAGGGGACCGGCGCCCCCGCCTCGGCGTCGCCGATCGCGACCGTGTGGACGACGACCCCCCTGGCGAGCGCCCGCTCCAGGGAATGCGCCCACCGCCCTTCGTGATCCTCGCCGTCGGAGAAGAGGAGGATCGTCCGGCCCTCGTCGGCCTCGCCCGGATCGAAGGCGTCGACGGCCGCGTCGATCGCCGCGCCCAGGTCGGTGCCGCCGGGCCGTACGTCGCCGGGACGGAGCCTGTTCATCGCATCGACGACCGCTCCCATGTTCTGGGTGAGCGGGCAGCGGAGGACGCCCCGGCCGGCGAACGCGACCACCCCCGCGCGGTTCGCGGGCTCGCGCGCCAGGGCTTCGACCAGCCCGCGCGCCGTCTCGACGGCCAGGCCCAGCCGATCGGGCGTGGCGTCCTCGGCGGCCATGCTCCGGCTGACGTCGAAGGCGAGCACGACGTCTTGCCCCGGCCCGATCGGCTCGTCGGACGCGAACCCGATCCGAGGCCGCGCCAGGGCCAGGACGAGGAGCGCCGCGGCGATCAGGATCTCGATCGAACGATCTCCCGGCGGCCTCCCCCACAGGCCGAGCGCCCGCCAGCCCCGGGCGCGCAGCCGCGCGGCTCGCCACGACCAGACCGCCAGGGCGGGGAGGCCGAGCAGGAGCCAGAGGCGCTGGGGGTTCTCGAAATCCATGACGCGATGCCTCGGGATGTTCTCGTCTCGTCAGGGGAGTCGTCGCAGGCGTCCGCAGGCCAGCAGCCGGTCGAGGGCCAGCAGGCCGACGGCGGCGGCGGCCCAGGGGGCGAACCGCTCGTCGTATCGGGTGCGGACCTCGTCGCGGATCTGGCTTTTCTCCAGGGCGTCGATCGTGCGAAAGACCGCGTCGAGGGCGTCGGCGTCGGTCGCGCGGAAGGAACGGCCGCCGGTGGTCGCGGCCAGGCGTTCCAGCAGCTCGACGTTCGGCCCCTCGCGCTCGGCGACGACCGGGGCGCCGGTCGCGTCGACCCCGTGGACGACGCCCCCCTCGCGGCCGACGGCGATCGTGTGCAGCGTCACGCCGAGGTCGCGGGCCAGCTCCGCGGCGCGTTCGGGGGCGAGTGGGTTCGGCACGGCCGGCGCGTCATTGCCGTCGGTCAAAAGGATGAGCACCTTCTTGGCCGGCGAGGCGAGCCGCAGGGCCTCCAGCGACCAGGCGATCGCGTCGCCGATGCTGGTGCCGTCGTCCCCCGGCCGGGCCGGACGCACGGCCGCCGCCGTCTCGATCAGGAACCGGTGGTCGAGCGTCGGCGGGCAGGCCAGGTCGGGATAGTTGGCGAACGTCGTCAGCCCGATCAGGTCCTCGGGGCGGCCCTCCACGAACCGCGCGAAGGTCTCGCGCGCGGCCTCCAGCCGGCTGATCCGCCGGGTGTCGCGGTCGGCCGGGAAGTCGACCGTGTTCATGCTCGAACTCTGATCCATCGCGACCACGATCGCGACCCCCTTCGCCGCGATCCGCACCACCCCGCCGACCGTCTGCGGCCGGGCCGCCGCCACCGCGATCGCCCCGATCGCCAGCGCCTGCAAGGCCGCCGGCAGCCACGCGAACCAGGCCCAGGGGGAGGCCCCCGCCCCGCCGCCGACGAACCCCGAGAGGCTCGGCCAGGCGACCCGCCCCCGCATCCGCTCGCGAACCAGCGGCAGGACCGCGAACCCCAGCAGGATGAGCCAGACCGGTTGGGCGAATCGCATGAGAGGTTTGTCCTCCCTTCCCCCACCAGGGGGGAAGGAATGCTTGCGCCGGAGTCGCTTTAGTTCTGTGTCAGCGCCTGCTTCGCGGCCAGGGCGCGGGCGAGGGCCTGTTCCGGGCTTGGGTCGAGGACGGTGATGTGGCCCATCTTGCGGCCGGGTTTGGCGGTGCGCTTGCCGTAAAGGTGGAGCTTCACGCCGGGATCGCGGAGCGCCCGCGCCCAGTTCGGCTCGCCGCCGGCCCAGAGGTCGCCCAGCAGGTTGACCATCGCGGCCGGGGAGGTCAGGTCGCACGAGCCGAGGGGGAGGCCGCAGAGGGCGCGGACCTGCTGCTCGAACTGGCTGGTGAGGGCCGCTTCCATCGTCAGGTGGCCCGAATTGTGGGGTCGGGGGGCGATCTCGTTGACCAGGAGCCGGCCGGCCGAGGTCAGGAAGAACTCGACGCAGAGCACGCCGACGGCGTCGAGCGCCTGGGCCACGGCCAGGGCCGTCTCGCGCGCCTCCTGAGCCACGACCGGGCCGACGGGGGCGGGGGTCATGGTGCTGGCGAGGATGTGCCGCTCGTGGTGGTTCAGGCCCACGGGGAAGGCGGCGGCCTGGCCGTCCCTCCCGCGCGCCACGACGACGGACGCCTCGGCGGCGAACTCGACCCAGCCCTCGGCCACGCATGAGGTCCGGCCCAGGCTTCCCCAGGCGGAGTCGGCGTCCGCGCCCCGCTCGACGAGCACCTGCCCCTTGCCGTCGTAGCCGGAATCCGACGTCTTCAGGATCAGGGGCGTCCCCAACTCGCGGACGGCCGTCGCCAACTCGTCGGCCGTTCGAACGGGGCGCCAGGGGGCGTGGGGGATACCGTGGCGGGCGAGGAACGTCTTCTCGCGGAGCCGGTTCTGGCTGACCCAGAGCGTCCGCCAGCCCGGCCGGACGATCCGCCGTCGGGCCAGCCAGCGGAGCGCGGTGGCCGACACGTTTTCGAACTCGACGGTCACGGCCGACGCGCGGTCGGCCAGGGCGCGGAGGGCGGGCAGGTGGTCGGGCGGGCCGAGCACGGTCCAGTCGGCAACCTGCGCGGCCGGTGTCTCGGCGGTGGCGCTGAGCACGCCGGCCTGGTAGCCCATCCGCTGCGCCGCCTGGATGAACATGCGTCCGAGCTGTCCGCTGCCGACGACCGCGATCGACGCGGGGGGATGCAGGACGTTCGATTCCTCGCCGGAGGTCATCGGGGCGATTCTCCCACCGCGTCGGTCTGGGCCTTGCGGAACGCGGCGAGCGCCTCGCGGACATGCGGGTGCTTGCGGGCCAGGATCGCCGCCGCGAGCAGCGCCGCGTTCGCCGCGCCCGAGGCCCCGATGGCCAGCGTGCCGACCGGCACCCCGCGCGGCATCTGGACGATCGAGAGGAGCGAGTCGATCCCCTTGAGCATCTTGCTCTCGACCGGGACGCCCAGGATCGGCAGGATCGTGATCGCCGCCAGCATCCCCGGCAGGTGCGCCGCGCCGCCGGCCCCGGCGATGATCAGCTCCAGCCCCCGGCCTTCGGCCTCGCGGCCGTAGGCGAACAGCCGGTCGGGCGTCCGGTGGGCGGAGACCACCCGAGTCTCGTGCGGGATCCCCAACTCCGTGAGCAGCTCCGACGCGTGCCGCATCGTCTCCCAGTCGGACTTGCTCCCCATCACGACGCCGACGAGGGGGGACTCGTTCTGTTCTGGATTCATGTTCATGGGCTTACAGCGGCTTCCTGGTCATGGCGCGGCGTCTCCCGGATGATCGCGGCGTCGGCTTCGAGTCTATTTCGGACGTCCTGCGCCCCGGCTTCAACCTATTATCCGCCGCGTGGGGGGCCCTGCCCACCCTCGTTTCGGGATGCGCCGGGGCTTTCGCCCGAATTGACCGGGCCGGGCGGGACGGCGACAATGGCGCTCCAACGCCCAAGGTGCACGCCAGAGGAGGTCGGCCGGATGACGGAGACGGATCGGGACGAGGTTCGGGTCGGTGTGGTCGGGTGCGGGGGCTTCGGCCTCTACGCGTTGCAGCAGTTCGTCCAGGTTCCCGGCGTCCGGCTGGTGGCGATGGCCGGCACGGCCCGCGAGGCCTCGATCGCCGCGGCGAAACGGTACGGCATCCCGGACGTGGAGGCGGTCGATTCGCTCCTGGCCCGCGAGGACGTCGACCTGGTCTACATCTCCACGCCGCCGTTCCTGCACCACGACCAGGCGATCCGGGCCCTCCGCGCCGGCAAGCACGTCGTTTGCGAGAAGCCGCTGGCGATGACGTTGGAGCAGGCCGACGAGATGATCGCCGAGGCCCGCCGCGCCGACCGGCTGCTCACGGCCAATCTGATGCAGCGGTACAACCCGGTGTACGACGCCGTGTCGCGGCTGATCGCCGACAAGGTCCTGGGCGAGCCGATCCACGGCTTCTTCGAGAACTACGCGTCCGACGAGAATCTCGGCCCCGGGCACTGGTTCTGGGATCGCTCCAAGAGCGGCGGCATCTTCATCGAGCACGGCGTCCACTTCTTCGACCTCTTCGCCGGCTGGCTCGGCGAGGGCCGCGTCGTGGCCGCTCAGCGCGGGCTCCGGCCCGGCTCCCCGACGCCCATCGAGGAGCAGGTCCAGTGCTCGGTGCGGTACGCGAACGATGTGCTGATCAACTTCTACCACGGATTCCACCAGCCCGGCCGGATGGACCGGCAGGAGCTTCGCATCGTCTTCGAGCGCGGCGACGTCACGCTCTTCGGCTGGATCCCGACCGTCGTGAAGGTCCACGCCGTCGCCGACGAGGCCCAGACCCGGGCGCTCTGCGACCTCTTCCCCGGCGCCCGCCTGGATTGCACCACCACCTACGCCCCCAAGGACCGCTCCTGCGCCGCCCGCCACAAGTCGCTCGACGTCTACCAGACGCTCGAACTGACCTGGGGCGAGGGCGTGGTCAAGTCGCACCGCTACGGCGAGCTCCTCCGCAGCGTCATGGCCGATCAGGTCGCCTGGATCCGCGACCGCTCCCATCGCCGCGTCATCACCGAATCCAACGGCCGCGACTCCCTGGGCCTCGCCTGCGAGGCCGACCGCCTGGCGCAAGCCTCGGCGTGAGGCTTTTTCGCGGGAGTAAGCGAGCACGAGACTCGCATTCGAACCGTAACATCCTTCCCCCCTCGCGGGGGAAGACAGACCCCGAAGGGGTCAGATGAGGGGGAAGACGAGCAAGTCGGCCGTCGGAATTCGCAGACCGGCCGCCCGAAACGCCGACGGCTCTCATGCTCGTCTTCCCCCTCATCCGGCCCTGCGGGCCACCTTCCCCCGCGAGGGGGGAAGGGATGATCGAATCGATTGGCGTTTACCTACGGAGCGACTCCCATGATCTTGCCCAGGCGATTCGAGAAGCTCCTGCTGACTCCCGCCGACGTGAAGCCCTCGCGCGAGGATTTCGAAGTCGTCGGCGTCTTCAATCCGGGGGTGATCCGGGCCGGGGACGAGGTCGTCATGCTCGTCCGGGTGGCCGAACGCCCGCGCGAGACGCGGGAGGGCTATACGGCCCTGCCCCGCTGGGACGCCGACGCCGGGCTGACAGTGGATTGGGTCGCGAACGACGAACTGAGGCCGATCGACCCCCGCGTCGTCGAGCGCAAGGCCGACGGTCTCGTCCGGCTGACGTTCACGTCGCACTTGCAGGTCGTCCGCCTGGGCGACGGCCGTTCCGTCCGCGAGACCACCGACGTCCGCTTCGTCCCCGAGGGCGAGATGGAGGAGTTCGGGGTCGAGGACCCCAGGATCACCGAGCTTGACGGGCGCTTCTATTTCACCTATGTGTCGGTGTCGCGGCATGGGGCCTGCACGTCGCTGGCGTCGACCGCCGACTTTCGGACCTTCGCGCGGCACGGCGTAGTCTTCTGCTCGGAGAACAAGGACGTGGTGCTGTTCCCCGAGCGGATCGGCGGCGAGTTCGCGGCGATCCATCGGCCTAACCCGGCGACGCCGTTCAACCGTCCCGAGATGTGGATCGCCCATTCGCCCGACCTGAAGCACTGGGGACGCCACGCCTGCCTCCACGGCGGCGGCGGCTCGTGGGAGACCGGCCGCGTCGGCGCGGGGACGCCCCCCGTCCGGGTCGCCGACGGCTGGCTGGAGATCTACCACGGCAACCGCCGCCCGACCAAGCCCGGCGAGGTCGGCGCCTATTCCACCGGCGCCCTCCTGCTCGACCTCGACGACCCATCGCTCGTCCTCGCCCGCACTCCCGACTCGATCTTCGAGCCGACCGCCGATTTCGAGCGCCGGGGGTTCGTCGACGACGTCGTCTTCCCCACCGGGATCGTCGAGTCCCCCGACGGCTGGCTCGTCTATTACGGCGCCGCCGACTCCTCGACCGCCGTCGTCGAGTTCGGGCGGGACGATCTGCGGGGGTCGCTGGTGGAGGTGTGAGGATCGACTGTCCGGCCGAGCGTCCTCTCGACACCCCGCGTCGATGCGGTCCGTCAGCCCCCCCGGACGGGGAAGATCGGAGCCCAGGCATGAGCAGGTGGTTTTTCGGTCTGGCGATCCTGCTGGTGGTCGGCGGATTCGGGATGGTTCATGAGTGGCTTGGGTTGAGTCGCCAGGTCTCGGTCGTCGCGGGCCTGCTGGTCTACGCCGCCGGCTGGTTGCTCGTCAGCGTCGTCGTGGGCTTCCGGACGCGGTGGCGGATCCAGGCCGACGCGCGGCCGTTCGGGTCGGAGGGTGATGGCCAGGGTCGTTACGCAGCCTTTTCCCGGGCCCTGGCGGGGAGCCGCCGGACGGGACTCTTCCTGATGCTCGTTGGCGCGTGGCTTACGCCTGTGGCGATTCTCGGGTTGTTCGGCCTTCCGATATTGCTGGCGGGGGCCGTCGCCTGCTTCATCGCCTCGCTGGCGATCCGGCGCGACGGGGACGGGAACGCTGGCCCTGCCCTCGGGGGCGTTCTGCTCGGCCTGGGATGGCTCCTCGCCGCCGTTGCGGCGATGGGGGTCGCCCACCTCGTCGGCGACGTTCGAGCCCGAGGGCGGGACGTTCCACCGCTCCTCCCTTACTGGATCGCGGCGCCGTTGCTGGTCGGCGTCGGTTCCGGCCTGCGTTCCGTCCTCGGTCGGCGCGATCGAGCGGCCCGGGCGGCGGTCGTCGTCGGCCTGCTCCTGGTCGTGGCCGTCCTGGCCGGGTCGACGCGAGGCGTCTTGCCCCGGAGCCTCTAGGCTCCTCCTCGAACGCCGGCGACCGGCGACGGTGGCGGAGCACGGAATTCCGGTGGAGCGATCCTAAAGATGTGGGCTTTCCTGAGGGTCTTCTGCTTCCTCGGCCTGCCTTGCTTCGCCATCGCGAGTTGCGCGATCTGGCGTCCCGTCGCGTCCTGGGAGGGGCCGAGGCTCCCGGCGGCGACGCGGGCCGTCGCACCGATCCTCGTCCTCCTGGCGATCGGCTTCCCGATCGTCGGAATCCCGGTGGTCCTGCTCATGTTCTGGCTGCTGCCGAGGGTTCCCGCCGACCGGCCGACGCCGATCCGGGACCGCCTCGCGTGGACGGCCTTCGCGCTCGGGATCTCCCTGATGGTGACGATGGCCGTCTTCGCGATGACGCAGGAGGGCGACGGCGATTGGCGGCCCTTCGCGACGATCCGGCTGCACACGCGGATCTTCCTGGGGATGGCGTCGTTCGCGCTGGTCGGGCCGTTGGCGGCCTTCTTGCTGTCGCGAGGGACGAAGGGAAGCCCCCTCTCGATTGGGCCGATGAGACGCCGACGACCCTCGTGGAACTCGTGGCGCGGTTGGATACGCTCGATCCTCGGATGACGATCCATGCGGCCCGGCCGTGGACCTGCGATTCGCCGGCCGTCGCGCTCGAGGATTCCGCTGAGTTCAGCGGCCGGGAGGATCCTCGACGGCGCGGGTGCGTCTATTTCCTGGAGGTGTTCATCGCGATCGAGCTGCTGGACGACTGGGAGGCGGGTCTCCCCGCGCCCCCCTCGGATCGCGAGCGTTGCGAACGGCTCATCGAGCTGCGGACGCCGCGACTCCGGAGGGGCTCGGATCGTCCCGGGCTCAGACCATCGCCTTGATGATGTCGTCGACGGGGATGGTGGCGAAGGTGCTGGCGTAGTCGGACATGGCGTAGGGGATGATCAGGACGCCGTCGTGGACGACCCCGCCGCAGGAGTAGACGACGTTGGGGACGTAGCCCTCGCGCTCGTTGGCGTTGGGCTCCAGCAGGGGGTGTTCGAGGCGGCCGATGAGGCGGGAGGGGTCGTCCTTGTCGAGCAGGAACGCGCCCATGGCGTACTTGCGCATGGCGCCGACGCCGTGGGTGAGGACGAGCCAGCCGGCGTCGGTCTCGATGGGGGAGCCGCAGTTGCCGAGCTGGACGAACTCCCAGGCGTAGGTCGGCTTGGCGATCGGGACCTTGGTGTACCAGAAGTGGAGCATGTCCGAGTACATCAGGAAGATGTTCTCGTTGTCCTGGCGCGAGAGCATGGCGTAGAGGCCGTTGACCTTGCGGGGGAAGAGCGCCATCCCCTTGTTGCGGACCTCGGGGCCGTTGAGGGTGCTGGCCTTGAAGCGGAGGAAGTCCTTGGTCTCCAGGATCTGGGGGAGGACGACCTTGCCGTCGAACGCGGTGTAGGTGGCGTAATAGGTGATGGAGCCGTCGTCGTCGCGGAACTCGACGAAGCGGGCGTCCTCGATGCCGTTGGTCTCGGTGGGCGAGTTGGGGAAGATGATCCGCTCGGAGACGTTCAGCTCCGGCTCGAAGGCGACCTCGTAGTTGGCGCCGACGAGGGTGCGCATGCCCTGGGCCAGCGGCTCCAGCTCATGGAGACGGGGACGCGCGCGGTGGAGGGCCAGCCCGATGGCGGCCTCGAGCTGCTCATCCGTGAACTGGTCCTCCAGGGTCTCCAGGACCTGCTCGGCGAACGGGCCGTCGATCCGCAGTTCCACGAGCTTGCGGAAGAACAGGACCTTGTCGAACAGGGTGTCGGGGATCTGCTCGGGCGCGGTGACGAACCGGGTCGGCTCGTCCATCTGGATCCGGAGGCCCCGGTCCACGACCCCGGAGCGGAAGGTGATCGACGAGATGTGCCCCTCGCCGGTGGCCCGCAGGCTGATGATGAACCGGCGCGAGCCTTCGGGCAGGCCCGACTGGTCCGGGGCCCAGACCATCGAGGGGTTGAACAGGGCCGCGGACTCGAAGGCGTACTCCTGGGTGAAGTAGGCCCCGATGAGCAGCCGGCGGGCCTCGCTGACGGGCTGATCGGTCAGCATCAGGTGGCGGACGCATTCGTACCGCTGGAGGAAATACCGGCGGATCTTCTGGTGGCGGTCCCGGAACTCGTCCATGACCTCTTCGAACTGGCGCTCGACCTCGACCTCGGAGAGCGCGCAGATCCGGCCGATGATCCGTTCGACGCGGTGGTCGTCGGCCGGCTGGAAGGGGCGGATCACCACGCGGCTGTTGTTGGGCCGCAGGACGATGGCGGTCCGGTCGACCCGGAGCTGCGCGCAGGCGACGGCGGCCTCGTCCGTGGCCGGGGTCGTCGTCGTCGTCGTCGAAACATCCATGCGAGAGGATCCTGGATCGGGTTGGGATGGGATGGCGAGGGGTCGTCGCCGCCGAAGGGGGGATCGGAGGGTCGGCCGGCGGGTCAGGGCGCCTGGACCTGGCGTTGGTGCGAGAGGGCGCTTTCGATCAATTTCATCTCGGCGAGCGAGAGGAGGAAGGCCAGGGTCGATTCGGCACCCTGATTCTGGTTGATCCGGTCTTCCTGGAGGCCGTCGCGGCAGCCGCCGGACTTGGCGTCGTACAGCTCCAGGCCCAGGTCGTTGCCCCCCAGGAACCATTCGAAGGCGCGGCGGGCCTCGGCGAGCCAGGCGGGGTCCTCGGTGGCCTGGTAGGCCTCGAGGCAGGCGGCGACCATGGCCTGGGCCTCGACGGGCTGCTGGTCGAACTGGGCCCGGACCCCTTCGCGGACGTAGAAGCCGTTGCAGCCGATGGGGCGGAAGCAGCCCGAGGGGGCCTTGTGATGCTCGACCAGCCAGGCCAGGGTGTCGAGCCCGGCCTTGAGCGCCTCGGGGGGGCCGCCGTTGCGGGCGCTGGCGATCAGGCTGTGGGAGAGCCGCGCGTTGTCGTAGGTCAGGCGATCCTCCAGCCACCGCCAGCCGTCGTCGGCGACGGCCTCGTGCAGGCGGAGGAGCTTCTGGGTCAGCAGGTCGCGGGCCTGGCTGGCGGGCCTCGCCCCGGCGAGCCGCTGGAGGTAGTGGCAGACGCCCAGGAGCCCGAACGCCCAGGCCCGGGGTGACGTGGTCTCCAGCAACCCGGGGAGGGCCTGGTCGAACAGGTGGGAGGCCCAGAACTGGAGGTCGTGGCGGCGCGAGCGGTGGACGCAGGCGCCCAGGACCCAGATCGCCCTGCCGTGGCTGTCGTCCGAGCCGACGTCTTCCAGCCAGCGGCGGTCGAAGCTCATGAAGTTGCGGAACCGCCCCCGCGCCGGGTCGAAGGCGTAGTTGAGGAACGCCGCGTAGGTCGACGCCAGGCGGGCCGTCTGGGGGCTGTTCTGGCCGAGCTGCTCCAGCAGCACCGTCAGCAACAGGGCCCGGGCGTTGTCGTCGGTGCAGTAGCCCTCGGCGAAGTTGGGGATGGTGAACGTGGCGTGCTGGATCATCCCGGCCGAGTCGCTCATCCGCGCCAGGTGGTCGAGCCGCCAGCCGGGGAGGTCCAGCGGCTGCTCGGCCAGGGTCCGCACGGCCAGGGGCTTGATCGGCACGTCGAGGCGGCTCCGCCGCGCGTGCTGGAACGACTCGACGAACTGGTGGGCCACGCGGCTCCAGATCATCTCGCGGCCCATCATGTAGCCCCGCCTCCGGATGGCGTGACGCCGCGAATCGTCGCGCAACAGGTCGCGGATCGCGGTCGACAGCGCCTGGGAGTCGGCGAACGGCACCAGGACGCCGCGGCCGTCGGCCAGCAGCTCCTCGGCGTGCCAGTAGGGGGTCGAGACCACGGACTTGCCGCAGCCGAAGGCGTACGCCAGGGTCCCCGAGGTGATCTGCGCCGGGTTCAGGTAGGGCGTGACGTAGATGTCGGCCACGCCGATGAACTCGATCAGCTCCGGCAGCTCGACGAACCGGTTGTAGAAGCTGACGTTCTCGCGGATGCCCAGCTTCCTCGCCAGCCGCTCCAGGCTGATCCGGTAGCGCTCCCCCTGCTCCCTCACGAGGTTGGGGTGGGTCGCGCCCAGGACGATGTAGACGAAGTTCGGGAACTCCTCCAGAATCGCCGGCATCGCCTCCAGCATGTACTCGATGCCCTTGTTGGGCGAGAGCAGGCCGAAGGTCAGGGCGACGTGCTTCCCCTCGACGCCGAACTGGTCCTTGTAGAAGGCCGGGTCGACGAACGGCATGTCGGGGATGCCGTGGGGGATCAGGTCGATCTTGGACTCCGGCGTCTTCCAGACGTCCAGCAGGAACGCCTTGGCCCGCTCCGACATCACGATCACCCGCGCCGAAAGCTCGAGGATCTCGTCCATCACCCGCCGCTGGTTGGCGTCGGGATCCTTGAGGACGGTGTGCAGCGTGGTGACGATCGGCATCCGCAGGTTGCGAAGGAGCCGGACGATGTGGCTGCCGGCCGGGCCGCCGAAGATGCCGTACTCGTGCTGGAGGCAGACGACGTCGGCGTTGCTGAAATTCAGGAAGTCGGCCGCGCGGAGGTAGGAGTCGAGCTCCTGCTCCTCGATCTCGAAGCGGACCTCGGGGGGGTAGTCGTACCCCCCGGCGAGGTCGTTGACCGGGACCACGAAGCAGTCGGCCGACGGGAACTGGGTGGCCGTGGACGTGCAGAGGTCGTGCGTGAAAGTGGCGATCCCGCACTTGCGCGGCAGATAGTCGCCGATGAACGCGATCTTCCGGACTTCGCTGGTTCGGTTCATAACACCTGACGGATCATGCCGGGGCCCCGCGGGACGGCCCGGGCGACGTTTCGGGGCTTGGCTAACGACTCGGGCCGAGAACTCTCGCCCGCGAGGGCGTGCAGACGTGCCCGAGCTGGCCCCTCCTCCCGTTCGGGAAGTAGTCCCTGACGATGGGCGGCGAGGTCGGCCGGGGCGGCGGCGGGGGCGTCAGCCTTGAGGGGCTCCCGGATCCGACGCCGGGCCGAACGCCATAAGGGGCCAGCAGGTCGGCCCCGATTCGCGAGGCCGCCCTGGTCCGATCGACCGCGACCGCTTGGCGGGCCGGCGGCCTCGTCCCGGCCCCCACCACGCTCCTCGTGCGGTTGAAGCGCGACGCCGGCGCGGATTGGGCGCGGACCTCGCCGCACCAGGCCGCCAGGACCGTCGCGGCTGCGATCGCGCGGAAGACGTTGGCCAGACTCATGGAGACGACCTCCTCGGGCCCCGCCGACGATTCTCCAGACCGGCAAGGGGCCCACCGTGAGAATACCCGTCGCCGGCCGGCTTTGCCAGAGGGCCCCTCGGCGGCGCGGCGTCCTCGAGCCGAGATTTCCGACGCGCCCCGCCCTGTTCCAGGCCCCTCGACGGCGGACGGCCCGATAGGGCGATTCGAAGCGATGCGATCGAACGCCGGCGAAGTCCGGGGCCTCGTCTATTTCCGACTTTCGGTCGAGGGATCGCCGCTTTCGCCCCCGGGGCGCTTCTCGCGATCGGCGCGTTCCCGCTCCTTTTCGACCGCCCCGGGAGCGGGCCCGGGATGGCCGCTGTCGCGGCCGCCGCGGTCGGTGGTCGCCCCGCCTCCCTCGACCGCGTCGGCGTCGCTCTCGAACTGGTCCGGTTTCCTGGGATTCTCTGCCATGACGCTCGCTCCAAGTTCAGGACGCCGCACCGGGGGGAGGTCCCTCGGGCCGCTTCGAACGAGGGGCAAATCCCGGACCCCTGGAACGATTTCCGGCGCGGCCCGGGAACCACGCGGGCCCGCCCCCCCGTGAGGAAGGGCGAGCCCGTCGCGCGGCCGGGGCCGAATCCGGTTCAGCTGCCGGCGGGGGCCGGCGGGGTGGCGGCTTCGGTCTGGGAGGCCGGGGCGAACCGCACGGCGCGCTGGTCGACGTGCGTCTTGCCGAACATGTCGGTGGCGCGGACGTGGATCAGGTGGGTGCCGGGGGCCGGGGCCTCGCTCGCCAGCCTGGCTCGCCAGAGGTGGGTGGACTTGTTGGGGGCGGGAAGCTTGCGGCCGGGAGGGGGCTTGGGGCCTTCCTCCAGCGCTTTCATGGCGACGAAGTAGGGGTCCGCTTCACGGACCTGCTCCATCGGCCGCCATTCGCCCGAATCGCCGAGCCGGATCTCGACGATCGACTTCTCATTGCCGGCGAAGACGTTGACCACCGCGTCGGTCGTCGAGGCGGCCTCGGCGGCGACCTCTTCGGGGGCGTGGATGTTCATCTGGTGGCTGGCGGGGCGGCGGGCGGCGTGGAATTCCACGTCGTACTTCGGGCCGTCGAAGGTGACGATCGAGTAGCCGTTGGGGGCGCCGTCGGACATGGTGGCGTGGGGGATTCCGTTCTCGTCGGGCGCGCCGGCCCACCAGCTCCCGCAGACCGTCCCGTGGACGAGGTGGTGGTGCGGACCGTCGCCGGGGAAGCCGTCTTCCGAGCCGAGGAACCGATGCTGCTGCTGGTGCAGGTGGGCCGACAGCGAGAGCGAATGCGGGCGTTCGGCCAGGAGCTTGAAGATCTCCGGGCGCTCCTCGATCTCGGTGATCGGGATGTGCATGGTGAGGACGACGAGCTGGTCCTTGGGGGTGTTCGCCAGGTCGTTGCGGAGGAACTCCATCTGCTTGGCGCCCAGGCCGCCGTGATACTTCCCCTTGGACTTCTTGTCGTTCGGGTCGGCGGCGACCCAGACCACGTCGTCGAGGACCACGAAGTGGACCGGGCCGTGGTCGAACGAGTAGTACGGAGGGCCGAAGTAGTGCTCCCACGTCTCGTCGGAGTAGCGGTCGTCCACGGCGTCGAAATTCATGTCGTGGTTGCCCAGGACGTTGTACCAGGGGAGCCCCAGCAGCGCGATCGACTTCTTCAGGGGTTCGAAGACGGACAGGTCGTTGAAGACCACGTCGCCCAGGGTCATCCCCAGCACCGCGCCGTGGGATTTGGCGGAGATCAAGGGCTCGATCACGTCGTGGGTGATGTACTCGACCTCCTTCACGTCGCGCGGTTGGGTGTCGCCGAAGAGGAGGAGCTTGAACGAATCGGGCTCCTCGCGCGGGACGAGCGCGAAGTCGACCGAGGCGGGGAGCGGGCCGGTCGGCGCGACGCCGGGGAAGTGGGTCTTGGGGGAGCCGGCCGGCTTGTGGTTGTAGTGGAACTTCGGCAGTTGCTCGTGGTCGACGGGCGTCATCCAGTGGCGAGGCTTGATGACGAACAGGATCGTGTCGTCGTCGATCGGGAGCGTGTAGCGGCCCGAATCGTCGGTGCGGACGACGTCGCGGCCGTTGGAGACCCGGACGTCCGCCAGGCCCGGCTCCCCCTCGTCGCGGACGCCGTCGCCGTCCTTGTCATGGAAGACCAGGCCCGTCGCCGTCTGCCCGGCCGGGGCCGCCGGCGCGGGGGTCGGCTTCGGGTCGGCCGGGACGACGGCCTCCGTCGGGTTCTTCGGCGCGCCGGGCGCCGGCGCGTTGGGCGCCTGCTGCGCCGGGGCGAGCGGGCCGAACGCCAGGAAGGCCGCCGCGGACAGGGCGACGGATACGCGGATTCTCATGTCGGCGATTCTCCAGGGGATGCGGGGTCGCGGGTGGGGCCGAGTCAGGCCCCCCATTATGGCCCCGTCGCGTGAAGGTTTCGCGAGCCTTCGAGGAAATTCGTCCCGCCTCCCGCATCGGGCGTCGCCCTCGATCGTTCGAAGGCCGTCCGAGAGCCGACGGGTGCCCCGCTCGTCCGGCCCTGAGGGAGCCCGCCAATCATCATTCAAGGTGGATATGTCGCTTTAGGTCCCGCGACGTCCGATTTTGACAACGAGGATGCAGTTCCGGGACGCTGCGTCGATTGGCGTTGTTAAACGTAATCGTGTCGTAAGTCGTTTGAAGACAACGTGTTAATGGGATTGGTTCGGGCTCGGGCGACTTCTCGGCAGATCCCGCCGGACCTCGGATAGCGAGCGTTCCGCACCCGAGATATCGTTCAACGCAGACTGATCCGAGCCGCCTGGGTCTGGGACCTGGGGCCGAGGGCGGGTCGTCAGGACCCGGGGTCGGACGCTCGGAGCGAGGTCGCAAGCTGGCCGTGTTCGTGGGCCCAGGGGTCCCGGGGACGTTCCATCAGCGATGCGGCGGCGGAATTCCCGTTCCAAATACATGCTGGAGAAGCCACGACGATGAAGATCAGCCGCTTGTTTTTGATCGCTTTCGGTTTGCTGGGCCTCGTCGCGGCCCCCGCCATGTCTCGCGCCGATTTCGTCATCGTCAAGGCGAACAACCCCCAGGTCGATGAGAACGTGCTGCTCACGAGCGGCGAGGTCGGCCACACGATCACTGGTGAGACGAACACGACGCATGCCGGCGTGCTGATCACGTCGGCCGCGCAGGTCCTGACCTCGCCGTCGAGCGGGCAGGCGCGGGTCGAGGCGCAGTCCGGCAGCCTCCTCGGGCTCGACTCCATCAACCTCCTCGCCGGCGCCACCTACACCAGCCTGATCTTCAACCTGTTCAGCGGCAGCGGCGACGCGGTGTTCACCATCAACGGCTTCGACGCCAACGGCAACGCCGAGTCGATCACCAGCTCCGCGTTCGCCCTGGGCAACGGGCAGAACTTCTTCACCATCACCGCCATCAACGGCGAGCGGATCAGCAGCGTGGGCTTCACCTCCGCCGGCGGCGTCACGGACGTCCGCCAGATCCGGATCGGCGGGGTCGCCGCCGCGGTCCCCGAGCCGGCCTCGGTCGCCATGCTCGGCCTCGGCGCCGGCGCCCTCGGGCTCGTCGGCGTCGCCCGCCGCCGCCGCGCGACGACCGTCTGAACCAACTACAAGCTCGATCCTGGATCGACCGAAAGCCCAGCCCCCGAACCGGGGCTGGGCTTTTCGCTGCGCGGCGTGAAGGGGCGAATCCCGACGAGGGCGCGCCCTTTGCCCTCCGGCGGGGTCCCGCCCCGATCCGACGTCCAGGCCGGGGGCCGTCCCGCGCGGCTTTCCCGGCGGTCGGGGGCCCGCTAGAATCATCCCGAAGCCGCGTCGGCCGGATGAGGACGGCGGCCGCCAGGCCGGGGAGTCGCGCCATGCCGGACGACATCGACCGCATCAGCCCGACGCTCCGCCCCGCCGGGCGCACGTCCATGCGCCAGCGCTGGGCGGAGCTGCTGTTCCTCCACTGGCCGATCCCGGCCGAGACGCTCCGGCCGCTGATTCCCGACGCCCTGGAGATCGACGCGTTCGACGGCGTCGCTTACGTCGGCCTGGTCCCGTTCACGATGACCGGGATCCGGTATTCGTGGGCGCCGCCGGTGCCGGGGACCTCGCGGTTTCACGAGGTTAACGTCCGTACGTATGTGCATTATCGGGGTCGAGATCCGGGCGTCTGGTTCTTCAGCCTGGACGCGGCGAACGCCCTGGCCGTGCGGGTCGCCCGACGGTTCTGGGGCCTGCGGTACCACTTCGCCCGCATGAGCCTGACGCGCGGGCCGGAAGGGATCGCCTACCGCTCCGACCGCCTGTGGCCGGGACCGGCCCCCGCCGGCTGCGACCTGGCGTATCAACCCGAGGGGACGCCCCGGGCGTCGGCCCCCGGCACGCTCGAACACTTCCTCGCCGAACGCTACATCCTTTACACGACGCATCGCGGCCGGCTCCTGTCGGGCCGGGTCCACCACCCGCCCTACCCGCTCCAGCCGGCCCGCGTGCTCCATCTCGAAGAATCGCTGACCGCCGCCGCCGACGTCCCCCGCCCGATCGGCGTCGACCCCCTCGCCCACTACGCGAGCGAGGTCCGCGTCCGCGTGTATCCGCTCCGGCCGGTCGGTTGACGAGCCGTCCCGGACAATATCGGCCCGCCGTCGACGAACACACGTCCGAGAACGACGAACTCGACTCCAGAATTGAACAGGGGTTCCGACGATGGATGCCGACTGGGAAGGCACGACGAAGGCGACGATCCAGATGACCGAGGTGCCCGTCGTCCCGAAGTCGGGGATGGGCACCCTGATGAGCATGGGGGGCATGGTGGCGTTCGGGGCGTTGATGATCTTCATCGCGATCGCGACGGAGAACGGCTTCTTCGTGGTGCCGGCGCTGCTGTCGGGCGTGGTCGTCTTCTTCGGGCTGGTCGGGCTGTTCACGGTGGGCCCGAACGAGGCCAAGGTGTTGCAGTTCTTCGGCGACTACCGGGGGACGGTCCGCGAGCCGGGGCTGCGCTGGGTCAACCCGTTCTTCACCAAGCGGAGCGTCTCGCTGCGGGTGCGGAACTTCGAGAGCGAGCGGCTGAAGGTCAACGACCTGGCGGGCAACCCGATCGAGATCGCCGCGGTCGTCGTCTGGCGGGTCGTCGACACCGCCGAGGCCCTCTTCCACGTCGACGACTACAACGACTTCGTCCACGTCCAGAGCGAGGCCGCCCTGCGGAACCTGGCCCTCAACTACCCGTACGACCCCCACGTCGAGGGGGAGATCGCGCTGCGGAGCCACACGGCGGAGGTCGCCGAGCACCTCAAGGTCGAGATCCAGGAGCGGCTCGTGCAGGCGGGGGTCCTGGTGATGGAGGCCCGGATCAGCCACCTGGCGTACGCCCAGGAGATCGCCCACGCGATGCTCCAGCGCCAGCAGGCCGGGGCCGTGATCGCCGCCCGGACGATGATCGTCGAGGGCGCCGTCGGCATGGTCGAGATGGCCCTGGACCGGCTCTCGCACCAGAAGATCGTCGAGCTGGACAACGAGAAGAAGGCCGCCATGATCGGCAACCTGCTGGTCGTCCTCTGCTCCGACCGAGGGACGCAGCCCGTCGTCAACGCCAGCAAGGGTTGACGATCGTAAACGTCCCAACATTGCACGCTTGATGCCCTGCAGCCCCCGCGATAGATTCGAGCCCTCGACATCCCCCGATTCCATCCCCGGGACGGGACGGGACGGGATGGACTCGGGGCCATTTCTTCACCACGACCGCGGGGCCTGGTCATGCGAGCGTTCCCCTCTCTTGTCGCGTGGCGGCGATGGGCGATCTCCTTCACGATCCTGCTGGCGGCGAGCTTCGGCCCGCCCCTCGCCACGACGGCGACGGCGACCGCCGCCGCGACGCAGGAGGGCGAGGCCGAGTTGCGGACGTGGAAGGACGTCAGCGGCCGGTTCAAGATCCAGGCCCGCTACGTCGGCGTAGAGGGGGAGAACGTCGTCCTCCGAAAGGCGGACGGGAAGGAGATGCAGGTCCTGCTGGACCGCCTCTGCTCCGCGGACCGGCGATACGTCGAGGACCTCCTGAAGAAGCTGGCCGAGGAAGACCCGTTCAAGCCCAAGCCGGCCGCCGATCCGTTCCAGCCCAGGGCCGCCGACGCCCGCCCCGGCGCGATGGCGGCACGCCCAGGGTCCCCCTCCCCGAACCTCGGCTTCCCGAACCCGGCCGTCCCGAACCCCGGCGGCGAGCCCGCCGAGATCGACCCCGATTGGTCCTCCGCCCAGCTCGCCGGACTTCCGCCCGAAGGCGCCTGGAAGATCGCGATCGCCCCCGCCGCGCCGCCCGCCGCCGAGACCGCCCCGGCCGCGCGGCCTCGGGGCGTGCCGATCCCCGCCACGACCGACTTCTTCGAGCACCAGAAGGGCTTCGCGGTCAACGTCGCCGGGAGTTACGCGGTGGTCGGCTACACGCTGGACAACCCCAAGCCCGGGACCACCCGGATCGCGGTCTGCGACCTCAAGGCCGGCAAGACCCTGGGCGTGGTGAAATCATCGGGCGTGCTGGCGCCCCTGGCCCTCTCCGACGCGGGCGATCAGGTCTTGATGCGGAAGGACGAGTTCGGCTTCGGCAACGCCGACCGGCTCGAACTCTGGAACCTCACCGCGCAGGGGCTCGTCAAGGCCTGGCGGTTCGCCCCCTACGACGACGCCCAGGGCCCCGCGCGTGACGTGAAGTGGGCCGCGTTCCTCGGGCCGAAGCGGTTCGCGACCATAGGCGGCGGCAAGCTGGTGCTCTGGGACCTGGACCCGGTGCGGCCGAGCCTGACGCTCCAGACGACCGACGGCTGCGTGCCCGCCGTCTCCCCCGACGGCAAGTTCCTGGCCTTCGCCCACGAGGGGAAGGTCGGCCTGCTGGACGTCGAGGCCGGGCAGATCGCCGCGGTGCAGGCCATGCCGCTGACGCAGACCCCGTGGCCGAGCTTCGGATTCTCCCCCTCGGGCAAGCGGTTCGCCTGCCTCACGGTCGGCAAGGCGTTCGTCTGGAATACCGAGGACGGGACGCTCCACCGCGATCTTCAGCTCAGCCCGATCGCCGTCGCCCCGGACAATCCCCCGCTCTGGACCGACGAGGATCACCTCCTCGTCGGCGGGCGTTACCTGATCGACGTGGAAAGCCAGGTCAAGCTCTGGGACTACCAGGGGGCCGAACAGGCCGCCCGCGACCGCGACGGGCTCTGCTGGTTCCTGCTCGCCGCCCGCCAGAACCAGGCCGGCGCCCTGATCCCCGCGCGGCTCCCGCAGCCGATCGTCCGGCAGTCGCTCAAGCAGGCCCTGGCCGATCCCAACTTCTTCATCGTCCGCCCCGGCGCGACCGTCTCGATCGACGCGGCGGGCGTCGCCGACGCCTCGAAGCGCGAGAAGGTCGTCGAATCGCTGACCGCGAAGCTCGCCCAGATTCAGGTGAAGGTCGCGCCAGGCTCCGCGTTGGTGCTCCTCCCCGTCGTCGAGACCGGCAAGGAGGAGGAGATCTCCTACCGCACGATGGGGGCCGGATTCCGCACCGACAGGTTCAAGGTCCGCCCCCAGATCAGTCGGATCCAGCTCGCTTACAAGGGGCAGTCCGCCTGGGAGTCCGGCTCCTCCTCGGTCCCCCATTTCGACATCGCCCACCTCGGCCCCAACGAATCTCTGGCCGACCACGTCAGGAAATTCGAACAGCCCAACTACGCGTTCTTCGATCAGGTCGAGCTTCCTCGCCTCCTCGCCCGGCCCAACCCCGGCGGCGGGTTCACGCTGGGGTCCTCGCAGGTCGGCACGGCCGGGGTGAGGTGAGGGCGGGGATCGACTTGGGGGCGACGGCGCGGGGTCAGCCGGCGAGGACTTCCTCGGGGATGTTGTCGTTGGCGTAGACGTTCTGGACGTCGTCGTTCTCGTCGAGGAGGTCCTTGAGCCTGAGCATCTTCTTGCCGGAGTCGACGTCGAGGTCGACGTAGGTGGCCGGCAGGTAGCTCGTCTCGGCGCTCTCGGTGGGGATCCTGGCGTCTTCCAGGGCCTTGCGGACGGTCTCGAACTGCTTGGGGTCGCAGGTGACCTCGAAGTAGCCCTCGATCAGCTCGACGTCGTCGGCGCCGGCTTCCAGGGCGACTTCCATCAGGGCGTCCTCGACGACGTGCTTGGACTCGACGAGGAACAGCCCCTTGTAGGTGAAGAGGTAGTTCACGCAGCCGGTCGCGCCGAGGTTGCCGCCGGAGGCCTCGAAGATCCGCCGCAGGTCGCCGGCGGTGCGGTTGCGGTTGTCGGTCAGCACCTCGCAGAGCACGGCCACGCCCGAGGGGCCGTAGCCCTCGTACATGACCTCCTCGAAGTTCTCGGCCCCCAGTTCGCCGGTGGCCTTCTTGATCGAGCGCTCGATGTTGTCCTTGGGACAGGAGAACTGCCGGGCCTTGTCGATCGCATAGCGGAGGCGGAGGTTGGCGGCGGGGTCGGGGCCGCCGTTGCGGGCGGCGACGTAGATGGCCCGGCAGAGCTTGCTGAACAGCTTGCCGCGCTTGGCGTCGACCGCGCCCTTGCGATGGGCGATGTTCGCGGAGTGGGAATGTCCTGCCATCTGGGATCTCGGCTCCTCTCTCTGGCGGCCGCGCCCGGCCGGTTCGCGTCAGGCGTCTCGTCGAACGCCGGGTCGCCGCAGGGACGACGACGGGCCGGCGCTCGAGCGTCGGCCCGCTGGGGAAGGCCCGAGGGGGGCGTCGATCCGACGTCCCCCCCGGTCGTGTATCGGGCCGGGTCGGGTCGATCGAGTCCGATCGATCAAGGGGTCTGTCCGGTGGAAGGCTTGGGTTCCTCTTCGAGGGCGTCCAGCGAGGCCAGCTTCTTGCGGATCTCGTCCAGGCGCTTGTCGGGGGGCGTGCTGCGGGCGGCGGCCTGTTCGGCTTCGCGCCACCAGGTGCGGGCCTTCTCGACCTCGCGCATCTGGAGATAGACGTCTCCCAGGTGGTCCGGGAGGGTGGCGTCGGGCGAGGAGAGGCCGCGCTTCTCGGCCTCCTTGTGAAGCTCGACGGCCTTCTCCAGCGGCTCGACGGCCTCCTTGAGCTTGCCCTGCTTGAAGAGGGCCCAGCCCAGGCTGTCGAGGTAGGCGTAGTTGTCCGGGTCCTCCTTGAGGGCCTTGCGGATCATGGCCTCCGCCTTCTCCAGGTTCTTGCCCTGATCGGCGTAGAGGTAGCCCAGGTCGTTGTTGACGCCCGGGTCTTCGGGGAAGCGTTCGAGGACGGTCTCCAGCTCGGCCTCGCCCTTGGCGTAGTCCCCCTGGTTGACGTAGACGATCGACAGGTTGGAGCGGATCAGCTTGGCGATCTCGTCCTTGCCGGCGTTGCGGTCGAGCATCTCCTTGAAGAACTTGACGGCTTCCTCGTTGCGGCCGTACTTGGCGAGCAAGCCGCCGAACATGAACTCGTACATCGGGTTGCCGGGCTCGTCCTTGATGAGCTTCTGGAAGAGCGGCACGGCCTCGTCGAGCTGGCCGAGCTCCGCCAGGAGGTTGGCGGCCTGGGCCTGGGTGTCGGGGTCCGTGGGCTCGATCTTCACGGCCTCGCGGGCCGTCTCCAGGGCCTTGGCGTCCCGGTCGGTCTTGCGGTAGAAGCTCGCCAGGAAGAACAGGTAGCGGGCCTTGCGCTCGCTCGGGTACTTGGCGAACATCTCTTCCAGGGTCGCGGCGGCGTCACCGAACTGGTCCAGCCGGCGCTGGGTGTCGACGACTTCGAGGTAGAGCTTGGGGTTCGGGGACCGTTCGAGCATGAGGCGTTGGAGCTTGAGCAGTCGTTCCAGCCGGGGGGTCTTCTGGTCCCCACGGTCCGGGTTGGCGATGATGCTCAGGACGGTGAACGCGGGGGCCTGGGGGAGCCCCGGGGGGTCGGCGGAAAGCTGCTTGAGCCCCTCGTCGAGCATTTCCTCGGCGAGCGCGTCGTCGGTCGCCACGACCTGGAGCTGGGGCATGACGGCCTCGAACCCCTGGGGACGGCCGATGGCCTCGCACAGCACTTTCAGGAGGTCGCCGGCCTTCTTGCGCTTGAGCAGCGAGGCGGCCAGGGCCCGATAGGTCAGGGGGTCCGGCTGGCTCGCCAGCAGCCCCTTGTACAGGGCCTCGGCCTTGTCGACCTGGCCGGTCTCGCGGTAGCGGTCGGCCAGCACGTACTGGAGCGGCACGTTCTTGGGGTCTCGGCCGGAGGCCTCTTCCAGCCGGGGGGTGATCCGGTCTTCCTGGTTGAGCGCCTTGAGCACCTTGGCGAGCAGCTCGTAAGCCTCGACCCCCTTCGGCTGCCGCTTGATGTAGCGGTCCACCAGCGCCAGGGCCTTGTCGCCCTGGTTGGACTTCAGGTAGGTCTCGGCCAAAAGCAGGGGGATCTGGGGGTTGGTGTCGTCGTAGACCAGGCCCCGCTCGAACGCCCTGACGGCCAGGTCGTCGCGCTTGGCGGCGAGGAAGACGACGCCGAAGCCGAGGTAGGTGACCGCCGGCTCATTGCCGAGGATCCGCGTCACGTCGGCGGGAGCGAGCTTCATCGAGGCCTTGTCGTCGAGCTCGGCCATGACCTTGGCGTAGGCGTCGGCCGCCTTCTCCGGCTCGTTCAGGCCGGAGGAGTAGAGCCTCCCCAGGTCGAACCAGGCGACCGTCCGCGCCGGCGCGTGGGCCTCCAGCTTGGGATTGGCGAGCACCTCTTGCAGCAGCGCTTCGCAGGCCCGCAGGTCGTTGCGCTGGAGATGGAACTGGAACAGGCGTTCGAGGGTCTCGGAGTCCGAGGGGTCGGCGGCCAGGGCGCGCTTGCCGTAGTCGACGGCGAGGTCGGGCCGGGCCAGCGGGCCGACGTAGAGCCGGCTCAGCCGTCGGGCGATCGCCACCGAATCGGGGTCGAGCTTGTAGGCCTCCAGGAGCGCGTCGGCGGCGTCGGCGAACGCCCGACGGTCCTCCAGCGCCCGCGCCGCGGTGTAGAGCCGGACGGCCTCGATCCGCTTGCGGTCCTCGACCGTCTGGGGGTTCTGCGGCACGAACGGCTTCGGGGGGTCGTCGCCGGGGCGGTTGTACAGCTCCGTCACGTCCGGCTTGAGCGCCGCCGCCGGGGCGTCGGCCTTGGGAACGTTCGCTTCGGGGGCGTCGGCCTTGGGCGGCTCGGCTTTGGGGGCGGGCTCCTGGGCCCGGGCCCGGCCCGCGCCGAAGCCGACCGCCAAGGTCGCCAGCGCGACCGCCGTCCAGCCCGCTCGACACGCCGCAGACCATCGGATCGGCCCGACCATGTTCACCTCTCCCCGTCCTCGGTGGAGTCCGTCGGGATGACGGTCCCTCGTCCACATCTCCATCCCGGCGTCTTCGTTTCGACGCCGAAACTTCCAGCCCATCGTATCAGCACCCGACGGAAGCTGCCAAGACGTTCTGAACTCCCGCGCCGGCGTCTTCGGAATCCCCCGCACCCCTTGACAAGATTGTCTACCTGAGTAAATCTACTTGGGTGGATAACCGAGGCTCCGGGAGGGACCCGTGATGGGCGAGACGCAACTGGGCCGGATGCAGTTCCGGATCATGCAGGTGCTGTGGGACCGGGGGAAGGCCAGCGCCCGGGAGATCACCGACGCGCTCAACGATCGCGAGCCGGTCGCGCACAGCACGGTGCAGACGCTCCTCCGCCAGCTTGAGGCCAAGGGGGCGGCCGGGCACGAGGCCGACGGCCGGACGTTCCTCTTCTTCGCGAAGCTGAAGGAGGATCGCGTCAAGCGGACGGCCGCTCGCGACCTGTTGGAGCGGGTCTTCGGCGGCGACGCCGGCAGCCTGGTCGCGCACCTCATCAAGAACGACGGGCTGACCCGCAAGGAGCTGGACGAACTCGGGAAGCTGATCGACGAGACCCGCCGGGACGGCGAAGGGAGGTCGAAATGAGCGACGCGATTTTGCTGGACGCCGTCCGCGCCGCGACGGGCTTCGGCCTGACCTGGCTGGCGCAGTCCTCGGCGCTCTTGCTGCTGGGCCTGGCCGCCGGGCGCTGGGCGCGATCGCGGGGGCCGGCGCTGCAATCGGCCGTCTACCGCGCGACCCTGGCGGCGGTCCTCCTCGGCCCGGCCGTCTCGATCACGTTCTCGGCGATGGGCTTCGAGGGCCTCGCCCTGCGATGGCCGACGGCCGAAGCCGCGCGTCCCCTGCCCTTTTCGTCGTCGTCGCCGTTCATCCCGGCTCCTCCCTCCTCAGAGCCGCCGTACACCGACGTCCGGTTCACGATCGCTCCCCTGCCGACGGAGCCGTTCACCCCGCTCCCCGCGTCCCTCCCGGCGTCCCCGGTGGTCGTCGAAAGGTCGCTCCCTCGCGACGCGATCGCGGCGGTCGGCCTGGCGGGGTGGGGCGTCGGGACGCTGTTCCTGCTGGCGCGGATGCTGGTCCGGCAGGGCCGGATGCGGCGGCTCCGGGACTCGGCGGCGGACGTCGAGCCCGAGACGCAGGCGCTTTGCGAGGCGATCGCGCGGGAGCTGGGCGTGCGGACGCCCCCGGTGCGACGGAGCCCGTTCCTGTCGAGCCCCTGCCTCGACGGCCTGACCCGGCCGATGATCTTGCTGCCGGAAGGCGCGGACGACCCGCGCGACGCCTTCGTCCACGAGTTGGCGCACCTGGCCCGCCGCGACGGCTGGTGGAACCTGACGCGGCGGCTGGCCGAGGCGGCGCTCTGGGGCCAGCCGCTCCTCTGGGCGCTCTCCCGGCGGATCGAGTCGACGGCCGAGGAGGTCTGCGACGATGTGGTGGTGTCGTTCGGCGCCGACCGGACGAGCTACGCCGAACGGCTCGTCGAATTGGCCGGTCGGGCGTTGCCCCCCCCTTCCCCGACCGTCGTCTGCATGATCTCGCTGCGGTCGCTCCTGGCCCGTCGCGTGGCCCGGATCCTCGACCCCTCGCGGACCCTCTCCACCCGCGTCGGCCGCCGCGCGGTCCTCGCCGTCGCGATCGTCGGCCTGGCCTCGACGGCCTTCGCCGGCCTGCTGCGGTTCGGCGATCCGCCGCGAGCCGTAACCGAGGAACCGGCCGCCGCGAAAGCAGACGTCCCGCAAGGCGACCGGCTCCGAGGCCGGGTCGTCGACCGTTCGGGCAAGCCCGTCGCGAGGGCTTCGGTGCTCGCCTGGAGCACGCGCCAGGGGGCGACCGGAGGCCCCGTCGATGAGCAACGGCGAGCGACCACCGACGCCGAGGGCCGGTATGAGCTGGACGCCTTCGGCGGCCCCCCGTTCGATCCGAAGGCCCGGACGCCGATCGTCGCCCTCGCCGAGGGATTCGGCCCCGGAGCGGCCGGCGCGGACGGCATGGTGAAGCTCGGCGAGCCGGGGCCGCCGATCGACGGCCGCGTCGTCGATTCGGAAGGCCACCCGGTCCCCGGCGCGAAGATCCGGCTGCGAGACGTCTTCTTCCTCAGGTCCGGCAAGACGGCCGATCCGGCCCAGCCCTGGAGCACGTCGGATCGCTGGTCGACCAACGGGCTGCTACCGTCGCCCCACGAGGTCGAGACCGACGCCGACGGCCGGTTCCGCTTCACGGGGCTGGGCCGCGACTCCCTGGCGATCCTGGCGATCTCCGGCCCCGACGCGGCGCTTCGGCACGCTCTCGTCCTGACCCGGGCGATGGATCGGACCCGACTCCCGAACCTCTACCAGTTCCAGGATCTCCGCTTCGGCATCCTCGATTTCACCGAGATCCAGGGGGCTGCCTGCACGATCGCCGTGGACCCGTCGCGGGCCGTCGAGGGGATCGTCCGCGACGCCGCCGACGGCTCGCCGATCTCCGGCGCGTTCGTCACCGCGACGGCGGACTGGGACTGGCCCCGCCCGGTCGGCGATCGAGACGGTGCCTGGACCGACGCCGAGGGCCGATATCGGCTCCTCGGCCTGCCGACGACCGGTGATGAGCAACGCGTCCTCTTCGTCTATCCCGCCGCCGACCAGCCCTACTTCGTTTCCACGCACTTGCAGGTCCCCGCCGCCCCGGTCGACGGCCCGACGAGGCTCGACGTGGCCCTCAAGCGCGGGGTCTGGATCGAGGGCCAGGTCGTCGACCAGGCCGACGGCCAGCCGGTCGCGGCACGGTTGGACTACGTCCCGGCGGCCGACAACCCCCGCGCGACGGATTGCCTCGCTGCGAATCCGGGTGCCATCGGCTACGGATACCGGCTGCACGGCGATCGGTTCCGCACGGACGCCCAGGGTCACTTCCGCGTGCTGGGCGTCCCTGGACGGGGCGTGGTGCTGGTCAAGGCCGACGACTTCCGCTATCGGACTCGGATCGGCGCCGAGACGCTCGAACGGCTCGCGGACTCCGATCATCTGGCCACTTACGTCCGCATCCCTCCGGGGTCGTTCCACTCCCTGAAGGGAGTCGACGCCGCCGACGGCCCTTCGGCCTCGGCGGGGGCAATCGCGGTCGTCCGGGGAGCGTCGGTGGCCCTGAAGTTCGTCGACGAGGACGGCTCGCCGGTCCCCGCGCAACAGCTCCAGAACCGTGTCCCGACCGATCTCGGCGGAGGGTTCCTCCCGCCGAGGGCCGAGGCGCGGATTCTGGGGCTCGACCCGGGCGAGACGCGCGTGGTCATCGTCCAGAACTTCGACCGGAATCTCGGCGTGATCGTCACCGTGTCCGGCGACACGCCGCCGGACACGCCGGCGAGGACCGTCCTGCTGGCCCCGATCGTCCCGCTGACGGGCCGGCTGGTCCATGCGGACGGGAAGCCGGCCCGAGGTCAGATTTCCGTCCAGATCGACCCCGGAAATCAGCCGTTCGCACGTCCCATGGATATCACGTGGTCGGAACTGGATTCCCAGGGGCGGTTCAAGTGTTTCACGTATCGGGGGGCCGGATGTCGGCTCTTCGCCATGAACCTCACGCACGAAGACGGCCGGGGCGGCAAGGGCTTCGGCTGGATCAAGGTCCCCGGCGGGTTCCAGGGCTTCGACCTGGTCCGCGACCTGAACGTCGAGGCCGGCGAGCCCGTCGACCTCGGGACGTTCGACGTCGATTCGGGCAAGCGCATCGAGGGAGTCGCCGCGACGGACGTCGGCGCGGCGCGTTGAGGCGAAGGAAGGAGCGGACCGGCACGGTCAGGGGGTCTTGTACTCGACCACCGTCGTCGTGGTGAGCTTCCGGGCGGCCGGGACGCGGGTGACGGACTTGACCAGGAGGCCGGGGCAGTCGTCGGCGTACCAGGCGCGGACGTTCGACGGCCCGGCCTCGGTCTGGCCCTTGGTGTCGAACCACTCGGCGTGGAAGGTCCGGCCGGCGGCCTCGACGTCTTCCTCGCCCTGGGCGTCGGCCTTCTGGGGGCGGCCGAGCCGGGCCTTGTCGACGCCCTCGGGCAGGAACATCGTCCGGCGGTGGGTGTACTCCTGGGGGCCGAATTGGCTGGTGCCGGCCGACGACTCGACCTCGGTCGACTCCTCCACGACGAGCTTCCGGTCGTCGACCGACCTGAGGACCCGCCGCTTGGTGGTGACGACCCGCTCGCCGCCCCCCGCCTCGCTCTCGGCGACCTCCCGGACGACCAGTGTCGTCCCCGGCCGGCAGCGGGTCCAGCTCGTGTAGACGGGGTTCTCCACCTCCTCGGCCCCCGCAGGCGAAGGCCCGAAGGCCGCGACGGACAGGGCGAGGACGAGAGGCGCGAGGACGCGAGGCATGGCGATTCTCCGGGCGGGAAAATTCTGGTCAGCCCGGCCGTCGGGCCGGCGATCGACCCCAAGGTAAGCGGACCTCGACGATCCCGCCACGGGATTCGGGCGCTTCGATGCGACCTTCTCGAAAGCTTCTCGGCTTAACCATGCGGGTTTCCCGGACTCCGCGCGAGACCTTCGAAACCGGACGCTAGGATGCGACGCGAGGGGGGAAACGCCCCCGTTCGATCGATCCTTCCCCTGGTTGCGAGGTGACGAGACCGTGTCGAAGAACCGCTTGAACTCCCGACCCCGCCGGCCCGCCTTCACGCTGATCGAGCTGCTGGTGGTGATCGCGATCATCGCCGTGCTGATCGCGCTGCTGCTCCCGGCCGTGCAGAGCGCCCGCGAGGCCGCCCGTCGCACGCAGTGCACCAACAACCTGAAGCAGTTGGGCCTCGGCGTGCACAATTTCGAGAGCGCCAACGGTTACTTCCCCCAGGGTCCGTTCGACGGCCACCCCCAGGGCGTGACCAGCTCGGGCGCGCCGGACCCCAGCGGCTACAACTACGACGAGGTCTCGCCGTCCTACGGCGCCACGACCTGCTGCAACGCCTGGCACCCCGACGGCTGGAACCAGTTCTTCAAGATCCTCCCGTACACCGAGCAGCAGGCGGTCTACAACCTCGCCAACTTCGCGATGCTCCCCTACAACGGGGGCCAGAACCTCAACGGCGACCTCGACGTGTCGCGGGTGGCGATCCCCTACCAGTACTGCCCGAGCCGCCGGGCGCCCCAGCGCTACGGGGCCAATCCCGTCACCGCCACGGCCAAGAACGACTACGCCGGCTGCGCCGGGTTCTTCCAGGGCCAGTCGATCGACTGCGACGGCGGCAACGCCGACCCCGGCCGGTTCATCCCCCCCCCGCCCAATGGGGCGACGCCCAACAGCGACGAACGCTCCACGGTCAACCAGTCCAACACGGGCGGCCACAAGGGCGCCATCGCCTGGTCCGGGCGCGGCGCCAAGCGGCGGCTCGCCGAGATCACCGACGGCGCCAGCAACTCGATCCTGATGGGCGAGAAGGGGCTCCCGCCCAACCGCCACGGCGCCGAGGGCGGCGACAACGAACGCTGGAACAACGCCGGCTGGGATGAAGACGCGATCCGCTACCACTTCGTCCCCGAGCCCGACCAGCAGGCGCCCAACGGCACCGGCGCGTGCGCCACGCCCGCGACCCCGGGGGGGAACTCCATCTGGCGCCGGACCTTCGGCAGCTCGCACCCCGGCGGCGCCAACATGCTGCTCTGCGACGGCTCGGTGCGGTTCGTGAAGTTCACCATCGACGCGGGGACGTTCCGCAAGCTGGCCGTCATCGACGACGGCGAGCCGATCAGCAGCGACTCCTACTGATCCCGACCCGACACGACCGACCCGCGAGGACCTCCAATGATCAGCCCACGCCTTCGGGCCGCCCTGTTCCTGCTGGCCGCCGTCGTCCCGGCGGCCTGCGACGACGCGGCGAGCCACCCCGCTTACGCGCCCGACAAGCTCCCGCCGCTTTCCGCCGACGACCTGGAGACGATCAGGTCGGAAGACGCCCGGATCGAGGCCGAGGAGCGGGGCACGCCCGTCTACGCCAAGGGGAAGAAGCCGAAAGGCGCCGTGAAGAGCGGCGACTGAGCCGTCCCTTCCATCCCGCGACCGGATCACCCTCGACCGGCCCGTCTTCCGAGCCGAAACGCCCTTCCCCCTCGCGAGGGAAGGTGGCCCGAAGGACCGGATGAGCGGAGGACGAGCCGGGATGCCGCCGGCGTTTCGGTCCCTCCGCAATGACGGAGGCCGTCGGCATCACGCCTTCCCCCCTGGTGGGGAAGGCGCCTCGCGGCGGCGAATGAGGCGGCGACGAGTGCGAGAGCCGTCGGCGTTTCGGTGGGCCGGATCGCGGATTCCGACGACCTCCCGGCTCGTCATCCCCGCATCCGACCCCCTTGGGGTCTTTCTCCCCCGCGACGGGGGGAAGGCCGTCGTCGTGGAGGGCTCCCCGGAATCCGTGACGGCCCGGATCATTTCTCCCCGGGCTTCCCCTTGCCGCCCTTCTTGGGGGGGGCGGGGGGTTCCTTCGGCGCGGCCTTCTTCACCCGCAGGGGCGCGGGCGCGGGCTCGGGAGCCGGGGCTTCCTTGTCCTTCTCCTTGGGTTTGTCCTTGGCCTTCGCTTCCTTGGCGGGGACCTCGACGGCGTCCTTGCCGGGCTTGGCGGGCTTGCCCTGGTGCTCCCAGCGGGGGACCTTGGGGTCGGTGACGATGGCCGGGTCGTGGGCCATGTCTTCGAGGAGGTCGATGAACTCGGCGCCGCGATTCTTGGGGATGGCGCGTTCCACCAGGCCCCGGAGGGTGGCGACGTCGGGCTCGTGGAGGCCGAGCTGTTCGAGCGTCTTGCGGGTGGCCTCGTCGATCGGGATGGCGTGGCCGCCGAGGGCCTGCTGGACGACGGTGGCGGTGACGTAGTCCGAGTGGAAGGCCTCGAACGGGTGGAGCGTCTTGAGGGCTTCCTTCAGCGGCTTCTTGGCGAGCTGCTCGAGAGCGGTGAAGCTGTACGTCTTCTCGAAGAGCTGGCGGAGGAACCGCCGGATGCGCTGGGCGCGGGCGGCGGCGTCGGGGACGTCGGCCAGGGTCTCCCGGACCTCCTCCAGCGGGCTG
The DNA here is from genome assembly GCF_001610895.1 of Planctomyces sp. SH-PL62. NCBI lineage: Bacteria > Pseudomonadati > Planctomycetota > Planctomycetia > Planctomycetales > Planctomycetaceae > Planctomyces > Planctomyces sp. SH-PL62. The sequence continues at coordinate 2,475,653 of NZ_CP011273.1, read as the reverse complement.
ACGCGGACCTCGTTCCAGTCGAAGAACTGGTCCTTGAACCGGGAGAGGGCCTGGTTGGCCTGCTCGCGGGTCGTGTCCTCGTGGCAGATCCCGTAGACGACGGCGTCGATCACCGAGAGCCGGCTCACGGCCGGCTCCGCCTTGGGCTTGTACCGGCGCTTGAGGAAGGCCTGGAGATCGGCGAGATACTGGGTTTTGCTTTGAGTCGCCATGGACCTGTCGGGGGTTGGGTGCGCTTCGTCCGGGCCGGGCGGTGCGGGCGACGCCGGCTCCGCGTCCGGCGGGGGCGAAACGCCCGGCCCGCCGTCGGGATGGGACGGGGACGCTCAGGAATCCTGGGTGTCGTCGTCGTCGTCGTCGTTCGGGGAGTCGGCCCCGTCGGGGGCCTCGTCGTCGCCGTCTTCCTCTTCGTCGCCTTCCTCATCGTCGTCGTCGAGGTCGTCTTCGAGGTCGTCGGCCTGGGGTCCCGGCTTCTTGTCGGCCGAGACGGCCTCCTCGATCAGCCGGCCCATCTCGACCGACTTCTTGACGCTCTCGTCGAGCTTGAAGTTGAGGATCGGGGTGTAGCGGATCTGGAGCCGGGCCGCGACCCGCGACTGCACGAACCCGCAGGCGCTGCGGAGGCCCTTCATGGCCTGGTTGCGATCGGCCTCCGAGCCCATCACCGTGACGTAGACGGTCGCGCCGCGGAGATCCTGCGTGACCTCGACGCCGAGGACGGTGACGCCCTGGATGCGGGGGTCGGCCACTTCGAAAAGGACGGCCGTGGCGACCACCTCGCGAATGGCTTCGGCGATGCGGAGGCTGCGGTGGGACGGCATCGGGGGGCGTTCCTTGGTCGGTCGGTCGATCGATCGGTTGGTCGGATGTTCGTCGGGCCGAACGGCCCGGGACGAGGCGGGGCCGCGCCTCCCTTTCACGACGAATCGGGCCGGCCGGGGGGCGTTGGAAACGCCCGATCCGGCTCGGCCCGGCCCGACGGAAGCGGGAGGCGGGGCCCGTTCGTTGCGACGATTACAGGGTGCGGCGGATCACGTCGACGCGGTAGGCCTCGATCACGTCGTCGGCCTTCACGTCGTCGAAATTGGTGATCTTGATGCCGCACTCGAAGTTCTGGGGGACTTCCTTGACGTCTTCCTTGAACCGCTTGAGGGCGTCGACGGCCCCCTTGTAGATCTCGCGGCCCTCGCGGATCAGGCGGACCTTCGCCGAGCGTTCGATGACGCCCTGGGTGACGAAGCAACCGGCGACGGCGCCCACCTTGGAGATCCGGAAGACCTGGCGGACGACGGCGCGTCCCAGGTGGACTTCCTTGATCTCGGGGATGAGCATCCCCTCGACGGCCTTCTTCACGTCGTCGGTGACCTGATAGATGATGTCGTAGCGGCGGATCTCGATGTCCCGATCGTCGGCCATCGTGATCGCCCGGTCCTCGGGGGCGACGCGGTAGCCGATGATGATCGCCTGGGAGGCGTCGGCCAGGATCACGTCGCTCTCGCTGATGCCGCCGACCCCCTTCAGCAGGACGCGGATCGGGACCTCGGCGTTCTCGAGCTTCTCCAGCTCCTTGACGATGGCCTCGATCGAGCCCTGGACGTCGGCCTTGATGATCAGGTTGAGCGACTTGACCTTGCGCTCGGCCATCCGGTTGTACAGATTTTCGAGCGTGACGGTCTGGCGCTCGGCCTGGGCGGCGTCGCGGGTGCGGAGCCGGCGGGTCTCGGCGACTTCGCGGGCGCGGCTGAGGTCGTCGGTGACGGCGAAGTTCTCGCCGGCGACCGGGACCACGTCGAGCCCGGAGATCTCCACCGGGAACGACGGGCCGGCCTTCTCGACCAGCCGGCCGCGGTCGTCGAAGAGGGCGCGGACGCGGCCGTAGCCGTCGCCGCAGACCACCACGTCGCCGACCTTGAGCGTCCCTTCGCGGACCAGGACGGTGGCGATCACGCCCCGGCCTTCGGAGATCGAGGCCTCCAGGCAGGTGCCGGTCGCCGGCCGGTCGGGATCGGCCTTCAACTCGTGGAGCTCGGCGATCGTCTCCAGGGTGGCGAGCAGGTCGGAGACGCCCAGGCCGGTCGTGGCCGACGTCTTCACGACCTCGACGTCGCCGCCCCATTCGACCGGGTTCAGGCCCTGCTGGGACAGCTCGCCGTAGATCTTGCTGATGTTGGCGGCGGTGTCGACGTTGGGGACGTCGATCTTGTTCAGCGCCACGACGATCGGCACCTCGGCCGCCTTGGCGTGGGCGATGGCCTCGACCGTCTGCGGCATCACGCCGTCGTTGGCCGCGACCACCAGGACCACGATGTCGGTCACGTTGGCGCCGCGGGCCCGCATGGCCGTGAACGCCTCGTGGCCCGGCGTGTCCACGAACGTGATCGGGTTGCCGTTGTACTCGACCTGATAGGCGCCGATGTGCTGGGTGATGCCGCCGCTCTCGCTCTCGACGACCTTGGCCGTGCGGATCCGGTCCAGGAGCGAGGTCTTGCCGTGGTCGACGTGGCCCAGGATCGTGATGACCGGCGGGCGGGGCTGGAGGTTCCCCGACTCCTCGACGGGCGCGAACGCCTGCATGAAGTCGTCCTCGGCCGTGCGCTCGTGCACCACGTCGAGGGTCATGCCGAATTCCATCGCCAGCATGACGGCCAGTTCGTCGTCGATGTTGGCGTTGATGGTGGCCATCTGGCCCAACGCCATGAGCTTGCGGAGCAGGTCGTTGGCCTTGATCCCCAGCGCTTCGGAAAGCGTCCGGACGGTGATCGGGGCCTCGACCTCGGCGTGGGACTTTCGCGCCTGGGCGGCGGAGGCGTGGCGGCCCCCGGCCTTGTGGTGGGGGCGGCGGCCGGAACGGCCGCGACGCGCCTCGTCGTCGTCGTTGAGCAGCGCGGCGGCGGGGAGCGGCGAGGTCACGCGGCGATCGGTGGCGCGCTCGTTGCGGCGGGCGCGACGGCCGGCGCGGTCGGCCGACGAGCCGACCCCCTTGCCCTTCTTGCGTTCCTCTTCATCCTCGGTCGGCGGGGTGAGCGGCGCCGGAGCCTGGCCGATCCCGCCGGGGGCCGGGCCGCGGGCGACGGGGCCGCGGCTGGGGCCGCTCGCGGGGCCCGACGGCGGCGGGCCGGGACGGCCGGCGGGTCGGGCGGCGAGCCCGGGACCGCCGGGGCGGAGCGGGCCGCTGGGACGCGCCGGAGGCGCGGCGTTGGGCCCGATCTGGCCCGACCGCATCAGCGCCAGCATGTCCTCGCGGGTCATCCGCTTCTCGGGACGCTGGCTCTTGACCTCGGGCGAGGAGGCCTGGGGACGGACGGGCGAACCCGCCTGCTGAGGCCGGGCCCCCTGAGGCTGCATGGAGGCCACCGGGGGGAGCGGACGGCGCGGCCCGGAGGCGTCGCGGCGCGCGCCTTCGGCGGCGGCGTCGTCGGTCGGGCGTCGGACTTCCTCGCCGGGCCTGCGGCCGCCGGCCGAGGGGGCCGAATGCGTCCCGGTCCGCTGGACCGGGGGGCGGATTCCCGCCGAAGTCATGTATTCGCTCCGCTTCAGAGGTTGGGTGGACGCCGATCCTCCCCCGGGGTGCTGGGGGGAAGCCGGGGCGGGGCCTTGCGAGGAGGGAGATTGCGACGTCCGGGACGTCGGCGAGGGGCCGCCGCTGCGATGCGGCGTGTGGCCGGAAAGGGGACCGCTCGACCGCGACGAAAGGGGCGCGGCGCGTCCGGGGGCCGGCGTCGGCGTCGGGCCCAGACCCGTGGCCGCCGGGCTCGCGGCGGCCTCCTTCGAGACTTTCGGGGCCGCGACCTCGGCGGTCGGCGGCGTCGGAGCGGCGGCTGCGGCCTGGGGGCCGGGACCTCGGCGGCCGGCTGCACCGGGGACGGGGCGGCGACCTTGGGGGCCGGGGCTTCGGGGCCGCGACCTCGGCGGTCGGGGTCGGGGTGGGCGCCGTGGCGGCCGGGGGGGCGGAGGGCGACTTCGCGGGCGTGGCTTCGGCGGCCTTGGCGGCCGGCCGTCGCGTGGGCTCCTCGGCGGCGGGCGAGGGCTTGGGGGCCGATCCGGCCCCCCCCTTCGATTCGCGCCCAAACAGCTCCCGGATCTGCTCCACGGTTGGGGGATCGACGACGGCCAAGGCGTTCGCCTTGACGTCCAGGTTCCACTTGTGGATCCGATCCAGCAAGTCCTGGCTCTTCAATCCCAATTCTTTCGCCAACTCGTGAACACGCGTGGACAAAGGCGACTCCTCCCCGGAACCGGCTCCGGCTGGCCGCGACGGCCGCGACCCGAAACGAATGTCTTCTGGATATTTCGATTGTAGCGAGGTGGTCGGTCGCGCGGCGAGCCCGATCGGGGCGGCGGCGATTATCCGGATGATTCCAACGCGCCTGTGAGGGGGCGGGCCCGCCGGCGACGGGGGTCGACGCCGCGGGGGGCGTCGGTCGTCGGGGTCGAGGTCGGGGGCCGGCTCGCATCAGGGCTCGAGTCGGGTCGGGTCGAGTCGGTCTGGATTGGGGGGTCGGGTGCGGCGAACCTCAGATTGCGGGGTCAGCATTGCCGCCGGCGTTCGCCGGCGTCCGGGTCTCCCCCGGGGCGCGGCCCCGATGGGGGGCCCCGCCGCGCGGGTTGGGCCGGTTCAGGACTCCTCGTCGTCGTCGGCGGTCTCGGCGACCTTCGGGTCGCGACCGGGGTCCTCGTCGAGGACCGGGGGGTCGTCCCCCTCGACCACGTTCATCACCAGCCGGAGGGTCTCCGACTGCTCGGCGTCGTCCGGCGCCGAGGTCACCTCGCGGCCGTTCGTGGTCAGCCCGCCGGTCTCCTCGGCGAGGGCCACGTCACGCCGCTCGGCCCCCTCGATCGACTCGTCCCCGTCCGTCTCGGCGTCCGGGTCCTCGTCATCGTAAGGGGGGTCGGAATCGATCGCGCCGCGGAGTTCGGCGGGCAAGGCCGACTCCCGGTCGCCGGTCGATTCCGGATCGAACTCGTCCTCTGGCCCGCCGCGCGGGCCCCCTTCCTCTTCGGTCTCGGTCTCGTTCCAGTCTTCTTCGCCGCCGGCGTCGATCGCCTGGCCTTCGGTTTCGCCCTCGCCCTCACCTTCGGCCGGTCCGGCTTCGGGGGCCTCGGCCGTCGGGGCGGGGGCTCCGCCGTGGTCGTCGGCCAGGGCGGCGGCGTTGCGGCCCGACTTGCGTCGCGGGAGGTCGTCGGTCTGCTCCTCGGCCATCTGCTCGGCCTGGGAGACGATGGAAGCGGCGAGGTCCTCGTCGAGGCCGTCGATGGTGTTGACCAGGTCGACGATCTCCATCACCGACAGGTCGTCGTAGCTGAGGATCCCCTGCTCGACCAGCCGCTCGGCCAGCTCGACGTCGACCCCCTCGATCTTGGAGAACGAGCCGACGGCCTTCTCGATCACCTCGTCGAGCTCCTCGGCCGTCATGATCTCGACGTCCCAGCCCACCAGCTTCGACGCCAGGCGGACGTTCTGGCCCCGGCGGCCGATCGCCAGCGAGAGCTGGTCGTCGCGCACCAGGACGATGGCCCGGCCCAGCAGGTGGCAGAGCATGACCTCGTCGATCTCGGCCGGCTGCAAGGAGTTGGGGATCAGGACCTGGAGCGACTCGTTCCAGCGGACGATGTCGATCCGCTCGCCCCCCAGCTCGTCGACGATGTTCTTGATCCGGGTCCCCCGGACGCCGACGCAGGCGCCGACGGCGTCGATCTTGGCGTCGATCGAGGTCACGGCCACCTTGGAGCGGTAGCCGGCCTCGCGGGCCAGGGCGCGGATGGCGATGGTCGAGTCGGCGATCTCGGGGATCTCCAGCTCGAACAGCCGGCGGACGAAGTCGGGGTGGGTGCGGCTGAGGATGATCTTGACCCGCTGGCCCACCTTGCGGACGTCCAGGATGATGGCCCGGATCCGCTCGCTGGGGTGGTAGCTCTCGCCGGGGATCTGCTCGCCGCGGGGGAGGATGGCGTCGGTCTTGCCCAGGTTGACGATGACCGCGCCGCCTTCGAACCGCTGGACGGTCCCCGTCATCAGGTCGCCGCGCTGGTCCTCGAACTCGTCGAACAGGCTGTCGCGCTCGGCCTCGCGGATCTTCTGGATGATGACCTGCTTGGCGGTCTGGGCGGAGATCCGGCCCAGCTCGGCGGGGTCCATCCGGACGCCGTCCTTGGTGGCCTCGATGGCCCCGCTGTCGCGGTCGATGCGGACCTCGATGTCGCCGGCGTCCGGGTAGTGCTTCCGCGCCGCGGTGGCGAGCGCCGACTGGATCCCGTCGAACAAGATCTCCTTGGAGATGTTCTTGTCCCGATGGATGCTATCGACGATGCGGACCAGATCGACGCTCATTCCTACCCTCCGAGGCGTGCTTATGAGGTTCACTCGACGGCGGCGCGGCGGATCCGGCGTCGGTCGGGTCGGCTCGGCCGCCCCGACGAAGCCGGGCCTCGCCCGGGGACGGGCGGGGCTCGGGTTGATGCCGCGATACCATCTGAGCGGGCAGCGCCTCCTGGGTCGTCCCCCTCCGCGTCCGCCGGCCGCACGAGCCGAGCGAAGGCGCAGGGACGATCCCAACCCCGCGTGGGCCGAGCCAGAATCCACCGGTTCCCAAGGCCCCGGCCCTGCTGCATCCTATCCGCATGTTGACAGTTCTGTCAAGCGCCCCCACAATGGAAGCGTCTCGACCCTCGGGACGTGAAATCTCAACGGGTTCGCGCCAGGCCCACGGCGCGGCGAGGTCGGCCGGCCCGCCGCCCCACGGACCGCCCCGGAGTCTCGATGACCCATCCCCGCCTCGATCACGACGCGCTGCGTGGCGCCCTGGAGACCGCCGGGTTGCGCCCCACGCCCCAGCGGCTGGCGGTCTACGACCAGCTCGCGGCGATGGATCACCATCCCACCGCCGAGGAGGTCTTCCGCGCGGTGCGGCCCCGGAGCCCGCGGATCAGCCTGGCCACCGTCTATAAGGCGCTTGAGGCGCTGGTGGCCGTCGGGGCGGTGGACCGCCTGGGCGCCGAGTCGGCGGCGGGGCCGGCCCGATACGACGCCCGGGGCGACCGCCACTACCATTTCCGTTGCCTCCGCACCGGGACCATCCACGACCTCCCCACGCAGTACGACCCCCGGCTGATCGAGCAGCTCGACCCCGGCCTGGCCGACGACCTCCGCGATCGCGGTTTCCAGGTCACGGGCTATCGCCTGGAATTGCTGGGCTATCGCCTTCCCGGCCGCGACGAGCCGGGGTCTCCTGGGAGCGGACGCGACGCATGAGCGAATCCCCCCGCGCCTCCGGAAGCCGTAGCGAGCCCCCGCCGCCGCTCGACCCCCTGGTGGACACCCACGCCCACCTCGACGATCCTCGCCTCCGCCCCCACCTGGGCGAGATCCTCGGCCGCGCGCGGCGGGCCGGGGTGGTGCAGGTCGTGGCGATCGCCACCACGGCCGCCGATTCCGCCGACGTGGTGGCGATCGCCGCCGAGCAACCCGGGGTCTTCGCCGCGGTGGGCTTCCAGCCCAACAACGTGGTCGACGCGGTCGAGGGGGACTGGGAGCGGATCGTCGAGCTGGCCTCGGCGCCCCGGGTCGTCGCCCTGGGGGAGACCGGGCTCGACCGCCACTGGGACCGCGCCCCGTTCGACCTCCAGCAAGCCTGGTTCCAGCGCCATCTCGACCTGGCCCGCGAGCGCGACCTCCCGGTCGTGATCCACTGCCGCGAGTGCGAGGCCGACGTCGCCGCCCAGCTCGCCGCGATGGGAAGCCCGGTGCGCGGGGTCCTGCACTCGTTCACCGGCGACCGGAAGCAGGCCGAGGCGTTCCTGGACTTGGGCCTGCACATCTCGTTCGCCGGCATGCTGACCTTCGCCAACAAGAAGCTCGACGCGCTTCGCGAGGCCGCCGCCGCCGTCCCGCTCGATCGCCTGCTGGTCGAGACCGACAGCCCGTACCTGGCCCCCCACCCGCTCCGAGGGCTGGGGAACGAACCGGCCCACGTCGTCTGGACCGCGCGCAAGCTTGCGGAGCTGCGGGGGATGGACGAGTCCGAGCTGGCCTGCGCCGTGACCGCCAACGCCCGCGCCCTGTTCCGGCTCCCCGAGGCCGATCTCATTTCGCCCAGCCCTTGCGACCGTTCCTGACGAATGGATTTGGTCCCGGATTTGCTTTAGGTCCGGGGTCGAACTAAGATAACTGGGCTCGACGGATTATTCCGGCTCGCGTTTAATACGCGCGACGCGATCCGTTGAAGATGCACCTCGTCAGAACAGTCGCCGCGCCTTCGGGCCGGGAGCGTTATCGGCATGGACCTCAAGCAGATCATCGCCGTTTCGGTCGTTTCGATCCCCATCCTCGCCTTGCTGCTCGGCGGCGCGATCATCGCCTCGCGGAGCGGCGTCTCGCGAGTCTCCACCGGCCGCGATCTCGTCCAGATCGCCGGCAACGTCTCGGCCATGCTCGTCCGCGTCGCCGGATACGTCGTGGTCCTCATGTTGGTCCAGCACTTCATCGGCCTGCGATCCACCTTCGGCTGGTGAGCCCGAGTCTTTACGCGCGGCCCCGGGATTCGAGGTCGGACCCGGTCCGGCCTGCGTGCACGCCTTGAGCCCCCTCGGCGGTCACGGCCCGCCCGATGGGAGTACGGGCGGCAGCTTCAAGGTCGCCTCGATCGCCGCCGGCGTGAACAGCGGCGGGGTCATCTCCGCGGCCAACTCGATGACGCGTCCCTGCAAGGCGGCCACCTGATCCGGGTGCTTCGCGGCCAGGTCGGTCGTCTCGTACGGGTCCTCCGCGAGATTGTAGAGTTCCGCGGTCGGCGGGAGGGCCGGGTGCCAGACGAGCTTCCAGTCGCCCCGACGGAGGCCGGCGGCCGAGGGCTCGATGTTGTAGACGACCTCCGTCCGGGGCGACGGCTCCCCCCGATGGATCGTGGCCCAGACGTCCAGACCGTCGAGCGGCTTGCCGCGGTCCAGCCTCCCGCCGGCGAGGGTCACGAAGGTCGGGTACAAATCGACGACGTGGATCAGCCCATCGACCGTGCCGCCGGCCTTGATGCGGCCCGGCCAGTTCGCCAGGGCCACGACCCGGCTACCCCCCTCGTAGAGGGACCCCTTGCCGCCCCGCAACGGGCCGTTGTCGGCCACGGGCCGCGCCGGGGTCTGGCCCGCGATCTTGGGGTCCCGGAGCCCGCCGTTGTCGCTATGGAAGAGGATCAGCGTGCGCTCCCGCATCCCGCTCCGGTCGAGCGCCTCGACCACGCGTCCGATCTGGTCGTCCATGGCGGCGACCATCGCCGCGTAGGTGCGGCGGCTCGGGTCGGCGATGGCCGCGTACCGATCCAGGTCATCCTGGGGCGCCTGGTACGGGGTATGGGGCGCATTGAACGCCAGGTAGAGGTAGAGCGGCCGGGCCGGGTCGTGGTCCCGGATGATCCGCACCGCCTCGTCACCCAGGAGGGTGGTGGAATACCCCTCCTCCCGGACCGGCTCGCCGTTCCGCCACCAATCCGGCACCCCCATCACCTCGTGGGTGAAGTAGTCGATCTCGCTGGCGAAGTAGCCGTACTGGTGGTCGAAGCCGCGCCGGTGCGGCCGGAACTTCGGGTCGGCGTGGCCGACGTGCCACTTGCCGACGATCGCCGTGTCGTAGCCGGCCTCCTTCAGAGCCTGCGGCAAGAGCCATTCGTCGGTCGCCAGGCCATACGTGCCCGAGGCCGGGATGACGAAGGACTGGAGCCCGTAGCGGAAGGGGTAGCGACCGGTCAGCAGGGCCGCCCGGGTCGGGGTGCAAAGCGGGGCGACGTAGAACCGTTCAAGCCGCGCCCCGCCGGCGGCGAGCCGGTCGAGGTTCGGCGTCCGGATGTCCGGCGAGCCGTGGAACCCCACGTCCCGCCATCCCTGGTCGTCCGAGACGATATGGACGATGTGGGGCCGTGGGGAGTCCTGCGCTCCTGCCTCCGGCGCCCCGACGGCGAAGCAACCGGCCAGGCTCACCAGGCCGAGCAGGAATCGTTGGGCGATGCGGTACGGCATGCACGTCTCTCCTCGTTCGCGAGGCATCGGCCGCCAGGGCGAGCCGGTCCGCCGACCGGGCCTGAGTTCGGCCGGACACCGCCGGTCACGCCGGTGCGGACTCATGGGCATCGGCGGTCAGCCTGAAGAGTTGAGGATCGAGCCGATTCAACAGCCGCCGGATCTTGGGGATTTGTTCGAGTGCGGCCGCCTCTCCGATCGCCGCGAGTTCCTTCGCCCTCATGAACTCCGAGGAGTCGACGCCCGTCACGTCCGGCTCGATGACCACGTCCGCCGGCTGAACACCGAAGGCGTTCAGGCTGTGGTTCTGAACCAACAGGCTGCGCAAGATCGTCGGCCCGATGCCCGGCTTGTTCCTGGACTGAATACCTTGCCCAGGTTTGATGTCGCAGAAATGAGTCTCCAGCTTCGCCGTCACGCTGATGGCGATGACGAAGTTGCAGCCCATCGAAACCAGCACATCCGCCGGGATATTGTTGACCAGCCCGCCGTCGATCAGCGCCTGGCCGTCGCGGACGATCGGTACGGAGAGGACGGGCAAGTTGATGCTCTCAAGGATCGCATGGACGGCGTCGCCGCGTTGGCGAACGACCGAGTTGCCGCTCACCAGGTCGACCGTGACGGACAGACAGGGGACGGCAAGTTGTTCGAGTCTCCAGTCGTGCAGGTACTTGCGAAGCATCGGGTCGAATTTCCCGCGACGATACTTGTGTATGAGGTACCAGTAATTGCCTTGCGGCAGGCGGCGGAAAAGCCATGAAGGGCGAAGGTCCGAGGCGAATTGATTCGCGTTGTAGTCGGGATCCAGGCCGGCGGAGTACATGATGCCGGTCATGGCTCCGGCGCTGGTGCCGGCGATCATGTCGACGACGATGCCGCTGTCCTCGAGGGCCTTGAGCACGCCGAGGTGCGACATGCCTCGGGCGGCGCCGCCGCCCAGGGCCACTCCCAAACGCACGCCGCGAAGGTCGTGCACCAGCCGCTCCAGCCCGTTGGCCAGCGACCGGCCCATCGGCGGTTTCGGCGGCGTTTCCTTGATTTTGAAATCGCGGGAGGCAAGCTCGGGGAGGTCCGGAACGGCGGAGACCACGGAACCGTCGCCCCTGATCAGCCAGGCGACACTGATCTTGTCGCGCCAGCCCCGGGCAGGCACTTCCATCGCCTTCAGGCGGCGGATTGCGCTGTCGGCCTCATCCGCCGGGATGAAAAAGACGGCGCGGTCGACCAGATTCATGAGCCGCGCCGCCCGTTCCGGCGTCAGGAAGGTGTGGACGTCGAAGATGATTCGATTGGCGTCCTGCCAGCGAGCGACCTGTTCCCGTATTTCCTCCGACGTCAGATCTCGGCCGTCCTCTCGGAGGGCCCGAAACCGCACATTCGGCGAATCCATCCGCTGGTCCGAATCGCTCAACACGGCGAGCTGCTCGCCGACGTCGCTGAGTCGCCGGATGAGCCGTTCCGCCGTCTGGCGCGTGGCGGGCGAATCGTGAATCAGCGCCAGCATCGTCACCGAGCGCTTGGGGGCGTCGCCCAGGAAGAGCTTTCGCAAGCTCCCCGCGTAGGTCTTCAGCCACAGACGGCGCAGGTCCGGCCTGGCGAGCGTCAGTTCCATCGCCTCTTCGTAGTCCAGCCTGAGGACCGTCGTGGGCTCCAGCGCGATGACGCGGATCGGTACGGATTCGCCGAGCGCGCCGACCATCAGCCCGAATTGCTCGCCGCGCTCGATCATGCGGAACAGCGACTCAGTTCCGTTGGCGGCTACCCGGACGGCCTTGAGCCGCCCGCGTAAGACGAAGCCCACCGTGGTGAGCACGACGTCCGCCTCGTGGACGATGCTCCCGGCTGGATACTGCGCGACCCGTCCGAGCCGCACGACCTCGTCGAGGGCCTCATCGGATGCACCCTTGAAGTACTCATGCACTTTCAAGAGCGGCATGATCTCCTCGTTCATGACGCCGCCTTTCGAGTTCGCGACGGATGTGATCGCCGAATTCCGACGCCGGAGATGTGCTCGCAATGTCGTTCAGGTGGGCGAGACGGCGCAGTTCCCTGAAGGGTAGAGTCCGGTCCAATCGACCGCTCTTGTAGTTTGTAGAGGGTCCGATCCAGAGGGGCGAGAGAAATCCATAAAAGGGCGTGGATCGGCCTCAGACTCCGCGCGCCCTGGGGTCCCAAAGGATCTTGTGGAGCTGCACCTGGAGCCGGATCGGCAGGTGGGTCTCCAGGATCCAGGTCGCCAGTTCGGTCGGATCGACGCGGCCGAAGACGGCGCTCATGAGGATGGGGCAGCGGCGGGCGAGGTCGTGGCGGCGGATGACGTCGACGGACCAGTCGAAGTCGTCGCGGTCGCCGAGGACGAACTTGACCTCGTCGGTCGGTCGGAGCCGGTCGAGGTTGCTCCAGACGTTGGCGTCGACCTCGCCGGAGGCGGGCGTCTTCACGTCCAGGATGATCCGGACGCGCGGGTCCACCCGGTCGGTGGCGACGCCGCCGCTGGTCTCCAGCAGGACCGTCCAGCCCCGGTCGGCCAGCTTCTCCATTAAGGGATAGGCCTCGTCCTGGAGCAGCGGCTCGCCGCCGGTCAGCTCGACGAGTCCTCCCCCCAGCGCCTCGACGGCCGCGACCACGGCGTCCAGTTCCAGGGGCTCCCCCTGGTTGAACGCGTGGGGCGTGTCGCAGTACACGCAGCGCAGGTGGCAGGCGGTGAGGCGGACGAAGACGCAGGGGAGCCCGGCGAACGTGCTCTCGCCCTGGAGGCTGCGGTAGATCTCGTGGACCATCAAGGTCCCCGCCGGCCTCCCCTCGATCGGCCTGAGCCGACGTGCGAGCGCGGCCTCCCGGGCGTCGGGGGCGGCGGTTCGGCGATCCGATGGGGCGACGTCGTGCATGGCGAGACCGCAAGTCCTGGCTGAACGAACGAAGGAATCCCGCGCCCGCCCGAAGCAAGGCGACCGCACCTCCCATCGTAGCCCCGGCGACGCCGAGCCGCCCAGATCAAGATCGCGACCGTCGATCCCGGGTTCAGCCGCTCGACTCAAGAAAGTTCTCAAGAGTTCCGTTGCCATCTGTTCAAATTGAAGAAATGTCATTACTGTGTCGCCTCCGCCCATGCCTAACCTCCGACGCGGGGGGATGGATGGCCGGGCGGATGTCCGGATGGACGCCCGACCAGGATTACGCCGGCCCGGACAGGCCGTCGGCACGAAGCCACGACCAGGAGTCGGAAGCATGGACGAAGTGAAGCGTGCGGGACGGGTGCGGCCGGCGATGTGGGCGGCCTGCCTGATGATCGTCGCCGGGCTGGGGGGCGCGGCGGAGGCGGGCCAGTATTCGGGGCTCGTCGTCTTCGGCGACAGCCTCTCGGACACCGGGAACACCTACGCCGCGGCGGGGTTCCCGCCGTCGTCGCAGCACTATTATGAAGGTCGCTATTCCGACGGGCCGAACTGGGTCGACCATCTGGCCGCGAAGCTGGGAGTCGCGGCGCCGACGCCGAGCCTGCTCGGCGGGACGAACCACGCCTGGGGATACGCCCAGTCGGGCGACGGCTACAGCTATCCCCTGGGGCCCGGCGGGCCGGGCGTGCCGAATCTGCTGACGCAGGTCGGCGGGTTCGTGCTCGGCGGCGGGACCCTGGCCCCGGATCAGCTCGTCTCGGTCTGGGCGGGGGCGAACGACTTCCTGAACAACGGCGTGACCGACTACGTCCAGGTGGCCGACAACATCGTCGCCGCGATCTCGACCCTCGCGGCGGCCGGCGGCTCGCACTTCCTGGTGGGCAACCTGCCGCTCCTGGGCGTGCTCCCGGCGACCCTGGCCTACCCCCAGTCGGTGCGCGATCAGTTGAACCTGCTGACAATGGCGTTCAACGCCACGCTCGAGGCCAAGCTTGCGGCCCTCCAGGCGTCCCTGCCGGGGGTCGACCTGTTCTTCAGCGACGTGAACCTCGCGTTCCAGCAGATTCTCGCCGATCCCGCCGCCTTCGGGCTGACCAACGTGACCGGCTCGGCACTCGACGACGGTGCGACGGGCGGCCAGGGCTATCTGTTCTGGGATTCGGTCCATCCGACGACCGTCGTCCACCAGTTGATCGCCGACCGAGCCTACGCCGCGGCCGTGCCGGAACCCTCGTCGCTCGCCCTGGCCGCGATCGGCGCCGGCGCCGTCCTCGCCCTCGCCCGCCGACGGGCCGCCTGACGACGCCCGTCTCGATGGCTCGGGACCGACGATCCCGCCCGGAATCCAAACGGGTCGGTTCGGCGGTCCCGAAGCCGTCGGCGTCGCATTTCCTCCCCTCCCGCTCCGCTCCCCGTCGATCGGGTGCAGACTTCCTATAGATAGCGAACCGCGTCGAAGGTGCGCGCCGAGCCTCGCGGCGGCCTCCGGCCCTCGACCGATCGCCGGGGATCGTCGAAAAGCGTCGAACGAAGCCAATTTGATGGTTCGGAAAGTCTGGATTTATAAGGAGATATGGCGGATTTGAGCCGGGAGTACGAACCCAATCGAAGCCGATTTCGGGAGGCTCCTCGCCGACCTCCACCGAGTTGCGGCCATCCCCCGATGCCCGTCTCCCGATCCTCTTTGAGGCGGGGACGTTAAGTGAGGAGTGTCCGAACGAAGCCAATTTGGATTGGCCTAAAACTTTGTGCCGAAATGGCTTGTGTCGGAATTGGCTTCGGAATACGAACCCAATCGAAGCCGATCCCGGGGGCGCGGCGCGGGGGGCTGAGGGAAAAGGTGGAGGCGACCGGGGAAGGGGGACGAAGGCAGGAGGGAGGGAGCCTGGCGGGCGGAGGTCGGTTGCTCTTCTCGGTTTTCGGGGGGCGGATAAGATCCGCGGTTCGAGGAATCCGAGGATGGTGGCCCGAGTACAGGGAGGTCTCGAGCCGATGGGAAGCCGGCGACGATCGCGCGTGGGTTGGTGCCTGGTGCTGGCGGCCGGGCTGGTCGGTTCCGGGGGTCTGGCCCTGGGGGTCGCGGCCCAGGAGGCGGCGGACGTCCCCGAGTCGGCCCCGGAGGCGGCGGACCCGAACGTCCTGCACGACGGTTTCGAGACCCCGGCGGCGGTCTGGCGTCGGGAGCACACCGACACCACGATCAACCTGTTGGCCCAGGAGCGCTCCGACCGCGCCGCCAATGACGGGCGGCTGTCCGAGCGGTTCCAGTTCGAGGCCGAGCCGGGCAGCCAGTTCTTCGTGAGCTACCCGCTCCCGAACGTCCCGGTGACCGACGCCCTGGAGGCCTCGCTGGCCGTGCGGGCCAATCGGGCGGGGGTGCAGCTCTTCGTCCGGGTCGTGCTCCCGAAGGACGTCGATCCCGAGAGCCGGGCGGCGTCGTTCGTGCTGATCCCAGGCACGGTCTTCGACCGGGTGGACCGCTGGCAGCGGCTGGAGGTGTCCCAGATCCCGCCGGCCGTCGAGCGTCAGGCGCGGGTGCTGCGGGCGTCTTCGAGCCGGCCGGTCCCGCTGGAAGGGGCCTACATCGACTGCGTGGTGGTCAACCTGATGGGGGGCCAGGGAGGCGCGGAGGTCTTCCTGGACAACCTGAGCGTCGGCCCCGTCGCGCCCGAGATCGTCGCCTCGTGGACCCCCCCCGGCGCCGGGCCGGCCCGTCCCGAGGCGCTCCCGGAACTCCCCGCCGCGGCCCCGGCGGCCGTAGCCGAGGACGGAGCGAGGGGGAAGTTCGACCGGATCCGGCTCGACCGCAACTACCTCAGCCGCCTGGGCGACGATCAGCGGGTGCGGCCCTGGTTCCCGACCGCCGTGGAAGCCCCCGGCGCCGACGTCACCGAGCTTCGCCGCTACGGCTTCGACGTGCTGATCGACGGCCACGACGCCGATCGCGACCGCCTGGCCGAGGCCGTCGAGCGCGGCTTCCTGCTGATGCCCCGGCTCTCCCGGCCCAAGCCCGGCGAGGGGATCGAGGGCCAGCTCAAGCAGGTGACCGACTACCCCTTCAAGGACTCCACGGCCTTCTGGATGCTCGGCGAGGACCTGGGCCGGAACCGCGAGCGGAAGGTCCGCGACGAGGAGCTGGCCCGGACCCGCAAGCTGAATCAGGCCATCCACGCCCTCCCCCCAACCTTCTCCCGCCTGACCGTGGGCGAGGTCCGGGGCGAGCTTCCGCTCTACGCCCGGGCGCCGTCGAACCTGGACGCGATCGCGATCCCGACGAACCACTGGGCCGCGGCTCAGGACCAGAGCGAGTTCCACCGGTTCCTCCTCCAGCGCCGGGAGCTGACCGCCAAGGCCAACGCCGGCCAGCTCTACTGGGCGATGCTGCCGGCCTCGGCGCCGAGGATCGTCGAGGAGAACATCTGGGGAGAGGCCCCGCCCCCCGCCTGGGGCGTCCCCCGGCCCTCGCCGGAGCACCTGCGGCTGATGACCTACCTGGCCCTCTCGGCCGGTTATCGCGGCCTGATCTTCCGGGGCGACGCCGACCTAACCCGCCCAGCCGGCCGCCCCCAGCTCATCGAATCCGCCCTGCTCAACATGGAGATCGACCTGGTGGAGTCGATCCTCGCCAAGAGCGCCGACCCGATCCCGATCCACCCCGTCTTCGACCCCCCGCCGTCGGACCTGCCCCCGCCGGGGTCGATGCCCACGACGCGCGTCCGGCTCCAGCCGGAGTCCCGGCCCAAGGCCTGGCATCGGGCGGCGGCGATCTCGGTCGACCGCCGGGGCGCCCTGCTCTTGCTCGCGGACTACTCCGACAACGTCCAGTACCAGCCCCATCAGCTCGCCACCCGCAACCTGGTCGTCCGGGCCATCCTGCCCGAAGGGGTGGAGGCGTTCGACATCAGCCCCGGGGGGGTCGACGTCCTGGAGCACAAGCGGGGGCCGGGGGGGACGTACGTCACGGTCGAGGAGTTCGGGGTCACCTCGATGATCCTCTGCACGACCGACATGGCGCTCAAGGAGCGCCTGGAGATGGCGATCGCCCGGGCGCGGCCGACCGCCGTGCAACTGGCCATCGAGCAGGCCGAGCTGATGTACCAGCAGGTCGCCGAGATCAACGGCCGGCTCGCCGCCGACGGCGTCTCCATCACGTCCGAGGAGGATGAACGTCAGCGCCGGGCCTTGGGCCTGACGAAGCCGTTCAACGACGCCGCCGAACTGCTGGCGAAGGCCGAGGCCAGCGTCAAGTCGGCCCGGGACGCCCGCGACCGCGAGGACTTCGGGCTGGCCTGGAAGGAAGCCCGGCGCGCCCAGCGGCCGCTCCGCATCCTGGCCTACGCCCACTGGGTCGAGGCCTACAAGGCGCTTGCGCTCGCGGTCGACGCCGAGCGGGGGATCACGCCCGAGACCGACGCCGCCTCTCGCACGGCGTCTCGGCCCCCCGAGCCGCAGACGCTGATGAAGCCGACCAGCTGCCCTCCCCTGGTCACGTTCAACACGCTCCCCGAGCTTTACGTCTGGCTCGACTGGATCAGCGGCAAGAGCGGCTATCGGTTCGGCGCCAACCGGGTCCCCTCCGGGGCGTTCGACGACCCCGCCGCGATGGCCGACGATGGCTGGATGAACATGAGCTACGAGGCCGACGGCATCAAGGCCGCCATGGCCGTCGTCCCCCCCGACGTCCCCGTCCCCACCGGCTCCGCCCCCGCCGACCCGGCGAACCGGGCGATCCGCATGAACGCCACCCCGGCCGACCCCAAGGCGCTGGAGACCTCGCTCCCGCCGTTCGTCGACCACCCGCTGGTCGCCGTCCGGTCGCCCGCCCTGAAGGTCCTGGCCAACAACCTGATCCGGATCTCGGTGCTGGTCCGTCGGCCGATGGAGTCGGCCGCCGGCGCGGGGGGGCTCATCGTCCGCGACTCCATCGGCGGCGAGGCGCTCCAGTTCCGCACCACCGCCCCGATCGCCAACTGGTCGCGGGTCGTCCTCTACCGTAAGGCCCCCGCCGACGGCGAGTTCACCGCGACCCTCGGCCTGGCCGGCTACGGTGCGGCCTGGTTCGACGACTTCCGCGTGGAACTGGTCGAGCAGCAGGCGGGGGACGTCCCGGGCGATCTCGCCGACGCCCCCGACGGCGAGGACCTCGATTCCATCCCCGACCCCGACCCCGCCGCCGATTCCGAATCGCCCGCCGCCGCCGCGTCCGCCGCAGCCGCGCCCGCCGCTCCCCCCGCCGACCTCGACGGGACCCGTCGCGAGTCGGCCGTCCCCCGGCTCCCCGATCCTCGGGTCCCCGCCGCGGCGGAATCGCCTGAACAAAACCGCGCTCGCCGACGTTGAAAAGAGGAAGACGCCCCGGCCGCCGCCCCCCTTCTCACACTTCGACGGGGGTCGGTCGGGGCCGTCTCGTCGCATGAGCCCGCCCCGCGTCTTCGGCCGCGATCCCGTTGCGGGGTCCGTCGCCGCCGCTGCGTCGTTGACAGCGGGCCCTCGGGATGATGCACTTACGGACCTCCGACGCCGGAAGTCGAAGCGGCGCTCCGGCGTTGTGCTAGACTCGACACAGGAAACCCGGGCTCCCGCCGGTCGCGATCGGTGGGGAATAGGATCGACGGTCGGGCCCGGAAAACCGGGAACGGCGGAACTTTTCAGCCTCGGGCTGCATCGAAGGAATTGAGAGCCGAGGGCGCGGACCGGCGTTTCGCCGGGCCGTCCCGGCCGTCCGCCCCCTCGCCGCCCGCTCGATTCTTGCTTTCACGAACCGAATCCACGACGCACTTTGACGATACGGCGAACGGCCCGGCGCGGATCGGGGGCCGATCGACCCGACCCGAGAGGAGTCTCACCTCATGGCGAAGATCCAGTCCGTCTGGGCGATCGACATCGGCCAGGCCGCGCTGAAGGCGCTCAAGATCGCCCCCGGAGGGGACGCCGAGCACGTCACCGCCGAGGCGTTCGACTTCATCGAATATCCCAAGCTGCTGAGCCAGCCCGACGCCGATCCCGAGGAGCTGGTCCGCGAGGCCCTGGCCACCTTCACCGATCGCAACGACCTGAAGGGCTGCCGGGTCGCCATCGCCGTCCCCGGCCAGGCCGGCCTGGTGAAGTTCATCAAGCTGCCGCCGGTCGAGAAGAAGCGGATCCCGGACATCGTCAAGTTCGAGGCCAAGCAGCAGATCCCGTTCGCGCTCGACGAGGTCGTCTGGGCCTACCAGCAGATCGGCGACGACGACGAGGAAGGGGGCGACGACGACTTCATGATGGCCGAGGTCGGCCTCTTCGCCATGAAGCGAGACCAGATCGCCCGCGCCATCCTGCCCTTGACCGTCGCCGGGATCGAGGTCGACGTCGTCCAGATGGCCCCGATCGCCCTGTACAACTACATCACCTACGACCAGATCAAGGGGAGCGGGTCCAAGGACTCGGTCGTCGTCCTGGACATCGGGGTCGACAACACCGACCTGATCATCAGCGACGGCGTCCGGATCTGGCAGCGGAACATCCCGATCGGCGGAAACCACTTCACGCGGGCCCTGACCAAGGAGCTGAAGCTCACCTTCGCCAAGGCCGAGCACCTGAAGCGGAACGCCACCAAGGCCCCGGACCCCCGGGCCATCTTCACCGCCATGCGCGGCGTCTTCAACGACTTCGCCAGCGAGGTCAACCGCTCGATCGGCTTCTATTCGAGCATCAACCGGACGGCCAAGATCCGCAAGATCGTGGGCCTGGGCAACGGCTTCAAGCTGCCGGGGCTCCAGAAGTTCCTCCAGCAGAACCTCAGCCAGGAAGTCGAGAAGCTCGACGAGTACAAGCGGCTCGAAGGGGACGAGGTCAAGGCCGCGCCCCAGTTCCAGGACAACCTGGCGTCGTTCGCCGTCGCCTACGGCCTGGCGCTCCAGGGGGCCGGGCTGTCGGCCCTGCGCACCAACCTGCTGCCGCCGGAGATCGAACGGATCCGGATGATCCGGGCCAAGAAGCCCTGGGCCCTGGCCGCCTCGGCCCTGGTCATGCTGGGCCTCAGCTCGCTGTTCGTGCTGGGGGACTATCGCGCCCTGGCCAAGATCTCCACCCCCCAGTTCAACTCGGCCGTCGAGCAGGCGACCAGCGTCTCCAAGAACGGGTCGACGATCAAGAGCGGCCTGGAGACCGCGAAGTCCGAGTGGCAGGCCAAGTACGACGAGGGGAAGGCCCTGATCATCGACCCCTCCAACAAGGGGATGTGGCCCGCCTTCCTCAAGACCATCAGCAACTACTTCCCCGACCCCGTCGCCGAGTACAACCTCAAGCCCGACGACCCCAAGAACGAGTACCTGATCGAGAAGCTCCGCGTCCACATCGACCGGATCATGCCGGTCTGGCGCACCGACCTGGCCGTCGACTGGTTCGACGAGCTGGACCCGCTCTACAAGCGGCTGATGCACCCCTACGACGCCGAGAACCCGCCGTCCGGCGAGGGCTGGATCGTCCAGATCGTCGGCCACCACTACAACCCGTACCCGACCACCCCGGACCAGCAGCGGCTCGCCCAGGCCAGCCCGGACGACCCCGCCCGCGTCGACTTCGGCCCCTACGAGTTCCTCCTCCGCAAGGTCCTCCGCAAGCTGAATTCGCCCTCGCTGCGGCTCTACGGCGTCACCCACGTCGCTCTGGCCTGGATGAACTCCGACAAGAACTGGACCAGCGAGAAGGGGAGCGCCACCAACAACCTCGCCAGCCGCACCGTCCCCCTCCTCGACCGCGCCGCGCCTCCCGTCGAGGAATCCGGCGGCATGGGCGAGATGGGGATGATGGGGGCCATGATGGGCTCGGGGATGATGGGCCCCGGCGGCATGGGCTCCGGCATGATGGGCGGCCGCGGCGGTCGCATGGGCGAGATGGGGGGCATGCCCGGCATGGAAGGCGGCATGATGGGGATGATGGGCCCCGGCGGCATGATGGGATCGGGCTACGGCAGGCGCGGCATGGGCACGGGCGCCGACGCCGAGAAGGACATCCGCAAGCTCACCCGCACCGACTTCCTGCTCCAGTTCGTCTGGGTGCCGCCCGCCCCCACCGAGGAGGACAAGGCCAAGACCCCGGAGGAGCTGCTGGAGGCCCGCAAGGCCGAGCTCCTGGAGATCACCACCAAGATGATCGAGGCCGAGAAGGGGAAATCGGCCGTCACCGTCCCCGTCGAGGCCGAGATCGAGAAGGCCTCGACCAAGCAGTCCGACGAGATCGACAGCGAGATCAACAAGGCCCTGAGCGCCCCCGCCGCGGGCGCCGCCGGCGCCCCGGCCGGCAAGGAAACCCCGGCCGCCCCGGCGGCCCCGACCGAGGCCGCCCCCAAGTCCTGATCCATCGAGACGCCGTCGCCGTCGCCCGGGCGGGCTCCCTCCCGCCCCGGGACGGCCGGCGGCCTCCACCCTTCATCTTCCCCGGCTTTCCCGAGCGAGGTCCCCGTCACCATGGATCAAATCAAGGATATCCTCCGGCAGATCGCCCGATACCGCTTCTGGATCGCCGTCTGCGTCGCCGCCATGCTCTCCGCCGGGGCCTACGTCCTCGGCTCGGGGCCGGTCCAGAAGAAGACGGCCGACGAGACCGGCAAGATCACGTCGGCCTATAAAGACGTCCAGCAGTACGCCAGCAGCAGCGTCCCCACCGGCGACTTCGCCCCCATCGTGGAGCAGAAGACCGCCGTCCTGACCAAGGACGTCGACGCCGCCTGGAAGCAGCTCTACGACCGCCAGGCCCCCCTCCTGACCTGGCCCCCCTCGGTCTCCGAGCGATTCAAGGCCTGGGGCCGCAAGTGGCCCGAGGACGCCGCCCCCAGCGCCGTGCAACTCGCCATCGTCGACTACGTCGAGGCCTACCCCGCCTACGTCGACCAGGTCTTCAAGGTCTTCCGCCCGTTCGACTACGAGACCGGCGAAGGGGTCGTCGCCTCCGCCCCCAAGGAGCAGCTCCTCCGCCCCGTCACCTTCGACCTCAACACCAAGGCCCCCAAACTCGGCGAGGTCTGGTCGGCCCAGGAACGGCTCTGGGTCCAGCGCACCGCCCTGGAAGTCATCGCCCAGGTCAACCGCAACGCCAAGGACTGGGACTCCGCCTACGTCAAGGAGATCAAGCTCCTCGAGGTCGGCAGCGCCCTGGCCCAGGACCAGCGCTCCCTCGCCAAGGGTGAGGAGCTTGAAGAAGCCGAGGCCATCCGCGCCCCCAACGAGCCCGAAGAAGAAGAAGAAGGCATGGGCGAAATGGGCGGCATGATGGGATCGAGCATGATGGGGTCGGGCATGATGGGCTCCGCCATGATGGGCCGCATGGGCGGCATGGGGAGCGGCATGGGAGGCGCGGCCGGGGCCATGACCGAGGC
The DNA here is from genome assembly GCF_001610895.1 of Planctomyces sp. SH-PL62. NCBI lineage: Bacteria > Pseudomonadati > Planctomycetota > Planctomycetia > Planctomycetales > Planctomycetaceae > Planctomyces > Planctomyces sp. SH-PL62. Next base: position 2,453,399 of record NZ_CP011273.1, on the reverse strand, counting down.
CCAGAGCGTCCTCTTCCTCAAGCCCGAGAACGCCACCCAGTACAAGATCCTGCCGATCATGTTCACCGTCCTCGTCGACCAGGACCACGTCCAGAACCTGCTGGTCGAACTCGAAAACTCCCCGATGGCGATCGAGGTCCGCGACTTCGAGATGCTCCGCCCCACCGAAAAGGTCGTCAAGCCCGAGAAGGGCGAACAGTTCATGGGCGGCTATGGAATGATGGGGATGATGGGCATGATGGGCGGGCCCGGCGGCATGATGGGCGGTCGTGGCCGGATGGGTTACGGCGGCATGATGTCCGGTCGCATGGGCGGGATGGGCGGCATGCCCGGCATGGAAGGCGGCATGATGGGGATGATGGGCCCCGGCGGCATGATGGGCGGCGGCATGGGCATGGCCCCCACTCGCCAGGGCGTCGACAAGCGTGGCGAGAACCGCGCCGAGAAGCGCAAGGAAGCCGAGAAGGCCCTGGAATCCACCAAGCCCGTCCTCAATTTCGACCCCTACTTCAACATCGTCGAAGTGACCGTGTACGGCCAGGCCCGTTTCTACAACGAGCCCACCCCCGAGGCCGTCGACGCCGAGTCGCCGGGCGCGACCGACGCCGACGCCGCCGATCCGGCCGCCGCCGAGGAGCCGAAGGCGGAAGCCCCCGCGGCCGAGTCCGCCAAGGTTGAGGAACCGAAGGCGGAAGCTCCCGCGGCCGAGCCCGCCAAGGCCGAGGAGCCCAAGGCGGAAGCCGCTCCGGCCGAGCCTGCCAAGACCGAGGAGCCGAAAGCGGAAGCTCCTCCGGCCGAGGAACCGAAGGCGGAAGCCCCCCAATCCTGATCGCTCGCCAGGCGGAGTGAACCTCAGATCGACCACGGTCCTCCCCGAACCCGGGGGGCTCATTTCTCACGGAGACCCTCGCATGGCCAACGCCACTGCGGAAAAGCTCAAGAACTTCGGCCTGCGATTCGGCGACAAATTCGCCGTGGCCCTGGCCTCGATCCTCTTTCTCGTCTGCCTGGTCACCGCCCTCAAGCGGCCGACCATCGACGTGACGCCGGACCAGATCAAGAAGGCGGCCGAGCAGTCCGACTCGAACCTGAGGCGCAAGGTGCCGACCGAGGAGATCGTCGACACCCTGGCCGAACAGGGCCTCAAGACCTCCGACTTCGCCAAGGAGGCCGAGGAGTCGTCGCAGATGGTCCTGGTGGCGGCCGACTTCAAGCCCCGCCGCGAATGGGTGATGCCCGAGCCGGGCGCGGGCCTGATCCGCGACCAGCCCGTCCTGATCGCGCCGGCCGACGTCTTCGCCTATCCCGGCCGAGGCGGCGCGCTGATCTACCCGCTGGACGCCGAGGGAAAGCGGATCGTCGAGACCGAGACCAAGGAACCCCCGAAGTCCGCCACCTACACCCGGAATCGTCGTCGAGGCCGTCGCGGCGGCGGCATGATGGGCTCCGGGATGATGGGCTCCGCCGGCATGATGGGGATGGAAGGCGGCATGGGCATGGGGATGATGGGCGGGGCGCCCCGCTCCCCCGAGGAAGAGAAGGCCCAGAAGGCCGAGATCGAACGTCGTCGGCGTGAGATGCAGGCGAAGCTCGCCGGCAAGGACGCGCCCGCCGAGGAGGAGCCCGAGGATCCCGGCATGAAGCCCCAGGGCCCCCCGCCCAAGGAGGTCACCAGGGGGCTCCGCTGGGTCGCCCTGACCGGCACCCTCGACCATGAGCAGATGCTCGAGAACTACCGCACGGCCCTCAAGAACCCGGCGATCGCCCAGCCCAACTACCGTCGGCTGGACGTCCAGCGCCAGGTCAAGCAGAAGGACGGCTCCTGGAGCGACTGGGCCGACGTCGCGGCCGATCGCAACCTGGACATCCTCGACAACCTCCCCATGGAAGACGAGGAACTCGCCCCCGAGACCGTTCGCCCCGAGAACCTCGTCGACCCCCTCCCGTTCCTGACCAACGGCCTCTGGGAGAAGGTGCACATCGCCAGCCTCGTCCCCAAGGAGCTGAAGGAGATCCCCGACCCCACGGCGACCGGCGGCATGATGGGCCCCGGCGGCATGATGGGCGGCTCGGGCATGATGGGCTCCGGGATGATGGGGGGAATGGATTCCGCAATGATGGGGATGCAGGGCGGTTCCGGCATGATGATGGGCCGTGGCGGCAGCAGCAGCATGATGGGCATGGCCGGCATGATGGGCATGGAAGGTGAGATGGGGATGGGCATGGGCTCCGGGATGATGATGGGGGGCGGCGGCGGCGCCACCGAGACCCTCGCCAACTTCTGGCGGTCCGAGGAGAAGAAGGTGATGGTCCGCGCCCTGGACTTCACCGCCCAGCCCGACGAGAGCTACCGCTATCGGCTCCGGGTGGTGGTCTACAACCCGAACCTGAACCGCGAAGGGGACACCGCGCCGGGCGTGGACACCAAGTCCGAGGAGCTGCAAGGCCCCTGGAGCGAGCCGACGGCCGAGGTCCACATGCCCCCGGACGTGACGGCCTATGCGATGGGGACGCTCCCCGCCGGCCCCAAGTCGGACATGAAGGTCGTGTTCCAGGTCGTGAAGTTCAACCCGGAGGACGGCATGATCCTGCCCCGGAACTTCGACGCCAGCTCCGGTGAGATCATCGGCGACCCCCGTTCGACCCCGGTGCCCACGTCCGACGGCACCGGCCAGAAGAACAAGGTCGTCGACTTCAACAGCCACCTGATCGTCCTGGACGTCGCCGGCGGCACCAAGCCGCTCCCCTCGGACTTCCCCGGCAACATCATCAACCAGCCGGCCATGGCGCTGCTGCTCCGCCCTGACGGGGCCGTGGAACTCCGCGACGAGGCCGAGGACAGGCCCAACGAGGTCCGCAAGGACGTCGAGAGCAACTACAAGCGGGAGCTCAAGGAGTCCGACAAGATCCGCGGCAGCTCCATGGGGAGCGGCTCCGGGATGATGGGCTCCGGGATGATGGGCTCGGGCATGATGGGCTCGGGCATGATGGGCGGCCGTCGTTGACCCGTCCCGACCCCTCCTGATCGAACCGATCGAGCCTCACGAAACGCCCCCGCCCTCGCCGGCGGGGGCGTTTTTTCTTGTGTGATCGGAGCGGGCGGCATTTTCCGCGCTTTCGTCAAAAGTCGACCCCCTCTCTTGACCGAAACTCTCATTAGAGGTACACACCGCCGCATCTTCTCCCGTTCCCGGCGCGTCTCTTTGCATGAGCACCTCGATTCGATGCGCAGGGGGGGATTCGTTTGACTTGGGTTGAAGACCCCGTCCCGGTGTACCTGGACGGGATCCGGGCGTAGCTGCCGCACAAATTGTTTCGCCGTGGGGACTCGAACGAAGGCCGCTCTCAGGGATGTCGGCGGTCGTCCGCGTGACGGCGAAAGGAGGTCGCGTTGAGAAGGCTCAGAACGCTCACTTTCATCATGGTCCTCGGTGCAGGGGGGGGAGCGTCCACGGAAGGTGCGACCCTCGACGACGCGGTCGCCTCGCCGTCACCGACGACGGCTCGGAAGCCGTCGCCGGCGCCCCCGGTCAAGTATCTGGAGGCGGGAGCTCGGCTGTTCAACAGCGGGCAATTCGACCTGGCCGCCAAGTATCTTGACGCGGCCCAGTTGTATCGCGACCAGCTCGAGGCGGGGCATCAGGCCCTGCTGGACGAGTACGCTCGGGAATTGAAGAAGGTCAAGGGGACGGCCACGGCCGCCTCCCCGGCCCCGGCCCCGGCCGCGACGCCGGCCGCCGCGGTCACGCCGTCGGCGTCGTTCGTCGAGGCCAAGCCGGTCTCGCGGAACGATTCCCCGGCCACGGACAAGCCCGACGATCCGGACCTGAAGCAGCGGGGTCGCTGGCTGCTCCAGGAAGCCGGCGAGCAGATCCTCCTGGGCGACTACGACGTCGCCGAGCAGAAGATCGCCGAGGCCGAGGCCCTGAACGTCAAGTGGGGGCTCTTCGATGTGACGCCGGCCAAGGCCCGCGCGTCGCTGGCGAAGGCCCGGCCCAAGGTCGCCCCGGGCACCACGGCCGCGGCCGGCCAGGTCGTCGACCACAAGACGGCCAAGTCCAAGCTCAAGGAGGCCCGCGCCGCGCTGTCCGACCGCAAGTTCGAGGTGGCCGAGGCCATCGCCCTGGAGGTCAAGGGCTGGAACCTGTCGTACGGCATGTTCGAGGACAACCCGGACAAGGTCGCCGCCGCCGCCCGCGCCCTCCGCAAGCGGGACGTGATCCGCGAGACGCCGCTGAAGGACCAGGCCAGCCCGGGCGTCTATGACGTCCTGGTCTCCGAGTCCCGCCAGCTGCTGAAGGTCGGCAAGCTCGCCGAGGCCGAGTCCAAGGCCCGCCAGGCCCAGCGGATGAACGTCGTGCCGGCCCTCACCGCCGACCGGGCGGAAGCCGTCCTGCACGAGGTCGCCATGGCCCGCGCCCAGTCCGAGGCGGCCCCGGCCGTCGCAACCGCCGCGACCGACGAGGCCGCCGGGCTCGCCGCCGAACGCGAGGCCGACGCCCTGCTCGCCAAGGGCGACCAGGCCGCGGCCGCGGCCAAGTTCGCCGAGGCCGAACGGCTCCAGGCCCAGGCCGCCGGCATGCCGGCCCTGGCCTCCGCCACCCCGCCGATCGACGACCAGCTCCAGCGGAGCGGCGCCGAGGAGCCCGCGCTCGACGCGCCGGCCCCGGACCTCGAGCTCGCCCCGGCCCCCGCCCTCGCGGCGAGCCCGGACGACGATCTCGCGGTCCCCGCCCCGGCTCCGGCCCCGGCGCTCGATTCGCTTCCCGCCCCGGCCGCGGCCGAGGCCCCCGTCAACCCCGGCGAGCGGATGCTCTCGCAGGCCAGGACCCTCTACGCCGAGGGGAACTACGCGGCGGCCCGGCAGATCGCCGAGCAGGCCAAGACCGGCGACTTCGGCCTTGAAGACGAGGCCGACGAGCTGTCCGCCCAGATCGGCCTCGCCGAACAGGGGGGCGCCCTCAGCCTCTACGAGTCCGCCCTGACCGCCCTGCGGAAGGGGGAGAAGGATCGCGCCAAGACCCTGCTCACCGAGGTCGCCACGGCCGGCCCGGTCCTCGACGACAACCTCCAGACCAAGGTCCAGGAGCTGCTCAAGAGCCTGACCACCGACCAGATCGGCGACCCCTCCGGCCGGGCCGTGGTCAACGACCGGATGCAGAGCGCCAGCGACGTGGAGAGCGTCGCCGCCCAGAAGCTCAACGCCGAGGTCGGCGCCAAGATCGCCGAGGCCCGGCGGCTCCAGGAGGTCGACCCCGAGAAGGCCCTGACCATCTATGAGCAGACGCTCAAGGCGGTCAAGGCGTCGGACGTCGCCCCCAACCTGCAGCGGCCCATGGTCCGCCGCCTGGAAGTCGCCGTCGAGCTCGCCAAGAAGGACAAGGTCCTCTTCGACGAGAAGATGAAGGAGAAGGGCGCCCGCGAGGAGATCGAGGTCAAGCGGCTGCGGATCCTCGAGGCCGACAACGCCAAGAAGGCCCGCTACAAGGAACTGTTCGAGAAGGCCCAGGCGGCCTACACGAACGAGGACTTCTACCGCGCCGAGTCCTACGCCAAGCAGGCCATGGAGATCGACCCCACCGAGGTGGCCGCCCCCATGATGGTCTTCAAGGCCAAGGCCGAGCGTCGCTACAAGCAGGACAAGGACACCAAGGCCGCCAAGGAGGACGCCGTGGTCGTCGCCCTCCAGCAGGTCGACGCCTCGTCCTACGCCGACCCCGAGGTCCAGCTCCGCGACATCAGCTTCCCGAAGTCGTTCAGCGAGCTGACCAAGAGCCGGCTGGCGATGAACAAGCGGCTGGAGCCCAAGAAGAACCCCAAGACCCTGGCGGTGGAGTCCAAGCTCCGCGAGCCCATCAGCGTCAACTTCGACAAGCAGCCGCTCGGCGAAGCCATGGCGTTCATCAGCAACTACACCGGCGTGAACATCACGCTCGACCCCAAGGCGCTCAGCGACGAGGGCCTCACCTCCTCGACGCCGGTCACCCTGAACCTGTCGAACGTGTCGCTGAAGACCGTGATGAAGCTCATGCTCAAGCCGCTGGGCATGAACTACACGATCGAGGAAGACGTCCTCGTCATCACCAACAACCAGGCCACGAGCCAGGAGACGTTCACCAACACCTACTACGTCGGCGACCTGGTCATGCCCAAGTCCAAGGGGAGCCAGGAGACGTTCGGCGCGGCCACGAACCCGGTCAAGAACCCGCAGTTCGACGCCCTCGGCCAGCCGATCGCGGGCCAGGGGAACGCCCTCGGCCTGACCCCGGGCTCGCCCACGGCCAGCCGTGAAGACCGGCCCAACGTCGACATGACGCCGCTGGTCCAGCTCATCACCGCCTCGATCGCGCCGGGGACCTGGCGGGTCGTCAACGGCGACGACAGCCAGGACGTCTCCGCGGCCTACGGCCTCGGCGGCGGCTTCGGCGGCGGCGGGCTCGGCGGGGACATCGACGAGGGGCGGCCCCCCGGATCGATCACCCCCTTCTTCCTGAGCATCAGCCTGATCATCCGCCACACGGCCGAGGTCCACGAGCAGATCGCCGACCTGCTCCGCCAGCTTCGCCGGCTCCAGGACCTCCAGGTCTCCATCGAGGTCCGGTTCATCACGGTCACCGACTCGTTCTTCGAGCAGATCGGCGTCGACTTCGACTTCGCCATCAACTCCAAGAGCGTCGGCAAGCACAGCACCTGGGCCTACCCGAATAACACCGTCACCAACGTCTCCACGGCGCCCGGCGGCGGCGGCACCACCGGCGGGACGACCGGCGGCGGCGGCATCGGCGGCACCGGCGGCGGCGGGACGACCGGCGGCGGCACCACCGGCGGCGGCACGACCGGCGGCGGCGGCCTCGGCGGCACCGGCGGCGGCATCGGCGGCGGCGGCGTCGGCGGCGGCGCCGGCGGCATCGGCGGCGGCGGCCTCGGCGGCACCGGCGGCGGCGGGACGACCGGCGGCGGCGGCGGCAACACCACCCCCGCGTACCTGATCAACCCGATCCGCGACTACTCCAACTACCTGCCCGGCGGCAAGCAGCCGATCGTGGCCGGGACCCAGGGGGGCGGGCTCTACAACTTCTCGCCGACCCTGCAGATCCCGTTCACCAACACCCAGGGAAGCCTGATCGCCCCGTTCAACACGGTGGCCGGTGCGGGCGCCTCGGTGGGCATGGCGTTCCTCAGCGACCTGGAAGTCTACTTCTTCCTCACGGCCGCCCAGGGCGACACCCGCAACAACATCCTCCAGGCGCCCAAGGTGACCACCTTCAACGGCGCCGCCGCCACCATCCAGAACGGTGACGTCCAGTACTACGTCCAGTCGCTGATCCCGATCATCGGGCCCGGCTCGGTGGCCTTCCAGCCCAGCGTCGGCGTGCTGAACAACGGCGTCGTCCTCCAGGTGACCCCCGTGGTCACGGCCGACCGCCGCTACGTCCGGCTCAGCCTCTCGCCGTTCTTCCAGGTGGTCAACGGCTTCACGACGATCACGGTCCCGGCCGCGGTCGGCGGCGCCGGCCTCGGCGGCGCCTCGGCGGCCATCAACGGCACCATCCAGCTGCCGAACACCACCGTCACCACCGTCAGCACCACGGTCACCGTCCCCGACGGCGGCACCGTCCTGCTCGGCGGCGTCAAGCAGCTCCAGGAACAGCGGCTGGAGTACGGCGTCCCCGTCCTCTCCAAGACCCCCTGGGTCGACCGCCTCTTCCGCAACGTCGGCATCGGCCGCACGACCTCCAGCCTCATGCTGATGGTGACCCCTCGGATCATCATCCTCGAGGAAGAGGAAGAGCGGCTGGGCATCCCCTCGGTCGCCTTCTGACCAGGGTCCCCCCCCTCCGCCGATCGCCAACCCTCCGAGACCGCCGGGACCACCTCCCGGCGGTCTTTCGCTTTCGAAGCCGTCGCCCGGCTTGCAACGGCCGCCCCGGAGGATCATGCTGGATCCCCTGTCGTTCGCGATCGAGACGCGACCCGACCCGCGCACCGAGGGAACCCCATGTGCACCCTGATCCTCCCCGCGACGATCCTGGCGGCCCTGGCCTGGCAGGCGGCCCCCGCCGGCGGCCCGGACCCCGCCGAGCCCCCCGCCGCCTTCCAGCCCGACCCGGCCTGGAAGCCGCTGGGCCCCAGCCTCTGGTTCGACGGCCGATCGAACCCCAAGCGGCTCATCGTCCGGGCCCGCGTCGTCTTCCGCGAAGGCCCGCTGGAGCACCTGCTCTGCCTCCGGGGGACCAAGGAGCATGAGGCGATCCTCGCCACCGACGCCCCCCCCACCCTGATCCACGCGGGGCTGCTCCTCACCGGTGCCGAGCCCGGCGGCCCCGTCCGGTTCAAGCCCGAATTCCGGCCCCCCCACGGCCCCCGCATCGCCCTCGACGTCCGCTGGCGACGCGACGGCGAGATCGCCGAGGCCGACGCCCGGACCTGGGTCCAGGACGAGAAGACCAGGAAGCAACTCGACGTCGACTGGGTCTTCGCCGGCAGCATCCTCTACGAAGACCCGGCCACCAAGAAGTCCGTCTACGCCGCCGAGGAAGGGGACCTGATCACCGTCGCCAACTTCGCCAGCGCGATCCTCGACCTCCCGATCGTCAGCTCGGCCGACGACGCCTCCCGCAACTTCGTCGCGTACACCGAGCGCATCCCCCCCGTCGGCACCGAGGTCCAGCTCATCCTCAGCCCACGTCCCGAGAAGGAAGCGAAGGACCCGAAGGCCCCATGACCGCCGCCTCGACCCCGAGGCCGCGACGGCCCTACTCCTCCAGCCGCAAGGCGCACCAGACGCCCACCGGGTGGTACTGCGCGTCGATCGGCCGCACGTCCAGGCCCTCCCATTCCTCGGGCGACCAGATCAGGAGCCTCGCGGGATGGCCGTTGATCCGCCATCCCACCGTCGGCCCCCCCCGACGCATCGCCGGGGGATCGAATCGCGCGAACCTGGAACCGTCGATCTGGCGAGCGTCGTTCACGGGTGAGACTCCTCTGACGTCTTGCGACCGGAGCTGCGACGAGCCGGGACCCCAATCGGATCGTTGGGTCGGCCGACGAAGTGAGTGAAGGTAGGGACGAATGCGCCTGCGATCCCGCAAGAACCCATCACCGCATCTCGAGATTTTTCTGGTAGGCGCCCAGCCCGCCCGGTGGACCCGGAGGCGGTCGGCGAACCGATATCGAAGCGGGACGGCCGTGGCGACCGTCGTTTGTGAGAATAGGGGCTTGGCGTCGGATTTATTATGCGCCTATTAAGGCTGCGAGGCAAGCAGGCCGAACAAGATTCTATGTTTTGATGTTCGCACGCATGGATGCTTGCATGGTTGGCTGGCTGCGAGCTTCGAGTGACGCCGTTTTCCCCCTCGGATCCGGGAACACCGCATGGACAGACCCCCGTTAATCGTCTCGGACGGACTGACTAAGGCCTATGGGCCGATTCACGCCCTGCGCGACCTGAGCATGGAGGTTCGTCAGGGAGAGGTTTACGGGCTCCTGGGGCCGAACGGGTCGGGCAAGACGACGACGATCCGGCTCTGGCTGGGTCTGATGAAGCCGACTCGAGGTCGGGCGTCGATCTTCGGGCTCGACTGCTGGCGAGGGGGCCTGCAAGTGCGTCGGCTGGTCTCCTATCTGCCGGGCGAGCTGCGGATGCCGGGCTCGATGTCGGGCCTGGGGGTCCTGAAGTTCCTGAGCGGGCTCCGCGACGGCGAGGGCCTCGACCGGGCGGCGGCGATCGCCGAGAAGGTGATGCGGCTGGACCTCCGGCGCAAGGTGCGGAAGTACTCGACCGGCATGAAGCAGAAGCTGGCCCTGGCGCAGGCCTTCGCCGACCCGGTGGACGTCCTGATCCTGGACGAGCCGACCTCGGCCCTCGACCCCTCGGCGCGGGTCGACGTGATGAACCTGATCCGAGAGGCGAAGGCGCTGGGGCAGACGGTGGTCTTCTCCGGCCACGTCCTCTCGGAGATCGAGGCGGTCTGCGACCGGGTGGCGATCCTCCGTCGGGGCCGCCTCGTCCACGTCGAGGACATGCACGCCCGCCGGCGGCTCCGGATGCTCCTGGTCCGGTTCGCGGGGGACTCTCCCCCCCCTTTCCCCGAGGAGCTGGGGCTCTCGATCCGGAAGCCCGAGGGCGCGGCGCTGCTGCTGGAGCATCGCGGCGAGTTGGGCCCCCTGCTCCGCTGGCTGGCGACCGTCCCGGTCGAGGACCTAGCGATCGGGACCGAGGATCTCCACAGCCTTTACAACGAGTACCACGGCCCCGACGCCGTCGACGAGGAAGAGGACTTCACCCGATGAAGCCGTTCTGGACATTGGTCCGCAAGAACTTCCACGACGTTCGCTGGTCGCTCTTTCTCTCGTCGGCCGCCCTCTTCGGCCTGGGGTGGCTGCTGGTCCACGTCGCGTCGCTCCAGGAGACCCGGATCCGCCAGGCGCTCACCGACGGCAAGGGGTTCAACTGGGTCCGCCAGATGGGCCTGGACGCCGACCCGCCGTCGATCGAGATCATGATGGCGTTCTGGAACCACCCGTTCATCATCCTTCTGGTGTCGATCTGGGCCATCGGCCGGGGGACCAACGCGGTCGGCGCCGAGATCGAGCGCGGCACGCTCGACATGGTGATGTCGCGGCCGGTCTCGCGGTCGACCTACCTCGCGGCGCAGGTTTTGACCTCGACCCTGGGACTGCTGACGATCGCGGCGGCGCTGGCGGCGGGGGCCTACGCGGCGACCTTCTACAACATCTTGAAGTCGCCGCCGCCGTTCTGGCTGCTGATGCGGCCGGCGTTCAACCTGGCGGCCCTGGCGTTCCCGATGTACGGCTACGGGCTGTTTTTTTCGTCGCTCGACATCGTCCGATGGCGGCCGTTGATGATCGCCTCGGTGCTGACCCTGGCCGGGTTCATCGCGCGGGTGATCGCGGTCATCCCGGTGTTCAAGGAGTCGGTTTGGCGGCCCTGGGCCGAACGTGCGTCGCTGTTCACGCTCTATAATCCCGTGGACGCCGTCTCGGAACGCTCCCACTACGATTACGACGTGGCGGTGCTCCTGGGGGTGGGCTCGGCCTTCATCGCGCTGGCGTTCCTGGCGTTCTCCGCGCGCGACCTGCCGGCCAACGCCTGACCCCCGCCGCCGACCATCGAGGAGCCGACCATCGTGAACCCCGTCCTGACCACGGTCGACGCCTTCACGGATCGACCCTTCGCCGGCAATCCGGCGGCCGTCTGCGTGCTCGACGCCCCCGCGCCCGAGGAATGGATGCAGCTCGTCGCCCGCGAGATGAACCTCTCGGAGACCGCCTTCCTGCTCCCGGTCGACGGCGGCCCGCGCCACGGCCTGCGCTGGTTCACCCCGACCGTCGAGGTCGACCTCTGCGGCCACGCGACGCTCGCCGCGGCCCACGTGCTCTGGGAGGAGGGCCGGCTCGCCCCCGACGCGACGGCCGAGTTCGAGACCCGAAGCGGCCGGCTCGCCGCCCGCCGGGTCGACGGCTGGATCGAGCTGGATTTCCCCTCCAAGCCCGTCGATCGTCGGGTCGAGGACCCCGCCGAGCTGGAGGAGATCGCCGCGGCCCTGCGGAGCCCGATCGTCTCGGCCTGGCGGAATCCGTTCGACCTGCTGGTCGAGCTGGCCGACGAGGAGAGCGTGCGCGACCTGGCCCCGGACTTCGGCCGGGTCAAGGCGATCCTCGGCCGGGGGATCATCGCCACGAGCCGATCGTCCGACCCGGCCTTCGACTTCGTCTCCCGCTTCTTCGCCCCCCGAGTCGGCGTGGACGAGGATCCCGTCTGCGGCTCCGCCCACTGCTGCTCCGGCCCCTTCTGGGCCTCCCGCCTGGGCCGCACCGACCTCCGCGCCCGCCAGGTCTCCGCCCGGGGGGGCGTCCTCCGCCTCCGCATCGGCGAAGAGCGCGTCGCCCTCGCCGGCCAGGCGGTGACGACCTTCCGGGGCCAGCTCCAGGGCGCGGCGGGGATCTGACCACGCCGCCGGAATTCCCGAGGATCCTCCGGCCCACCCTTGACCCGGCGGCAGGCATCGGTAATCTCGGAGATGTTGATCATCCCGATGGAATCCCGCCGGCCGACCGAATCGGCCCCCCGCGGGGTTCCCCGAGGCCAGGGCGTCTCCCTCGCGCCCCGCCCTCCCACCGGCTCGATCCACTCCAGTACTCAGTACGAAGGGCAAGTGCGGGCAAGCCGCATCAAGCCCTGGAGAGGCATGCCATGAACGCGATCCAGCGGGCAGACCCAGCAACCACCACCGTACCCTCGTCTCGAGACCGGCGCCGACGAGGCGGAAAGACCCGCCTCCGCGCCCGCTGCGAGCTGCTCGAAGCCCGGGCGCTCCTCAGCCTGTTCCCGGGCGTTCGGGACTATCCCGTGGGGGTCCTGAACACGGCGGCGGCGGTGGGGGATTTCAACCGCGACGGCCGCCTGGATCTCGCCGTCGCGGGCCGTGCGGGCGTCTCCGTGCTCCCCGGCCTGGGCGACGGCGGTTTCGGGTCCGAGGCGAGGTTCAGTCCCGGCGGCGGCGCGGTGAGCCTCGCCGTCGCGGACTTCAATCGCGACGGCTTCCTCGACGTCGTCACGGCCAATTCGTTCCCCGACGGCGTCGGCGTGCTCCTGGGCGACGGCTCGGGTTCGTTCCTGCCGGCTTCAACCTTCGCGGTCGGCGGCGGGCCCGCCTCGATCGCTGTGGCCGACGTCGACGGCGACGGCAAGCTCGACGTGGTCACAGCCGACGCCGCCTCCAGCACGGTGAGCGTCCTGCGGGGCGACGGCCTCGGATCGTTCGCGCCGGCCGTCTCGTCGCCGGCGGGGGTCCGGCCGGTCGCGGTGGCCGCGGCCGATCTCGATGGCGACGGGCGGGCGGAGCTGATTGTGGCCGACCCCGGCGGCGGGGTGGTTCGAATCCTCCGCGGCGACGGGTCAGGCTCCTTCGTCGAGGCCGCGGCCTTCGCCGTCGGTTCCGATCCGTCGGCGGTCGCCGTGGGCGATCTCGACGGCGACGGACGGCTCGACCTCGCCGTCGCCGACCGTGGCGCCGACGCCGTCGTCGTCCTGTACGCGCGGCCCGACGGCTCCTACCGGGCCGGTCGAAAGACGGCGGCGGGCCCGCAGCCGAGCTCGATGGCGCTGGCGGACCTGGACGGCGACGGGCGTCTCGACATCGCCGTCGCCGCCTCCGGCGACTGGTCGCTGGTCGGAAAGACCATCACCCCGACCCCGTCGTCGACCGGCGGTATGACCGTGCTGTTGAACCGGCGTCGGGGCGGGTTCACGCGCGTCCGTCCCGAGCTCCCGACGGGTGCGGACGCGCGGGGGATCGTGGTAGGGGACTTCAACAACGACGGGCTCCCCGACCTCGCCACCGCGAACTGGTACGGCTACAACGCCAGCGTGGCCCTGGCGCAAGGACCGGGGAGATACCCTGCCTCCCCGTCCTACGCCGCCGGCGCCACGCCCGGGCGGCTCGCCACCGGCTCGATCTTCCGCCGCGGCGGGGCGGATCTCGTGGCCGCCGACCCGACCGACCGGCGCGTCGGTTTGGTGCGCAACCTGGGCGGGGGGCGTTTCGCCCGACCTCGGACGCTCGACGTCGGCGTCGAGCCGTTTGCGATCGCGCTGGGTGATCTCGACGGGCGCGGCTGGGACGCGATCCTCGCCGTCGGGATCGAGGGGGAGGACGGCCGCTTGACCGTCCGCCAGGGCCTCGGCCACGGACGGTTCGGCCCCGTCCGGTCCTACGCGGTGGGGGGCCTTCCCCGAGCGGTCGCGGTCGGCGACCTCGACGGCGACGGCCGGGACGACGTCGTCACGGCGAACAGCGGGAGCGGCGACCTGAGCATCCTGCTGAACGTCGGCCGGGGCCGGCTCGCGATCGCCGGAAGCGTCGACGCCGGGCGATTTCCCGCCTATCTCGGGCTCGGCGACCTCGACGGCGACGGCAAGCTCGATGCCGTGGTCGCAAGCAGCCTGGGCGGCGAGGTCCTCGTCCTAAGAGGCCGCGGCGACGGCTCGTTCGACCCGGCCCGGGCCTTCCCGGCCCCCCAATTCCTCCAGGGGATCGCGCTGGCGGACATGAACGTCGACGGGCGGCTCGACGTCGTCCTCAGCGGGACTTCGCCCGCGCTCAGCGTGCTCGACAACGAAGGCGGCGGCGAACTGTCCGCGGCCGTGGGCTATGCCGCGCCGGATTGGAACGGCGGGAACCTCGTCGTGGCCGACTTCGACGCCGACGGGCGGCCCGACGTGGTCATGACGCAGGCGCGAGGTCAGATCGCGGCCTACGTCGGAGCCGGGACGCTCCATTACGACGCCACCTACGCCGTCGCCCCCTTCATCGGAAGCCTGGTCGCCGGGCCGTTCTTCGGACCCGGTCGGACCGACCTGGCCGTCGGCGACGCCCTGGGCGACCTGATCTACCTGTTCCCGGGGCGGGCTCCCGCGCCCGCGCCCCGGCGATTCCGCTGAACCGGGCCCGACGCCTCGCTCAGGCGAACTCGAGCGCCTGGGCGAGGTCTTCCACGTCTTCGAGGCCGACGGAGACGCCGGCGTCGCCCGATTTCCCGAGTCGCGGCCGAGTGGGGCGAGCCGCCGGGAGCCGGGGTGCGACTGTTTCTCCCACGGGAGCCAATAACAAAAATTGCTAAATTTCGTTATTCGTGCTAGGCTCGGGACATCGCGAACCGTGGAGAAGGAGCCGACCCCATGAACGTCTCGCTGACCCCCGAGCTTGAAAAGTACGTGGACTCCAAGGTCCGGAGCGGGATGTACCACACCGCCAGCGAGGTCGTTCGCGAAGGTCTGAGGCTCCTCAAGGAGCGGGAGGAGCTTCATCAGCAGAAGCTCGTCGACCTTCGGGCCGCCGTCCAGGTCGGGATCGACCAGGCCGATCGGGGAGACGTCGTTCCGCTCACCCGGGAGCTCATCGAGGACGTGAAGCGTCGCGGCCGGGAACGCCAGGCGGACCGCAAATCCGGGCGGAAGTCGTGAACGAACCGGTTATCTCGCGCGAGGCACTCGCCGACCTCGATGAGGCCTGGGAGTACCTCGCGCGTCGGAATCCCAACACCGCCGACCGTCTCCTCGACCGCTTCTTCGCCGCGGCCCGGATGCACGCTCAATTCCCGCTCATGGGACCGTCTCGCGACGACATCTCACCTGGCTTGCGATGTTTCACCGCTCGTCCTTACGTCGCGTTCTATCGCGTCGAGGGCGAGAACATCGTCGTGCTTCGGGTCCTGCACGGCAGGCGGGACCTGAAGCGGGTCATGCGGAGCCAGCCCGACCCTCCGTCGTAATCGCCCACTTCGAAACGGGGTGGCGGGGATCGACTCCGACTCTCAGGCGAACTCGAGCGCCTGGGCGAGGTCTTCCCAGAGGTCTTCGACGTCTTCGAGGCCGACGGAGACGCGGATGAGGCCCGGGGTGACGCCGAGGCGTCCCAGGACGGCGGGGTCCTGGCCGCGGTGGCTGGTGGTGCAGGGGTGGCTGACGGTCGTCTGGGCGTCGCCCAGGCTGGGGGCGAAGGGGATGGCGCGGAGGCCGCGGATGATGCGGTCGGCCTGCTCGCGGCCCCCGGCGTCGAACGAGATCATGGCGCCGAAGCCGCCGGAGAACTGTCGCTTCGCCAGGGTGTGGTCGGGGTGGGAGGGGAGGCCCGGATACGAGGTCCGGAGCACCTTGGGGTGGACTTCGAGGCGGCGGGCCAGCTCCAGGGCGGTCCGCGAGGTCCGCTCGACCCGGAGCGGCAGCGTGACGGCCCCGCGCATCGCCAGCCAGCAGTCGAACGCGCTTCCGGTCTGGCCGAAGGTCGAGGCGACGGCGTGGATCCGGTCGATCAGCTCGCGAGGTCCGACGACCGCGCCCAGGGTCACGTCGGCGTGGCCGCCGATCAGCTTGGTCAGGGAGTGGACGACCAGCGTGGTCCCCATCGCGATCGGCTTGCAGAGCAGCGGGGCGAACGTGTGGTCGATCAGGAGGGGGACGTCGGCCTCGCGGGCGACGGCGCCGATCCCTTCCAGGTCGCAGACGCGGAGCAAGGGGTTGGAGAGGGTCTCGGCCACGACTAGGCGGGCGTCGGGGGCGTCGGCGAGCGCCCGGCGGAGCGTCTCGGGCTTCGACGGGTCGAACAGGTCGTGGGTGACGCCGAACCGGGCCAGCTCGCGGGCGATGAGGGTGGTGGTCTTGCCGTAGAGTTCCTCGGAGACGAGGATGCGGCCCCCCTGCTCCGCCAGGGTCAGGACCGAGGCGGCGATCGCCCCCATGCCCGAGGCGCAGACGACGCCGGCTTCGGCCCGTTCCAGCTTCGCGAGCTTGTCGGCGAGCTGCGCGGCGTTGGGGTGGCCGTCGCGGGCGTAGAAGAAGCCGTCGGCCCGGCCTTCGAACAGGGCGTCGACCTCGTCGAGCCCGGCGATCCGGTAGACCGAGCTGAGCTGGATCGGCGGCGCGAGCGGCTCGCTGATCGAGCGGGGGGATTCGGGCGCGCGGGCGCATCGGGTCGCGTCGGAGGCGGAGGCGTCGTGGGGCATCGCGGGGTCCGTCGGTTGCGAGGGTCCGGTCCGGGCCGGTCCGGGCCGCTCAGGTGGCGGCGTGCTTGCGATGGAACCGACCGGCCTGGCCGAGCATCGAGGCCATCTCGCCGATCTCGCGGAGCATCACCCAGGAGTTGGCGGCGGCCTGGGCCTCGGCGAACTTGCGGCGGTGGTCGGAGAGCCGCGTCCAGTCGACCGACCAGGCCTGCGAGATGGCCGTCTCGCGGACGTCCTCGACGAGCTGGGAGAGCGTGTCGACCAGGCGTTCGTCGATGGCGCATTCGGCCGAGCGGTAGCGGTGCTCGTCCTCGGGGGCCAGCGGCTGGATCGGCTTGGGGGCGGTGAAGCGCTCCACCAGCCGATCCTTCCAGGACTTCGCGACGCCGTTGGCGGCCGATTTCTTGGGGGCGTCCCGCTGGTCGGTCTCGCCGGATTCGGGGTCGACCCACGGGCCGATCCGGACGATCTGGACCGTGATGTTGTCGAGTCCGCCGCGGAGGTTGGCCAGGTGGACGAGGTACCGGCAAGCGTCGCGGGGGTGGAAGTTGGCGGCGAAGGCGCCCAGCTCTGGGTCGGTCACGGGCCCGGAGAGGCCGTCGGAACAAAGCAGGTAGACGTCGCCCTGACGGACGGCCAGGGGGCCTTCCACGTCGACGTCGACCTCGGCCGGGCCCAGGCTCCGTGTGATGACGTTCTTGGGGATCGAGACGTTCGCCTGCTCGGACGTCAGGTGGTTGCGGCGGACGAGCTCCCAGACCAGGCTGTGGTCGAACGAGAGCTGGTCGATGCGGCCCTCGCGGGCGCGGTACACCCGCGAGTCGCCGACGTGGGCGACCAGCGCCCCTTCGGGCAGGAGCAGGAGCGACGAGCAGGTGGTCCCCATGCCTTCAAAATCGCGGTTGGCGGCGGCCCGGACGTGGATCTGGGCGCTGACGTCGCGGAAGGCCTTGGCGATGGCCTCGTCCGCCGCGCCGGCCTTGGCCTTCATGTAGTTGTGGGGGATCAGGTCGCAGGCCATCTTGCTGGCCAGTTCGCCGGCGGCGTGCGCGCCCATGCCGTCGGCGACCATGAACAGGTGCCCGCGCCGCCGCCAGGTCTCGCGGTTGGTCGCGCGGACCGAGGCGTGGCTGTCCTGGTTGTTCTGACGACGCATCCCGGTGTCGGAAGCCGAGGCGTCGATGATGATGTCGTCCCAGTTCACAGTCCGACCTTGTGGAAGGAGGTCTCGGCGGGCGGCCCAACTCGGAAACCCCGACTCGGGAGCGGTTCGCCTCCCGGCGACGGCCACAGCGTCGCGGGTCCGGCGTCGTCCCCGAGATGCTTGCGTGAATCGACCCCACCGCGATGGCAATTCCTCGCCCACGCTGAATTGTAACCGTTCGACCGGCCGACCCCCAGCGGGCTCCCCTGATTTTCGGCCGGGCTCGGCGGGCGGACCCACTCTGACAACCTTAGTCGGAAGCGATCATGGTCGGCAAGCCCGCCCCCCCGAGGGCGTGCGACGGTCCTCCCCGCCCGGACCGACCATCCGCGTCGCTCGCAGAAGGTATTACTGACCCCCTACCCGACTTGTGACCGGCCGAAGCGAGCCGGGCGAGATGTCGTTGGCCTGCCCGCGGGTCGCGGAAAACGCTAAGGTGGACCGAGGCGGGCCTCCCGTGATCTCCCGGACCCCGCGCCGGACGGCGGGACCGACGCCTCACCGGCTTCAGGTTCAGCTTCGGCCAGCCTGGCTTCCTTCCCAAACGATGCGAGCCCCTCCGCGATGAGCGAGACGCCGACTCCCCCGCCGTTCGAATATCGGAAGCAGACGCTCGCCAATGGACTGGACGTGATCGCCAGGCGGCGGCCGGGGCTCCCGCTCGTCGCCGTCAACCTCTGGTATCACGTCGGCTCGAAGGACGAGGAGCGCAACCAGCGCGGCTTCGCCCACCTGTTCGAGCACATCATGTTCGAGGGCTCCGAGAACTATCCCGGCGACTTCTTCAAGCACCTGCAGCCGATGGGGGCGAGCATCAACGGCTCGACCTCCACCGACCGGACCAACTATTACGTGGACATCCCCGCCGCCCACGCCGAGCGGGTGTTCGCGATGGAGTCCGACCGGATGGGCTGGCTGATCCCGGCCCTCGACGACAAGAAGCTGAACGTCCAGCGCGACGTGGTCAAGAACGAGTACCGGCAGAACTACGCCAACCGCCCCTACGGGCAGGCCTGGCGGATTTTGTCCGAGGCCCTCTATCCGCCCCAGCATCCTTACAGCTGGATGACGATCGGCGTGATGGAGGACCTCGACTCGGCGTCGCGCGACGACGTCGCCGCGTTCTTCCAGCGCTATTACGTCCCGGCCAACGCCAGCCTGGCGGTCGTGGGGGATCTGCCCGAGGACGAGATCTTCGCGATGGCCGAGCGCTACTTCGGAGCGATCCCCGGCGGCTCGAAGGCGCTTCGGCCCTGGACGCCCCCGGTCGCCCTGGCCGAGCCCGTCGAGCTGGAGCTGCGCGAGCGGGTGGAGCTGGATCGCGCCTACATGATCTGGCACACGGTCCCCCAGTTCGACCACGACGACGCCGCGCTGGGACTGCTGGGGGACGTGCTGGGCCGTGGGCGTTCCAGCCGGCTCTACAAGGAGCTGGTGCTGGAGCGTCAGTGGGCGCAGGACGTTTCGGCGTTCCAGTCCGGCCGCGAGCTGGGGGGGACGTTCGGCCTGGTGGCGACCCTCCGCCCCGGGCGGTCGACGGCCGACGTCCGCCGGGCGTTGCTCGACGCGGTCGAGGCGATCGCACGCGACGGCGTGACCGAGGAGGAGCTGGGGCGGGTGAAGACCATGAAGGCGTCGGCCTTCCTGTTCGCCCTGGAGCACGCGGGGGGCTTCGGCGGCGTGGCCGACCGGCTCAACGCCTACAACGTCTACCGGGGCGATCCGTCCCTGATCACGACCGACCTGGAGCGGTTCCTCCGCGCGACGCCCGAGGACCTCCGCGCCGCGGCCGTCGAGTACCTGGACTGTCGGCCGTTCGTGGGCCTCTCGATCCACGGCCGCAAGCCGAGCGCCGTCGTCGATCTCGACCGCGCGACTCCCCCGGCGGCCCGGACCCCGGCCTCGTTCCGCGCGCCGACCCCGGAGGTCTTCGCGCTTTCCAACGGCGTCCCCGTCTGGGTCCTCCCCAAGCGCGACCTGCCGACGATTTCGATGACCGTGGCGATCCGGGGGGGGGCCGGGCTCCAGCCCGTCGACCGGCCGGGGCTGGCGCAACTGGCCGTCGGGATGCTCGACGAGGGGACGCGGTCGCGGTCGGCCGCCGCGATCGCCGAGCGGGTGGAGTCGATGGGGGCCTCGCTGTCGGCCTCCAGCGGCTGGGACGGCGCGTTCGTCTCCATCCGATGCTTGAAGGGGGTGCTCGACGGGACGCTCGACCTGGCCGTCGACGTGCTCCGCGAGCCGACGTTCCCGGCCGACGAGTGGGACCGCCTCCGTGGGCAGACCGTCGCCGCCCTCCGCGCCGAGCGCGACGGCGCCGACGCCCGCTGCCACCGGGCGCTGATGAAGGCCCTCTATCCTGAGGATCACGCCTATCGGCACCCGCTCGACGGCGTGGAGTCGGTCGTCGCCGGGCTGGGGCGTGAGGAGGCCGTCGCCTTCCACGGCCGCAACCTCGGCCCCGCGCGGGCCGGCGTGGTCGTGGCCGGCGACGTCGAGCCCGACGCGATCCTGGCGATGCTGGAAGCCCGCCTCGGCGACTGGCGGGGCGACGCCCCCCCGCCCCGACCTTCGCGCCGCCGTCCCGAGGGAGTCGGCCCCGGATCCTGCTCTTGAATCGTCCCAACGCCCCGCAGGCCGTCGTCCGGCTCGGCCACGTCGGGATCGCCCGCGACGACCCGGACTACGACCGCCTGATGCTGTTCAATCAGGTCCTCGGCGGCCAGTTCACGTCGCGGCTGAACGAGAAGCTCCGCGAGGAGCGCGGGTTCACCTACGGCGTCCGCAGCAGCTTCGACGGCCGCCGCGGCGCGGGGCCGTTCGCCGTCGCCGCGTCGCTCCAGGCCGACAAGCTGGACGTGGCGCTGGACGACGTCCGCCACGAACTCGAGGCCCTGCTCGGCGACAAGCCGCCGCGCCAGAGCGAGATCGACGACGCCCGGCGCTCGCTGATCGAGGGCCAGTCCCGCCACTTCGAGACCCCCTCGGCCCTGGTGAACCGCTACGCCAACGTCTTCATCCACGGCTTCCCGATCGACCACCTGGCGACGTTCCCCGAGCGGATCGCCGCCGTCGACCTGGCCTCCGTCATCGACGCCTCGCGCCGGAGGATCGACCCCCAGGCCCTCGTCGCCGTCGTCGTCGCCGACGCCGAACAGACCCGCCCCCTCCTCGAATCACTGACCTGGGCGGACCTGGAGCTGATCGAGGATTGACCCCGCCGAGCCGGTCGCCCCTCGACCCGGGCGACCGGCTCATGTCGCGAAAAAACCACGCTCCTTTGAAAAAAGCGCGCGATCGGTTCGGGACTCGCTTGTTTTCGCTCGAACCGTCGGCTGAAATCGCCGCGGCGAATTTTCCGATGCGTGATCTCAAGATGAGTTGAATCGGTCGGCCCGGGCGCCGTGGCCCGGAGATGGGGATTGAATATGTCTTTGCGAATCGCGATCAAGCCGCTGATGGCGGCGTCGCTCCTGTGCGCGCTGGCGGGGCGGGCTGATGCGGGGAACGTCCTCTGGTACAACGGGGACAATCCGGACATCGGCGGGGCGACGGTGAATGAGGTGGCGCCCAACATCGGGTCGTTGAACACCTATGACGATTTCATCGTCACGGATTCGGCCGGCTGGACCATCGAGCGGATCTGGTCCAACAATCAGATCAAGGTCACCGGGGTCACCGAGGCGAGCTGGTCGATCCGCACGGGCGTCTCGCCGGGAAACGGCGGGACGATCGTCGCCAGCGGGACCTCGGCTGCAACCCAGGTTGCGACCGGTCGGACGGGGGGCGTCACCGGCTACCTCGAATACACGATCGAGGTCGCGGGGTTGAGCATCTACCTCGATCCCGGCACCTACTGGCTGTCGGTTTCCCCGCTCGTCGAGCGTGACCCGGCGGGCGATTTCGGGGGCGTGTATCTGGCCTACAATTCCGCCACGTTGGGGGATAACGCCGTTGGGACGCCTCCCGGGACCGGCGACGACGGGCTGTTCAACTCCGCTTTCCTCAGCCACAACTTCGCGGCCTTCGGGAACAACTACTCGATGGGGGTCGCGGGCGTCGTCGGTGGGGCGTCCGTCCCGGAACCTTCGGCGGGTTGGCTGCTCGCGATCGCGCTGCCGGCCGTCGTCGGGCTCGGCCGTCGCGCGGGGGGGCCGGCCGGCCGATGATCGAGGCGTGAGCTTCGGACCGAAAGCGGCGCCGCCCGGGATCAGGCGGCACCGCCGGGTCATACGTCATGGCTTCGATGACTCGCCTTTGCGGAGCGGTCTCGGGTGCCACGGGTTCGTCCCCGAACCCGTGCCGCAAAGCTTCGGATGAACAGGTTCGGGGACGAACCCGTGGCACCCGAGGGTCGGTGAACGAGGCGATTTGGTATCACTCGCGGTCCTTGGCCGGCTTCAGATGTTCGTCGAAGAACCCGATCACCAGGGCGCGCAGGTCGCGTTGGCGGGGGCGGAGGGCGAAGCTGTGGGGGGCGCCCTCGACGATGACGAGCTGGTGGGGCACGCCGACTTCCTGGAGCTTCGCGGCGAGTCGTTCCGAGTGGAAGAGGGGCGTGGTCGTGTCGGCCGTGCCGTGGAGGAGGAGGATCGGCGGGTCGTCCTTCGTGACGTGGGCGATGGGGGCGGCGAGCCGGTAGAGGTCGGGGGACTCGCTCATCCGGGCGGGGAACATGGCGTGGTCGCCGTCGAAGCCGGCGGCCATGTGGGCGTACATCGGCGCGGCGGCCTGGATGCGGGTGGAGACGTCGGGGTCTTCCTCGGGCTCGAAGCCGTCGTCGGGGCCGGTCAGGGCGAGCATCGCCGTCAGGTGACCCCCAGCCGAGCCGCCGATGGCGCCGATCCGATCGGCGTCGACGTGGTATTCCTCGGCGTGTTTGCGGAGCCATTGCACGGCGCGTTTGCAGTCCTTCAGGTTGCCCGGCCAGGTGGGGCTCCCCTTCTTCGCGAGCGCGTAGTCGATGCTGACGCAGACGTAGCCGTGCTGGGCGAGCGTCGTGCCGATCTCGATCTCGCGCCTCGCCCCCTTGTCGCCGCCGGTCCAGCCGCCGCCGTGGATGATGACGATCCCCGGCCGCTCCTCGCCGTCTTTCGGGTCGGCCGCGGGGAGGTACAGGTCGAGCTTCTCGGCGCGGTCGGGGCCGAGGTAGGGGATGTCCTTGCGGACGACGACGTCGTCGGCCCACGCGGCGGCCGAGAGGACGAGGAGCAGGAGCGTCGAGGGCATGGGGGCGTCTCCGTCGCGGGTCAGAACAGCTCGGGGATCGGCCGGCCGGTCTCGCCGACGATGAAGTGGGGGCGCTGGTTGGCGTCGTAGTAGAAGGCGTCGAGCGGGACGCCCATGTGCCGGTAGATGGTGGCGGCGAGGTCGCTGGGGGTGACGGGATGGTCCTTGATGTGACCGCCGTCGGCCTCGGTGGAGCCGATGACCTGGCCGTGCTTGAGGCCGCCGCCGGCGAGGCACATCGACATCACGTTGCTCCAGTGGTCGCGGCCGTCGGTGCTCCCCTGCGTCCCCATCCTCGGCGTGCGGCCGAACTCGCCCATGGCGATCACCATCACGTCGTCCAGCAGCCCGCGCTCGTCGAGGTCGGAGACCAGCGTGGTGATCAGGTGGTCGAAGAGCGGGAGGAGCGGCTGGAGGCCCTTGCTGATGCCGCCGTACGGGGGGATGTTGTCGCCGTGGTTGTCCCAGGTGCCGGACGCCGTGTGATAGCTCAGGTCGAGCGTGATGAACGCCGCGCCGGCCTCGACCAGCCGGCGGGCCAGGAGGGCCTGCTGACACCACAGGTGCTTGCCGTAGCGGTCGCGGACCGATTCGGGCTCTTGCTCCAGGTCGAACGCCTCCTGCGCGCGACGGCCGACGAGGAGGTCGACGGCCTCTCGGCCGTAGCGGTCCATGGCGGCGACGTCGGGCGAGTGGTCGAGCGTGCGGCGCAGGGCGTCGAGGTCGTCGAGCAGCGTCTGGCGATTCATGAGCCGCTCGTGGGTCATCCCGCCGGGGAGCTTGAAGAAGCCAGCCGGCGAGGTGCGTCCCAGGTCCTTGCCGACGTTGTCGTAGACCGGCAGCTTGCACGCCTGGTTGGCGATGAACGGGTCGAACTGCTTGCCCAGGTAGCCGGCGTGGGCGATGTGGGTCCGCGAGGTCTGGAAGGCGATGTACGGCGGGATGCCCGGCTGGTTGGCTCCATGATGCTTGGCGACGATCGAGCCGATGGCCGGGTACAGGTCCTTGCTCGGGCTGACGCGAGGCTCGGCGTCGAGGTTGGCGGTCTGGAAGACCTTGTTGGGCTCGTGGTTGCTGTGGCGGGGATCGACCGATCGGATGATCGTGAACTTGTCGAGCATGGCCGCCTGCTTGGGGAGGTGCTCGCAGACGAACACGCCCGGCAGCCTGGTCGGGATCACGCCGAACGGCCCGCGGTTCTCCAGCGGACGATTGGGCTTGGGGTCCCAGGTGTCGATCTGGCTGGGGCCGCCGGCCATCCACAGCAGGATGACGGACTTGCCACCCGGCGGCTTCGTCGCGTCGGCCGAGGCTCGGAGCCTCAGCAGGTCGGGCATCGACAGCCCCGCCAGGCCGGCGAGGCTCGCCTTGAGCATGCTGCGGCGGCTGGCGATCACCAGGCCCTCGCGCTCTCGGGCGCGAAGGTCGCCGAAGGCGTGGGCGTGGCTGTGACTCGGCTGGAGGGGGTCCAGTCCGCTCATGAGTCGCGTCCTCCGAATCCCGGCGTCGTCTCCGTTTCGAATTCCCAATCGCCACCAGGATACCCGCTCGGGCGGCTCGATCCCATGCAAACCCGAGTCGTGCGGCGGGTTTCGGCGCGGCCGGCTCGATTGACAGGGTCGGCGGGACCGTTAGAATCCACGATTGGTCGGCCTCGGATGAGCCTGTCTTCGGAGGGAGCCTCCACGATGCCTCGCGTTCGTTTCACGTCCCTCCGACTGCTCGCGGCGTCGGCCTTGCTGCTCGCGACGGCCGCCGCCCCCGCCCAGGACGGCTCGGCGCCCCCACCCGTCGCCCCGGCCGTCGAGCCGAAGGCGGAGACGCCGGCCGCGACCCCGACGCCCGCGACCGAGGCCAAGCCGGGGGTGGACCGCAACGCGATGCGCCGGCTGCTCTTGACGGCCAACCCGATGCTCTGGCCGCTGGCCGCCTGCTCGATCCTGACGATGGGGGTCGCGCTGGAGCGTTGGCTGGCCCTGAGGCGCAAGCGGGTCGCCCCTCCCGAATTCGTGGACCGCTTCCTGGAGCGGCTGGCGGCGGGGAAGCTCGACCGCGACCGGGCGCTGGAGCTGTGCAAGGCCCACGACAGCGTGGCGGCGCGGGTGTTCGGACACGCCGTCCGGGCCTGGGGCCGACCGGGTGTGGAGATCCGCCAGACGGTCGCCTTCGACTCGGCCGGCGAGATCCTCGAACTGAAGCGGAACCTCCGGGTCCTCAGCGGGATGGCGACGCTCGGCCCGTTGCTCGGGCTGCTGGGGACGGTCGTCGGCATCATCCAGTCGTTCGACGCCCTCGGCGGCCGGGCCGGCCCGGCGCGGGGCGAGATGCTGGCGCAGGGGATCAGCCTGGCCTTGATCGCCACGGCCTTCGGCCTGGCGATCGCCATCCTGGCCGTCTCCGCATATTACTACCTGCTCAACCGCCTGGACGTGCTGACCCGGGAGATCGACGAGCACGCGCGCGAGGTCGTCGACCTGGTCGCCGGCGATTCGGTCCGGCCCTCGGGCGTCGACCGTCGCATCCTCCCCGGCCTCCCCAACGACGCCCCCCGGGTCCCGGAGACGCGGGTCGTCTGAGCCGATCCGCCTTCCCGTCGCGAATCCTCCCGAGTCCCGAGGCCCCCGATGCTCTCCAGCCGCCTTCAGGCCCAGGACGAAGCGCCTTTCATCAACATGACGCCCATGGTGGACGTCATCCTGTGTTTATTGGTGTTCTTCATGGCGGCCACCCGCCTGTATGATTGGGACGAGAGCGAATTCGCGGTGAAGGTCCCCGAGGTGGCCGACGCCGCCCCCCTGACCGCCGCGCCCGACGATCTGGTGCTCACCGTGATCGAGCCGGGCAAGGTCGGCGTCGGGGAGGCGGTTCACGACCTGGACGGCCTGTCCACCCTGCTCCGCCAGGCCCGCGCACGGTACGCCAACCAGGGCGTGATGATCCGCGGCGGGGCCTCGCTGACCTATCAGGACCTCGCCGACGTGTTGTCGGTCTGCGACTCGGCGGGGATCCGCAACGTCCGACTCCCGGTCCGCTCGCGCGACGAGTCGAACCAGCCCCGACCGCCCGCGCCGTGACGAGGGATCGTCGCCGAGGCGCATCGCGTCGCAATGCAACGCATTTGGAACGCCCGCCCCCTTTTGGAGTCGATGATGGAGCTTGTCAGACAGCTGGTCGATTTCGTGATCCATTTCAGCCCGGAGTCGCTCAACCAACTGGCGCAGATCGTCGGGCCCTGGCTCTACGTGATCCTCTTCGCGATCATCTTCGCCGAGACCGGGCTGGTCGTCACGCCGTTCTTGCCGGGCGATTCGCTGCTGTTCGCGGCGGGGGCCGTGGCCGCCCACCCGGAAGCGCCGGTGCAGCTCCTCCCGCTGACGATCCTGCTGATCGTCGCGGCCATCCTGGGCGACGCGGTGAACTACGCGATCGGCTCCTACATCGGCCCCAAGGTCTTCTCGCGGGAGGACTCCCGGCTGCTCAACCGCAGGCATCTGCTGCAGGCGCACGCCTTCTATGAGAAGTACGGGGCGATCACGATCATCCTCGCCCGGTTCATGCCGATCGTCCGCACCTTCGCCCCGTTCGTGGCCGGGATCGGTCGGATGAGCTACGGCAAGTTCGCGCTCTACAACGTGACCGGCGCCATCCTCTGGGTGGTGATGTTCCTGGTCGGCGGGTGGGTCTTCGCCGGCCGCGAGATCGTCCAGGAGAACTTCAAGGTCCTGATGCTGGCGATCATCGTCATCTCGGTGCTGCCGGCGATCTTCGAGATCGCCCGCGCCAAGTTCAAGAAGTCGGCCGACCCGGAGACGGTCGAGGCGGGCGTCGCCGACTGAGCACGCGACGGCCTGGGCGCCGGCCGACGCCGAAGTCCGCTTCGCCCGTCGCCCTCGGCGTCAATCCGTCTGAGGATCCAGGGCCCGCTCGAGATCGTCGAGCGGGACCGATCCCAGGTCTCCGCCCAGGAGGGCCGTGAGCTGCAAGCCGACCAGGGCCTCGCTCGACTTCCGGCCGTCGAGGATCATGCTGAGGTAGGGCTCGGCCCCGACCAGGACCGCGCGAGGCTTGCCGTGGACGGTGAGGACGTAGCGGACCTTGTGGTTCTCCAGCTCGCGGAGGATGCCCGGGAGATTCTGGTGCAGCTCCCGACTGCCGATGATCCGAACGGGAGAGTCCGAGGTCTTTTCCGCCATGAACAAGGCCTCCGCCAGTCAATCAAGCCGATCAAGGATGTTGCGACGCCCCACGATCCTTGGGGCTCATCGCCGCCGCGGGGCGCGGCCGGGGCGTCGCGAAGCCCGCGACGGCCAGGTTGGCGCATTCGGCGATTTTCGACCGCTCGCGCAAAAAAATCGTCATGCGAATTCGGGCGACGATCCGCCCACGGAAAATCGACGAAGGCAGCCCGGATGCCTGACGGCTTCCTGCGCTGCGAGAGCCGAGACGTGCGATCCGCGCGACGCGGTTGAACTATTTTACTAGGCCCGGACGTCCTTGCAAGGGTCGAAGGTCGACCCGGAGCGTTTTGGCGGGCGTGGGAACCCTGGTCGACGCTGCTCCTTGCGGCGGAGGAACCCGGATGAGCGATCGGAAAAAATCGGGACTCGTCGCCCTGCTCGGCCTGCTCCTGAGCCTCTCCACGCCCCCCGCGCCGGGGAACGAACGCGCGCCGACGTTCCGGGCGGGCGTCGCCTCGTGCGACGTGACCCCGCCGAATCCGACGCCGATGTGGGGCTACGGAGCTCGCCATGATCGGCTCTCGGAAGGGGTCCGGGACCGGCTGCTGGCCCGCGCGATCGTCCTCGAAGCGGGGGGCGTCAAGCTGGCGATCGTCGGCATGGACCTGGGTCGGGGACCGACGCCGGCCATGATGGCGCGGATTCGCGAGGCCCTCGCCCCCAGGAAGTTCGACACCCTCCTGCTCTGCGGCAGCCACACCCACCACGGCCCGGTGATCGAATTGACCGACGAGCCCGGTCGCGGCCGGGGCCGATTCGACGACGCCGTCGCCTACGCCCGCGACCTCCCCGAAACGCTCGCCCGCGCGATCCGGGAGGCCGACGATAGGCTGGAACCGGTGACGATCCGGGCCGCGGCGAAGGAGGTCCCGCTCAACCGCAACCGGCACACGAAAAGGACGCCGAAGCCCACCGACCCCCGGCTCACCGTGATCCGGCTCGACCGCCCCGACGGCTCGCCGCTGGCCTCGCTTGTCAACTTCGCGGCGCATCCGGTCATGAGGGATTCGGACGACCTGCAATTCTCGGCCGACTACCCCGGCGCGATGCGGGCGGTGGTCGAGGAAGCCCTCGGGGCGCCCTGCGTCTTCATCCAGGGCGCCGGGGGCGACATGAGCCCGAACTCGCCGGCCGGCGTCGAGGGCGCCGACGCCTTCGGCCGGGTCCTCGGCCTCGCCGCCCTGGAACTGGCCGCCGAGGCGAAATCCGCCGAGGCCGTCCGGCCGACGATCGGCGTCGCGGTCGAGTCCCAACGCTTCGACGCCCGGCTCGACCTGGCCAACCCCCTCAACCGGCTCCTCTACGGTCGGGCCTTCTTCCCCGAACTGGTGGCGAACTTCGCGGAGGAGTTCGTCGGCGGCGCGAAGCCCGAGACCACCACGG
Source organism: Planctomyces sp. SH-PL62 (assembly GCF_001610895.1). Taxonomy (NCBI): domain Bacteria; kingdom Pseudomonadati; phylum Planctomycetota; class Planctomycetia; order Planctomycetales; family Planctomycetaceae; genus Planctomyces; species Planctomyces sp. SH-PL62. The sequence goes on along the minus strand of NZ_CP011273.1, from coordinate 2,424,818 downwards.
CCCTGCTCGGCGACTCCATCGGGATCGTCGGCCTCCCCGGCGAGCCCTTCCACCGCCACGCGACCCGGCTCCGCGAACGGGCCGACCTCCCCCACGCCCTCGTCTTCGGCTACTGCAACGGCCACCTCCTCTACTTCCCGACCATCGAGGCCGCCGCCGAGGGGGGATACGGCGCGGACCCCCGGATGTCTCCTATCGCCCTGGGAGCGGGCGAGACCATGCTGGACCGCGCCCTCGTCGCCCTGTTCCGCCTTCGAGGGAAGTTCCCCGGCGAGCAGCCGGCCCTGATTCGGTGAAAACGAACGCGGTGGTTATTTCTGTTGAAATCGACAGGTCGGACTAGGATCAAGGCGAGGGGCGCGTCATAATCAGGGAGAGGACGCCGTCGCGTCGGGCGAGCCGCCCGGACGCGTTCGGCCCCGACCCCTCAAGCCGCTCCGACGACGCCCCGGCGTCGACCCCCTTTTGATCCCTGGGCCGACGCCGGGTGATTTCCAAAGAGGCCCGAGCCCGGGCCTTCGCATGACGAACGCTCATGCCCCAGGCCGGTGCCAAGCCGACCGATCGTCGCCGGTTCTCCCCGCGTTCGACGAGGCCCTCCGATGTTCCCTATTGTCGAGGCCGAGTTCCTGGCCCCCGACGTCAAGCGGTTCGTGATCGAGGCCCCGCGCGTCGCCAGGAAGCGCAAGGCCGGTCAGTTCGTGATCCTCCGCCTCCACGACCACGGCGAGCGGATCCCGCTGACGATCGCCGACTCCGACCCCGATCGGGGCACGGTCACCTTGATCGTCCAGGGGGTCGGCAAGACGACCAAGCTCCTGAACATGCTGGGGGCCGGGGATGCCGTCCTGGACCTCGTCGGGCCGCTGGGAACCCCTTCGCACGTCGAGGTTTTCGGCACGGTCGTCGTCATCGGCGGCGGTCTCGGGGCGGCCATCGCGTATCCGACCGCCAGGGCCATGAAGGAGGCCGGCAACCACGTCGTCTCGATCGTCGGCGCCCGCAACAAGGAGCTGGTGATCCTCGAAAGCGAAATCGGCGCGATCAGCGACGAGCTGCTCGTGACGACCGACGACGGCAGCTATGCCCGCAAGGGGTTCGTGACCGACGTCCTCCGCGAGCTGATCGAGTCGGGCCGGACGATCGACCTGGTGCTGGCGATCGGGCCTCCCCGGATGATGCAGGCGGTCGCCGAGACGACCCGTGCGAAGGGGATCAAGACGGTCGTCAGCCTCAACTCGTTGATGGTGGACGGCACCGGGATGTGCGGCGGCTGTCGGGTGCTCACCAACGCCGGGGCGAGGTTCGCCTGCGTCGACGGGCCCGAGTTCGACGCCCACGAGGTCGATTTCGAGACGCTCATCCGCCGCAACCGCACGTACGCCCAGAACGAATCCGAGTCGCTCAAGCGATTCCTCGAAGATCCCGGCCGCGACCTGGAGCGCGTCCGCGAGTCGTGCCGCCTGGAGCAGGAACATCCGGAAGTCCGTCCCGAGGCCCGCCGATCATGAGCGCCGAGATCCCCGACCCCGCCTTCCCCGTGTCGATCCCGCCGCCGTCGAAGAAGGATCGGATGAAGATCCCTCGCCAGCACATGCCCGAGCAGGACCCCGCGCGGCGGCGGACGAATTTCGAGGAGGTCAACCAGGGCCTGACCGTCATGGGGGCGGCCACCGAGGCCCTGCGCTGCCTCTCCTGCGCCAATCCCAAATGTACGGCCGGCTGCCCGGTCGGCGTGAAGGTCAAGGACTTCGTCGACCTGATCGTCGCCGGCGACATCCTCGGCGCGGCGGCCAAGATTCGGGAGGACAATATCCTGCCGGCGATCACCGGCCGGGTCTGCCCGCAGGAGACCCAGTGCGAGGGGTGCTGCATCCTGGGCAACAAGTTCGAGCCCCTGGGCGTCGGCTACCTCGAACGCTTCGTCGCCGACTACGAGCGCGAGACCGGCCGGGTCGGGCTTCCCGAGCGGGCCCCGGCCACCGGCAAGAAGGTCGCGATCGTCGGCAGCGGCCCCGCCGGCCTGAGCGCCGCGGGCGACCTCGTCCGGATGGGCCACCAGGTCACGGTTTTCGAGGCCCTGCACGACATCGGCGGCGTGCTGCTTTACGGCATCCCCGAGTTCCGCCTCCCCAAGGCGATCGTCCGCCATGAGGTCGACGCCATGCGGGCGATGGGGGTCGAGTTCCAGACCAACGTCGTCATCGGCAAGACCGTGACGATCGACGAGCTGATGACCGAGGAGGGCTATAACGCCGTCTTCGTCGCCACCGGCGCGGGGCTCCCCAAGTTCCTGGACGTCCCCGGCGAGCATCTCAACGGCGTGTACTCGGCGAACGAGTTCCTGACCCGCGTCAACCTGATGCGGGCCAACGACTTCCCCGAGAGCGACGAGCCGGTCTACGACTGCCGTGGCCGGGACGTGGCGGTGGTCGGCGGCGGCAACACGGCGATGGACGCCGTCCGCACGGCCAGCCGGCTCGGGGCGAGGACCAGCTATTTGATCTACCGCCGCTCGGAAGCCGAGATGCCCGCCCGCGCCGAGGAGTTGAAGCACGCGAAGGAAGAGGGGATCACCCTCCTCTGCTTGACCAACCCGGTCGGCTTCCTCGGCGACGCCGACGGCTTCGTCTCGGGCGTGCGCTGCGTCCGCATGGAGCTGGGCGAGCCCGACGCCTCGGGCCGTCGGTCGCCGAAGGAGATTCCCGGCTCCGAGTTCGAAATGCCGATCCAGATGGCCGTGATCGCGCTGGGGACCTCGGCCAACCCGCTGGTCCAGTCGACCACCCCGGACCTGAAGACGACCCGGAAGGGCTACATCGCCGCCGATCCCGAGACGCTCCGCACCTCCAAGCGCGGCGTCTTCGCCGGCGGCGACATCGTCACCGGCGGCGCCACGGTGATCCTCGCCATGGGCGCCGGCCGCAAGGCCGCCGCCTCGATCCAGGAATACCTCGACTCCGGCGCGTGGGACTCGTCGGCGTGAAGCCCGGCCGAGACGGGTCGGCGACGGCTTTTGGGCTCGTCGCCGGCTCGTTCGTCGTGGCGGGACTTCAACGCGGGGCGATCGCGTAGTCCTGGAACAGCTCGGAACGCAGGCGCTGCATGATCGCGCGGAAGGTCTCGCGTTCGTGCTCGGTGCGGAGGCGGGGCGTGAGGCGGTCGACGCAGCCGGCGACGAGGTTCCAGGCGACCGTCAGAGGGATGCCTGCGGCCATCGCGGCGCGGGCCAGGCGAAGGCAGCGGGTGATGAAGACCCGCTCGCGATCGCAAGTCATACCGGGGAGGCTCACGATGAACACGCGAGCCCGAATGTGGTCGATCGGCCGTCGATCGTGTGCATGCCTTGACAGCGGCATTTGAGCATCTCCAGGTCGGCAAACCTTCGCCGTGACGAAATCCCTCGATTCACGATCTTGTCGATCGCATCGACGAACTCGAACGGAGCGGTCCTTGGCGGAACGCACCTGGTCGGGGGCGTCGAATAATGGAGAGGCTCAATACGCTCAAAGCGACCGGTCCTCGAACAAGGACGGTCGCGAGCGGTATGTCTCAAGGAGTGCTGGTCGATCTAGGCGGTGGGGCGGGTCGTAGCGAGAAGGATCGACGCAGTCATCGTCGACTTATCGAGTGGAGGATAAGGGATTTGAACCCTTGACCTCTTGCATGCCATGCAAGCGCTCTCCCAGCTGAGCTAATCCCCCGTACTGATTCTCTGGGGTGTCGTGCGATGGTCGGCCTTCTTTTCGTCGGCCGTCGTCTGCACGTCACAAGGGAGATATTACCGGGGGGCTCGCCCCATTGCAACCTCGATTTGGCCGAGATTCCGAGGTTTTCCCCCGGGGGGTCAAACCGGGGGCGGGACGTCGGGCCCCTGGATGGCGAAGACGCCGTCGTAGCCGCGTCCGGGGAGGCCGGCGACCTCCTCGAAGATGACCTGGCAGATGCGCAGGCCCTTGAACAGCCGGACGGTGAGGGGGCCGGCGTTCCAGATCTCGAGCTGGATCGGGTTGCCGACGAAGCCGGGATCCTGGGCGCGGAAGCCGAAGCCGGCGTGGATGGTGGGGGCGGTGACGTGGACGCCGATCCCGATCCGCGCCAGGCTGCTTTTCCCTTCCACCCTGGCGGCGATCCGCGAGGCGTGCGGGAGCTGGATCTTCTCGACCGTCCAGCCCAGCAGGAACATGCCCGGCTCGACGTCGAACCCCTCGGTGCAGTCTTCCTCGTGGGCGTAGGCCGAGGCCAGCTCGGTGGCGCTGAAGTTGACGTCGCGGGGATCGACCACGAATCGGGCGTCCGGGCCGTCGGGGCGCCGCCAGACCTGGAGCCGGGCGTCCAGCCGGAGGTCCAGGGCCGTGGACGACCAGACCTCGGAGGCCAGGTCGTCCGGCGGCGGCGTGATCCGCACCTGCCCGCGACGGAGGGCGGCGTCGATCTCCCGGTCGGAGAGGATCATGAGACGGCCTTCGCCCCGCTCGCCGCCTCGATCTTGTGCAGGTTGGCCTGCCAGACCCAGAGCCGGTTGATGCCGGCGTCGGACTCGTGCGGCAGCTCCACCAGGGCGAGCTGCTTGGCCTCGTCCACGCCGATCATCCCCACCGGGATGTAGGCCTTGCCGTCCACCTCGGCGATGAAGCCCGCCTCCACGCGGAGGTGGTGGCGGTTGCCGTAGACGTCCGGGACCGCCACCGTCCGCTCCGACGGCCGCAGCCCCGCGCCCACTTCACAGAGGACTTCCCACATGATGTTCCGACTCCCCGGCCCGGCGACGATCGAGTTGTGTACGTGCGATCAGTTTAGCCTCCCCGGCGCGGGTTGCAAGCGGCGGAGTCGGATCGACCGCGCCGGGGGTTCGGATTTCGCGGATCAGCCGCTGATCGACCGCTTGTCGACGGCCAGGGCCGCCTCGCGGACGACCTCGCTGAGGGTCGGGTGGGCGTGGCTGGTGCGGGCGATATCTTCGGCCGAGCCGCCGAACTCCATCACCGCCACCAGCTCGGCGATCAGGTCGCTGGCCCGGGGGCCGACGATGTGCGCACCCAGCAGGCGGTCGGTTTTGGCCTCGGCGAGGAGCTTCACCACGCCTTCGGTCTCGTCCATGGCCTTGGCCCGGCCGTTGGCCGCGAAGGCCGACTTGCCGACGCGGTATTCGACCCCCTGCTCCTTCAACTGCTCCTCGGTGCGTCCCACGCTGGCGAGTTCGGGCCAGGTGTAGACGACGTTGGGGATGGTGTCGTAATCGACGTGGCCCGCCTTGCCGACGAGCAGCTCGGCGAAGGCGACCCCTTCGTCCTCGGCCTTGTGGGCGAGCATGGGCCCGGCGATCAGGTCGCCGAGGGCCGAGATCGTCGCCACGTTGGTCCGGAAATGGGGGTCGACGGGGATCTTGCCGGACTTCGGGTCGGCCTGCACCCCGGCCCTGTCCAGGCCCAGGCCCTCGGTGTAGGCGCGGCGGCCGACCGAGACCAGGATCTTGTCGCAGGGGAAGGACAGCTCCTCCCCCTTGGCGTTCGTCGCCTTGACGACGGCCCCGTCGGGCTTGATCTCGGCGCCGGAGACCTTGGTCTCCAGGTGGAACTCCAGGCCCTGCTTGGCCAGGCTCTTGCGGAGCAGTTCGCCGATCTCGAAGTCGGAGGACGGGACGATGCGGGGGAGGAACTCGACGACGGTGACCTTGGCGCCCAGGCGACGCCAGACCGACCCCAGTTCCAGGCCGATGGCCCCGCCGCCGACGACGACGAGGTGCTTGGGGACGGCGTCGAACGCCAGGGCCTCGGTCGAGCTGACGACGGTCTTGCCGTCGAACGGCAGGAACGGCAGGTTGATCGGCTCGGAGCCGGTCGCCAGGAGGATGTGTCCGGCTTCCAGGTCGACGGCCTTGCCGTCGTTCCCGGCCACTTGCACGGTCGTCGGCGAGGTCAGTTTGGCCGCGCCGAAGACGGGGGTGATCTTGTTCTTGCGGAAGAGGTAGGCGACGCCGTCGGTCAGCCCCTTGACGACCTGATCCTTCCGCTTGAGCATCGCCGGCAGGTCGATGCCGAGCTTCTCGTACGTGATGCCGTGCTTGGCGAACTTGGCCTCGGCCAGGTGGTAGAACTCGCTGGAGTCCAGCAGCGCCTTGCTGGGGATGCAGCCGATCCGCAGGCAGGTCCCGCCGAGAGCCGCGGCCTTCTCGACGCAGGCGACCTTGAGCCCGAGCTGGGCCGCCCGGATCGCCGCCACATATCCGCCGGGGCCCGCCCCGATCACGACCAGGTCGTACCGTTCCGCCACCGCGGGTTCCTCTTTTCTCGTTCGTTAAGGTGAGTCGAGCCGAGTCGTTCGGGATTCGAAAAAAAGCCCCGGACGGGCCCGCGCGGGGGCTCGTCCGAGGCCGGATGGGGGTTGGTCGTCAGATTTCCAGGAGCAGCCGCTCGGGGTCTTCGAGGCAATCCTTGATGCGGACCAGGGCGCTGACGGCCTCTCGGCCGTCGATCAGCCGGTGGTCGTACGAGAGGGCCAGGTACATCATGGGCCGGATGACGATCTGGTCGTCGACGACGACGGGGCGCTTCTTGATCGCGTGCATGCCGAGGATGCCGCTCTGGGGGGGGTTGAGGATCGGCGTCGAGACGAGCGAGCCGAAGACGCCGCCGTTGGTGATCGTGAACGTCCCCCCCTGGAGGTCGTCGACGCCGATCGTGCCCTTGCGGGCCTTGTCGGCGTAGTGGCCGATGGCCAGCTCGATGCCGGCGAACGAGAGCTGGTCGGCGTCGCGGACGACGGGGACCATGAGGCCCCGATCGGTGCTCACGGCCACGCCGATGTTGTAGTAGTTGTGGCGGACGATCTCATGCCCTTCGATCCGGGCATTGACGTTCGGGAACGCCTTGAGGGCCTCGATCGTCGCCTTGATGAAGAAGGACATGAAGCCCAGGGAGACCCCGTGGGCCTTCTGGAACGCCTCCTTGTACTTCGACCGGGTCGCCATGACGCGGGTCAGGTCGACCTCGTTGAAGGTCGTGAGGATGGCGGCCGTGTGCTGGGCCTCGACCAGGCGCTGGGCGATCCGCTGCCGGAGGCCGCTCATCCGCTCGCGGGTCTCGCGGCCTTCCTTCGCCACGGGAGGCTTCGGGGCCGGCGGGGCGGCCGGAGCGGGCGCCGATTCAGGGGCCTTGGCGGACGCGCCGGAGGCCGCGTGGTCCAGGACGTCTCCCTTGGTGATCCGCCCTCCCTTGCCGGTCCCGGCGACCTGGGACGGGTCGACGCCTTCCTCGGCGACGATCCGGCGGACGGCGGGCGAGAGGTGGTCGACGCCGTTCGCGGCCCCCTTCGCGGGCGCCGGGGTCGGCTTGGAATCCCCCCGCTCGGGAGCGGGGGTCTTGGCGGCGGCGGCGGCGGCGGCGGCGGTGGGGGTTCCCGACGGGTCGATGACGCCGACGGTGGCGCCGATGGCGACGGTGTCCCCCTCGGCGGCCTGGGCTTTGAGGACGCCCGAGGCCGGCGCGGGGACGACGTTGGTCGCCTTGTCGGTCTCCAGCTCGAAGAGCGGATCGCCGGCCTTGACCGTCGAGCCGTCGGCGGCGAGCCACTTGGCGAGGATGCCTTCGGAGATCGATTCACCGACCCCGGGGACGCTGATCGGAACGGCGGACATCTTTCAACGGACTCCTTCCCGCGAACCGGCGGCGGCCAGGGCGCGGACGGGGGTTGCGGAGACGAGGTGCGGGACCGCGGCGCCGACGGCCGCCTCGACCAGTTCGGACTGCTCGCGGTCGTGGACCAGCTTCGAGCCGGTCGCCGGGCTGGCGCTGGCGTCGCGGCCGACGTACTGGAAGGGGAGGCCCATCAGCTCCTCGAGCCGGGGCGCGACGAACGTCCAGGCGCCCATGTTCTGCGACTCTTCCTGGACCCAGACCCAGTCGCGGACGTCCGGGTAGCCGTCGAGGATCTGCTTCAGCTCCTGGGCCGGGAACGGGTAGGGCTGCTCCAGGCGGACGATCGCGACCTCCTTCTCCTTGCCCAGCTCGGCCCGCTTGGCGGCCAGGTCGTAATAGACCTTGCCGGAGCAGAGCAGGAGCCGGCGGGCGCCCCTGGGGGCGTCGGAGTCGTCCAGGACGTCGTGGAACCGATCGTCGACGAGTCGGTCGACGGGCGACACGGCCTCCTTGCGGCGGAGCAGGCTCTTGGGGGTCATGACGATCAGGGGCTTGCGGAAATTCCGCCGGACCTGCCGCCTGAGCATGTGGAAGTACTGGGCCGGCGTGGAGGGGACGCAGACCTGGATGTTGTCCTCGGCGCAGAGCTGGAGGAACCGTTCGAGGCGGGCGCTGGAGTGTTCCGGCCCCTGCCCTTCGTAGCCGTGCGGCAGGAGCATGACCAGGCCGCTCCCCCGCCCCCACTTCGACTCGGCCGAGGCGATGAACTGGTCGATGATCACCTGGGCGCCGTTGGCGAAGTCGCCGAACTGGGCCTCCCACATGATCAGCATCGAGGGCTCGTCGAGCGAGTAGCCGTAGTCGAAGCCGAGGACCGCGGCCTCGGACAGCAGGCTGTCGTAGACGCAGAACTGGGCCTGGCCGCCGCCGAGGTTGTTGAGCGGGATCCAGGGCTGGCCGGTGAGCTGGTCGATCAGGACGGCGTGCCGCTGGCTGAACGTCCCGCGACGGCTGTCCTGGCCGCTGAGCCGGACCGGGGTCTCCTCCAACAGGAGCGACCCGAACGCCAGGCTCTCGGCGAACGCCCAGTCGACCCCCCCCTTCTCCTCCATGACCGCGACGCGGTTCTTGAAGATGCGGACGAGCTTGTGGTTGGGGGTGAAGCCGGTCGGCGGCGAGGCGGCGACGCTCGTGATCTTCTTGAGCACGTCGTACCCGACGCCCGTCTCCACCGGCTCGAACGAATAGTGGGGCGTCAGCTCCGACCAGGGGCCGCTGGAGTAGCCGGGCATGGCGGTGCGGGGCTCGACCCCCTCGCGCTTGACCTCTTCGAGGACCTGCTGGAGCTTCTCGGCGAAGGTCTCGGCGACCGACTCCGCCTCCTTGCTCGTCAGCTCGCCCGAGGTCACGAGGCGCTCGGTGTACATCTCGCGGACGCTGATCCGGTTCTTGATGTTGTCGTACATCAGGGGCTGGGTGAACCCCGGCTCGTCGCCTTCGTTGTGGCCGTGGCGGCGATAGCAGACCATGTCGATGACGACGTCCCGGCCGAACTGCTGGCGGAAGTCCGTCGCCAGCTCGCCGACGAAGACGACGGCCTCGGGGTCCTCGCCGTTGACGTGGAAGATCGGCACCTCGATCATCTTGGCGACGTCGGTGCAGTAGCGGGTCGACCGGCCCTCGCTCGGGGAGGTCGTGAACCCGATCTGGTTGTTGACGACGATGTGGATGGTGCCGCCGGTGCGGTAGCCCGGCAGCTGCGAGAGGTTGAGCGTCTCGGCCACCAGGCCCTGGCCGGCGAACGCGGCGTCGCCGTGGATCAGGATCGGGGCCCCCAGCTTCCGCAGGGCGTCCTTGGCCCGCCGCTGCTTGGCCCGCATCCGGCCCTCGACGACCGGGTTGACGGCCTCCAGGTGGCTGGGGTTGGGGGTGAGCGTCAGGTGGACCGTCCGTCGGTCCTGGGTGACGTGGTCGGCCGAGAACCCCAGGTGGTACTTGACGTCGCCGTCGCCGGCGACCGTCTCCGGCATGTTCCCCTCGAACTCGCTGAAGATCAGGCCGTAGGGCTTGTGCAGGATGTTCGCCAGCACGTTGAGCCGCCCCCGGTGGGGCATGCCCATGACGATCTCCTGGACCCCCAGGCCGCCGGCCCGCTCGATGATCGCGTCCAGGAGCGGGATCAGCATCTCGCCCCCTTCCAGCGAGAAACGCTTCTGGCCCACGAAGTTCTTGTGGAGGAAGGTCTCGAACAGCTCGGCTTCGTTGAGCTTGTAGATGATCCGCCGCTTCTTCTTGAGGTCGAAGCGGGGGTTGTTCCGCACCGGCTCCATCCGCTCGAAGAGCCAGCGACGGATCTCCAGGTCGCGGATGTGCATGTACTCGACGCCGATCGTCCGGCAGTAGGTGTCGCGCAGGACCGACAGGATCTCGCGGAGGGTGCCGTGGTCCTCCTCGCCGAACTTGGTGTAGAAGTCCCGGTCGAGGTCGGCCTCCGAGAGCCCGAAGTTGGCCAGCTCGAGCTGCTCGTCCGTCAGCCGGCGGGGGGTGAGCTTGAGGGGGTCGAGGTCGGCCAGGTTGTGGCCCATCTCGCGGTAGGCGTCGACCAGCCGGGTGACGGCCTTGACGGACTGCTGGGCGGGGGGCGGGGCGTCGCCGTACGGGGCGGCGGCGGGGTTGATGAGCGAGGCGCCGAGATCGTACCCCTCGAAGAAGTTCCGCCAGGACTCGTCGACCGAGGCGGGATCCTCCCGCCACCGGCGCTGATAGGCTTCCACCAGGTCCAGGTTCGCCCGGCTCACGACCGACGTGGGTGTCATCGAAATGGATCTCCTGGCCGGCCCGGGCGTGTAAGCCTCGGGGCGAGCCGCGGACTTGACGAAGGCGTTGGTTTTCCGAGCCCGGGGCCGCGACCCTCCCCGCGTGGCGGGTCGTTCGTCCGGTCTCGGGGATGCGACCGTTCCCTCTGGTAGGCGCGCGACGTTCCACCCCTCCCGGCGAAGGCGCGCGAAGGCGGTCCGGGCTCGTCGCTCGCCCGGTCGGCCGTCTCGCTTCGTCTTCGCCGCATCACCACGGGCGACTCCATCGCCGGGGCGTCATAGTCGCTCGATCCAAGATCGGTTCGAGAACTTCTCGACACGCAGAGTTTCGAGCAGATCTTGTGGGACATCCGACGTCGTAGTGAGAAGAGTGGAGTGGGACCACGCCGAGCGGATCGATTCAGTCAAAATTCTACGCCGTACCGGGAGATTCATCAAGAACTCCTCGTGCGTCCGCCCCCCCCGATAATCGGGCTGACGCCCCGGAGTCCGCAAATAACGCGTGATCCTCGCGATCGGGAAATCGTAGAGGATCGTCGCATGCACCAGGAGCCGCCTCCGGAGCCGCCTCTGGGCGCTCCCCGAGAACTTCCGGCCGGCGATCGTCAGGTCGCCCGAGCCCTTCACCTCCACCGCCGGCGCGACGTGCCGCAGCGATTCGGCGATCCGGCCCAGTACGTACGCCTGGGTCCCGTCCACCGTGACCAGCTCGGGGGCGGAATCCATGGCCAGGACGACCGTCACGTTGAGCGCCCCGGGGCCGATCACCACGGTCCCTCCGCCGCTGGTCCGTCGCGCGACGGCGACGCCGTCCTCGCGGCAGCGCCCGACGTCCAGCTCGTCGGCCAGCCGCCGGGAGGACCCCAGCACGACGGCGAAGTCCGGCTGCTCCCAGAAGCGGAGCACGGGGGGGCCGTCGCGCTCGTCGGCGTCGACCAGGATCGCCTCGTCGAGCGCCAGGTTCTCGTGGACGGTCGCCAGCGTCAGTTCGAGGGGGTCGGGGGGCACGCCGCGGGGCCTTTTTTTAGGTCGGCCGTCGTCCCGGCCCCCTGCGGAGGTCGGTGGGGGCGAGTTCGGGGACGGTCGCTCGACGGCGTCTGGTGTAGCCCATTTCCCGAAATAGGGGAAGGCCGTCGGCGCTTCTCTTCCGCGCCGCCCGAGGGACGGCCGCGAGGGCCGACTCGCGTCGTCCTCCGCGGGCCGTCCCGCGTTTGCGGACTCAGAAATTCTCGTCGGCGTCGATGCGGAAGACCTGATGGCACTCGGTGCAGTTCTTGTTGATGGTGTTGAGCTGGTCCTTGGCGTCCTTCTGGGTGGAGTCGGCCTTGGCGGCGATCTCGGCCAGCTTCTCGGACTCCTTGACCCAGACGTCGATCAGCTCGTCCCACTTCTTCACGGGGTCGTCCTGGCCCTTGGCGGCCTTGGCGGCCTCGTTGTGGGGCTTGGACTCCTTGGCGAGCTTGACCCATTCCTTGGCGGCCTTCTCGACGTCCGACTGCGACTTCTTGTAGGAGGCGACGTTGCGGACGCCCTTGGTGATGACGGCCTTCTGCTTCTGCACCTTCTCCATGATCTGGCCGAGCGCGGACTCCTCGTCGGACGAGCCGGAGAAGGCCGTCGCGCACAGGCCGAGGCCGAAGGTCAGGCTGGCGGCCAGGGCGATCCATTTGCGCTTCATATCTTCGGTTCTCCTGGGATCGGGGGAATCGGAGGGACCGTCGGGATGGAAAAACGGGGTAGGCGCGGTGGGTAGGCCGAAACCTCGCCGTTCGGTCCGGGGAACCTTAATCTATACCGCGCGACCGGCTCGATCAAGGATGGGGCCCCGCGCGTCATGCGGGGGGCGTCGGGGCGGAGGCGCCTTGTCGGCGTCGGCCGCGCTGGGCGATGATTCTCCTGTCGGCGCATCGGTTTCGGGGCGACGTCCCCTCGGGATTCTCTTTCTGCGGACGGTTATGAGCGAGCCACTGAATTATCGATCGGCGGGCGTGGACCTGACCACTTATGACGAGACGATGGCTCGCCTCCCCCCCCTGATGCGCCGGACGTTCACGCCCCGCGTGATGGAGTGGAAGGACGGCTTCGCCGGGCTCTTCCGGCTCGACGCCAAGCTCGGCCTCTTCTCGCGGACCTATCGCGACCCCGTCCTGGTCGCCTCCACCGACGGCGTGGGGACCAAGCTGAAGCTGGCGGTGGCGACCGGCCGGCACGACACCGTGGGGATCGACCTGGTGGCGATGTCGGTCAACGACTGCCTCTGCGCCGGGGCCGAACCCCTGATCTTCCTCGACTACGTCGCCATGAGCAAGGACGACCCCGAGCTGACCACCCAGGTCGTCAAGGGGATCAGCGACGGCTGCATCGAGGCCGAATGCGCCCTGATCGGCGGCGAGACCGCCATCCTCCCCGAGTTCTACCAGCCCGGCGAATACGACCTCGCCGGCTTCTGCCTCGGGGTCGTCGACCGCAAGCGGCTCCTGGACGGCCAGGACGTCCGGATCGGCGACAAGGTCATCGGCCTGGCCTCCTCGGGCCTGCACTCCAACGGCTACAGCCTGGCCCGCAAGATCGTCCTGGACCACGCCGGGCTCAAGCTCGACGATCGCGTCGAGGCCCTGGGCCGCACCGTCGCCGACGAGTTGCTCCAGCCGACCCGGATCTACACCCGGCCGCTCAAGGAAGTCTACCGCCACTACCGGGTCAAGCGGATCGTCCACGCCATCGCCCACATCACCGGCGGCGGCCTGATCGACAACCCCCCGCGGATCCTCCCCGACGGCTGCAACATCCGCCTGAAGCGCGGGTCGTGGGCGGTCCCCCCGGTCTTCACCTGGCTCCAGCAGCTCGGCGGCGTGGCCGACGAGGAGATGTTCCGCGTTTTCAACATGGGGATCGGCATGGTGGTAGTCGTCGCCGACTACTACGCCGAGTCGATCGTCCGCCACCTCAACCAGAAGGCCGACGTCCCGGCCTGGATCATCGGCGAGGTCGTCCCCGGCGCTCGCGAGGTCGAGTGGGCCTGACCCCCGCGAGCCCGGCCCGGCGGGCGGAACGAAGCGATTCGGAGGTCGCTTCGTTCTTTTCGGGGCGGCCGGACGTATAATGCACGGACCTTTCGCTCGGCTCGGCACGCGTAGACACATCCGGGGGATCATGGCATGACGGCCGGCGCCCAGACGCGGACCCAGGGCAAGCTCCTGGACTACAAGGAGTTCATCGAGCACCAGATCGCCCTCACCCGAAGGCGGATCAAGTACACCGACCTGGTCACCGCCTGCCTGACGCTGGCGGCGGGCCTCGCCCTGGTGCTCCTGATCGAGGTCGTCCTCGACCACGCCTTCGGCCTGCCGGTCTTCGTGCGCCGGATGATCCTGATGGCCGGGACCGTGTCGGCCGCCGCCTTCATCCTGATGCGGGTGGTCCGGCCCCTGGCGATGTCGATCAACGCGATGTACGCCGCCAAGACGATCGAGGGGGCCGACCCCGACATCAAGAACAGCCTGATCAACTATCTGGAAATCCGCCGCGACCCGGCCCGGGTCTCCAAGAACGTCATGGCCGCCCTGGAGTCCCGCGCGGTCGCCGACCTGACCCAGATCGAGCTCGACGACGTGGTCGACCAGCGGCGGGCCATGCAGACGGCCTACGCGCTCTGCGGCGTGATCGTCGCCTTCTGCATCTACGCCGCCTTCACCCCCAAGAGCATCCTCGACTCCACCAAGCGCGCCTTCCTCGCCGACGTCGTCCGCCCCACCAACACCAAGCTGGTGAACATCAAGCCGGGAGACGACCCCGAGCTGGCCGAGATCGTCGCCGGCTCGCACGTCCAGTTCTCGGTCGACGTCCAGGGCGTCCGCCCCGAGAAGGTCAAGCTCCACTACAGCGCCGACGGCGGCAAGTTCTACGCGGTCAAGGAGTTCGACCCGGGCAAGAACTACTACGACCCGTGGGCCGCGACCCTGACGAACCTCCAGCAAAGCCTGGACTACTTCGTCACCGCCAACGACGCCGAGTCGCTCCATTACGAGCTGAAGGTCCTCCCCGCGCCGATGATCGAGTCGGTCATGATCGACTACGAGTTCCCCCGCTACACCGGCGTCCCTCCCCGCACGGACATTGAAGGGGGGAACGTCGAGGCGCTCGAAGGGACCATCGTCACGGTCCACGCCCGGACCAACGAACCGGCCCGCGCGGGCTCGCTGAACCTGACCGCCGGCGCCTCCGCCGGGATGACCGTCTCGGAGGCCGACCCCCGCGAGCTGACCGGCAAGTTCAAGGTCGAGAAGACCGGGACCTACACGATCAACTTCCGCACGACCGGCGGCCAGCTCAATCCGAACCCGGTCGTCCACGACATCCTCGCCCTCCCCGACCGCCCCCCGGCCGCCCGGTTCGTCAAGCCCGAGCGCAGCGGCGTGAAGGTCCCGGCCAACGTGCCCGTCGACCTCGTCATGACCGGCGACGACGACCACGGCGTCAAGGACGCCACCCTCCACGTCATGCTGGGCCAGGAAGCCCTCGTCACGAAGAACGTCCTTGAAGGCCGCCCCCCCCGCCCGGCGTTCGAGGACGCCGAGATCCTCGACCTGGAACAGCTCAAGGTCCCCGCCGGCTCGACCCTCACCTACTGGCTGGCCGTCCGCGACAACCGCGAGCCCACCTCCAACCGCATCGAAACCCCGCGCTGGACCCTGGAAGTCGGCGACCCCGTCGCCCCCCAGGAAAAGCAGGAGATCGAGCAGCGCCAGGCCGAGGAACGCGAACGTCGCGAGCGCGAAGCCCGCGAGGCCCAGCAGAATCAGCCCCCGCCCCCCTCCGACCCGACCCAGGAACAGGACCCCGCCCGGCAGGCCGAGCAGCCCCTCGAGCAGCCCGACCAGGCTCCCCAGGGCGAGAGCCGTCCCGACGGCGGAACCCCCCGCGACGAGCGTCCCGCCCCCGATCGCGGCGAGAACCCTCCCGATCGCCAGCCCGGCGACGCCGACGAGGACCCCAACGCCCAGCCCGGCGAGAATCCCGGCGGCGAGCCCGGCCGCAACCCCGACCCCGCCGACGCCGAGAAGTTGCGGCGCGCCAAGGAATTCCTCCAGAAGAAGGGCCTCCTCGACAAGGACCCCGGCCGTCCCCAGGACCAGCCGGCCAACCCCGGCGCGCCCGGCGGCGACCAGTCCCGCCAGGGCGACGAACAGCCCGGCGAACGCCCCCGCATGCAACAGCCCGACGCCGCCCCGGCGCCAAGCCCGCCCAGCCCCAGCCCGCCCCCAACGCCGACAACCGCACCGGCGAAGTCAACCCCGGCGAGCGCCCCCAGAATCCAAACCAGCCCGGCGAGCAGAAGTCCGGTCAGCCCGGCGATCAGAAGTCGGGCCATCCCGGCGATCAGAAGTCGGGCCAGCCCGGGGATCAGAAGTCGGGCAGCCCGGGGATCAGAAGTCGGGCCAGCCTGGCGACCAGAAGTCCGGCCAGCCCGGGGACCAGAAGTCGGGGCAGCCCGGCGATCAGAAGTCGGGCCAGCCCGGGGATCAGAAGTCCGGCCAGCCCGGCGATCAGAAGTCGGGTCAGCCCGGCGATCAGAAGTCGGGCCAGCCCGGGGACCAGAAGTCCGGGCAGCCCGGCGATCAGAAGTCCGGCCAGCCTGGCGATCAGAAGTCGGGTCAGCCCGGCGATCAGAAGTCGGGCCATCCCGGCGATCAGAAGTCGGGCCAGCCCGGAGACCAGAAGTCCGGCCAGCCTGGCGACCAGAAGTCCGGGCAGCCCGGGGATCAGAAGTCCGGGCAGCCCGGGGATCAGAAGTCGGGCCAGCCTGGCGACCAGAAGTCCGGGCAGCCCGGGGATCAGAAGTCGGGCCAGCCTGGCGACCAGAAGTCCGGGCAGCCCGGGGACCAGAAGTCGGGCCAGCCCGGGGATCAGAAGTCCGGCCAGCCCGGCGATCAGAAGTCGGGTCAGCCCGGCGATCAGAAGTCGGGCCAGCCCGGGGACCAGAAGTCCGGGCAGCCCGGCGATCAGAAGTCCGGCCAGCCCGGCGATCAGAAGTCGGGTCAGCCCGGCGATCAGAAGTCCGGCCAGCCTGGCGACCAGAAGTCCGGCCAGCCCGGTGATCAGAAGTCGGGCCAGCCTGGCGATCAGAAGTCGGGCATGGAGAAAGCGGCCTCCGAAGAGGCGAATCGCGAGACGGGCGAGCAAAAGGAACGAGCGGGGCGTCCTGAGAAGGGTCAGGAGAGGCCCGGCGATCCGGCCTCGGAGCCTCGCCCCGACGGTGTGAAGCCGGAGGACGATCGCGCGACCGACGAGAAGACGAACGACCAAACCAAGGGCGCACGCGAGCCCCGGACCGGCGAGCCGTCGGAAAAGACCGCGGACGGCCGCAAGCCCGAGTCGACCGAGGCCGAGAAGAACGCCCGACGCGAGGACCAGAAGGACCGAGAAGAGGCCGCGCGCCAGGCCCAGGCCGCCGACCCGAACGCTCGTCCCGACCAGCGGGTGCAGGACCCGAATGCCCCTCGGGATCCCAAGCAGACGGATTCGAGGCCCGACGATCCCCAGGCGCAGGAGCGGGCGCGCGCCGGCGAACAACCCGCGCGGAAAGACGCCCAGACGAAGGATCAAACCAAGGACCAGCCCAAGGCGTCCCCCGACGCGAAGGCCGAACCTAAAAAGGACGACAAGACCGGCGACAAGAAGGAGGAGCCGGGCAAGTACGTCTCGCCCAAACCCAAGGACCCCGAAAAGGCGGCCGAGAAGCGTGCCAGGCCCGAGGGCCAGCCCGAAGAGAAGCCGGCCGAAGAACCGGCCTCGCCCCAGGAGCAGCCCCGCCAACGCCCCAACGACGCCTCACCCCCGACCGATCCGTCCATGCCCCCCCCCAAGGGCGACCAGTCCCAGAGCCAGCCGCAGGACCAGAAGTCGGATCAGCCGCAGGACCAGAAGTCCGGTCAGTCCGGTCAACCTGGCGATCAGAAGTCGGGCCAGCCGCAGGACCAGAAGGCCGGTCAGCCGCAGGACCAGAAGTCCGGTCAACCCGGCGATCAGAAGTCGGGCCAGCCTCAGGACCAGAAGTCCGGTCAATCCGGCGACCAGAAGGCCGGCCAGGCTGGAGAGCAGTCGGGCCAGTCCGGCGACCAGAAGTCCGGCCAGGCCGGCGACCAGAAGTCGGGCCAGGCCGGCGGCAAATCGGGTCAGCCTGGCGATCAGCCGTCAGGTCAACCGGGAGATCAGAAGACTGGGCAACCCAGCGATCAGAAATCCGGTCAGCCCGGCGACCAGAAGTCGGGCCAGGCCGGCGGCAAATCGGGTCAGCCCGGCGATCAGCCGTCGGGGCAGCCTGGCGACCAGAAGTCCGGCCAGGCTGGTGAGAAATCCGGTCAGCCCGGCGACCAGAAGTCCGGCCAGGCTGGTGAGAAGTCCGGTCAGCCTGGAGACCAGAAGCCGGGCCAGCCTGGGGAGCAGTCCAGCCAGGCCGGCGATCAGAAGTCCGGTCAGGCCGACCAGAAGTCGGGCCAGACCGGCGAGCAGAAATCGGGTCAGGCCGAGGCTCAGAAGTCGGGCGGATCGGGTGGCCAGCAGTCCGGCCAGCCGAGCGGCGGCCAGGGGGCTGCGAATCCCACGGGCGGTGGGGGAACGCCGGAGGGCGGGTCGCTTCCGGGGGGCGCGGAGCGGGAGGCGGAGCCGGCGGGCGAGGTCCGGCAGAGGGACGACGCCTCGGGCGAGTCGGTGGCCCCGCGCGACCAGGACCAGTCCGAACTGGTACTCCGGACGATCCGCGACATGCTCGACAACAAGGCCGACACCTCCGACCTGGAGGCGGCGACCGGCATGAGCCGGACCGAGATGGAGCAGTTCGTCAAGCAGTACGAGAAGGTCAAGTCCGAGCCCGCGGGCCCCGGCCGCGACATCCCGATCGAGCCGGGCGAATCCGGCGAATCGGCCCGCGCCGAGCCCGGCCTTCCCGGCCTCGGCGAGCGCGCCCGGTCGTCCAGCAAGTGGATCAAGGAGCGTGGGGGGATGCCCCAGGACGAGGTCCGAGCCAACCAGGAGGGCCTCCGCTTCGCCCCCCCGGCCGAATTCCGGGGCAAGGTCGAAAGCTACAAGAACGCCCTCTCCCGCCGCCCCGCCGCCGCCTCCGGCCGACCCGCCCAGCCGAAGCCGGCCGACGGAACCCCATGAGTCGACCGGGGGGCCGGTCGAGGAGCGAGAGCCGCGCGAGACCCGTCGCGTCCGACCTCGATCGCCTCGACGCCCCCCCCTCGGCCGGTAAGGAGGTCCGTCTGCGTCCGTCTCCTGGTAGAATCCTCCCGGACCTTCCCGCTTCCCGCCCAGGCGATCTCCAGAGATGACGACCCCCCTGCTCCTCCCCCGGCGATACCTCGTCGGTTTCGACCCTCGCGAACTCCCCCACCACTTCGCCGACGTCGTGGTCGTCGGCGGCGGCATCGCGGGCCTCCGCGCGGCGCTGGGGGTCCCGGCCTCGGCGCGGGTGCTGGTCGTGACCAAGGACGAGGTCCGCGAGAGCAACAGCAGCTACGCCCAGGGGGGCATCGCCGGGGTGATGGACCCTGAGGACCGCGTCGAGGACCACATCGCCGACACGCTCTCCGCCGGCAAGGATCTCTGCGATCCGAGCGTGGTCGACCTGGTCGTGCGCGAGGCCCCGAGCGGATCCGCGAGCTGATGGAGATGGGCGCCCACTTCGACACCGTCGGCGGCCAGGTCGCCCTCGGCCGCGAGGGGGGCCATTCCCACGCCCGCATCGTCCACGCCCTGGGCGACGAGACCGGCCGCGAGATCATGCGCGCGGTCATCGCGCAGGCCCGAGCCCGGGAGAACATCCGGATCTGGCAGAACTGCACCACGGTCGACCTGCTGACCCTCGACGGCCGCTGCCGGGGGGTCCTGGTTTGGGACAAGCGCCGGGGGTTCGCCCTGGTCTGGGCGCGGGCCGTCGTGCTGGCCACCGGCGGCGCGGGGCAGCTCTTCCGCGAGACCACCAACCCGTCGATCGCCACGGCCGACGGCCACGCCATGGCCTACCGCGCCGGGGCCGAGCTGCGCGACATGGAATTCATGCAATTCCATCCCACGGTCCTCTACATGGCCGGGTCGGCGAGGCACCTCCTGACCGAAGCCCTGCGCGGCGAGGGCGCCTACCTGCGCGACTGCGAGGGCCGTCGCTTCATGTCCGACTTCGACCCTCGGGCCGAGCTCGCCCCGCGCGACGCCGTCTCGCAGGCGATCGCCGCCCAGATGGCCAGGACGCGGCATCCCAACGTCTACCTCGACCTCACGCACCTCGACGCCGACGCGATCCGAAGCCGGTTCCCGGGCATCGACCGCATCTGCCGGGGATTCGACCTGGACATCACCCGCGACCTGATCCCCGTCTGCCCCGGCGCGCACTACATGATCGGCGGCGTGACCGTCGACGACTACGGCCGCAGCTCGCTCGACGGCCTCTGGGCTGCCGGCGAAGTCTCCAGCACCGGGCTCCATGGCGCGAATCGGCTGGCGTCCAACAGCCTGCTGGAAGGCCTTGTCTACGGGGCCCGCGTCGCCGAGGACGTCGCCGCCCGGCTCGACGCGACCGGCCCCTGGCAGCTCGAAGTCCCGGCGATCGCCGCGGCGACCCCGCGCGAGCGTCGACCGGCCATCGACCTGACCGACCTCCGCGAATCGCTCTGCGCCCTGATGTGGCGGCGGATGGGCATCACCCGAGACGCGGCCGGGCTCGCCGAGGCCGCCCAGCAGGTCGACCGCTGGTGCCGCTACGTCCTCCCCCACGTCTTCGACGACCCCGCCGGCTGGGCCGTCCAGAACATGCTCACCACCGCCCGCCTCATGATCGCCGCCGCCGCCGAGCGCACCGAATCCCGAGGCGTCCACTTCCGCTCCGACTTCCCCGTCACCGACCCCTCCTGGCGCCGCCACATCCCCGTGCGGGCACCGGGCGAGCCGAACGAGCCGGCAGGCGTGAGCCGATGAGCCGGTCGCTTCGGCCGGCCCACCGGAGCGAAAGCCGCGATCAGCGCGAAGCCCGCCGCCGCGCCGCCCAGGCCGCCGCGCCCAGGAGCGCCGCGACCGTCCAGGCCGGCTCGGGGACGGGGGTGGCGGTGAGGAAGTCGATCTCGCCCACGGCGAGTTGCACGTTGGAGTCCGGGCTCGGCGGCTCACCGAGCCACCCGTCTGGACGCTCGGGGAGTCGGCCCAGCAGGTAGACCTTGGCCTTGGGGAAGTCGCTCAGAGCCAGGTCGGCGGGGACGGGATCGCCGGGCCAGACGACGCGCTGCTGGCCTTCGAGGAAGATGGAGACGCCGTAATCCGGCCCCTTCGAGTAGTCGGGAAGGTCGCTCCGGATGTGGAGTTCGATCGCGGGCGACGGCCGGTACTCGGGGCGCATCGTGGACCATGAGTCGATCGTGAGATCTCCCTCGGAGCGGACCGTCGGTCCCCCGTCGATTCGCAGCTCGATGCCGGAGCCGTCGGTCGACCCGTCCGGGAGGCGATGTGCGCCGAAAACATATTGTGCGAAGTCGCCGCGCGAATTGGGATACTCGAAGGACTGCACGGGCAAGGCCGCGTCGTCGTAGGTGAAACTCCCAGTGAACCGCGTCCCTGGCGCGACGCCCGTCGAGGCTTCCGCTTGAGTGAGCACGCCCCCGAAGTCATAGCGGATCGGCGCGGCGGCGGCGGGGACCGCGATCAGCAGCAGTACCGGGGCGAATCGGAGGATGAGGGTGCGGCGATTGGTTCGGGCCATGGCGCGCCTCCTGGCGCTATCGGGGGAGGATCTTCCAGATCGAAATTCGGCCGTCGACCGGCCCCTGTTCAGCCGGCGTTCCGGCGTCGTCGCGCGGCCCAGGCCGCCACGCCCATCAGCGCCGCGACCGTCCACGCCGGCTCGGGGACGGGGGTCGCGCTCAGGGTGTCGATCTTACCCAGATAGACGAGGTCCGGCGCGGACTGCAACGGGGGAAGGACGACCAGGTCACTCGTGGAGAATTGCTCCAGCAGGAGCTGGGGAGGCAGCGAGCCGACCCCCTGCATGTTCTGGCCGCGGAACACGAGGTAGAACTCACCCTGGTCGTCGTTGCGGGGCCCGCCCCGGAACACGAGGTTGAGGTTGATCCCCTCGCCGATCGGCGACGGTTTCGAGTTGGACTCGATGGTGAGGCCGTCGATCCGTAGCGGCAGCGGCTCGTCGCCGATGCGGACCTCGATCCCGGAGCCGTCCGGAGTGGGGTCGTCGGGGTGATGCGTCCCGTAGGCGTACTCTTTGTAAGCGCCGCCCCCCTCCTCGGGAACCGTCTTGATGGCCTGCGCATCGGGGTCGTACACGAAGCTCCCGGAGAATCGCGAGCCGACCTCCTCCGAGCCGTACGAGTGCGTCACGACCCCGCCGAAGTCGTAGCGGATCGGGGCCGCGTCGGCGGGGGCCGCGAGCACGAACAGCAGCGCCGGCGCGAGCCGGGCGACGAGGGCGTTCTTCCCTGAGCGGGACATGGGGCGACTCCGTGCCGGGGTGGGTTCGGGCTCGCGCCGGTCCTGGCGCGAGCCCGCATCAAGCTGCGAACCTCGAAACGTCGAGACCTTACGCAGATTCGCTCGATGCGTCAATGCAACTCCGACGGACGCTGATAGGTCGATCCGCCCTGCGCGACGGGTTGATTCGGCGCTGTTCGACGGCGACGAGCCCGTCCGGCATCCCCGGACGGGCCAGTTCCTTGAACTCACTTCGCGGGGTCGATGGGGAGGTCGGCCGGGGAGACGTCCCTGATGGAGAGGTCGCCGAACACGGCTCGCGGTTTGGTCGCCCCCCTGGCCGTATACCAGCAGACGAGCCGATCGGCCTCGCCCAGCTTGGCCCCCGCGCCGACGTACTGGAAGGAGCCGGGCTCGGCGTGGTCCTCCACGAATTGAAGGACCGGCGATCGGAACACTTCCCGGCTGAGGAACTTGTCGTGGAGCCGGATCAGTTCCGCCTCGGCGGCCGTTCGGTCGGCGGCGGGTTTGAGGCTCGCCGTGTTGAACTTGGTCTGGTCGAAGGCCGCGAACGGCGAGTCGGGGAAGACGTCGCCGTTGAACCTCGCGGCGGCCCCGAGGAAGCCGACCATCTCCTCTTCCGTGACGGTCGGCCTGGCGATCGCCTGGAACGCGAACCCGGCCGGCGGGTCGAGGCTGAAATCCGCCGCGTCGAGCTTCGCATCGACGACGATCTCGTGGTTCAGGCTCCCCTCGCCCATCACCGACGCGGCCTTCTCCCCAGGGGGCCGGAGGCTCGCCCTCGCGGATTCCAGCTCGACGTCGCCGTTCGAGGTCCAGACGGCGAGGAGGCGTTTCGAGGCGGCGTCGAAGTAGAGGTCCCGGCGGCCGTATCCCTGGTCGTCGCCGCGGTCGACAAGGAGCCGGATGAGATTGGCCTGGGCCCCGTCGATCTCCTTGCGGCCCACGAGCGAGACCGACTTTACGGGGAGGATCCTGGCGACCATGCGGTCTCGGAGGGCCTCGCCGACCCAGGCGAAAGGTCCTCGGACGTCGGGCCAGGTCACGGGGGCTTTCAGGACCGCCGTCTTCTTGTCCAGGTCCAGGACGAGCATGCGACCCGCGCGGACGTCGGTGATCTCGACGACGCGCGGCCGTCCCTCCGGATCCAACAGGGTCTCGCGATACTGCCCCGGTCGTCGGTAGGCGTGGAGCCGCCGCTCGGGCTCGAACCAGGTCGTCCGGCCGTCGGCGCTGGTGGCGCGGGGATAGAAGGTCGTGGTCCAGGTGAGGATCTCGGGATCGTCGACCCCGGGGATGGTGTCCGCGAAGGCGCGTCGATCGAGCTCGCCTCCAGAGCGGAGGTAGAGAGCCCCCAGGGCGATAAGCAGCGTTGCGGCGATCAACTTCGGGCCGAGCGTCATGGCGATCCTCCAGGGTTGGTGGAATCGGGATCGAGACGGGTTTGGGGGGGAGAGAGAGTCGAGGGCGTCCGAATGACGGGCCCGCCAGGCTTCGAAGTCGGGCCGGGGGGCCTCGCCCAGACCTGCCCGAAGCCGGTCCTCCCAGCCGTTCTCGGGGAGCGAGGGGTTCATGTCTTGGCTCCGGTTGAGTCGCGTGCGTCGAGGATCTGGGCCAGCTTGCGCCGCGCCCGCTGCAACCGCCCGTGGACGCTCTGGGCCGAGAGCCCGAGCGCCCGGCCGATCTCGTCGTACGACAGCCCGCTGAAGTAGTGGAGGGTGACGATCTCGCGAGAGGTGGCTTCCAGGCGCTCCAGGGCGTCCTGGACGTGGAGTCGGAGCGACGGGAGGTCGCCGTCTCCGGCCGGCGCGGGTTCGTCGGGCAACGGTTTGTAAGGCGGCCGGTTTGCGTCGATCCGTGACGCCGTCCGCCGACAGATGGTCCCCAGCCATTGCGGGAACCGACGCCGATCTCGCAGGGTGGCCAGGGTGCGGCACGCGATCGCGAACGCCTCCTGCGCCGCGTCCTCCGCCAGGTGGCGGTCCGACAGCCGGCCGCGGGCGATCCCGACCGCCATGCGATAGTGCCGCTCGTAGAGAAGGCCGAAACTCGTCAGGTCCCCCCGACAGGCGGCCTCGACGAGTTCCGCGTCGGGACGGTCCAAGGGGAAGGCCTTTCCTGAAAGTCCGCGAGGTTCACCGACGCCGTCGGGATAGTGCCCCGAACCCCCGGGGAATGAGCGCCGGCCCCGCAAGAATTCTTCACGCGGCGCCGCGACCCGCGGGAGTGTGAGCGGAAGGTCTTCCGCGAGCGAGCCCGCCCCGCCCTCGACGGGCCGAAGATTCAGTCCAGCTCGGACAGGAGACGAAACGTCGATCCGACCTGCACCGGCGGGTCGATCCGGCGCTGCTTGGGGGAGATCCTGGGGGCGTAGCCTTCGGCGCAGGCCGGGTCGAAGCGGCGGATGCGGGCGAGGATGGCGTCGACGGCGGGGAGTCCGGCGGCGTCGAGCTTGGCGAGGACCTTGTCGTCCTCGGTCAGGAGGTCGTCCTCGGTGATCGCCCCCTGGCGGAAGGCCTCGCGGAGCGCCTCGGCGAACTCGTTGTAGATGTAGGCCTCGACGCCGCTGGCCCACCAGTCGCGGTTCATGACGGCGAACAGCCGGACGGCCAGGCGGGCGACGGCGGGGTCGGTGAAGACGATCGTCGAGTCGACCACGGCGACCGCCCCCAGGATCCGCGCGACGTCATCGCGGCGGACGGCCTGGCAGGCCGCCCCGTCGCGCAGGAAGTAGTCCAGGCGGTCGGCGCAGAGCCAGGGCAAGGGGCGTTCGAGGAGCGGGTAGCGGGAGTCGTCGAAGAAGTCCTCGGGGGCGAAGCCCATGCGGTCGAGGGCGGCGACGACGTCCGGGCGACGGAGCAAGAGGGGCTTGAGGGTCTCGTGGTGGTCCTGCTCCTCCGAGGTCACGAGGAAGTCGACCGCGTGCGAGAAGGCCGTGTGGGAGATGTCGTGCACGAGCCCCGCGACCTGCTCCTTGCGGCCGGCGCCCAGGCTCCGGAGCAGCAGGAAGACGCCGACGCAGTGCTCGAATCGGCTGACGTTCTTGAACGGGAAGGCGATCGCCGACGGCCCCGCCTGGCGGATCCCCTTGAGGCGCTGGAAGGTCGGCCCTTCGATCAGATCCAGGATCTCCGGGTCGTCGATCCGGACGGGCCCGTAGACCCGGTCATTCCACTGCATCGGACGTCGATCCCCTCGTCGGCCTCGGGCGGCTCCGCCCCGTCGAGGGCGCCCTTCCCTTCCCATGATCGGCGTCCGGCCGGGAATTGACAAGAGCGGACGACCCGGCGGGCCCCCGCCCGCGCCTTGTTCGCGGTCGGGGGCGTGTGGGATGATCGGGGCGTTGCCTTTCCACCAGCCTGATTTCACCATCGCCCCCGACCGGGGCGGGAGGACGGCATGATTCGACGGATCGCGCTTCTGGGCCTGATTCTGGGGCTCGCGACGGCCTCGACGACGCTCGCGCGGGCGGGCGACCTGAAGGTGGGCGACCCCGCCCCGGCGTTCTCGATGCCCGGCTCGGACGGCGAGACGCACGCCCTGGCCGACTACAAGGGGAAGAGCGGCGTGGTGCTCGCCTGGTTCCCCAAGGCGTTCACGCCGGGCTGCACCAAGGAGTGCCAGTCGTTCGCCGCGGGGAGCGAGTCGCTGAAGGGGTTGAAGGTCGCCTATTTCACGGCGAGCGTCGACGAGCCCGACCTCAACAAGAAGTTCGCCGAGTCGGTGGACGCCGACTTCCCGATCCTCAGCGACCCGGGCAAGAAGGTCGCCGAGGCCTACGGCGTCGTCCACGAGGGCCGCGCCGTCCCCGAACGCTGGACGTTCTACATCGACAAGGAAGGGATCGTCCGGGGCATCGACAAGAACGTCAACGCCGCCAAGGCCGCCGACGACGTCGTCGCCAAGGTCAAGGAACTGAAGCTGGCGGACTGAGCCCGATCATCCCCCCGCCGTCGGCGCGTCGGGGCCCCGTTTTCAGGGCCCGACGCGGTCGGCGGCCTGCCTTTGCAGCCGGGCCCAGCGGTATTTCAGCTCGCCGAGGATCCTCCAGAAGAGGCGGCTGTGCATCCGGCCGGGGATCCGCCCGCAGGCGCTGGCCGAGAACGTGTCCGGCTCGGTGTACTCGAGGTGGTGGGAGACCTCGTGGAGGAAGGTGTCGAACAGCTCCTCCAGGGGACGGCGGCCCTGCTCGCTGTCGTTGACGTACAGCCGGACGAGCCGTCGCGAGCGGTAGTAGCCGCCGAGCACCCGCGCCGTGGCGCGGCTGTTGACGTCGAGGTCGAACTCGACCCGGCAGAGGAAGAGCCGGTCCAGGCGGGCCCGGAACAGCGGCGCGATGGCCGAGACCGGGACGTCGAACCGGCTGGGGAGGTGCGCCGGCCGGCTCACTTCCGACGTCGACGAGGCGTCGCCGCGACCGGGCCGAGATCCCTCGGCGCCGGCTTCGCTCGCGCCCGCTCGCGATCTGCTGGTGGGGCGGGGGGTTCTTGGGTCCATGGCTCTCGGAAGATCTCGGGCGAACGGTCCGGGACGGAAGGGTCGAGGCTCGATCGGGCGCGGGGCGTCGGGTCTCGTACGACCCCGGATCCCACTCTATCACGCGAGCCGGCGCGGGGTGAATCCCGGCGCTCGCGGGATTTTCGGACCGCTCCAATCAACCCCCGCCGCCGGGTCGGTTTGACATCGCGGCCGGGACGTTCGACAATCCCTGACGGGATGGGACGCGTCGGCCGACGCGAGATGCGAGTCGAGGTCGGGACCGGAGGGGGACGGATGACGGGCGCGGATTCGCGGACGCTGGTGCTGACCAACGACGACGGCTACGACGCCCCGGGGCTGGCGGCGCTGCGGCGGGCCGTCGAGGGCCTGGGGACGGCCCGCGTGGTGGCCCCGCTGGCGGCCGAATCCGGCTGCGGGCATCGCGTCACGACCCACGAACACCTCCACGCGACGTACCACGAAGGGGAGGTCGTCGCCGTCTCCGGCACCCCCGCCGACTGCGTCCGCCTGGCCATGCACCACCTGGCGCCCGACGTCTCCTGGGTCCTCGCCGGGATCAACGCGGGGGGGAACCTCGGGGTGGACGTCTTCCACTCCGGCACCGTCGCCGCCGTGCGCGAGGCCGTCATCCACGGCGTCCCGGGGATCGCCGTCTCCCACTACATCGCCCGGGGCCGGACGATCGACTGGGAACGCGCCGCGCGCTGGGCTCGGCCCGTCTTGCAGGACCTGCTGGCGAGGCCCTGGAACCCCGGCACGCTCTGGAACGTCAACCTCCCGCACCCGGACCCGGACGCGGCCGATCCCGAGGTGGTCTTCTGCCCGCTTGACCCCTCGCCCTTGCCGCTCCACTTCGAGGTCGAGGCCGACCGCGCGCTCTACCGGGGCGACTACCAGCGGCGTCCCCGCCGCGAGGGCTCGGACGTGGCGGTCTGCTTCGGCGGCCGGATCGCCGTCAGCCTGGTCCGGCTCTTCGACCCCGACCCGGCCGTCGGAACGCCGTCGGAACCTCGCGACGGGGACGGCTGAGGTCTGGTCGCGGGCTTCGCGGGCGTGTCATAATCATCATGCTCGGCCGGCGGCCGGGCCGACGGCGCGACCGTCGGCCCCGGTCGTCCCGCGCCGCGCCATATTTTCGATCATGCTAGGCTCTTGATTCGAGCCGTATCCGGTTTGAGTGGGAGAACGATCCGATGAGGCGAGGCTTGCTGGGCGTCCTGGGGATCTTATCGCTGGCCTTGGCGTCGGTGCTGCCGGGCTGCGGGGATCCGGGCCAGATCGTTTCGGTCATGCCTCCGGGCGCGACGCCGATCCGCACCGTCCCCGAGGGGCAGGCCAGCGAGGCCCTCGGCGAGTCGGCCAAGCTCAGCGGGGGCGCGGTCCCCAAGGGCGAGCCGTTCCCCCCCGCCCCGCCGACGGCGATCGGCGAGACCAAGACCCTCACGGGGGACGTGAAGTACGAGACCCTCAAAGAAGGGACCGGCGAGGAGGTCAAGTCGGGCCGGGTGGCCGTCGTCCACTACGTCGGCACGCTCGACGACGGCACCGTCTTCGACTCCAGCCGCAAGCGCGGCGCCCCCGCCAATTTCACTCTGGGGACCGGCGGGCTCATCAAGGGCTGGGAATACGCCATCCCCGGCATGAAGGTCGGCGAACTTCGCAAGATCGTCATCCCGCCGGCCATGGGCTACGGCGCGCAGGAGCAGCGCCAGATCCCGCCCAACTCCACGCTCACGTTCGAGGTCGAGCTCGTCGGCGTCAAGTGACCGCGACGTCCGCTCCCACCCGGCCGCCCGGCCCTCCCCGCCCCGCCCGACCGCCGGCACGGTCGGGCGGCGGGCGACGTCCCCCCGCCTGACACCGAGAATATCCACCTGCGAGGCAGAGTATGGCAAGCGCGACGATCACGCCCAAGCTGTCGGGGATGAAGTACCGCGTGGTCAACACCCTGGGCGCCGGGGCGGGGAGCACGATCCTCCAGATCGCCGACAAGAACGGCGGCAAGCGGTACGCCCTGAAGGTCGTCCGCAAGCAGGAGCCCGAGGACGAGATCTACATCGACCAGGCCAAGACCGAGTACGAGGCCGCCCAGAAGCTCAACCACCCGGCCATCGCCAAGGTCTACGACCTCAAGCTCAAGAAGTCCTGGTTCAAGGTCGTCGGCGTCGAGCTGCTCCTGGAGTACGTCGACGGCAAGACCCTCGACGAGATCGAGGCGCCGGAGCTCTCCCAGCTCATCCTGATGTTCTCCCAGGTGGCCTCGGCCCTGGCCCACATGCACCGCCGTGGCGTCTACCACGGCGACCTCAAGCCGTCGAACATCATGCTCACCAAGGCCGGCCAGGTGAAGCTGATCGACTTCGGCACCGCCTGGGTCCGCGGCCAGGAGAAGAACCGCGTCCAGGGGACCCCCCAGTACATCGCCCCCGAGCAGGCCTCCGAGCGGATCGTCAACGAGCGCACCGACGTCTACAACCTCGGCGCGACGATGTATCGCATGTTCACGGGCCGATACGCCCAGCCCGACATCCCCAAGCCGGGCGCCGAGCGGAAGCTGCCGGCCGTCAACAAGATCAACCCCCGCATCCTCTCGAAGCTCAACAACCTGATCCTCGCCTGCCTCGACCTCAACCCCGCCAAACGCCCCGCCGGCATGTTCGAGATCCGCGAGACCATCTCCGCCGTCATCAAGGAAATGGGCCTCGAGGAGGTCGAACTCAAGGGCGCCGACGAGGAAGAATAAACCCGACCTTCACGGATGATGGGGGGCCTTCGACGAAAACGGTCTCCTCCCCTCGCGAGAAGACAGACCCCGTATCCGACGCACGGTCCAAACGCCGACGGCCTGGAAACGCCTCGTTGAACGCCGACGGCGCACGTGCGCGTCACCCCCTCATCCGGCCCTTCGGGCCACCTTCCCCCGCGAGGGGGGAAGGACGTTATGGTTCCGGATGCGGAGACCGACGGCCGTCGTGCTCGTCCACCCCCTCATCATAAGGCCCTTCCAAAACCCGTGACGGCCAGGAATAAACTCCTCGCTCCCTTCCGCCCGGCGGGAGCAACGGCCCGATCGCGGGCCGCTGGAGTCTCGGCCGCTCCGCGCCGAGGTCATCCCTTCTCCCACCAAGGGGTTCCTTCGACGACTCTTCGGAACAGCCTCCGCAGATCGAAGCCTCGGCGGTGACAGGCTGGTCGACGACCGCCAGGTCGGATTTCTCGACTTCTCGATCGGCCTTCCCCTCCCGACGATCCGGGGGGCGCGTCGGGCTTGCGCGCGGGAATTTCGGGAAAGCTCAAGGGGTCCCGGAAAAACGCCGATAAGTGACCTGGTACTCCAGAGACACCTCTAGTAAAAGGGGCTCACCGCGGTGAACGCGATCCCCTCCGATCGTCGTATCCTCCGGGCAGGACGCCCGGGGTCGTCGAACATCAGGGAGGACGCGGGCGCAGCGGGACTGTCAGCCGGCCGACCTGGGTCGTCGGGCTCGTCCTCCATTGGATCGGACGGGGCCTTGATCGACCGAGATCGACCGAACGACGGGACGCGGGCGGCCATGAGGGTCGACCGCGGGGCCGACTTCGCGAGGCCCGCCGCCCAAGGAAGGTCCGGGGTACGCCCCCGGCACATCGTTCACCACCTGGAATCACCACCACTTCTTTCGGCCCCCACGCCGCCCCACAGCGAGCGTGGCCCGTGCGCGCCGGTCGCCGCCCCAGGTTCAGGGGACGCGACCCGGACGGACGATGCGGCGAATCTCCTCGCGACTCCCGGCCCAGCCGCTTCCGTCGACCTCGACCTCGGTCGAGCCGCGTGGCATGAAGCTGGTCCCGGGTCCGGCCCCCTTGCGAGCGGGTCGGGCGGACCGACGCCCCCGAGGGAAAGGAGTCCTTTCGGCATGAAATTCGCACCTGTGCTGCTCCTGCTCGTCAGCGTCGCCCAGGCCGCGGCGGGAGAATCCCAGCCGGTCCTACTCGACTTTCACGCCGACTGGTGCGGCCCCTGCAAGCAGATGCGCCCGGCCGTCAAGGCGCTGGCCGATAAAGGCTATCCGGTCGAGTCGATCGACATCGACGAGGACCCTGCGACGGCCCAGAAGTACGAGGTCCAGGCGGTCCCGACTTTCATCGTCGTCGACGCCGACGGCCGCGAGCTCGGCCGCTCCTCGGGAGCCCAGCCCGCCGCGCAGCTCGCCAAGCTCTACCTCGACGCCCGTGAGAAGGTGGGGGCCGAACGTCCCCGCCAGGGCGATCGTCGCGGGGATTACCTGGCCGACGCCGACGACGAGCCCCCCGCCGCCGAGGCCGACGAGGAGGCCGCCGAATCCCTCACTGAGGAGGAGATCGCCGACCGCGCCGAGAGCCGGAAGTCGATCAACCCCAAGCCCTGGGAGACCGTCGTCCGGATCAAGGTCCACGGCAACGGCTCGATCGGGTTCGGCTCCGGGACGATCGTCTACAGCTCGAACGAGGAGTCCCTGATCCTCACCTGCGCCCACATCTTCAAGCTCGACTCTCGCAAGCAGGTCTCGCCCGACAAGTTCCCCAACAAGATCACCATCGACCTGTTCGACGGCCGGTTGAAGGGGAAGCAGCAGCTCACCTGCGTGCAGCAGGGCATCCCCGGGCAGGCCGTCGACTATGACTTCGCCACCGACGTCGGCCTGATCCGCATCCGGCCCGGCAAGCGTCTCCCCTATTCGCGAATCGTCCCGGCGCACTGGCAGCCGTCCGAGCGGATGGGGATGTACACGGTGGGCTGCTCCGAGGGCCGCGACGCCACCGCCTGGAGCACCATGATCACCAAGACCCCGACCCGGATGCTTCGGGGCAATCCCGAGCACCTGGCGATCGAGTGCACCCACGCCCCGCTCCAGGGCCGCTCCGGCGGCGGGCTCTACACCAGCGACGGCTACATCGCCGGCGTCTGCAACTTCGCCGAACCCCAGGGCGACCGCGGCCTCTACGCGGCCCCCGAATCGATCTACAAGATGCTCGACCGCAACAAGCTCGCCGCCCTCTACGCCCCGGCGACGCTCGGCGATCCCGACACGCTCCTCGCCGATCGGGGCGCCCCGGCGCGGGGAGGCCGACGTCCCGGGACCCTTCGCGGCCAGTCTCCCGACCCCGAAGCTCGGCCCCGGCCCGTCCGGCAGGGCGACGTGACGCTCCCCGAGCCCGACATCGTCCTCGGCCTCGAACCGCTCGCGCCGGTCGACCGTCGCACGGCCCAGGTCCAGCCCGCCAGCAACAAGACCGGCAGCCGCCGCCTCGCCTGGTCGCCCACCCCCTCCTCGGAGCAGCCGACGACCCCGACCCCCAAGCTGGCCTCGCTCCCCAACGGCGCGACCGCCGAGGCGACCGACCTGAACCTCGACTCCCGCGTCGACAGCGACCACTTCCCCCCGCCGGCCTTCGAGGACGGCGAGGACGAAACCCGGATCAACGACGAGGACGTCGGAGCCGGCCACCAGTCCAGCCGCCCGCAGACGCGAGTCGAGATCGACCCCGACCGGCCGATGGCCTGGCGCCCCGTGAAGACCCAGGCCGACGCCGGCCGCTGAGGCCGTCGCCCGAGCATCCTCCCGCATCATGACGAGGCCGACGCCCCCCGGGGGGCGTCGGCCTCGTTCGCGTTCGCGACGATCGCCTCGGGCTTGTTTTTCGGCGTCGCGCCTGATCGAGTGGAGCGCTTCGAATTCGTCTTCGGCTCCCCGGACGGACGGGCGCGGCTCGCCCCGACGCCGGCGGGCGCAGGGCTTCCGCACCATGAATCGCCTCGCCACTCGCTTCTCCCTCCTCCTCGTCGCGGCCCTCGCCGCCCACTCGGTCTCGCTCGCGGACGGCCCGGCCGTCCCCGAAGGCTCGGCGCTGGTCTTCACCTCGTTCCGGGGCAACGGCGACGACGGCCTCCACCTGGCCGCCAGCCGCGACGGCTACACCTGGACCGCCCTCAACGGCGACCGGCCGATCTTCCAGCCCAAGGTCGGCGGCGGTCTGGTCCGCGACCCGAACATCGTCCAGGGGCCCGACGGCCTCTTCCACATGGTCTGGACGACCGGCTGGACCCACTCGGCCATCGGCTACGCCCACTCCAAGGACCTGATCCACTGGTCCGAAGCCCGCCAGATCGTGGTCATGCAGGACGAGCCCAGGTCTCGCAACGTCTGGGCGCCGGAACTCTTTTACGACGATAAGAACGATCGCTTCCTGATCTTCTGGGCCTCGACCATCCCCGGCCGGTTCCCGGAAACCGAGACCACGGGCGACGACGGCTACAACCACCGCACCTACATGACCGCGACGAAGGACTTCGAAACCTTCACGCCGACGAAACTCTTCTACGAGCCGGGCTTCAACTCGATCGACGCCACGATCGTCCGCGACGGCGACCGCTACGCGATGTTCATCAAGGACGAGACCCTCAAGCCCCCCGCCAAGAACCTCCGCGTGGCCTTCGCCGACGCCCCCTCCGGCCCCTTCGGCCCCCCTTCGCCGCCGATCACCGGCGACTTCTGGGCGGAAGGCGCGTCGGCGATCAAGCTCGGCGACCGCTGGTTCCTCTACTTCGACCGCTACGTCGACCACCGCTACGGCCTCGTTACCTCGACCGACCTCGTCCACTGGAACGACGAGTCCGACCGCGTCCGGTTCCCGGCCGACTTCCGGCACGGCAGCGTCCTGCTCGTCCCCTCGACGATCCGCGACGGCCTCGAGGCGCTCGGGCGCGAGTGACATCGGTCGCCGAGGGGCTTCCCCACACGTATCACCCTTCCCCCCTCGCGGAGGAAGGTGGCCCGCAGGGCCGGATGAGGGGGAAGACCAGCACGAAAACCGTCGGTCTCCGAATCCGGAACCATAAAGCCCTTCCCCCGCGAGAGGGGAAGACCGTCAGTCAAGAGAAGGCCGAAGGTCGACAGTCTTATTCTTGAAATCAAGGTTTATCAATGAAGATTCATCTCCTCGCCCTCACCCTGCTCGCGCCGGTCGCGGCGCGCGCCCAGGCTCCCGTCGACTCCGCGGCGGTCGAGCCGCCGCCGGCCGCGGTGGCGTCCATCACCGGCCGAGAGATCGGCGGGCACCTGCAGTTCCTGGCCTCCGACCTGATGCGAGGGCGCGACGCCGCCTCGCCCGAGGCGAGGCTGACGGCCGAGTACCTGGCGTCCCACCTGACCGCCGTCGGCGCCGAACCGCTCGGCGATCCCGGGCGCGGCGGGCGCACGTTCCTCCAGCGGTTCCCGCTCGAAGTCGCCACGCCGCTCTCGGAAGGCTCGGGGCTGACGCTGACCCTCGCCCCCGACGCCTCGAAGCGCGTCGTCGCCTGCAAGCTGGGCGTGGACTACATCTACGGCCCCCAGGGCGTCGCGGAAGGGGAGGTCGACGCCCAGGTCGTCTTCGCCGGCTACGGCCGCCACCTGCCCGACCAGGGCATCGACGACTACGCCGGCCTGGACGTCCGCAACCGCTTCGTCCTGATCTATGAGGGCGCGCCTGGCAACGCTCGCAGCGACCCGGGAGAGAAGCGGGAGCTGGCCGTTGCCAGGGGGGCGTTGGGACTCCTGGTCATCCCGCCGCCCGACGTCGCGGGCGCCTCCCGTCCCCTCGGCTCGCCGTCGGCCTATGGTTTCGATCGGTCCCAGATGACGCTCGGCCGCCCGTCGTCGTCGATCCCGACGATCACCCTGTCCTCCTCGATCCGCGACCTGCTCGTCTCGGCCCTCCAGCTCGGGGCCGGCGAGGAGGCCGCCCCCATGCAGTTCGGGAGCGAGTTCCGCGCCCGCTTCGCCCACGCGGTCAAGCGTGAGCCTCGCGAGGATCGCAACGTCATCGGCTTCCTGCCCGGCTCCGACCCGGTCAAGAAGAACGAGCTCGTCGTCTTCAGCGCCCACTACGATCACGTGGGGGTCGACGACAAGGGGGAGATCCACAACGGCTCGGACGACAACGCCTCCGGCACCAGCGGCCTGCTGGAGATCGCCCAGGCGTTCGCCGCCGCCCCCCGTCCGGCGCGGAGCGTGGCGTTCCTCTGGGTCTCGGCCGAGGAGAAGGGCCTGCTCGGCAGCAAATGGTTCGCCGACCATCAGGCCCTGCCCGAAGGGGGCAAGATCGTCGCCGACATCAACCTCGACATGATCAGCCGCAACGACCCGACCAAGATCGGCGCGACCCCCTCGCCCAGCCACCCGGACTACAACACGCTGGTCACCGACGCCGCCGTCGCCGCCCAGGCCGAGGGCCTCGAAATCCTGTACGACTCCGACCCCTACTACGGCCGGACCGACAGCTACAACTTCGCCGCCAAGGGAATCCCCGTCATCTTCTTCTTCGCCGGACTCCACGAGGATTACCACAAGCCGTCCGACGACGTCGAGAAGGCCGACCTCGAAAAAGCCGCCCGAGTCGCCCGCGCCGCCTTCCGCCTCGGCTGGAAGACCGCCCAGGCCCCCGAGCCCCCGAAGAAGATCACCGCCCCCCCCGCCGCGAACCCCTGACGCGAAGGCGGAACCGCCAGATCCCGAGCCCAACCTTGTTGCGGCGGATCAAGAGACCATCGAGCCCGCCGGGGTGGTCCGCCGCATCATCCGGCCGTCGGCACCCCAGACGCCGGTGGCCCGCGACTTGTTGCGAGGCAGGACTTTATCCCGGACAGCGAGCCGTGTCCCTGCAAGTAAGTGAGCTTTCGGCAGCCACGTCATAGGACGACTGTCGGTCCAGCATGCCGATCATGTCGTGAGTCGAGATCGACGCCGACGGAGCAAGAGCGATGACCATCAACGCAAATGAAGCGGATGCCATGTTCGCAGCGGCCGCCGAGAGAAGGCGGGCCATCGACGCTCAACTGTCGGAACGACCGGTCGAGGAGGTCCTCGGCCTCGTGAGCGCAGCAGGCGTGTACGGCGGCTTCCTGGAGGACGGACCAAGGACCCTGGGGTTCACCTTCGAGTACTGGAAGATCACGCCCGGTCCCGTCAAAAAACGACCGCTCAAGGTCCGGTGCAACTGTTCGGCCGAGGAGTTCTACTCGTTGCGGGATCGCATACCCACCTACGCGGTCCTTCGCATCCGCGCCCGAGTGGTCGAGGAGTCGGTGATCGGGACATCGGAAGCCGAACTCCTGGAGGTGCTCGGCCCCGATCACTCCGACTCCGAATTGAATCAAGCCGCGATCGACCTCGAGACGCCCGTCGTGGTCGAGGATCGTCAGTTCGGGAAACTCACGCTGGATCGCACGGTCAACTGGTATACGACGACTACGAAATGGAACGGCGCGGCCGTCGTCCTCAAGCTGGACGTGGGCGATTCCGCCGCGATCGACGGGGCGCTCGCGGCGGCTCGCACCCTCTGGAATGACCCGAAGCGGTGGACGGAGCGCATCCTGGATTACGCGGTGGAGAAGCTCCTCCCCCTCAAGAACGCGAACTGGTTGGACGAGGACGCGGGGGAGGCCGAACTGACCGCCCGACAGTTCCGATCCCGGATGAAGCTCAAATCGATCACCGTGAGGCCGGACGGCTCGTTCGACTTCTGGCACGCCGACGGCGGCCTGTTCTCCGGCCACTGGATCCAGGTCGGCGGCGATCTGAACGCCGGTCCGACGCGTGCGGATATCCCCGGCTGAGAGGCTCGGACAAAACCACATGATCGTCCGATCCGACCCAGGAGCAGCTCCCGGATTCGTCGACTTCTTTTCCGGTCGACGGCCGGGCATTGAACCTACCGCGGATGGGATGCGACCTTGATCCAGACGGGTCGATGCGCCCGTCGGCGAGGTTTCCATGACGTCCGACGACTCCCAAAGCCTGCGGGATGAGATCCTGGTGCTGAAGCACCGGCTCGGAGACGCCTCGGCGTTCGACGAACTGATGCGACGGTGGGAGCCCCGGCTCCTGTACTATCTCCGCCGTCTGACGCCCCAGGAGGCCGACGCGTGGGACGCCCTCCAGCGCACCTGGCTGGCCGCTTTCCGCGACCTCCGCCGCCTGAAGGACCCGAAGGCCCTCCGCGCCTGGCTCTACCGCGTGGCGCGGAACCAGGCGGCGAGCCACCTCCGCGCCGAGAACGCCCGGCGAGGCCGCGTCGAGGATCTCGACCCGGACGGACTCATCGACGACGCCTGGACCCCCGACCCCGACGAGGCCGAGGCCGTCCACGCCGCGCTCGCGACGCTCAGCCTGGCGCACCGCGAGGTCGTGACCCTCCACTTCCTGGAGCAGATGCCCCTCCGCGAAATCGCCGAGGTCGTCTCCGCTCCGATCGGGACGGTCAAGTCCCGACTCCACCACGCCAGGCGGCTGCTGAGGCAGGCGCTGGCTCAGTCGAGGACGCCTTGAAGACGGTCGCCAGGTTCCTTTTCCCCGCGAGGGAAGGACGTATCCATCGAACGAGTCCGACCAACGAGGAGGAGGATAAAGCCATGAACATCGACGACGCCCCCACGCTGGGGGAGTGCTTGATCCGCGTCGAGCCGGAGGACGCCGATCTGCGGCGACGCTATGAAGAAGGCAAGCTCGCGCTCCGGGAGCGTCGGCTCACGCCGTTGCAGAGGGCCCTGGGATGGGTAGGGGTGCCGTTGAACGTCGGGCTGGCCCTGGCGGTCGGCTGGCGGCTCTGGACGACCGGCTCGGCCGAGCCCCCGGGATGGGCCGCGCTGCTCGCGGCGAGCGCTGCGGGGTTGCTGGCGATCGGCGGCTGGCTGTTCTACGTTCTTCTCCAAGGAGGCCGCGTGACGTGGCGGGCCGACCGGGTCTTTCAGGTCGTCGCCGCGGCGTCGGCGTGCGGGATGGCCGCCGCGGCCTTCGAGGTGGCCCGCTCGCTGGACGACCGCCGCGCCGGGTTCGGCATGCTGGGAGTCGCCGTCGTGACGCTCGCCGGAGCGGGGGCCGGGCTGGCGGTCGAGTGGGCCCGCCGCGCCAGGCTCGAAACCCGGGTCGCGGCGCTGGAGAACGAGCTGCGGCTGGCCGAGCTGTCCCGCAATGTGGCCGACCTTCGCCGGGATCGGGACCGAGACCGGCCCGGGAACGACGCGAGCCCGGCCCCCTCGTGATGAGGGGCCGGGCTCGTCACGGGACCGAATCGACCGTTCTCAATTGCCGGCGGCGGCCGAGGCGGGAATGGCGACCTCGACCTATCTGGCCGTACGCTCGAAACGGGCAAGGATGTGTTTCAAAAGGACTTCAATGGACGCCCAGGCTACTCCAACTTCCTAAATTTCGTGCGTGGCCATATCCCATTCGTCCCAAAGCCCTCAGTTCAAGTACGTGGATTATTTCCATAGATCCATCTAAATAGTTCACGCCAAATGCGAAAGTGACTTCAACGGAGGAGGTGACGATGTACGGCGTACCAGATGGGTTAGACCTCCGCTTTCTTCACGGCTCTGAGTTGATACAAGTCTGCCTCGGGCTGCATCAGATCCAGTTCAACTTCCACACGGAGGGGGCCATCTCCGTGGAGGGCGAGTGGGAGATACTGGGGGCCGATGGTTCGTTGCTTGACCGCAGCGAACCAGCCCCCAGGACGCAGGCTTTTCAACTTCATCGGCTGCTGGGACGGCGGGTCAGCCAGACACAGGTGAACCCACCGACCTCCGTTGCGCTGCAGTTCGAGAGCGGGGAGGTTCTTCGGGTATTCGACACCTCGAAGGAGTACGAGTCGTTCACGATCCAGCCCGGTGATGTCGTGGTCTAAACAACTTGAACCGCCTGGCAGCACCGTTGCCACGGCTAGGCGTGGACGCTCGCATCACTTTCGCATTTGGCGGGAGCCATGGAGCACCACTGGCGCGGGCTGCTTATCGAGCCGCCTTCTTCTCGTTGGCGATGAACTCGTCGAGTTCCTTCCGGGCTTTGGCGCGGAGGATTGGGGGGCATGCGGTGACCAGTACGGCCTCAGGGTAGCCGAGAGCCTGTTTAGCCCATTCCCACCGGCTGGCCGAGTCGACGTGCCTCAGGATCTTTCCGTCTCGGAAAGCGAACGTCGGCTGGATCTTGTAGCGGACGTGACGTTTGCCACGGAACATGTAGTCAGCGATCCACCAAGCCTTGACTTCGCCGTCCTCGGTCCTCACGTCCCCAAACTCGATTTTGACTTTCTTGGAACAAACCAGTCGCCACATGGCCGAGATATCCGCCTTGCCAGAGAGCTGGAAGGCCAGATCCTCAAACTTCGCGTCGTCGCGGTAGCATTCCGAGGCGTCTGCCGCGTCGAATCGCTGGAGGGCCTCGTAGAAGCGTTGGACCGTCTTCTCGTCGGGCGTCATGGCGGTCTCGGCGTTAGGCGATGGGGCGGCGAGGTTGTGAAGCGGACAGCCTAGAAGCCGATCGGACCGGAATCAACTCAAAAAAGATGTTATAAGCCATTTTTGCCGCTCTGTCCTCTGGGCACGAGACTTCCGCTCGGTTCCAATGGGTCGCCAGAGCGCCACGATTGCTCCCGGACGTCGCGATCCTCGCGCATTTTGGAAATTACCGGCCAACCGGTCGGCAGTCGGCCGCGCACCCAACCTGGAGTGTTTAGGCGGCCAGTGAAGTTCTCAGGTGGCCGTGTTGGCCAGTCGCCAAATGTGGGATGGCTGAGCCCTCTGCCGCGTTTCCGAGTCCACCCGAACCACCTCCATTTCCCCCATTGAGTGCCTGGCCAACAAATCCGAGGAGACCATCGAGCTCGTCGGGGTGGTCCGCCGCAACATCCGGCCCTCGGTCACCCGGCCGTGGGAGGCCTGCGGCGCCCATGGCGCAGCCGCCCTGTCATCGCGGCCTGTTTCCTGCGCCCTCCTATTCATCGGATCGTACTTTTGTTATGGTGTTAATCGGTTGGTATGACGACCGAGAAGCTCCTCCGGCTCGATTCGAACCTGTCGAAGCCCCCTCTCTCGCCTCGCCCGCCAGTTGGAACTCTTGCGAGTCCACCTTTCCCAGCGGCCCGGAAAGCAATTTGGGCGGTCGCGGTACGTTCATTCCGGAGCTTGATCGTGGGCAAGAAACTGTACGTCGGAAACCTCACCTACAACGTCAACGAATCCGACCTGGAGACGTTGTTCAGCCAGTTCGGGACGGTGCAGAGCGCCCAGGTCATCGTCGATCGGGACACCAACCGCTCCAAGGGCTTCGCCTTCGTGGAGATGGGTTCGGACGCCGAAGCCCAGGCGGCCATTCAGGGTCTCAACGACCGGGACCACGACGGCCGGAACCTGACGGTCAACGAGGCCAAGCCCCGCGAGCCCCGGAGCGGCGGCGGTGGCTACGGCGGTGGCGGCGGCGGTGGTTACGGCGGCGGTGGTGGTCGAGGCGGCTATGGCGGCGGAGGAGGCGGCTCCCGTTATTGATCCTCGAGGGTGCTCTCCCTGGCTCCTGCGCATGCAGGCGCCAGGGCGATCCCCGGTCCATCCGGCGCGCAGCGAGCGCGAGCGAGAATCCCCTGAGTCCCTGGAGGTCAGATGAACCGCTATCCGGCCGGTGAAGGGTGGATCACGGACGTCGAGATGGGCCGATGCTGCAGCGTCACGGTCCCCGTGGCGAACGGGAGTCGACCCGCCCCCGGGGATGTCATCCTCTTCGAACAGGGGCACCGTCGGGCCGGCGAGGCGCCGCACTTTCTCAACGGGGGCGATTGCGTCCAGGTCTTGCTCACCGACGTCGTGGACCTCGGGGCCTCCGATTCGTTCGCCGGCGAGTCGAACTTCCAGATCTCATGGAGCCCGCTCGGCCGCTTCGAGGCGCCTGCGCCCGGCTCCTCGAAACGCGTGAAACCCACGCGCCGGCCCTGAGGGTTCACCGCCCTCGCCAAGCTCGGTTCTCGCCGAGGCCGGCAGTTGGCCAGACACCAAACCCATTACTGGCCGGCACCGCTTGGATCGACCTGAATCCGTTCGCCGCCGGTGCCGCGGAGACGCCCGAGGCCTCGCGGCAAATCTCGCTTCGCGAGCGGCTCGACCACGCCAATCGCGCGGCGACGCCGATCCTCGTCTGCCTGCTCTTCCACCCCGCGAACTGGCTCGAAATCTACCAGGTCCTGAACCGGCCTCATCCTCCCGCCCGGCTCGGCCGTCCTCGCCCCGCCCGTTCCGCTCCCCCCGGGCGACGACCGCCCCGGCCGCTTCGGGTTCCTACCCGGTCCTCTCGACCAACCCGCCCGCCCCTGACGCCCGATCCGATCCTGACCTGACCTTCGGGACGTCGGTACCTCCGTCACGCGCCGACGCCATCCGCCCCCGCTCCTGCATTCGCATGCATCGATTGTTGCGGAGGAGCCGGCGACGATACGCTCCCCGGTTCTCCCCGAAGCCCTCAGTTCAAGTGCGTGGCTTGCTTCTCTGCCCTTCTCTGCTCATAACGGGTTTTACTCCAAGCTTTTGGGAGCGAACCATGGTGGACGACGGTTCGTATCTCGAAGACATTGCTCGCGAAATAACATACTACGGGCTTGCCGACTGGCAGATGGACGCAGACGTGTGCGCGGCTGTCTTTGAATACAAGGGCGGAGCATTCGGTAATCAACTTAGAAGCCGCAGCCTGGAAGTGATAAAATACATGGTCGACAATTGTCTAGTTAAGGTTGGCGAGCTTGGTTACAACGAAAATGAAGTATTCACCTTCAAGCCTTGGCCCGGAACTACCGAGGTGGTGATGGAGCGACTTCGACAGAACTGGCCGGAGAACATGGACTTTCCCGAAGGCATGGGTGATATCTTCTGGGTCTCGAACACCGAATTAGGTGATCGGCTAGGAAGGACGCATCCCGAAGATGTCGAGTAAGCGTCCCTTCCATGAGCGGCATTACGCCTCCTCCGGGCGTGGATAGCGGAACTCCGGGTCGACGCCGTTCGAGGGGCGGGGCCAGCGCCGACCAACCAGGGGCCAAGTTGGCTAAGCACCCAGGCAGGGAAGAAGACCACCGCCCCCCGCCGCCGAGCAACCGTGACGAATCGACCGCCGCCCCTGCTCCTCGCGGGGAGGGGTCGGCGGGCCGGATTCCGCGTTTCTGCAACCGATTCCTCGAACGCTTGAATCCGTTCGACCATCCGGGCGCATGATCCAGTTGGGGGATTCCCCCGCGGGTCGCGTCGTCCGTCGATCCCGACCCGGCCGATCTCGGAAAACGACGCGTCCGGCGTTCAGGAGACTCGATCAAAACCGCCGAACGAAGCCAATTCAGGTTCCCGGAATTCGCATATATCTCGATGGTCTGGAACAGTTTGCGTCCGATGGCTTCGCTTTTCGAGGTTTGCGATCGAAGCCAATTCCCGGCCGTCGCGCGGGGGGCTGTCGGCGTGAGATCGAGGTCGGGCGGGGTCGGGGCGTGAACCGGCGGGGCGGGGGCGTATAATGGGTTTGTCTTGAGTGGCGGTTTCTCGCGATTCGACCCTGATCGGGAAGGGTCGACCGGCCGACGGCGCCGGCGATCCGGGAGGTGGAGCATGTCCGACCTGTTTCGTCTGATCGACGCCCACGGCCATGAGCTGGCCCGGGCGGACACGATCTCGTACTTCCGAGCCGTCGCCGCCGACCTGGAGCCGGGGCGGTACACGATCCAGGAAGTCGTCGCCGACTCCCTGGGCCACGAGCACAACATCCGGCATTGGGGGACGATCAGGCACCTCGAGGATGGGACGATCGTCCTCCACCCCGATGAGCCCGCGGATTCCTGACCTGGCCTGACACCCTCCGCCGAAGCCATCCCCGCCGCGATCGCGAGCCGGCCCCGCCGACCCAGGTCGCGGCTCCTTCCCTCCCCGCCATCACGGACTCGCCCCCATGAAGACGCCCCGCGCGTTCCCGGCCCTCCTCGGGCTCGCCCTCGCCTGCCTGGCGCTCCCTCTCCTCCCGATCGCCCGAGCGGAGGAAGGGCCTCGCGACCTGTTCAGCGACACCTGGGTCGCCGTCGACGGCCTGGGCCGACGGACCCTGACCGCCTCGGAAGTCGGCCCGCCGAAGCCGGACAAGACGGTGGCCATCTTCTACTTCCTCTGGTTGGGGCGCAGCGGCGAGCAGGGCCCGTTCGACATCTCGAAGATCCTCCAAGCGGCCCCGAACGCGATGAGCGAGCCGGGCAACCCGCTCTGGGGGCCGAAGCACTACCCCCACCACTGGGGCGAGTCGATCTTCGGCTATTACCGCAACGACGACCCGGCCGTCCTCCGCAAGCACGCCCAGATGCTGGCCGACGCCGGAGTCGACGCGGTCTTCTTCGACGTCACGAATCAGCTCACCTACCCCGAAAGCTGGAAGGCCCTCGGGACGACGTTCGACGAGATGCGGCGGCAGGGCCTCCGCGTGCCGAAGATCGCCTTCCTCACCCCGTTCTGGGCGCCCCGGAAGGTCGTCCGCGAGCTGTATGAGCAGCTCTACGAGCCCGGCCTCCACCCGGACCTCTGGTTCCAGTGGAAAGGCAAGCCCCTCATCCTGGCCGACCCCGACCTGCTCACGAACGACGTCCTCAAGCGCGAGAAGCACACGACCTCGGTCCCCCTGGCGCCGGGCGAGACGCTCGGGACGTGCTTCACCGTCGACGTCCCGTTCGACTCCGCAGCGCTCGTTACGCCGACCTGGGGCGAGCGCGGGGCTTCGGCGACGCTGACGCTCCGTCGCGGCGACGCGAAGGGTGAGGTCGTCGCCTCCCGGCGGGTCGAGGACGTCCGCGACAACGCCTGGCAGGCGATCACGCTCGACGCCTCCGCGCCGGCGGGCGCCTACCACCTGGAGCTGTCCGAACCGAAGGGCCGCATCGGCGTCTGGAAGGACGGACGGGGGGAATTGAACCTTCGGGTCGGTCGGATCGACGAGGCCGACCGCCGCATGATGTCGTTCTTCACGTTCCGCCGCCCCCAGCCCGACTACTTCCAGGGCCCCACCGCCCGGGCGCAGTGGAGCTGGCTGGAAGTCCACCCCCAGCACCCGTTCCCGGATGAGGAGGGGAAGCCCGAGCAGGTCTCCGTGGGCGTCGGCCAGAACGCGGTCGACGGCAAGCTCGGCGTGCTCAGCCACCCGCGATCGCACGGGAGGAGCTTCTCCAACGGCCGCCAGCCGGGGCCGGAGGGGGTCGATTTCACCGGCAAGAACTTCGCCGAGCAGTGGAGCCGGGCGCATGAGATCGACCCGCCCCTGGTCTTCGTCACCGGCTGGAACGAATGGATCGCCGGCCGCTTCGACGAGACCTTTCCGCTGGCCGGGGCCGGCCCGGTCACGTTCGTCGACCAGTTCGACCGCGAGTTCAGCCGCGACATCGAGCCGATGAAGGGGGGGCACGGCGACGCCTTCTACTACCAGCTCGTCTCCGAGGTCCGGCGCTACAAGGGGGCCCGGCCCGCGACCGTCGTCACGTCCCGTCCCATCGCGATCGACGGCCGGTTCGACGACTGGGACGGCGTCGCCCCCGAGTTCCGCGACACGATCGGCGACCCGGTCGACCGCGACTATCCGGGCTGGGGCCAGACCCTCCGCTACGTCAACCACACCGGCCGCAACGACCTGATCGCCGCCCGAACGAGCCGCGACGCCGACCGCGTCTCCTTCCTGCTCCAGTGCCGCGCCGCGATCCGGGCGACGCCCGAGCAGGGGGGCCCGATGCTGCTCCTCGACGTCGACGCCGACCCGAAAACCGGCTGGCTCGGCTACGATTTCGTCGTCGGCCGCACCCCGGGTCGGCCGACCCTCGAACGCAACGTGGGCGGCAAGTACGAATGGGCCGACCCGCAAGCGATCGAAGCCGCGACCGCCGGCGACCGCCTGGAACTGGCCCTCCCGATCGCGTCGCTGGGCCTCAAGCCCGGCTGGACCTCG
Organism: Planctomyces sp. SH-PL62; assembly: GCF_001610895.1. Lineage (NCBI taxonomy): Bacteria > Pseudomonadati > Planctomycetota > Planctomycetia > Planctomycetales > Planctomycetaceae > Planctomyces > Planctomyces sp. SH-PL62. Next base: position 2,380,598 of record NZ_CP011273.1, on the reverse strand, counting down.
ATCGACTTCAAGTGGGCCGACGCCCTCGCCGAGACCGGCGACTGGTCCGACTTCACCCTCAACGGCGACGCCGCCCCCAACGACCGCTTCAACTACCGGGCGGTGTTCGAAGACGGCCGCTGACCCCGGAGACGACGCCCCGCCCGGCCGTCGCGATCAAGCCTTCTCCCAAGGTGGCCTTCAGGTCGGCCGAGGGAGCGTCGCGGCGGGATCGGTCGGGGACTCGGCGGCCGACGTCACTCGCCCTGGACGTATCGGCGAAGGATTCGGTCGCCGTCGGCCTCGATCACCGGTACCCCGTCGGGGATGGTCAGCTCGGTGAAGAGGCTGTCGTCCACCTGAGGACGGAGGGTGATCGCCTCGGCCTTGAACTGGTGGATCCCCAGCGCCGTCCGACGCCCCTTGGCGAGCTCGAAGGGGTCGTAGACGACGACCGAGGAGGCGGTCGGGAACCAGAGCCCGGGCTCGACTTCCCTCAGGGCCTCGACCTCGCCGGTCTCGACGGGCGACGTCCGGCTCACCTCCGGGTTGAATCCCTCGGTCTTGATGGGCAGGTGGTTTTGCTTGACGGACAGCCAGAGCTTGACGACGTCCGGGTCGTCCTCGATCCGATGATGGGCGATCTTCACGACCTGGCAAGGCCAGCCCCTCACCTCCTCCTCGCCCGCGGGCTCGACCGTGATCCGGCGTTTCTCGGAGGCCGACCGGCCCCCGAGGATGCGGGAGAGCGGCCCGTCGACGCCGAAATTGGGGAGGAGCAGCAGGTGCGGGGTGTAAATCTCGTAGTCGATCGCGGTCGTGTTGTGGAGGATGTTCGCGATGGCGCGACCGTCCAGGTATCGGGTGTCCTTGCCGTCGCTGATCCGGGTGATATCCAGCCGGAGCCGGTCGCCCTTGACGGGGTCCTCGAAGCCTTCGAGCCGGTATCGGTACTTCGCGCCCTTGATCACGTAGTCCACGACGTGTTCGCGGTCCCGGATCATCGTCTCCAGGCGCACCGTCGGGGCCTTCAGGCTGTATCGTCTCGTGAACTTGATCCGGAAGTCATCGTAAGCGGCCTCATGGGCGCGGACCTTCTCGATGATGGGGGCCATGTCGTCGCCGTACGCCTGGGAAGCCAGGCTGAGAAGCACGGCGATCGGCGTGGCGAGGAAGCGAGCCATGGCGAGCCTCCATCGGCGTCCGAAACGGCCCGGGGGGTCCGGCGAGGGGGGCCGAGCCCGGACCGGGAACGCTCCGACGACCTGCGTACGGCGGCGGTCCCGGTCCGAACGCTTGGAGTCAGTTCAGTTCTTCGATGGTGATGTCCTTGTAGCGGACTTCCATCGCGGGGCCGACGTGGACCTGGAGGGCGATGACGCCGTCGTCGGGGAACTCCTTGTCCTCGCGGTCGATGACGGTGACGCCGTTGAGGACGACGGTCAGGCGCTTGCCCTTGAAGGTGATGGCGAGGTCGTTCCAGTCCCCCTGCTTGACGATCTTGGCGGCCTCGGCTTCGGGGTAGCGTTCGAGGATGCCGCGGCCGCGCTCGTCGTAGAGCAGGCCCCAATAGCCGTCGGCCACGTCGGCCTGCGGGCCGGAGACGGCGCCGTCGTCGGCGCGCTTGCTGCGGACCTGGATGCCCGAATTGCCGTTGCGGAGCTTCACCTTGGCCTTGAGGGTGAAGTCCTTGTAGGACTTCGCCGTGACCAGGAACTCGTTCTTCTTGAGGTCGCCGGCGGTGCGGCCGACGATCACGCCGTCCTCGACGCTGAAGAGGGCCTTGTCGTCGGGCGTGATCCAGCCTTGCAGGCTCTTGCCGTCGAACAGCGGCGTCGCCTGGGCGCGGGCCGGTGCGGCCGACGCCTGGAGCAGGAACGCCGTCGCGAGCAGGCCCGCGAGCCGGATCGTGGTCATCTTGCGCATGATCGCTCTCCCCTGGGTGTGAGAAGGTGCGGCGGGAAGGCCGCGTGGTGCGGTCGATCAACTCGACCGGCGAAGACGCGCCGATTGTCGGGGCGCGGCGGGGCGGGGTCAATGGGCCGCCCGGCGCCCGACTGGCGGGATGCGCCGGCCCCCTGTAGAATCGATCTCCATCACGCCCCAAACGTGCGGCGACCTTCGGAGCGGAGCGACCCGGGATGACGTTCGAGACGGACCTCCGGCGATTCGGCCCCCCCGCCCGCGAGACCGCCTCGCGCCGGGACGCGCTCGACTATTGCGCGCGGCTGACCGCCTCTCACTATGAAAACTTCAGCGTCGTCACCTGGCTGACCCCGCGCGAGCACCGGCCCGCCTTCCAGTCGATCTACGCCTTCTGCCGCTGGTCCGACGACCTGGCCGACGAGGTCGGCGACCCCGCCCGCTCGTTGGAGCTGCTCGCCTGGTGGCGCGGCGAACTCGACGCGATGTTCGAGGGCCGGGCCCGGCACCCCGTGATGATCGCCCTGGGGGAGACCGTCGACCGCTACGGCATCCCGCCCGGGCCGTTCCACGCCCTGATCGACGCCTTCGTCCAGGACCAGTCCGTCACGGACTACGCCACCTTCGACCAGCTTTGCGACTACTGCACCGGATCGGCCGACCCGGTGGGCCGGCTCGTCCTGTACGTCGCGGGCGCGTTCGACGAGGAGAACGCGAAGCTCTCCGACGCCACCTGCACGGCGCTCCAGCTCGCGAACTTCTGGCAGGACGTCTCGCGCGACCTGGACATCGGCCGGATCTACCTGCCGCGCGAGGATCGCGAGCGGTTCGGCGTCCGCGAGGACGACCTGCGGGCCCGCCGCTTCACCCCCGCCTTCGCCGACCTGCTGAAGTTCGAGGTCGCCCGGACCCGCGAGCTGTTCGACCGGGGCCGCCCCCTGCTCTCCCGCATCCCGGGGGAGTTCGCCGTGGACGTGGACCTGTTCTCGCGCGGGGGGCTCGCGATCCTGGACCGGATCGAGGCCTGCGGCTTCGACGTGCTCTCCGCCCGGCCGTCGCTGGGGAAGGCGGCGAAGCTCGGGCTGATGGCCCGCGCCGTCTTCGGCCTGGCCCGGGCGCGACTGTCCGGCGGTCGCAAGGCTCCCCGGCCCGGAGCCGCGCCCCGGCCGGTCGCGAGATCGCCGCGCGGGGAGGCTTCCCCGTGAAGACCGACGCCCGGCTTGCGGAGAGCTACCGCGTCTGCGGCGAGATCGCCCGTCGCGAGGCCCGCAACTTCTACCACGCGTTCCGGCTCCTGCCGGCCGATCGCCGTCGCGCGATGTGCGCGCTGTACGCCTTCATGCGGCACACCGACGACCTGGCCGACGACGATCGCCCCGGCGTGGACAAGCCGCTCGCGCTGATCGAGTGGCGCCGCGACCTCGACCAGGCGCTCGACGGCCGGCCGTCGTCCTGGCCCGGCCTCCTCGCGCTGGCCGACACCGTCCGCACCGCCGCGATCCCCCCGGCGCTGCTGCACGAGGTGATCGACGGCGTGGAGATGGACCTCTCTCCCCGGCGGTTCGACGAGTTCGAGGAGCTGGCGGACTACTGCCGGCACGTCGCGTCGGCCGTGGGCCTCTGCTGCATCCACATCTGGGGATACGAGTCCGACGGCGGCCGCGCCGAGGCCCTGGCCGACCGCTGCGGCCTGGCGCTCCAGCTCACCAACATCCTACGCGACGTCCGCGAGGACGCCGAGAACGGCCGCGTCTATTTCCCGAGGCGCGACCTCGAACGCTTCGGCGTCGAGGATTCCGACCTGCTCGCCGCGAAGACCGGCCCGGCGCTCCGTCGGCTGCTGGAGGAATACGCCGTGCGCGCCTACGCCTGCTACGACGAGGCGGCCGGGCTCGTCCCTCTGGTCGCCCCGGTGGGGCGTCCGGTCCTGCTGACGATCATCGGCATCTACCGGGCCCTGCTCGACGAGATCGTCCGGCGCGACTACGACGTGCTGTCCGGCCGGGCGTCGGTCCCGACCTGGCGGAAGGTCGTCGTCGCCCTGCGCTCCCTCCCCTCGCGATACCGCCGCCCGCTCCGCGAAGACGCGGCGTCCCCCCGCAAGTCCGACCTGGTCTCCTGAGGAGCCCGAAGGAACCTCATGAAGCGCACCCCCCCCGCCCCGCCCCCGCCCCGCGTCGTGATCGTCGGCGGCGGCCTCGCCGGGCTGGCGACGGCGGCGACGCTCGTCGGCCGGGGGCTGCGGATCACCCTGCTGGAGAGCCGCCCCCGGCTCGGCGGCCGGGCCGGCTCGTTCACCGACCCGGTGACGGGGGAACTGGTCGACAACTGCCAGCACGTGAGCATGGTCTGCTGTACGAATCTCGCCGATTTCTGCCGCCGGGTGGGGATCGACGGCCTCTTCCGCCGGGAGCCGGCGATCACGTTCCTGGCCCCCGACGGCCGCACGTCGACCCTCCGGGCCGGGCTCGGCCCCGCCCCCTTTCACCTGGGACTGAGCTTCCTGCGGTCCAAACACCTGCGCTGGGGGGACAAGCTCCGGGTCGCCTACGGCCTGGCCCGGCTGGCGCTCGACCGGGACGCCGGCCGGCGCGCCGAGGGGACGTTCGCCGACTGGCTCATCCGGCACCGGCAGACCGTGCGGACCATGAACCTGTTCTGGGGGCCGGTCCTGGTCTCGGCGCTCAACGAGCGGCTCGACCTGATGGACGTGGGCCTGGCCCGGCAGGTGTTCGTCGACGGCTTCCTGATGAACCGCCGCGGCTTCCAGATGGAGATCCCCGCCGCGCCGTTGGGCGAGTTGTACGGGGCGCCGCTGGAAGCCTGGCTCCGCGCCCGGGGCGTCGAGGTCCGGCTGACGACGGGGGTGCGGTCGATCGACCCGGACCCCGAGGACGCCTCGGCCGTGGGGGGCGTGACCTTGCGGAACGGGGAGGCCCTCGACGCCGATTTCGTCGTCGCGACCGTCCCGTTCGATCGCGTCGGCGGCCTGCTCGATCCGGCGATCCGGGCGCTCGTCCCGGCCCTTGAGGGGCTGAAGGGGATGGAGTCCTCGCCGATCACCGGCGTCCACCTCTGGTTCGACCGGCCCGTCTGCCCGCTCGACCACGTCGTCGCGCCGGGGCGTCTGCTGCACTGGGTCTTCAACCACTCGGCGTTGCAGGGCCGGGGCTCGGAGGCCGGCGGCCAGTATCTGCAGGTCGTCATCAGCGCGGCGTACGACCTGGTGGGGATGGACAAGGGGGCGATCCGAGACGCCGTGCTGGCCGACCTGGCGGAGATGTGGCCCGTCGCCCGCGAGGCGAAGCTCCTGCGCTGGTGGGTCGTCACCGAGCACGGCGCGACGTTCGCGGCGAGGCCCGGCGTCGCCGCGCTGCGGCCCCCGCAGCGCACGCCGGTCGACGGCCTCTTCCTGGCCGGCGACTGGACCGACACCGGCTGGCCCGCCACGATGGAAGGCGCCGTGCGGAGCGGCTACCTCGCCTCGCAGGGCGTCCTCGAAGACCTCGGCAGCCCCGAGCGTCTCGTCCGCCCCGACCTCCCCCCCGACCGCCTGGCCCGCTTCCTCCTGGGGAGCCCCGAGCCGTCCGAGAAAGACTTCACGCCCGACTTCGAGGAATGCGCCGACGATCCGGCCGGCGGCCCCGGGCCGGCCTGATCGATCGCCGCCCCCGTCACGTCCGGGTCGGGTCCGGTTTGGGCGCCGGGGCCGGTTTCGGCCCGGGCTCGGGGGGCTTCGTCTCCGGGAAGGCCTCGCGGAGCCAGGAGGCGGCGGCGGCCCGGTTCCAGCCGTTGGCCGCGGGGTCCCCGGCGCAGGCCTCGAGATACTTCCGCGCGTCTTCGGGGCGGCCCCGCATGAGCAGGAACTTGCCGACGACGACATGCATGAAGTCGGGCGTGTCGGGCCGGATCGATTCGATCGCCGCGTCGACCGCCGCGAGGTCGAGCGACCGGTTCGGATCGGCCAGGGCGTCGCGGAGGAGGCGGCAGATGCCCGCCGTCTTGGGGCCGATGCCTTCCAGCCCGCCGACGATCCGCTCCAGGACGGCGTCGCGCTTCTCCTCCGCGCCGATCTGGTCGTAGAGGATCAGGAGCATCATGGAGGCCGGGCCCGGCTGGACCTCGATCCAGGACTCCAGCACCCGGATCGCCTGGTCCGGCTCTTTCTCCAGCCAGTAGAACCACGCGACGACGTCGGGCGTGGCCGCGTCGGGGCGGCGGACGGCGGCCCGCGCGACGGCCCGGGCGTCGTCGAGGTCCCCCCTCCCCGTTCGCTGGCAGAAGATGTACCAGGCGCCCCAGGAATCGCCGTACCGCTCCGAGACCCGCCGGGACCAGGACTCGGCCTCGTCCAGGTCGCCGAGCCGTTCCTCGACCTCGGCGGCGCACATCATGGCCCAGCCGGCTCCCGTCTGCGCGGCGGCGTCGGAATAGTCCTTCGCCTTCTCGGGCCGACCCTTGCCCAGGAAATGGTACGCGAGCTTCACCTGGACCCTCGCGTGCTCCAGGCCGGCGTCCTCGGTGTTCTCCAGGTAGTCGTCCAGCGTGGCGAGCCAGCGTTCCTCGTCCCCCTCCCCTTCGTAGCAGGCGGCCAGGTCCTCGTAGGCCGACTGATCGGGGGAGAGTTCGACGTAGCGGGCCAGGTTGTCGCGGGCCTCCGCGAAGCGCTTGAGCTCCAGGTATTTCGTCCCGAGCGCCCTGAGGACGGCCGGGGGAGTCCCGTCGGCCTTGGCCCAATCCTCGAGCTTCGGCTGGGTCTTCTCCCAGTCATGCTTGATGAGCATGGCCTTGGCGTAGGGATTGTGGGGGCTGACGCGCAGGAGGGATTCCGCCCGCGCCACGCGATCCGACGACTTATCGCCCAGGGTGAGGCTGAAGTCGCGGGCGGTATGCGAGCCGTGGCCGCGGGCGACGCCGCCGTCGTACCGCGCGCGGGGCGATTGGAACTGGAGGGCGAGCCGGATGAACTCGCCCTGGGTCGGCTCGATGTCCGAGCGGTCGAGCTTCTCGGCGAATTCGGCGAACGCCATCAGGTCGCCTCGGTCCTGCGTCAGCGCCGCGAGGTACGGGCGGTAGCGGTGGCCCTCGACGAGCGGGGCGGCTGCGTTCCAGAAGTCGTCGACGGGGACGTTCCACGTTCGCGCCATGAAGTAGAGACGCCGGTGGACCTGGACGAACCGGGTCTCGCGGGCCAGGTGCGCGAGCACGCCCCACGAGGGTTCGTCGGCGTCGACCTGGGGTCGGCCGGCGTCGTCCAGCGCGGCGACCAGGGCCGGGCCGTCGGCGTCGCGGTCGAGCGCCGCGCGGACCGGCGCGGGGAGGTCGGCCGCTCCTTTCAGCTTGGCGCGGAAGAAGCTTTCGAACGCCTGGGGGCCGAGCACCGTGGCCTGGTGCTGGTCTCCGAGCGCCCCGTTGCCGCAGATCACGTCGAAGGCCCGGCCGCAATCGGGGTCGGCCTGGACCACGGCCTCGGCCGAGCGGACCAGCAGCCGCGTGTGCACCGGGAACTCCAGGGCCGCCATCTTGAGGAGCGCGGCCAGGCTCCGGGACGCCCCCTCGGCGGCGTCGAGCCGGGGGAGGTCGTATCTCAGGTAGGCGTCGAGCACTCCGGCCCATTCCGGGGCCGGGGCCGGGTTCGGCGTCCGGGAATCAAGCTCGGCGGCGGCTTCCAGATCCTTCAGGGCGTAGCCGTGCACGCCGACGATCCCCCGGACGAAGGCCCGGTGACGAAGGGCCGACGCCGACTCCGGGGCCCGCGCGACGAGCCGCTCGGCGTAGAGCATCGCCCGGGCCTCGAACCCCCGATACGCGGCGCTCCAGTGGTGGACCGTCAGCATGGCGAGCTGCGCGTAGGCTCGCGCCAGGGCGCCCAGCCGCTCGGGCGATTCCCCGTCGGTCCGGATCGCCTGATGCAGGGATCGGAGGGCCTGGACGTGCTCGATCAGGCCGAGCGTCCGCAGCTTCTCCTCGACCCCCTCGGGGACCGGCCCCGAGTCTTTCACCTGGTTCGGCGTCCCCTTGACCCCCGCCTCGTCGAGCAGCTTCGGGAAGTCGGTCCGGGCCATCCGCTCCATCTGCGCGGCCAGCCTCAGCGGGTAGTCGTCCATCCCCGCCCCGTCGCCGAGGCTTTTGGACAGGATCGCCAGGGGATCGACCTCCCCCTTGACGACCTTCCGGATCATGACGCGCGTCCGCTCGGGGCGGAAGAGCGTGCTGATCTCCAGGGTGGGGGCGTCGCCCGTGGGGAGCGAGGCGTCGTCGAGCAACTCATCGCGGGTGGCGATCCCGCGCTCGTCGCGTGCGGCGAGCAAGACGGCCTGGCGGACCAGCTCGCGGTCGAGGAGCTTCTGGCTCGTCCCCGCGATCGAGTCGAAGTCCTCGGGGGCGACGGCCCGACTCATCACGGCGGTCCGCCCGCCTCCTTCCGCGTCGAGCAGGGACAGGCGGCTGCGGACCTCGGCCGGGTTGGCGTCGTCGGCGACCGATTCGGGCGGTTTCACGACCGCCGGGAACGTCTGGACCGCCGGCGACGAGGGGGACAGCGGCTCCTGGAGGTTCGACAGGTTCCAGTAGATGGCCCCGCCGGCGACGAGGATCACCGCCAGGGCCGCCACGGCCTGCTTCGTCCGGCCGGCGGGCTTACGTCCCGCCTCGCCGCCATTCGGCCCGGGCGTCGCGGAGCCTTCGCCCTCCGCCGGGTTCTCTTCCGAAGTCATCGATCCGATCTCCCGGCGTTGGTGGCCACGGCTTCCCGGACTCTTCGCCCAGTCCCATGAAAGGGTTTTCACGGTTGTCCGCGACAGGTACGAAGAGTTTAGGTCGGCGTTTGGTTCCTTGCAATCACTCAGTCGGGAAAACCGGGTCGTGCGGGAGGGGGTCGGGGTCGGCGGCGTCGAGCGCCGCGCGGAGGCGGGCGGCGGCGTCGCGCGGGCGGTCGGCCTTGACGACGGCGGCGGCGACGGCGATCCGGGAGGCGCCGGCTTCGAGGACGCGGTCGACGTTCGTCTCGTCGACGCCGCCGAGGGCGAACCAGGGGAGGTTCGTCGACTCGGCCGCGGCGCGGACGTAGGCCAGCCCGGCCAGCTCGGGCTCGGCGAACTCTTTGGTGGCGCTGGGGAAGACGGGGCCGACGCCGAGATACCCCGCGCCCGAGAGGACGGCCGCGTCGAGCTGCGCGCGGTCGTGGGTCGAGACGCCGATGACGAGGTTCGGCCCGACGATCCGGCGGGCGTCGCGGACGGTCACGTCTTCCTGGCCCAGATGGACGCCGTCGGCCCCGGCGAGCCGAGCCAGGTCGGGGCGGTCGTTGACGAGGAACCGGGCCCCGGCCTGCGCGGTGAGGATGCGGACCTCGCGGGCGCGGGTGAGCAGCACGCGGTCGGGGAGCCCTTTCTCGCGGAGCTGGATCACGTCCGCCCCGCCGGCCAGGGCCTCGCCGACGATCCAGGTCAGGTCGCCCAGCGTGGGGAGGCCGCCGACGAGGACCATCAGGCGGCAGTCCGCCAGCGAGCGATAGGCGTGGACCGCCGTCATGACCAGCTTTTCGAGCGTGTAGACGTCGTACCGGAGGACCTCGAAGCGGCCGGCGAGCCAGACGTCGACGAGCTTGCCGTACTCCTCCAGCGAGCGGAGCGCCTCGGCGGTGCGCTTGAAGTTGGCGGCGAGCACGGCGCGGGGGTTCTCGCGGACCTGCTCGGAGTGGGTCATGATGTGGGTGCCGACGTCCTCGCGGGTGTCGCGTGCGGCGAGGAGCAGGTCGGGGTCGAAGCCGCGAAGGGCTTCGGCCAGGCGGTGGCGGGCCTCCTTGAGTCGGCGGGTCAGGCCGGGGTCGTCGAGCACGAACCGGGCGTAGTCCTCGACCACGCGGAGCCCCTCGCGGGCGCGATTGGCCGAGGCGTCCAGGACGCGGGCCAGGTCGACCGTCCGGGTCGAGTCCGACAGGTCGAGCGGCGGCCCTTCGAGCGGCGGCAAGGGCTCGACGTCGACCTCGGGGCGGTTCAGCGAGTCGCGAAGGCCGTCAAGGTCCAGCCCCGCGTCGCGGAGCGGCTCCAGGGCGAAAGCGGCCTCGACGACCAGCCCGGCCAGCAGGTGCTCGGTGCCGATCGACGACGACCGGCCCTGGGCCCGCGCGCGGGCCTTCGCCTCGCCGACGATGGCGCGGATCGCCGGGGACCACGGCGGCGCCGGTGCCGGGGCCGACTCGTCGAGCGGGTCGGCGCCGTGCTCGGACTCATCGAGCCGGGGGAGCCCCAGGACCTCGCGGACGCCCGGGGCGTCGAGGCCGAACGCGGCGACCATCTCCGAGGCGACGGACTCGGGCTCGTCGGCCAGGGCGGCGAGCAGATCCCCCGGCCCCACCTCGTCCGCGCCTCGCGCTCGCGCCCTCGCCCCGGCCCGGTCCATCGCCCGCCGGGCGCCCGGCGTGAACGTCTCATCCATCGCGACCTCGATCCTTCCCCGACCCGGTTTGGGGGCGAAAGGTTGAACTGTTGATCCACTTCTCTTGAAAAACCCGACCGGCGGCATGAAGATGAACGGTGATCGTCGCCTCGCGACGATCGCGAAGGCCGACGCCGCCGGTCCCCCCGATCCGCCCACCCCTACTGAGGACTCCCCCGTGCTCGGACGAATCCTGATCGCCTGTACGATCCTCCCCGCCCTCGGCCTGATCCTGGCGAGCTTCGCGACCACCCCGACCGCGCGGGCCGACGACAAGAAGCCGACCTCGGTGCTCGATTTCCACGTCAAGGACATCGACGGCGGCGACGTGGCCCTGTCCCAGTACCAGGGCAAGGTGCTCCTGATCGTCAACACCGCCAGCCAGTGCGGCCTGACCCCGCAGTACAAGGGCCTGGAGGAAGTCTACAAGAAGTATAAGGATCAGGGCCTGGAAGTGCTCGCGTTCCCCGCCAACGAGTTCGGCGCCCAGGAGCCCGGCAGCGACGAGCAGATCAAGGAGTTTTGCAGCACCAAGTACAACGTGACCTTCCCGCTCTTCTCGAAGATCGTCGTCAAGGGCGAGGGCATCAATCCGCTCTACTCCTTCCTCACCAGCGAGACGACCAACCCCAGCTACGCCGGCCCGATCGGCTGGAATTTCGCCAAGTTCCTCGTCAATCGCAAGGGCGAGGTGATCGCCCGCTTCGACCCCAAGACCACGCCCGAATCGCCCGAGGTCCAGGCGGCCCTGGAGAAAGCCCTCGCCGAGAAGTGAGCCCAAGGCGACTCCCGCCGAGAGGCTCCATCGAAGTGCCGCTCCGATCCATCACGTCCTTCCCCCCTCGCGGGGGAAGGTGGCCCGCAGGGCCGGATGAGGGGGACGACCAGCTCGAAGACCGTCGGCGTTTCAAGCGGCCGAGCTGCGAATCCCGACGGCTCCCCGGCCCGTCCTCCCCCTCATCTAACCCCTCCGGGGTCTGTCTTCCCCCGCGAGGGGGGAAGACCGTCATCGCGCGGACGCCGAAACGGCCTCCCGCGTCTGACCTTCGACCGCGTCTTCCCAACCAGAGGGCGCGTCGAGACGGCCCCGGCTTGAAACCTCCGGCCCGCTTGCGGGGTAGATCGAGCGGGGAGGAACGATGGATCGCGTTGCGGCCGGTGATGCATTCGAGACGAGTCCGCGCCGGGAGGCGCGCGGGGCGCCCGTGTTGGGCCTCTGGGTCGGCCTGACGCTGCTCCTCTACGGGGCGATGTGGGCCACTGGAGGTCGCACCGCGGCGCTGGCGACGGCCGTCGAGGGGGGCGTGACGCGGATCGAGCGCGACGGCGCGGCCGCGCCGAGCGACGAGGCCGTACGCAAGGCGGTGGACCTCCAGCGGGCCGCGCTGCCGTTCTGGGCGACGATCCGGCTCCTGGGCGACTTCGTGTTCGAGCCGGCGCTGCTGGCGCTTCGCGCGGCGGCGGCGGCCGTGGGTTTCACGGCGTGCGCGGCCCTGGCGGGTCGGGGCTGGAAGTTCCAGCGAGCCTGGGTCGACTGCGCCCGGGTCCAGGGCTGGTGGGTCCTCGGCCTGGCCGTCCGCCTGGGCCTGGTGGCCTGGCTCCGCCGCGCCGAGGAAGACGTGGAGACGTCGCTGGCCTTGTTCCTGCCCGCCGGGACCTACGGCGCGGCGGCCTGGCTGTCGTTGCGCCGGGTCGACGTCTTCGCGGCCCTGGGATGGCTGGCGACGGCCCTGGCGGGGCGCCGCCGGGGCGATGCGGGCCTGGCGACGGCCCTGGCCCTGTGCGCGTTTTTGGCGGCCGTCGAGGCGGCCTCGCGCGTCGGCGTCGGGCTGCTCGTGGGATCGGCGATGCGACTGGCGTTGGCCGCGCCCTGACGGCGCGATGAGGGGGGCGGGCGATGTTGCGTCTCACGTCGATCCTGGGGGTCTGCGTCCTGGCCGTGGGGCTGGCGGCGCTGAACGCCGCGCGCGAGCCGGGGGGCGTCAAGTTGGACTGGACCCTGGTCGGCACGCCGCCCCGGAAGGTGCTGGCCGAGCCGCTCGCGCGGGCGACGATCATTCGGACCATCACCGCCTCGGGCAAGATCGAGTCGGTCGACGAGGCCGAGATCGCCAGCCAGATCATCGGCCGGGTGATCGCCGTCAACTTCAAGGAGGGCGACCCCGTCAAGAAGGGGGACGTCCTCGTCGAGATCGACCCGACCGACGCCCAGGCGAAGCTCGACTCCACCACGGCCCGGATCTCCCGGCTGTCGGCGGCCATCGACCAGGCCGACTCCGAGCTGAAGAAGGCCCGGCGCGACGCCGAGCTCTCCTCCAAGCTGGCCGGTCGCGGCTTCTCCACCCCGACCGAGCTGGCCGATTCGTTCACCCTGCTGGCCAAGGCCGAGGCCGCCCTGGCGATGAGCCGCAACGAGCTGAGCGAGTCCGAGGCGATGCGCCGCGCCACCCTGGAAGAAGTCCGGCGCACGACGATCCGCGCCCCCATCGACGGCGTCGTCTCCAACCTGGAGGTCGACGTCGGCGAGATCGTCATCGCCGGCACCACGAACCTCCCCGGATCGGTCCTGATGAAGGTCTGCGACCTCGACCGCATGCGGGTGCGGGCCGACGTCGACGAGACCGACGTGCCGCTCGTCCGCCGAGGCCAGGTCGCCCACGTCTTCCTCCAGGCCGATCAGCTCCACCCCCTCGCCGGCCGGATCGACCGCGTCTCCCCCCAGGGGAAGGTCAAGAAGGACGAGGTCGTCGGCTTCGAGACGCTGATCGACCTGGACGTCCCGGGGTCGACCGGCACCGGCTCCGAGTCCGACCGGCCCCCGCTCCGGCCCGGGATGAGCGTGACCGTGGAGATCGAGGTCCGCCAGAGCGACGCCGCGCTCTCGGTCCCGGCCCAGGCCGTCGTCCACCGCCGCCGCAAGGAACTCCCCGACACGCCCCTGATCCGCGAGTGGGCCGAGCGTTCGGCGCGACCGCCGGGCGAGAAGGTCCGCGACGCCGAGCAGCGCTACCTCAAGGTCGTCTACGTGCTCGAAGCGGGCGTCGCCCGCGCCCGGCCGATCGAGACCGGCCTCAGCGACGAGCGCCGGGTCGAGGTGCTGGCCGGGCTTCGCGAGGACGACCGCGTCGTCGTCGGCCCGTTCCACGCCCTCGACGAGATGAAGGACGGCGACGCCGTCCTCCCCGTCGCCTCCCCGGCCGATTTGGAGAAGGAGGGCTGAGATCGAAGACGCCTCGGTCATCCTCCTGGAACGGGTCGCGAAGCTCTACCGCGTGGGGGACGAGACGGTCCACGCGCTGCGGGGCGTCGACCTGGCGATCGGCTCGAACGAGATGCTGGCCGTCATGGGGCCGTCCGGGTCGGGTAAATCCACCTTGATGAACATCCTCGGATGCCTCGACGTCCCGACGAGCGGCTCGTACCGCCTCGACGGCCGCGACGTCGCCGCCCTCTCCCAGGCCGAGCTGGCGCAGGTGCGGGGGCGTCGGATCGGGTTCGTCTTCCAGACCTTCGAACTCCTGGCGCGGCAGACGGCCCTGAGCAACGTGGAACTGCCGATGATCTACTCGGGCGCGTCCCCCTCCCAGCGGCGTCGGCGGGCCGTCGAGGCGCTCGAGCGGGTGGGCCTCGGCGACCGGATGGGCCACCGCCCGAACCAGATGTCCGGCGGCCAGCGCCAGCGGGTCGCGATCGCCCGAGCGATCGTCCAGCGCCCCGCCCTGCTCCTCGCCGACGAGCCGACCGGCAACCTTGACACCCAGACCGGCGACGAGATCCTCGCCCTCTTCGCCGACCTCCACCGCGAAGGCCAGACCATCGTCGTCGTCACCCACGAGCCCGATGTCGCCGCCCGCTGCCGCCGCATCGTCCGCATCCGCGACGGCCTCGTCGAGTCGGACGAGTGCCGCGAGCTTTGACCGCGGCCGAGCGATCCCGATGGACGCTCCCGCACCCTCTCTGGGACAATCACGACGGACGACCGGACGGATCGAGCGAAAGGAGCCCCCCATGGCGACCGTGGAACAGACGCCCGCCCTGACGACGGCCGAACAATTCGCCCGCCGCCCCGACTCGGGCTTCGTCGAGGAGCTGGTGCGAGGACGAATCGTCATGTCGCCGCCCCCGAACCGCCGCCACGGTTTCGTCTGCGCCAGGATCGTTTACCGGCTCTCGCGATTCCTGGAGGAACATCCGCTCGGGCGCGTCTTCGGCAACGACTCGGCGATCGTGACGCGGCGCGATCCGGACACGGTCCGCGGCGCGGACGTGGCCTACTACAGCTTCGCGAGGCTCCCGGTCGAGGCCGACAACGTCGGCTACGGGCCGGAGACCCCCGAGATCGTGTGCGAGGTGCTCTCGCCCAGCGATCGCTGGAGGAACGCGCTGGAGAAGGCGGCCGAGTACCTGAACGCGGGCGTCCTGGTGGTCGTCGTCCTCGACCCGGATCGGCGGACCGCCCACGTCTTCGGCGTGGAGACGCCCCCGGTCGCGCTGGGGCCGGACGACGTGCTCCGGTTCGACGCGGTCCTGCCGGGTTTCGAGGTAGCGGTCGGTAGCTTGTTCGAGTGAGGGGCTGTTGATGCGGATCGCGCTGGCGAACATCGGGAACGCGTTCGAGCAGATCTGGGCGCATCGGCTGCGGTCGATGCTGACGGTGCTGGGGATCGTGATCGCGGTGACGTCGACGCTGACGGTGGTGGGGGTGGTGCAGGGCTTCACGCGGTACGTCTCGGAGTTCCTCCAGGGGCTGGGGACGAACGCGATGTGGGTCTGGCCCGAGCGGCCGGGGGGCGAGGCGGGGCGTCGGTTGGGGCGGATCGCGATGGACGAGCGCGACCTCGCGGCGATCCAGGAGAACTGCCCGGCGCTGCGGCGGCTCTCGCCGCTGGTGCGGTCGGACGCGGTGCTGGTCCAGGCCGGTCGCGACGAGCTTCGGGCGGCGCTCGAGGGGGTGTCGGCCGACTACCTGGCGATCCGCAACTTCGACGTGGCGGCGGGGCGGCCGTTCTCGGTGGTCGACGTCGAGGAGCGCCGGGCCGTCTGCATGCTCGGCCGCGAGGTGGTCCGCAAGCTCGAGCTCGGCGACGACCCCGTCGGCCGCACGCTCCTGATCGCGGGCCGTCGGTTCTCGGTCGTCGGCGTCCTGTCCGAGAAGGGGAGCTTCCTCGGCAACAGCCAGGACGAGCTGATCCTGGTCCCCTACACCACGGCGCTGAAGATGTACCCCGCCCAGCTCCGGCGGATGGCGGCCACGGCGCAGGCGGTCTCGGAAGAGGCGGTCCCGGAGGCCCGCGCCCAGATCATCAACCTGCTGCGGCGCCGGCACCGGCTGGACGCGTATCAGCCGAACGACTTCAAGATTATGACCCAGGACGAGATCCTGGACGCCTTCAACAGCATGAGCCTGGTGGCGACCGCCGTGCTCGCCGGGATCGTCGGCGTGTCGCTGCTGGTCGGCGGCATCGGCGTGATGAACGTCATGCTGGTGAGCGTCACCGAGCGCACCCGCGAGATCGGCCTGCGGAAGGCCGTCGGCGCGCGCAGGCGGGACATCTGCCTCCAATTCCTCACCGAGGCCGTCTCGCTCAGCCTCCTGGGGGGCTCGGCGGGCGTCGCCCTGGGCTACGGCCTATGCGCCCTGGCGAGCCTCCATCCCCGGATGGTCGACGTCGTCATCCCCCTCTGGGCCGTGGCCCTGGGCTTCGGCGTCTCCACCCTCACCGGCGTCGTCTTCGGCCTCGTCCCCGCCGTCAAGGCGTCGCTGCTCAACCCCATCGATGCGCTCCGGCACGAGTAGGACTGTGTCCGAGAGCCGGAATCGCCCCGTCGAGGGTTGCTCCACGGGCCTCCCGAGCTTTCGCGGGCGGCGCGTCGCTGCGACAGGCTCCCAGAATCTCGACGGCCGTTCGAGCCGGCGGCATCGTTCTCGCTTATCTCGCCATCCTGGAAAACACGGCATCATGCAGGAGCAGTTTTCGATGGCAGATCGGCCGGAAAAATTCGACGCGGTCCTGCTCGGCGCCGGACAGGCGAACAACCCTCTTTCTCGGTCGCTCGCCAGGGCGGGCCGACGGGTCGCCCTGATCGAAAAGGGCAAGATCGGCGGGACCTGCGTCAACGTCGGCTGCACGCCGACCAAGACGATGGCGGCCAGCGCCCGGGTCGCCCACCTGGCCCGTCGGGCGCGCGACTTCGGCGTCCACACCGGGCCCGTCGCCGTGCGGCTCCAGGAGGTCCGCGCCCGCACGGGTGCCATCGTCGAGGAGTTCAGCGCCGGGAGCGAGCGACAGCTCGAAGAAGCGGAGGGGGTGGAATTGATCCGCGGGGAAGGCTGGTTCACCGGCCCGCGCACCGTCCGGGTCGAGCTGAACGGCGGCGGCGTCCGCGAGCTTTCCGGCGAGCTGGTCGTCATCGACGTCGGTTGCCGCCCGGCGCGCCCGGAGATCCCCGGACTGGACTCCGCGCCCTGGCTCGACTCCACCAGGATCCTCGGGCTCGAGGCCACCCCGGACCACTTGCTGGTCCTCGGCGGCGGGTATATCGGGGTCGAGTTCGCCCAGATGTTCCGCCGCTTCGGCAGCCGCGTGACGCTCGTCCAGAAGGGCGGGCAACTGCTCCGCAGGGAAGATCCCGACATGGCCGAGGCGCTCGCCGAGATCCTCCGCGAGGATGGCGTCGAGGTCATCCTGGACGCGAAGGCCACGCGGGTCGCGGGGAGCGCTCAGGAGATACGCCTGACCGTGGAAGTGGATGGGCGAAGCCGCGAGTTGACGGCCTCGCACCTGATGGTCGCCACCGGTCGGACGCCGAATACGGAGTCCTTGAACCTGACGGCGGCCGGAGTGCGGACGGATGACCGGGGCTTCATCCCGGTCGACGTTCGGCTGGAGACCAACGTACCCGGGGTCTACGCCCTCGGCGACGTGAACGGCGGCCCGGCCTTCACCCACGTCTCGCACAACGATAATCAGATCCTTCGGGAGAACCTCCTCCACGACGCCGGCCGCACGACCGCCGGGCGTCTGGTGCCGTTCACCGTGTTCACCGATCCCCAGTTCGGCCGCGTCGGGCTGACCGAGAAGGAGGCGCGCGAGCGCGGACGTCGGGTGCGAATCGCGCGTCTGCCGATGAGCCAGGTGGCGCGAGCCCTTGAAATCGGCGAGTCTCGCGGCATCCTCAAGGCCGTGGTCGACGCCGAGACGGACCTCATCCTGGGCTGTACGGCCCTCGCCGTCGAGGGCGGGGAGATCATGTCGATGGTGCAACTGGCGATGATGGGCGGCCTCCCCTACCAGCGGCTGCGGGACGACATGTTCTCCCACCCGACCCTGGCCAGGGGCCTGAACAACCTGTTCGCCCATCTCGAGGAGTAGGACGAGGTTCGGGGGCTTGCCATTCAATCGGCCGGTCTCCGGACCAGGGAGCGCACGCCCTTGAGGTCCTCCTGCTCCTCGACGGCCCGCACGACGCGGAAGCCCACGAAGGGGGCGTCCCAGACCCACCAGATGCTCCCGTCCGGGTCCAGCTCGTTCCAGCTCGGGTCGGAGCCCCGTCGCGCGGCGCTGCGGCAGTCGGCGGCGGGGTCGTCCCAGGAGCCGCCCCGGGCGACGTGCGGGTACGGGGCTTCCTTCGGCAGGAGGGTGGGACCGACGGCCGGACGGTCCTGAGGGAGCCGGGAGTAGGCGTCGGCGGCGTAGCGGTCGAGGCACCATTCGGCCACGTTGCCGTGCATGTCGTGCAGGCCCCACGGGTTGGGCTTCTTCTTGCCGACCGGCATGGGCGTCTCGGCGTCGTCGAAATACCAGGCGTATTCCTTGAGCTTCTCCGGGTCGCCGCCGAACGAGTAGGCGGTCTCCGTCCCGGCGCGACAGGCGTACTCCCATTCGGCTTCGGTCGGCAACCGGTAGGTCTTGCCGGTCTTCCGGGAGAGCCAGTAGCAATATTCCATCGCCGCGTGATGGCTCACGGCGATCGCCGGACGGCCGTCGCGGCCGTAGCCGAAGGTTTCATCGGGATAAGGGGCGTGGGGCGGGTGACGGCGTCGGCGTCTTTGGCGAGGGCCTCGGCGTTCGTCCGGTTCGAGACGGTCTTCCCCCTGCGGAACTCGTTGTACTCGTCCCAGGTGACTTCCAGCTTGCCCATCCAGAACGGGCGGATCGCGACGGGCTGGCGCGGGCCCTCGTCGTCGTCGCGGCCCGGCTCGCCCGGAGGGCTGCCGATCGTGAACGTCCCGCCGGGAATCGCGACCATCTCGAAGCGGACGGCCGAGTCGGGGATGGCCTCGACGTAGCTCGCGTGCGGGCGCGGGGCGGGTTCCTCGGCCCCCACGTCGCCCCCCCACGCGACGGCCAGGCCGACGCCGATCGCCCTCAGAATCACCCGCTGTCGGATCATCGGGGTGGACCTCTTCATGGGATCGGCGGCGGCCGCTTCACGACCCGCTCAGCGCGTGGGCTCGCCGGGCGAATCGAGGGCCGGGAGGTTTTCGAGCGGATCGTCGTCGTGGTCTTCGGGGAGGCTCGGTTCGTCGTAGAGGCGGAGGTAGCGGTAGTAGACTTCCAGGCTGAGGGCGGCGAGGGTCGTGCTGTAGATGCGGCCCCCGCGCGCGCCGTAGACGCTGTCGTCGGGGTCCCAGCTCCCGGCCTGGTGGCCGGTCTGGCGCTGGAGGCCGACGAGGCGGTCGCGCAGGCGGTTGTTCCATTCGGCCCAGGGACGGCCGCCGTGCTGGTACATGGCGAGGGTGGCGTAGTACCAGTAGTAAACGTTCGTCTTCCCCTTGTCGGAGTCGTGCTTGAGGAGGAAGGCGGCGGCCTCGGAGCTGGCGGGGCCGGGGCCGCCGACGCCGAGGAACTGGCGGCAGGCCCAGGCCTCGGCGGTCATGGTCGGGGTGACGTCCTCCCAGGGCTGGTACTTGGCCAGGCCCTTGGCGTCGCCGTCGGCCACCCGCTCCAGCCAGGCGACGGCCCCCTGCTCCAGCGACGCCTGGTCGGCGATCGGGACGCCGATTTCGCGGGCCGACTTCAAGGCCATGACGATCCAGCCGAGGATGCTGGTGTCGCCGATCGGGGCGCCGGGGGCGTACCGCCAGGAGAGGCCGTCGCGGGCGCGGGAGCGGCCCAGGAAGCCGACGGCCCGCTCGGCGCCGGAGCGCAAGCGGTCGTCGAGCGAGAGGGCGTAAGCCTCGCAAAGCGCGAGCGTGGCCATGGCGTGGCAGTACATGCCGACGGTCTTGCTGACGCCGCGGAGGTCGCCGTCGGGCTTCTGCTGGCGGAGCAGGAAGCCCAGGCCCCGCGAGACGGTGGTGGCGTACTTCCCCTCCTCGTGGGTGTAGCCGGCCCCCAGGAAGGTCAGCAGGGCGAGCGCGGTCAGGCCGGTGTCGGCCTCCCAGTAGGCGCACTCGCCGAAGCAGGTCTGGCCCGCGGGGCAGTGGACGGTGAAGTCGTCGTCGCCGGAGACGACCTCGCCGTCGGCGTAGCGGGCCGTGCCGCCGTCCCAGCGGCCGTCCGCGTCCTGGTGCCGGGAGAGCCAGTCGAGGGCGCGCTCCACGGCCTGCTCGCTGGCCGTGCTGGCGCCCGACCGCTCCGCCCTCGCCGAGCGATCGACGTCCAGCCGCGATCGGTAGATCCTCGGGACCTCGGTGATCGGCCCGCGGGGCGTCGCCAGGTCGGCCGGAGAGGGCTCGGGCCGGGGCGCGGGAGCCGGGCGGGGCCGGGGCGTCGCCATCGCCAGCGGGGGCGGCGCGAGCGTCTCCGCCGCCGGATCGACGCGCGGGGGCGATCCCGGCCGGGGTCGAGGCCTTCCCGATCGGAGCCGACCTTCGCCGGGCGGGAGGAGGCTCCCCCGGTCGACTGCGGCGGCGGTTTCGGCCTCGGGAGGCGGCTCGGGGGCGGGGGCCTCCGGGGCGTTTAGCGTGGCGTCGTCCGTCGCCGCGATCGCCTCCGGGGGGGCGTCGGCGGGGAGCGGCGTGGCGAGGGGCGTCGGCGGCTCCTCGGGAGCGGCGGGCGTCGGCAGCGCCGGCGAGGCGGGCGTCGTCTCGACGATTTCCAGCGGCGGCGGCGTGGACGGCTCCGGCAGGGGCGCCCGGGCCGACTCGGGATCGACCGGCGGCCTGGTCGCGTCGAGCCTCCGGGCCGCCAGTGCGACCGGCTCGTCCAGCCGATCCACCGGCGCGGGGCGGGCGCGGCCGGGGCCGTCTTCCAGCGAGGCGAAGGGGCGGACGTCGGACGAGGCTCCGGCGGCGTCGGGCTCGGGGACGGGGGAGACCCGGATTCGCCGGATGTGCTCCTCGCCGTCGTCCTCGGCCCGCTGGGGGTTCAGCGCCCGCATCACGGCCGGCACGCTGCTGCCCCCCATCAGGAGCGCGGCGTGCACCGCGATCGACAGCGCCAGGCATTTGCGGATCGCCTGCCGCGAGCCCCAGCTCACCCAGACCAGGATCGCCAGCATCAGGGAGGCCAGCGCCACGAGAGCCCAGGCGCCGAGGTCGGCCTTGAGCAGGAGCAGGAACGATTCCAGGTCCAGTCCGGTCATCGTCGCACGCCTCGCCTCGCGATGGGGCCCGTCCTTCCGCCACGTCTCAGCATAGTCGAAAGCGTCGGATTCCGCACCCGACGCCCCGGTTCGAAGTCCTCAGGCGCCGAGGGACGGCTCGTCGCGGAGCCGTCGGGGGGCCGACTCGCGCACCGGGATCGACACGATCGGCCGACGTTCGACGCTCGGCTCGCCCAGCCGGATGTGGGGCGTGGACGGGTACGACGCCAGGGTCGGCGCGGCGACGACCGTCGTCATGGCGACGGCGTCGATCGTCTCGGCCCCGAGGCGGTCCAGGGCCGCGCCGAGGCGCTCGACGCGGGTCGTCAGCATGTCGTACAGGACCATCGCGACGACCCCCACGGCCACGCCGGAGATCAACGGGGAGAGCGCGTCGGCCAGGGCGGGGAGGGCCTGCGCGAGCGTCGCGTCGCCGTTCTCGCGCATCAGGCGGTCGGCGGCGAGCAGCGAGCCGAGCAGGCCGACGAGCGGCGCCATCGCCGTGATCCGCCGCAGCGTGCCGACGTTGCGCCGGAGCTGTTCGGACTCCCAGCGATGGGCGAGCCCCACGGCGCGTTCCAGGTCCACCGCCGGCCGTCCCCATCGCCTCACCGCGGCCAGGGCGACGCGCGCGGCCGGGCTGGGGTGCATCTCGCAGTAATCGAGCGCCTTGCCGCCGTCGAGCCTCCCCTCGTGCAGCCGGTCCAGGAACCGGGCGAGGAAGTCGTTCGGGATCACCGACCGTCGCCGCAGGCGGACCGCCCGCTCCAGCGTCACGCAGACGCCGAGCGCCACGCACGCCCCGAGCCCTCCCCAGGCCATCCGCTCGCCCGCCGGCGTCCGCTCATACCAGACCAGCACGTCGCCCAGCGTCCGCGCCATCCGGCGCTGGATGTCGACCGAAAGGTCCGGCTTCGGAGGCTCGGCCCCGAAGGCCGAGGGCGCCGCCAGCAGCACGATCCCGATCAGGGCCGTCGCGACGGCCGGTCCTCTCCGACTCCCAACGATCATCAACGGGCTCCTTCCCTGGTCGTTCCCAACGCCCTTCCCCTTCGCGGGGAAAGGCCAATACATCGACCGTCGGCAATCCGAGTTCGAACCATAACGTCCTTCCCCCCTCGCGGGGGAAGGTGGCCCGGAGGGCCGGATGAGGGGGTGACGAGCACGAAGACCGTCGGCGTTTCGTGCGGCCGGACTGCGAATGCCGACGGCTTCCCGGCTCGTCACCCCCTCATCTGACCCCTTCGGGGTCTGTCTTCCCCCGCGAGGGGGGAAGACCGTTCGTTATTGCGGCCGTGTCGCTCGTCCTCCCCCGTCATCGCGTCGCTCTCCGCTCGTCGGGCGTTCGGCTTCCGTTCCGGGTCGCGACTCGTTCATGGCTTCGCCCCGTGCTCGGCCAGGACGGCCTCGCGGCGCTTGCCGGCCTCGGCCGCGCAGGGGTCTTCGGGGAAACGAATCGTCAGGCGTTCATAAGTTTCGGCGGCCTCGCTCCATCGGGCCAGCCGCTCGTAGACCTTGCCGGCTTCGAGCAGGGCGGCGGCCTGCCGGCGCGGGGCGTTGTTGTAGAGGATGTCCACCTGGAGGAACTCCCGGAGCGCCTGGAGGAACTGCTCCTCGTGGAAGTAGGCTTCCCCGCGCATGAGCTGGGCCTGGGCCGCGAGGTCGCCGGACTTGCGCGAGTCGATCACCGCCTGGAACGCCGCACGGGCGTCGTCGAGGCGGCCGAGGCCGAGCAAGGCCCGACCGCGGGCGAACTCGACCGGGTCCTTCGCGGCGGGCTCGGCGATCGTCCCCTTCAGGGCGTCGGCCTCGTCGAGCGCGTCCTGCCATCGCTTCAGGCCGAGCAGGCACTGCACTCGACGTTCGCGGGCGAGCCGAACCAGGTCGGGCGGGTCGTCGGGCGAGGCCGGCGCGGCGATCAGCTCGGCGAGGGCCTTCTCGGCGGCCTCGAACTGGTCCTGCCGCAGCGCGGCCTCGGCGCGGAGGAAGCGGGCCTCGCGGATTCGGGGGCTCGCGGGGGCCTCGGCGATCAGGCGGTCGAGCGTCGCGGCGGCCTCGGCCCACTCGCCGCGTTCGATGCGGGTGCGGCCCAGGCGGTAGAGGACGTCGGGCGCGAGCCGTTCGGGGAGCCTGGGGGCGTCGGGCGATCCGGGTTCGAGGAGCGGCGCCAGCAGCCGGACGACCTCGGCGAAGTCCTTGCGCTCGTTGGCCGATTCGGCGAGGTTGAAGCGGGCGTCGGCCCCGTACGGGCCGTCGGGGAAGTCGCGCAGCAACTCCGCGAACGCCTCGTCGGCCTCGTCGATCTTCCCCGCGTCGATCAGGTCCCACCCCCGGTCGGCGATCAGGGCGTCGATCGGCTGGCCGATCGCCTTGAGCCGGGCGCGGGCCTCTTCTCCTTCCAGGAGCTTGCCCAGGAGATCGGCCGCCTGCTGGGGGTGATCCTTCGCCAGCAGCCGAGCCCGCGCCAGCGCGGCGTGCAGGGCCGCGTCGAGCTTCGGCGCGCGGGCCTCGACCGCCTCATACGCCGCGATCGCCTCGTCCGGCTTGCCCGTCGTCTCCAGGACCCCGGCGCGTTCGAGGCCGAGCGCGGCGGCTCGGGCCTCGTCGGTCGTTTTCGCGAGGATCGCGTCGAAGGTCTTCGTCGCGGCTTCCGCGTCTCCTTGCTTCGCCTGGGCGCGGGCCAGCCCGAGTTCGGCCCGCTCCTTGAGGTCGGCCGGGACGGATTCGGCCGACTCGACCAGGGGGCGGAACTGTTCGACGGCCTTCGGCAGCTCGCCGGCCTTGGCGAGCGCCTCGGCCACCCGCAGCCGCGCCGGGGGGAGCGCGAGGCTCCTGGGGAATCGTTCCGACAGCCGGCCGATGGCCGCGACGGCGTCGTCGCGACGGTCGAGCCCGAGGTAGGCGGCGGCCTCATACGCGAGGGCGTAGTCGGCGACCTGGCCGTCGGGCGCGGCTTCGAGCGAGTTCTCGAAGGCGGCGGCGGCCTCGGCGAACCGGCCCGCTTCCAGGTGGGCCTGGCCCAGCAGGAACGCCGCGTCGGCCGAAGCCCCCTTCCCGCCGGACTTCGCCAGCGTGGCGAGGATCGCCTCGGCCCGCTCGGGCTTGCCGACGGCGCGGTAGGCCAGGGCCAGCTCGTAGCGCGCGGCGTCGAGGATCTCGGGCGCGGCCTCGACCGGCTTCGAGCCGTCGCCGATGAGTTTCTCCAGCGCGGCGACGGCGGCCTCGGGCCGTTTGGCGGCGGTCGCCGATCGGGCCTCGATCAGGAGGGCGTCGGGGAGGAGCTTGCTGTCGGGGAACTTCGCGGCGAAGTCCTCGGCGAGCTTCTGGGCCGCGTCGTGGTCGCCCGCCTGGTGGGCCAGGCGCACGGCTTCGAGCCGGGCGTCGTCGGCCCAGGAGGCGGTCGGGGCGGCTTCGGCGGCCTTGAGGAACCCTTCGCGGGCCTCGGGGATCCGCCCCAGCGAGCGGAGGGCCTCGGCCGATCGGTAGAGCAAGGCCGGCGCCAGCGGCGATTCGCCGGCGCGAGGGATGGCCGCGTCCAGGACCTTCAGCGCGTCCTCGGCCCGGCCGCGACGGAGGTCGACGTGGGCCGCGTCCAGGCTGGCTTCGAGCGACGCCGGTTCGGCCGGATCGGCGGCCAGCGGGCGCAGCAGGTCGGCGGCCTCGTCGAGCCGTTCCAGTCGCATCAGGGCCTGCGCGCGGCGGAGCCGGGCCTCGGCCTGGAGCGGCCCCGGCCCGGCGACCTTCGCCAGCGACTTCTCGGCGGCGTCGAAGCGGCCGGCGGCCAGCTCGATCCGGCCCACCTGGAGCCGCGCCTTGTCCACCCACTCGGGGGGCTCGCGGCGGATCAGGTCCTCCAGCACGTCGAGCGCCGGCTGGGTCTCGCCCATCGCGGCCAGCGCGCGGCCGAGGCCGTAACGGGCCCGATCCGCGAGCCTCGCGTCCGGGAACGCCTTGAGCGATCGTTCGTAGGCCGCGCGGGCGCCGGCGGGGTCGTCCAGGGCCGATCGGACGTCGCCCAGGTAGGTCCAGGCGGTCTCCAGGTTGGGATGGTCGGCGGGGTCGGCCGTGAATCGCTCCAGGGCCTCGCGGGCCGCGGGGAGGTCGCCGAGCATGTACGACAGTTCCCCCAGGCGATACCAGGCCGTCCGCGCCCGGGGATGTTCCGGGGCGCGGCGGATGAATTCCTGGAAGGCGGCGCGGGACTCCTGGTAGAGGCCCTGGAGCAGTCGGGCGCTGGCGAGCCCGAACCGGGCGTCGTCGCCGTGGGGCGGGCCGGGGTCCGTCTCCAGGAACTTCGCGTACTCCTCGGCCGCCATGTCGAACTTGCGCTGGCGGAACAGGCCGTGCGCGAACCGAAGCGCCTCGGGCATTCGCGCCGGCGGGGCCGGAGCCGAGGCCGGCGAGTCCTGGCCGTAGGCCGCGCCCCCCAGGAAGGCCGCCAGGAGCGCCAGGACCAGCCTCGCGAGCCCAATTCGGCCGCCTCGCGGCGTCCTGCCGTTCTCGTTCGAGACCTGCCCCATCAAACGCCGCCCCTTCCCTGGCCGAAGCCGTTTCCAACGATCGAGGCCCCGGCCGCGTACTAGCTCCAGGACGCCCAGCCCCCGCAGCCCGATCGCAAGGCCCATCCTTCCCTGCCCCGCAGCTGACCACTCCTTATTATCGACAGTCCTTCCCCCTACTCAAGCCTTCGGGAAATCCGCCGGCCGTCCCCCCGATAACCACTGCTCCATCCCCCCCCTGTGGGATCGGCAGCCCAGACCTCCGAGTACAGAACCAAACACCCGTGTCCTTAAGACCTGGCCGGCAGTCTTGCCACAAAATGACGAGAGAGGCCGGAAACTCTGTTTTCTCGGTGTATCTTTTGCAGAGTCTTTGGGCGAACTAGGTTTTCAGGAGATGATCGATTCTCGAGATTCTTTCCGGGAATTTCTGGACAGAGCCTCAAGGTCGATTTATTCTGCTGAGAATTCGCAGAACTCCCAGAGCACGTAGTCGTTGATCGAGTATATTGGGAAAGGTTGGACCAGCCTGCGTGCTCGGAAACGTCTTCGAGTCTTCCGCTTCCTGGATCCGGTTTCCGTGGAGATTGCAACAATGCTTCGCACTCGGCTGTTCAGCGTGGCGGCGGTAGCCCTTGCGGCTTCGACCGCGCAGGCTCAGGTCCCCTCCAAGCAGGTCCCGGCCCCGGCCGCTCCCGCCAAGGTCGCGCCGGTCGCGCAGGCCCCGACGAAGGTCGCGCCGGTCGCCCAGGCCCCGACGAAGGTCGCCCCGGTCGCCCAGGCCCCGACGAAGGTCGCGCCGGTCGCCCAGGCCCCGACCAAGGTCGTCCCGGTCGCGCAGGCCCCGACCAAGGTCGCGCCGGTCGCCCAGGCCCCGACCAAGGTCGCGCCGGTCGCCCAGGCCCCGACCAAGGTCGCCCCGGTCGCCCAGGCCCCGACCAAGGTCGCGCCGGTCGCGCAGGCCCCGACGAAGGTCGCGCCGGTCGCGCAGGCCCCGACGAAGGTCGTCCCGGTCGCGCAGGCCCCGACGAAGGTCGCGCCGGTCGCGCAGGCCCCGACCAAGGTCGCGCCGGTCGCCCAGGCCCCGACGAAGGTCGCCCCGGTCGCCCAGGCCCCGACGAAGGTCGCCCCGGTCGCCCAGGCCCCGACGAAGGTCGCGCCGGTCGCCCAGGCCCCGACGAAGGTCGCCCCGGTCGCGCAGGCCCCGAGCAAGGTCGCCCCGGTCGCGCAGGCCCCGAGCAAGGTCGCCCCGGTCAGCCAGGCCCCGGCCGCCCAGGCCGCTCCGGGCGAAGCCGCTCCGGCCGTCGAGGCTGCTCCGGCCGTCCCGGCTCCTCCCGCCCCGGCCCCCGTCGCCGATGAGCCCCGCCGGCCCCGGCTCCCCGGCCCCGGCCGTCCCGGACGCCCCGGCTGCTCCCGAGGTCCCGGCCGCTCCGGAAGTCCCGGCCGTCCCGGCCGCTCCGGCCGTTCCGTCCGTCCCTGGCGTCCCCCAGGCTTGAGCGAGCGGATCTCCACGAACGGTAAGAATACGTCCCCGGTCATTCCGACCGGGGATTTTTTTTGCGCGGGGCGAGGGTCGCAGATCGCGCGGGGGCATGGAAAATTCCGGGACGGAGGCCGCTGGGAAGCCGCCTGTTCCAGGATGCGGAGGATGGTCGCGCGGGGACGGAATCCCGTCGGGGTGGTCATGACGAAGGGCCGCCTCCTAGAATGGATCGACGGCGAAGGACGACGCCCCGGCCCACTTCGACCTTACCGAGCGAGTCCCCTCCAGTCATGAGGCTCCACGAGCTGCCGCTGAGGATTCTGGAGCGCATCGGGCTGGCGCCCCAGGTGTGGGACGGCCGCGAGATCGACATCGGCCACGGCACGTTGCGGTCGGTCCCTTCGTGGGGGGTGAGCCTGCTCCTGCACGGATTCGCCCTCCTGCTGCTGGCCCTGCTGATCCAGACGGGGGGGGCCGTCGCGCCGGAGCGCGCGTTCACGTCGGAGCTGTCCCCGCCGGGGGAACTCGGCGACCTGACGTCGCTCGTCGAGGCCGACCGTTCCGGCGACCCGTTCACGGACCTGGACGATCCGAACCCGCCGTCGATGGGGTTCGGCCCGGACGATCCCCTGATCAAGCTGTCGAGCCAACCCGAGATCCCCGGCCTGGTCGCATTCGCCCCCGAGCCCGCCGGTCCCGCCCCCCGGAGCGAGCTGTCGACCTCGCTGATGGGGGCCGCACCGCTGCCCGGCCTGTCCATGAACATCCAGGCGCCCTTCTCCGGGCGTTCGGGGATCGGCCGCGCCGAGCTGGTCCGCCGCGAGGGGGGGACGGTCCACTCCGAGAAGGCCGTCGAGGAAGGTTTGGCCTGGATCGTCCGCCACCAGAAGGCCGACGGCTCGTGGGTCCTCAACGCGAGCGAGACCTGCCAGGCCTGTCCCTCGCAGGGGACCATCGTCTCACAGACCGGGGCGACCGGCCTGGCCTTGCTCCCGCTGCTGGGCGCGGGCTACAGCCACACCGTCAAGAGTCGGCATCAGGCGGCCGTGCGACGAGGGCTGGACTGGCTCCGCGCCAATCAGCAGGAGAACGGCGACCTGCACGTCGGCGGGAACGGTATCTCCTGGCTGTACAGCCACGCGATCGCGTCGATGGCCCTGTGCGAGGCGTACGGCCTGTCGCGCGATCCGGAACTCCGCGAGCCGGCGCTCCGCGCGATCCGGTTCATCGTGGAGGCCCAGGACCCCACGACCGGCGGCTGGCGATACCGGCCCGGCCAGGCCGGCGACACCTCGGTCTTCGGCTGGAACATCTTCGCCCTTCGGAGCGCCAACCTCGCCGGGCTGGAGATCCCCAAACGGACGCTCCGAGGCTGCACCGATTACCTGAACCTCGCCGCCGCAGACGGCAAGAAGGTCCTGTACGCCTATCAGCCCAACCAGGCCGCGTCCCCCGTGATGACGGCCGAGGCCCTCGTCGGCCGCCAGATCCTGGGATGGCGGCGCGAGAATCCCTCGCTGATCAAGGGGGCCGGTCGCGTCGCGGCCCACCTGGAGAAGTCCGAAGACCGGAACATCTACTACTGGTATTACGCGACCCAGCTCCTCCACAACATGCGCGGCAAGGACTGGGAACGCTGGAACCCCCACGTCCGCGAGGCCCTGATTCGCACCCAGGTCCGCGACGACGATTGCACCAACGGCAGCTGGGACCCGTCGTCGCCCAGCCAGGACCGCTGGGGGAACGCCGGCGGCCGACTCTTCCAGACGTCCCTCTCCATCCTGACCCTGGAAGTCTACTACCGCTACCTCCCCCTCTACCGCACCGCCGACGAGGCGGGGATGGACGAAACCCCGACGCCTCCCGGAGGGGGCTGAGAAGCCGTCCCGGAAGAGGGCCGACGGACTGGACGAACTCCGTCCCCGCGCGAGGGAGGAGGGCGTCGGAGAGCCCGCGACTCGACCGGATGGGAGAGTCATTCGGTCAGTAGGCGTCGAAGTAGCCCACCATGACCGGCCCGTGGCCTTGCTCGACGAACTGGTAGACTTTGTACTCGGCCGGCGAGGCAGGCGGCATCTCGACCCAGGGCCAGGCCGCGGCGCGCTCGAACCGCTCGGCCCGTCGGCTCAGGACGTCGGCCGTCCGTTCGAGGGCCTCGACGGCCTGGGCGGGGGTCCGGATCTCGTCCTTGAGCAGCACGTTTCGCCACGCCTGGAGACAGGCCTTGCAGTCGTCCGAGTCGCGATCAAGGTCCTGATGGCCCGCTCGGCAGTTCGCGAATCCCGCCGCCTGCTCGCGCAATCCCGCTTCCTTCCAGCGGTATTGTCGAGCCCAGCCTTGATATCTCGCCCGGCGCTCCAGCGCCCCGGACCCTTGCAAGGCGGCGGCGCAGGCGACGGCCAGGATCGCGACCCCGATCATCGTGCGCCGGACCGTGATCCGCACCGGGTGAAACCTCATGGCCGAATCCTCCGCGTCCGTTCCGCGAGGGAAGTAGGCGTCGGCGAGCCCGCTTTTCGACCCGACGGGATGGTCGCTTACTTGGCGTTCGGGTTGAATTGCCGGAAGGGCATCGACTTGTAAACGACGAGCTGGGAGACGCGGAGGCCGCGGAGGCGGGCCTCGATGGGCATGATGAAGGCGTAGTCCCCCTTGCGGACGTAGCGGGTGTCGCCCCGGGTGATCTGGGTGACGGTCATGCCGCCGGCGTTCTCGGGGAGGATGGTGGCGAAGTTGTTGCCGGGGATGGCGAGCTGGATCGGCTGGGGGAAGATCAGGCTGCCGACGACGTGCAGCCGCGCGGGGTTCCCCTGGATGCCGGGCGGGATCGGATACGCCCAGCCGTACAGCAGGTTCTGGCCGCCGTAGTCCCAGGCGTTCATGAATCGGTTGAAGCCCGGGTCGATCGTGGTGACCGACATGTTGTTGGGGAGGATCTCGGCGTACGTCGGCGAGACGAGGACGCGGTCGGCCCCCTCGAAGTAGTCGACGTGGTTCGTCCGGATGATGTTCGAGCCGGGGCTGAAGCCGACGGCCTCGACCAGGGCCTCGGGCGAGATCAGGTCGGCCCGGCCGGGCCAGCGGACCAGGAACTCCTGGACGTCGTCGACGGCGATCGGGAACTGCTGGCCGGCGTGGTTCTGGAGGACCAGCCAGCGTTCGGTGACGTTGATGACCTCGCCCCAGGCCCCCTCGGGCGGCGCCGGCGGGACCCCTCGGGGACGGTCGGCCGCCGCCTCGTCGAAGGCCGCCTGGACCGGGTCGAAATCCTGGCCGGACGCGCTGCAAAGCCCAGGACCGAAGGCGGCCGCGAGCCCCATCAATGCGGCGATCACGAAACCTCGGTCGCCGAATCGTCCCGTCTTGCTCATGGTCGTCGCCCCCGCGATTCGGACCTCACACGCCGAGTTCGAAAAGGGAAACGGCGCGCACTCAGTTCACCTTACAATATCGCCCCGCCGGGGCCGCGAGCAACGCGCAGGGGGTCGGATTCTCAGGACGACGGGTCCGAAACCGGGAATCCCGGGCAAACCCTCGCGGAGTTTCCGCGTACATGATTGTAGAATGAGGACGTCCGAAAAGGAGTCCGCCCCCCCGGGAGGTGCGGCCGCCCCCCCCACCCTTCGTCGAGGCAACGGTCGTCGCGATGAAATCCGATCTCCAAGACGCCGGGAACGAGCGGACGGGGGCCTGGCCCTCGTCCTCCAAGAAGCCCGCGCGTGACCTGACGGGGCTGGTCCTGGGCGACTTCCGGGTCGATCGACTGATCGGTCGGGGAGGCATGGGCGAGGTCTACCTGGCCGAGCAGATCAGCCTCAAGCGGCACGTGGCCCTGAAGGTCCTGCTGCCGGAGTGGGTGTCGCGGCCCGCCTATTTGAGCCGATTCGCCATCGAGGCGACGGCCGTCGCCAAGCTCAACCACCCCAACATCGTCCAGGTCTACGCGCTGGGCGAGGCCGACGGCGTCCATTACATCGCGATGGAGTACGTGGAGGGGGCGAACCTCCGCGAGTACCTGATCCGCAAGGGGTCGCTGGACATCCCCCTGGCGCTTTCAATCATGCGCCAGTCGGGCTCGGCGGTCGCCGCGGCGGGCGAGGTGGGGCTGATCCACCGCGACATCAAGCCGGAGAATCTCCTCCTGACCCGCAAGGGGCGGCTCAAGGTGGCGGATTTCGGGCTCTGCCGCGACCTGGAGGCGGAGGGGCACCACGTCACCCAGCAGGGGACGACGATGGGGACGCCCCTGTACATGAGCCCGGAGCAGGCCCAGGGGCACGCGATGGACCACCGCAGCGACCTTTACTCGCTGGGGGTGACCTACTACCACATGATCGTCGGCGAGCCGCCGTTCCGGGCGGACTCGGCGCTGGCGTTGGCGCTCAAGCACGTGCGCGAACAGCCGGCGAGCCTGCGCGTCCGGCGGCCCGACATCCCGGCCGAGCTGGACCGCCTGGTCCTCAAGCTGATCGCCAAGAAGCCCGATGACCGCTACCAGTCCGCCACCGAGATGCTCGCGGACCTGGCCCGGGTCCGCAGCCTGATGACCACCCTCGCCGGCTCGACGGCCCTCGAACTCTCGGCGTTCACCTCCCTCCCTTCTCGATTCGCGGCGACGGCCGTGTCCGCGCCGGTGCTCGACCCGTCGTCGGCCGACCCGGGGACGGATGCGGATCCGGGAGGGGAAGACCCTGCCCCGCGAGGCTGGGGCCTGGGCGGGCTCGCGACCATGCTGGGGCGAGGCGCCGCGGCGGGGGGCCGGCCTCGGCTGCTGATCGCGCTGGCCGCGCTGGGCTTGCTCGGCGGGGGCCTCCTCGGCTGGCGGGGACGGGTGGACGAGCGGGCCGCGGAGCGGGGCCGGCTGTCGGCGACGGCGCCCGCGCTGGGGCTCGGCCCGCGCTGGTCGGCGGCGCCGCGGCAGGGGAACGCCGAGGAGCAGTACCGCCATGCGCAGCTCGTCGCGCCTCCGGGCCGGCTCGCCGCCGCCTGGCTGGCCGTGCCGGGCTATTTCCCCGAGTCCTACGAATGGGCGTCCGCGGCCTACCTGCAACTCGGGCGGGTGCTGTACCGCGAGCGCGACGGCGACCGGATCCGGACCCTGGCGCGCGAGGTCGGGGCCTGGCGGGCGCGACAGACCCGCGACGAGCAGCTCGTCGACGTCCTGGAGACCGCGTCCGACGTCCTGAAGCGCGACGTCGACGGCGTCATCGGTCGGCTCGGCCGGATCCTGGACTCGCGGGACGGCCCCCTGTCCGACCCCGGCTTGATCGATTTCTGCGTGGAGCTGGTCGTCGACGCGTTGCGGGCCACCGAGCAGCCGGGGGCGACCGGGGCCGCGGCGCAGCGCCCCGCCCTGACGGCCTTGCGGGGCCGGCTGCTCCTGTTGCGCAACCGCGTGTTGACGACCGATCTCGCCGTCCGATGACGCCGGGCCGTCGTCGTGCTACTCTGGAGTCGGGTCGACGAGAGGGGTCTGGTCTCGGAGGACGGGGATGGCTTTCCTGAAACGCGCCAACGGCGACTCCGCCGGGCAGATCATCGAGCTGGGGCAGGACCGAACGGTGATCGGCCGCTCGCCCGAGCAGTGCCAGATCGTGCTGGACCCCAACGGGGTCAGCCGCCGCCACGCCGAGATCTATCGGGGCGGGGAGGATTTCTTCGTCCGCGACCTCAAGTCGCGGAACATGACCAAGGTCAACAACGTCAAGCTGACCCCAGGCTCCGAGCACCGGCTCGTGACCGGCGACCGGATCAACATCTGCGACGTCGAGTTCGTGTTCCACTCCGCCGTCCCCGGCGAGCCCGACCGGACCGACGGCGAGGTCGTCATCCTGGCCGACGGCGAGTCGTGCGACATCCCCCCGCTGCACACGTTCGACGCCTCCCGGTCCAGCTCCGTCGCCAGCATGGTCAAGCCCGAAGTCAAGCTTCGGGCGATCCTGGAGATCACCCGCGACCTCTCCACCGAGCTGAAGATCGACCAGGTCGCCCCCCGGGTGCTGGACTCGCTGGCCGAGCTTTTCCCCCAGGCCGAGCGGCTCTTCCTGCTCCTGGTCGACCCCCTCACCAAGCGGCTGGTGCGCAAGGCCACCAAGATCCGCCAGGGGCGGGGGCGGACCAATTTCCACCCCAGCGCCCCGGCCGACGAGGCCCCGATGCAGATGAGCCGGTCGCTGGTGAACCACGTCCTGGGCCAGAAGAAGGCCGTGCTCAGCCAGGACGCCAGCACCGACAAGAACCTCCCCACCAGCGCCTCGATCGCCGACCTCAAGATCCGGTCGGTGATGTGCGTCCCCATGCTGACGCCCAACGGCGAGGCGGTGGGGATCATCCAGCTCGACACCAGCGACCGCAAGCAGTTCCACCAGGAAGACCTGGACGTGCTGGCGGCCGTGGCGGGCCAGGCGGCCATCGCCATCCAGAACGCCCAGCTCCACGAGTCTCTGCTGGAACGTGAGCGTCTCAACCGCGATCTCAAGCTCGCCGAGCAGGTGCAGAAGCGGTTCCTCCCCCAGGAGGTGCCCCAGATCGCCGGCTACGAGTTCTTCGCCCACTACGAGCCGGCCTACGAGGTCGGCGGCGACTACTACGACTTCGTGCCGCTGTCCCACGGCCGGCTGGCGGTCGCGCTGGGGGACGTCTCCGGCAAGGGGGTCGCCGCGGCGCTGATGATGGCGAAGTTCTCCGGGGACACCCGCTACTGCATCCTCACCGAGAACGACCCCGGCGCCGCCGCCGCCGAGCTCAACGCCCTGCTCTTCTCGGCGGGGATCGAGGAGAAGTTCATCACCCTGAGCCTCTGCGTCCTGGACGCCCGCCGCGGCGTCCTCTCGCTGGCCTCGGCCGGCCACCTGCCGATCATCGTCCGCCGGGCCGACGGCCGGGTGGAGGAGGTGGGCGAGGACATCGCCGGCTTCCCCCTGGGCATCGTCCAGGGGGCCGAATACCGCCAGGACGAAGTCCGGCTCGAACCCGGCGACGTCGTCGTCGTGTACTCCGACGGCGTGACCGACTCCCGCAACCTCCAGGAGCAGCTCTACGACTGCCGCGACGACCGCCGCCTGCTGCGGCGGATCGCCGAGTCGCCCGGCGGCCCCGAGGCCGTCGGCAAGGCCATCCTCCAGGACATCCGCGAATACTCCCTGGGCCACGTCCAGGCCGACGACATCACCCTCGTCTGCTTCGGGCCGAAGCCCGTCTGAGCCGCATCGCCAGAGCATCCGGAAAGCGCCTCCCATGAGCACGTCGGTCAGGATCAACAATCTCCGCCTCGAACTCGACGACCCCGAGGAGGCCCTGCCCGCCCGCGCCGCCGGCCGCCTCGGCCTCGGCACCGACGCCGTCGTGGGCTGGCGGATCCTCCGCAAGTCGCTCGACGCCCGCCGCGTGGACGACCTCCACTTCACCTTCGCGATGGAGCTGGAACTCGCCGCCGACGCCGCCGAGCGCGCGGTCGCGGCCTCGGGCCGCTCCGGGCTCACCGTCCAGCCCTATCAGGCCGAGGCCTTCGACTGGCCCGAGTCGGGGGGCCGACCGCTGGAACACCGCCCGGTGGTGATCGGCGCCGGGCCCGCCGGGCTGATCGCCGGCTACCTGCTGGCCCTGAACGGCTATCGCCCCCTGATCCTGGAGCGCGGCCAGGGCGTCAAGGAGCGGGTCGCCGACGTCCGCCGGTTCGACGCCGGCGGCCCGGTCGACCCCGAGAGCAATTACCTCTTCGGCGAGGGGGGCGCGGGCACCTTCAGCGACGGCAAGCTCACCTCGCGCAGCGGCGGCCCGGACGTCCACCGCGTCCTCGAAATCTTCGCCGACTGCCACGCCAAGCCCTCCATCCTCTACGAACACCGCCCCCACCTGGGCTCGAACCGCCTGCCGCTCATCGTCCGCACCATCCGCCGGAAGCTCGAGGAGCTGGGGGGCGAGGTCCGCTTCGGCTGCCGCGTCGAGGACGTCGACATCGTCGACGGCAAGCTCCGCGGCCTGGGGACCAGCTCCGGCTACGTCCCGGCCGACGCCGCGATCCTGGCCGTCGGCCACAGCGCCCGCGACACCTACGACATGCTCCTGCGCCGGGGCGTCCCGCTCCTGGCCAAGCCCTTCCAGTTCGGCGTGCGGATCGAGCAGCCCCAGGAGCAGATCAACAAGGCCCAGCACGGTCCCAAGGAAGGCCATCCCGCCCTCGGCGCCGCCGACTACGGCCTCTCCGTCCGCGCCGGGGCCTGCGACCTGTTCACGTTCTGCATGTGCGCCGGCGGCTACGTCATGCCCAGCGTCAGCGAGCCGGGCTACTTCTGCTCCAACGGCATGAGCGAGAGTCGGCACGACTCCCCGTTCGCCAACAGCGGCCTCGTCGTCACCATCGACCCCGCCCAGACCAGCTCCCACCCCCTGGCCGGCGTCCACTTCCAGCAGCGCTACGAGCGCGCCGCGTACGTCGCCGGCGGCCGTTCCTACGCCGCGCCGATCCAGTGGGCGCGCGACTTCCTCAACGGCCGCGCGAGCAAGGGGGCCCTCCCCTCCAGCTACACCCGAGGGGCCACCCGGGCGATGGACCTGGGCCCGCTCCTCCCCGAGCAGGTCGCGCGGGCGCTTTTGAAGGGCCTGCCGATCATGGACCGCCGCCTCGACCGCCGGTTCCTCCGCGACGCCACCCTCACCGGGCCGGAGTCCCGAGGCAGCTCACCGGTGCGGATCCCTCGCGACGCCGACTCCCGCCAGAGCCCGACCGTCGCCGGCCTCTTCCCGTGCGGCGAGGGGGCGGGCTACGCCGGCGGCATCGTCAGCGCGGCCGTCGACGGCCTCCGCACCGCTCGCGCCCTGGTCGCCGCCTTCGCCACGCCACGTTGACCCTTCCCATCGCGGCGCGTGACGAGGGAAACTTTTCGAGAAGACGCATAACTTATCCTTCTCACGACGCCCGCGACGGATTACCATGTCGGCTCAACCCGAAGCGAAACCGTACGGGACGTGAGCCGCGCATGATCATCAAGTGTCCGAATTGCGGTTTTTCGGGCCGAGTCCCCGAACACGCGACGAGGGCCCCGCACCAGGCCCGCTGTCCGAAGTGCCATTTCCGGTTCGACGTCGGCGACCTGAGCCTCCCGATCCCCGAGCCCGTCGCGGCCATCGGCCGCTCCGACCTTCGCCGCGATTCCGTCCGGTCGCAACTCGACCCCAGCGATTCGTCCTACCACCTCGACCCCCTCGCCGACGACTTCGCCGCCGACGGCTGGGACGGCTCCTGGAGCCACGCTCCCGACGGTCCCATGATCCCGACGGCCGGCGTCCGCGTCGGCCTCGGTCGACGTTCGCGCGTTCCCGCCTGGGCGCTCCGTCCCTCGGTCTGGCGGATCCGGCTGTTCCAGGGCTGGGCGATCCTCTTCCTGACCGTCGCCGCCCTGATCCTGCTACGGACCACGATCGCCGCGATCACCTTCGACGACGCCCGGTTCTTCTCGAACGACCTCCTCCGTCCGATCGCCGCCGTCGTCCTCCTCGTCGTCGCCGCCGCCCTCCTCTGCCTCTCCGTCGACGTCAGCCGCCGCCTCGCCCGATCCACCTACGCCCCGCACGCCCCCCGCCCGATCCCCTCGCGCGACTGACGAAAGCTCCCGGTCGGCCGAAATCGTCCCTCCCGATTCGCCAGATGGAGGCATGATCCAGTTGGGGGACGTTGCGCGTCGAGAGGGCTCGCCACTCGAGCCGAGGCGAGACGTCCACCCCTTCGAAGTCGATCAAAAGCGCCGAACGAAGCCAATCGGCGGTCCCGAAATCGAGATCTAAAGATTTGTTCGGTAACGAGTTGCGTCCGATGGGTTCGTGTGGGTCGGGAGGCGAACGAACCCAAATCCCGCGCCCGTCAACGAGGCCTTGGGGTGCGGACGGGGGCCTGGGCGGTGGTCGGGTCTTCGGGCCAGGGGTGCTTCGGATATCGGCCGCGGAGGTCCTTGCGGACCTGGTGGTAGGTGTTGGTCCAGAAGTTCTTGAGGTCGGCCGTGACCTGGACGGGACGCTGGTTGGGGCCGAGGAGTTCGAGCAGAAGCGGCACGCGGCCCCGGGCCAGGCGCGGGGTTTCGGGCCAGCCGAACAGCTCCTGGAGCTTGGCCGAGAGGGTCGGCTGACGGCCCGGTTCGTACGTCAGCTGGACGCGACGGCCGCTGGGGATGGTCAGGCTCTCCGGGGCGCAGGCGGCCAGTTCGCGGTTCTGGGCGGGAGTGATCAGGCTTTCCAGGTAGGCGACCTTGCCAGCCTGGCGGACCTGGTCCGCGCGGGTCTTGCCGTGGCAGAGGACCTCCAGGGGGCCGGCGAGGGCCTCGTCGGACAGCTCGGCCCAGCCGAGTTCGGGGACCGCCTCGCGGACGAAGTCGTATCGGGAGAGCCAGGCCGAGGCCGCCGAATCCTGGCGGAACACCTCCCTCGCGCGGGGGCGGAGGGCCTCGAACAGGGCGCGCGAGGCCTCGCGGGCGTCGGGGGGCCGGGCGGGGTCCTCGCGGATCAGGAGGTCTTCATACCAGAGCCGGTTCATGGCGACGACCCGCTCGCGGCCGAGGTCGTACTCCACGCTCCGCTCGCGGCGGATCGACTGCGGCACCAACTCCTCCAGCCACTCCAGCCGCACGGCGCTGGCGAGGCCCACCTGAAGCTCCAGGGTCCCCTGCCATCGGGTCTCGCGGGGGTCGAGGGCCAGGAAGAACTCGCCGTCGCGGACGACCGACTCGCGGGCCAGCCGCACGCCGCGACCCCCGACCATCACGCCGGTCTCCTCGGACCCGCGACGCCGGACGACGCGGTCGGGATAGGCCAGGATCAGGAGCCGGAGGAGGGCCTGCTCGCGGGCGTCGTCGCCCAGGTCGGAGCCGTGCTCGGGGAGGCCCAGCCGGGAGGCCAGCCGGACGAGGTCGTCGCGGACCTTCGCGACCTGCCGCGCGGCGGCGGCGTCGATCCCCCGGGCCTGGAGTGCCGGGGAGAACCTGGCGGCCTCGGCCTCGGCGAGCAGGTCCAGGCGGCCGAGCATGTCGGACAGCCCCCGATGCCCCCCCGGCCGGCGACGCTCGGCCACGTCCTTCTCGGAGAGCAAGGCGGCCAGCGCCGCCCCCTCGTGCAGCAGGCCCTCGTCGGCCGCCGCCAGGAGCAGCCGGGCGAGCCGGGGATGGACCGGAAGCGCAAGCATCCGTTCCCCCGTCGGGGTGATCCGGCGGGTGGCGGCGTCGAAGGCCCCCAGCCGCGCGAGCAGGGCCTCGGCGGCCTCGATCCGATCGGCGGCGGGGGCCTCGTACCAGCCGAACGCGCCGGGGTCGGTCACGCCCCAGGAGTGGAGCGTCAGCAGGACGGCGCCCAGGTCGACGCGGTGGACCTCGGCGGCGTCGAACGGCTCCAGGAGGGCGTGCCGCTGCTCCGACCAGAGCCGGATGGCGCGTCCGGGGCCGGTGCGTCCCGCCCGCCCGGCGCGCTGGTCGGCCGACGCCCGACTGATCGCCTGGAGGTCGAGCCGGTCCAGCCCTCGCGAGGCGTCGTGGTGGGCGACCCGGGCCAGGCCCGAGTCGACCACCGTCGTCACGCCGTCGATGGTCAGCGAGGTCTCGGCGATGTTGGTCGAAAGGATGATCTTGCGTTGATGCGAGGGCCGGAGCGCGGCGTCCTGCTCGTCGCTCGGCAGCGAGCCGTGCAGCGGCAGCACGCGGGCGTCGAACCGCGAGGCGATCGGCGAAAGCTCCCGATGGGCGCGGCGGATCTCGGCCATGCCGGGGAGGAAGACGAGGACGTGGCCCCGGTCGGCGGGGTCGGCGAGGGCGTCGGCGACGGCCCCGGCGATCGTCGCGGGGTCGGTCGGCCGGGGGGCGTCGCGGTAGGAGGCGGAGATCGGGAAGGTGCGGCCGGGGACCTCGATCACCGGGGCGTCGAGGAACCGGGCGACGGGCCCGGCGTCGAGCGTGGCCGACATCACCACCAGCCGCAGGTCGGTGCGGACCTCGCGGCGGATCTCGCGCAGGAGGGCGATCGCCAGGTCGGTGTGCAGGCTCCGCTCGTGGAACTCGTCGAGAACGACGGTCCCGACCCCGTCCAGGAACGGGTCGGCCAGGAGCCGTCGCGTGAGGATCCCCTCGGTCATGATGAGGAGCCGGGTCGCGGCCGTAGCCTTGCGGTCGAAGCGGACGTGGTAGCCGACTTCGCGGCCCAGCGTCCAGCCCTGCTCGTCGGCGATCCGGGCCGCCGTCGACCGCGCGGCGACCCGCCGGGGTTGGAGCACGACGACCTGCCCCGCCCCCCCGGCGCGGACGATCGCGGGGGGGACGCGGGTCGTCTTGCCGGAGCCCGGCTCCGCGACCAGGACCAGGGCCCCTCGGGTCTTGAGGGCGTCGAGGACCCCCGGCAGGCTGGGGTCGATGGGGAGCGGAATCATGGGGCTCGGCCGATCCATCGGAACTTCGAAACGCGACGAAGCGGGGACGCCGCCCCGCTTCGCGCCGACCGACCGTTCCAGGTTACCGTCAGCTCCTGACCTTGAGAACCGGGACCAGGTGGTTGTTGAGGAAGCGATAGTAAGTGCCGGTCGGCTTGAGGGTCTGGCCGTTGGTGGCGCGGCCTCGGGCGTTGCCGGCGAAGGCCCAGGCGGTGGACTCGTTGGCCCTGAACCGGACCCGGCCGGCGCGGCCGGCCAGGCGGTTGGGACCCTCGCCCGCGACCAGGGTGGTCTGGCCGAACCAGCCGTGGGCCAGCGCGTAGCCGCCGCCGGCCCTGACGACGTTCCGCCCCCCCTGGCCGCCGTCGATCGTCGCCGGGACGAGGACGTCGTTGGAGACGGTGATCTTGTCGTTGGCCTTGGAGCCCTGGACGATGATCTGCGAGAGCGAGGACGCCGACGGCTGGGTCGAGTCGAGCATGCCGTTGACGACGACCTGGATGTTCTGGCTGGCCGGGATCGTCGGTGCCGCGACCTGGTTGACCTCGATGGTGTTGGTGCCGCCGAAGAACTTGCCGAGGGCCGGCGGGGTCGCGATCAGGACGTCGCCGATCTGGCGGACCGCCGTGGTCACGCCGGGGGTCATGACCCGGAAGCTGCGGACGGCCGTGGTGCCGTCGGCGGGGTCGGTCGCCGTGACGGTGATCGTGGCCGTCTGGCCCGGCCCGGCGGCCGTCGTGTCGATCAGCAGCGCGCCGTTGGGGTTGGTGTCGGTGATCGTCGAGCCGACGATGGTCACCGGGTTGTCGGGCACCGAGACCTCGCGGGCCCCGGGGTTCGCGCTGACGGCGACCTGGGAGAGCTTCTCCAGGGTGTCGAACCCGGAGACCTGCTGGCCGAAGATCGTGTATTTCTGATTGAGCACCGGCTGCGGCCCGAAGGTGACGAAGAACTGGGCGTCGCTCGAATTGGGCTCGCCGGTGTTCGCCATCGCCAGTTGGCCGTAGCTGCTAAAGTCGACCGAGGGGTCCACCTCGATCCCAATCGGCGTCACGCCGCTCGAGGACGAGGTGCTGGTGGCGCTGTTGGAGCCCCCCTGGGCGACGAAGCCGGCGACGATGCGGGGGAAGAACCGGCCGGTGTTGACGTAGTAGCCGTTGTTGCTGAAGTTGGTGATCCGCTCGACCGTGTTCGGGGCGACCTCCGGGAAGAACTGGAAGGTCATCGGCTCGTTCAGGATCGTCGGGTCGCCGGGCTCGGACGAGAGGTGCTGGACGTGGAGGGTCCAGAACTTGCCGTCGGCCACCTCCACCTTAATGTTGGGGTTGTCGGAGGTGGCGGTGAACGTCTGGCTCGGGGCGTTGCTCGCGGAGCCGTCGAGCGGGAGCTGATACCCCTGCCCGGCCGGGGCCGCGACGTCGGCGATGGGCCCGAGCGAGGCGGTCATCAGCTGGCGGGATTCAAGCGGCTCCAGGGCGGGCCGGCGCTTGGATCGTTTGGCGGCGTTCTGATGGGATCCCTTCGCTTGCGACCTCGCAAGAAACGGGTTCCTCCGAGGAATTCGGTGCCACATTCCGCTGCCTCCTGGCGCTTCCAAACGTGATCCATCCCGGCCCCGACCGCGTCCCGTCCGCCCGTCGAGGCGGCCCGGCCGGCGTCGAAAGCCGACGCGTTCGATGGTGATATCGGCCTTTCGGGATTTTCCGCTTGAATCGGTTTCGCCCCCGATCGCGAGTTCCGGGCCCCCGGCGCCGTCGGCGCACGCCTCCCGCCCCGAGGGGACGCCGCAAGGCTTCCCGGCCTCGAATCGTAGGTCGTTCCGCCGTCGGGACTTGGCCGCCCCGGCCCTTCGGCCGTCATTGACAGGGATGGGCGAGGGGCTTATAGTTTGGGGAGCCCCGCGTCCGAGCATGCACGTGCGGGCTTCATGTCTCCCGTTGAGCCTCGGTCGACTCTCGTCATCGAACGTCAGGCAAGGCACGCGCACGGACGTCTTGTTGGGGATGAGCCCCTTTGAGCGAGCACGAGTTGCAAGAACCGTCCTCCGAACCTCCCAGCGGCCGCACGCCCCCCCGGGCTCGCGCGTACGGGACCCCGCACGCCCCTCCCCTTCGTCGTCGAAGGCGACGGCGCGGCCGGGGACCACGCCCGCGCCCGTGGGCGGCGAATCGCCGACGATCGTGCGGGGTTCGAGCACCAACTCGAAGCGGGCCCCCGAGCTCGGGCGGTCGTCGACGGCCCCCCGGCGCCCCGGGTCGGGGACGTCCTGGGGACGTTCCTGCTGGAGGAGGCGATCGGGGCCGGCGGCATGGGGGCCGTCTTCCGCGCGCACGACTCCACGCTCGACCGCCAGGTGGCGTTGAAGCTACTCCCGCCGGAGCAGATCGACGACCCCGAGGTCGTCCAGCGGTTCTATCAGGAGGGGCGGTCGGCGGCCCGGCTCGACCACGAGAACATCGCGCGGGTGTACAGCCTGGGGCAGGACGGGCCATGGCACTTCATCATCTTTGAATACGTCGCGGGGGAGACGGTCCGCCGCCGGGTCGACGAGGGGGGGCCGATGCCGGTGGCCGAGGCGGTGGACGTCACGCTCCAGATCGCCCAGGCCCTGGTCCACGCGGCGATCCGGGGGGTCGTCCATCGCGACGTCAAGCCGTCGAACATCATCATCACGCCCGAGGGGCGGGCCAAGCTGGTGGACATGGGCCTGGCCCGGCGGTTCGAACGCCGGGGCGAGCGCGGCGGGCTGACCCAGACCGGCATGACCCTCGGCACGTTCGACTACATCAGCCCCGAGCAGGCGCGCGACCCGCGCTCCGTCGACGTCCGCAGCGACCTTTATTCGCTGGGATGCACGCTCTTTCACATGCTGACCGGCCAGCCCCCCTTCCCGGGCGGGACGGTGCTCCAGAAGCTGCTCCAACACCAGGAGGAGCCGCCGCCCGACGTCCGGGAGCTGAACCCGACCGTGCCCCCGGCGCTGGCGCGGGTGCTCGAAAAGCTGCTGGCCAAGGACCGGGACCGCCGCTGCCAGTCGCCGGAGCAGCTGGTGCGAGACCTGCTCCACGTCGCCGGCCGGGCCGGCCTGGCGCTCCCCCATTTCGACGTCGCGGCCCCGCAGGCGGACCGCCCGGCGTGGGAGCGTCCGCTCGTCCTCTTGACTCCCCTGGGCTTCGTGCTGCTGGCGGCGGGCCTGTTCTTCTGGACCCGCGAGCTGGCCGACCCCTCGGCGTCCGCGCCCGTGGTCGAGTACAGCCCGTTGCGAGGCTCGCGGACCCCGCCCCCCCTGACGCCGGCCGCGGGCCTGGCCGCGACGTCCTCCGCGCCCCGCAAGATCGACGTCCGGCCGGGGGAGGACCTCGCCGCGGTGATCGCCGCCGCGCCCCACAAGTCCGTCGTGACCCTCACCGAGGACGGGCCGTATCTGCTGGCGGGCCGCGCGACGGCCCTGCGGTCGGATGTGGCCAGGGACGTCACGATCCGCGCCGAGACGGGGCGTCGGCCCGTGCTCCGGTTCGCCGCCGACGGCCGGAGCGGCGACCGCTCGGCGTCGGCCCTGCTCACGTTCACCCGAGGCCGGATCGCGATCGAGGGCCTGACC
Source organism: Planctomyces sp. SH-PL62 (assembly GCF_001610895.1). Classification (NCBI taxonomy): domain Bacteria; kingdom Pseudomonadati; phylum Planctomycetota; class Planctomycetia; order Planctomycetales; family Planctomycetaceae; genus Planctomyces; species Planctomyces sp. SH-PL62. The sequence goes on along the minus strand of NZ_CP011273.1, from coordinate 2,337,744 downwards.
TTCGAGGCCGAGGACCGCGCCCTGGACGACCGCGTGGCGGCCATCCTCCTCGACGACGCCGAGCTTCGGCTCAAGGGCTGCGCCTTCCGCCGCCCCGCCGACGCCTCGGCCGGCGCGGGCCTCCCGGCGATCCTCGGCCGCGTCTCTCGACCCGACCCGGCGGCCGGCGGGCGGCCCCCGGCGATCGTCGCCGAGCAGTGCCATTTCGATACGGGCGCCGCCGCGTTCGACTGCGAGGGGCCGACCGACCTCCAGCTCGTCGACTGCACCTTCGGGCCGGGCGGCACCGCCGTCCTGCTCGACGACGACGACGCGACCACCCCCGGCCCGCGCGACGTCCTGATCCGCCGCTCCAGCTTCATGGCGGGCGCCGCCCCCGTCTTCCAGGTCCGGGGCCCGCAGGCCCGTTTCCAGGTCGACGACTGCGTCTTCGCCCCGGGCGATTCCTCCATCCCCGCGCGGAGCCTGGCCGTCGTCGACGACCCGAGGACGCTGGCCTGGGCCGGCCGCGCGAACCTTTACGGCGACTTCGGCGCCTTCCTCGAGGTCGCCGGCAAGCCGGCCTCCGAGGACGCCGTCCGCGACTTCGACCGCTGGCGAGCCGACCTCCGCGAGGTGCGGTCCGTGCTCGCCGCCCCGCCCGTCTGGGAGACGCCCGAACCGGCGCGCGAGCTGGCCCTGGGCCGCGAGAGCCCCTCGCGCGTGTTCCGGGTCGCCGCCTCCCACGCCCGGACCACCCCCCTCGGCGCGAGCAAGGGCCCATTCGGCGCCCAGATCGCCGAGGCCGTCCCGGCTCGCCCCGGGTCGATCGTCCTCCCGTCGGCCACGATGGCCGTCGCCCCCGCGATCGGGCCGGTCGCCGCCGTGCCCCCCCCGCGAGACCCGACGCCCCCGGCTCCGGCCCCGGTCGCGGCGCCCGTCGAGGAGGCCGTCGCGTCCACCGACGATCCTCCCAGCGTCCCGACCATGCCCCCCATGACGAAGCTGGACGCGGCCGACGAGGAGGAGACCCATTTCGAGGTCGCGGCCGCGGGCGCCGTCGCTCCCGAGCCGTCTGCCGTCGCCGCGCCCGCCGCGCCGGACCAGGCCCACGCCGAAACCCGACCGCGGGTCGCGACGACCTTCGGCGAGGACGTGGCGCGAAGCCCCGAGCAGTTGCAGAACCTGATCACCCATCTCGGCCCCGACGGAGGCGAGGTCCACATCGCGTCGGGCGTCGAACTGGAGCTGGCCACGATCGATCTCCCGGCCGGCTCCTGGTCGTTCGCGGCCGAGCCCGGCGAGCACCGTCCACGGCTCCGGCTCCGGCCCTCGCCGTTCGGGACCCCCTCGCCGTCGACCTGGACCTCCCTGTTCAACGTCCAGGGGGGGGAACTCAAGCTCCGGGGCCTGGATCTCGTGGTCGAGGACCTCGACCATCAGTCGATGGGTCGCCTGGCGGCCGTCGGGCTGGTCGCCGGCGCCTCGGTGGAGTTGACCGATTGCACGGTCAGCCTGGTGGGCCAGGCCCCGGCCCACGCCGCCGTCGCCGTGCTCCCCGCCAAGGCCGCCGCGGCGTCGACGGGACCGGCCGTCGTTCGGATCCGGGACGCGTTCCTCCGAACCGTGGGCGACGCAATCACCGTCTCCTCGAACCAGCGGCTCGACGCCCGCCTGGACAATGTGATCGTCGCCGCCGACGGCAGCCTCCTGCACGCCCACGGCTGCACCACCCCCGCGCGAGAGACGCCTTCTCTGGCGCTTCGCCTCGATCGCGTCCTCTCTCGGGCGAAGGGGGGGCTGGTCCACCTGGAGACCTCGATCGACGAGGCCGAGCTGCCGCTCGCGCAGGTCGACGCCAAGGACTCGATCTTCAGCACCGGGGCCGACGGCGCCCCCCTGTTCCGCGTCGACGGCCGCGGCCGGGCCGACAACCTGGCCGACCGGATTCGATGGACCGGCGAGCAGGTCGGCTACCATGAGATCACCGTCTACCGCGCCGACGACGGCGGCCGCACCGGGGTTCCTCCCCAGCGGTACGCCCGCAACGACTGGCTGAACAACTTCGTCGCCAGGGACGACGCGGCCGTCGTCGACGTCGAGTTCCTGGATCGCAAGGCCCCTTCGCTCCCCGCGAGGCTCCTCACGCCCGAGTCTCTCCAGCTCGTCCCCCGCACCCGCAAGGGGCCGGACTTCGCGGCCATACCCGCCGCCCCCGACGCCGGCACCTGACCGCCCGCGAGCCGGGATCGTTCGAAACGACGTCGCGGGGCCGGGGCGATGGGTTATCGCCGGCGGCCCCGCGGTCGGAACGAAGTTCAGGCGCTCGTCGGGGTCAGCGGCCGACCTGGCCGACGAGCGCGTTGTCCACGTAGATCGCACCGGCGGGGATGTGGGTCCCGTCGGGGAAGCTGGAATTGACGAGGTAGGCGAGCGGGCCGACGGTGGAGCCGGCGCCCAGCGAGGAGCCCTGGACGACGGCCCCGGCGCCGACGTTCACGTCGTCGCCGATCACGGAGTTCGTCCCGGTCGCCCCGCCGAGGATCACCGCGCCGTCGCCGGCGATGAAGCGCTGGCCGATCGCAAGGGAGCCGCCGTTCGGGGCGTTGAGGGTGACGCCGTAGCCGGTGCGGGCGATCGAGCCGATGGTGATCGGCTGGCCCTGATCGGCCCGGATCGCGTTGCGACGGCCGACGTTCGACGCGACGAAGCGAGCCCGCTGGAGGAACGAGGCGTTCCCCGTGGCCCGGGCGGGGAAGCCGACGAGCACCCCTTGCGCGAGCCCTCGGTGGGGCGTGGGATACTTCGGGGCCGTCCCGGGGGGGAGGAACGTGGCGGGCGGTCCCGGCTGCACGTTCGAACCTAGGATCGTGGAGAGGTTGCCGTTGAAGATCCCCGCCCGCGAGGGGAGCGAGCCAGGGCTCACCCCGGTGCTGGACTGGCCCTGATAAAGCGTGATGTAGCCGACGCCCAGTTGCAGGTTGGCCGTGATCGACCGGCCGAACTCGGCGAGGTCGGCCTCCGTGACGGGCGTCACCTTGCCGAGCGCCGGATCGGTCGCCTCGGCGTTCGTCGTGACGTTCGCGCCGGCCAGGACCCTCATGCCCGCCGGCACCGTGACGCCGGGGCCCACCCGGGCCTGGGACGAGACGAACGCGCCGGGCTCGATCGTCGCATCGTCGATCACCGCCCCGGCGCCGATGGACGTCGGCTGGCTGGCCGCCCCGAACCCGCCGATGACGGCCGGGCCGGTCACCACGGCCCCGTAGCCGACCTCCACGCCGTCGCCGATCCTCACCTCGGGGACGGCGGCCCCCTTCGTGTGGGTCGGATTCGCCGTGATCGACGCGTTATCCAGGATCGTCGTCCCGCCGCCGATCTTCACGACGCCGTCCGTCGCGTTCAGCTTCGCATACGGGCCGATGAAGCTGCGGGTCCCCACGATCACCGCGTAACCGTTCGTCACGCAGGCCGAGGGGTCGATGTAGGTCGCGTCCCTGGCCGCGACCCCGAAGGGGAGGACCGGCGTGTTCGGCCGCACGACCGGGTAGCCGAGCGGCTCGTTCAGCAGCGACCTCAATTCGGCGGGCGACAGATAGGAGGGCCAGCCGGAGGTCAACAGTCGACGCGTCTCCAACCCTTCACCGCCGGGCCGGAGGGCCGTCGAACGTCGCTTCAAGCCACGCGATCGTTTGAACATCAGGGTCATCCGTGAACGGACTCGACGCAGATCCCTCGCCACCCGGCTCCCGCTGATTCCCTATATCGACTATTGTCCCCCGTCTCTGCACTGTTCCTGATCCGCCTTTAATCCGCGAGCCCCGGCGGCGGCGGTCACGACGGCCAGTTGGTCGCTCGCAGGACCACCAGGCCCAGGTCCTCCCGCGCGAACTCGGCGCCGACGTAGAAGGGGGACGCCAGGTTCAGCCTCCGGAGCAAGCCGCGGTCGACGATGGAGTTCGCCACCCCCTGGAGCAGCACCGCCACCTTCCCCGTCGGATCGTCCTCGGCGGGACGGTCGCGATCCAGGAAATAGGGCTCCCAGTCCGCGAAGTGCATCCGCGCGAAGTCGGGGTAAGCGAACTCGGCGGCCGACGGGGCGTGCGAGACGATCAGCGAGCGGTTCAGGTGGAAGCCGACGTTCCGCCAGCCGAACTCGGTGGCGAGCGTCCGGTTGCGCGTGCGGACGACCAGGGATTCGTGCCGCTTCGCCCGCGCGAGCCCGTTGGCCAGCGTGTCGAACGCGATCACGACCTCTCCAAAGCACGAGCCGACCGCCAGGGCCAGGAACGAGCAGCAGGCGTCGGGATGCTCGCGCGCGAATCGTCCGATGGCCTCGTCGCAGGCCAGGACCAGCTTGGTGGACGCGATCGCCCAGTCCGGTTCGTGGGGGGTTGCTGAGTTCTTCAAATCAGGAGTTCTCTGATGGGTGTCCGGCCGCCTTCACGGCATGGCCCTTCGCCAGTTCAGGGCGGAGTCGACGAGGCGACGGACTCGCTCCGGTTCGGCGCCGGCGCGGTCCTGGCGCTCTTCGGGGTCTTGGGAGAGGTCGTACAACTGGGCGCCGGAGCCGTCGGCGTCGACGAGGAGTTTCCAGTCGCCGTCCAGGATCGCCACATTGGGCGAGCGGTCCTCGCCCTTCGGATAGGCGAACGCGGTCGGGTTCCGGCCGTACTCCCAGTACAGCGGTTTGGACCGCCGGGGACGCTCGCCGAGGAGGGCCGGGAGCAGGTTCTCGCCGTCCGGATCATGGCCCGGGGGAACGGGCGCGCCGGCGAGCGCCCCGAGCGTGGGGAGCAGGTCGACGGCCGAGAGCACGGTCGCCGTGTTCGTCACCCCCGGGGGGACCAGGCCGGGCCCCCAGGCGATGAAGGGGAGCCGCACGCCCCCTTCGTACAGGCTCATCTTGCTCCCTCGCAACCCCCCCGACCGGCGGCGGTCGAAGGTCGGCAGCGGTCCGTTGTCGGAGAGGAACAGGACGAGCGTCGGCCGCGCCTGGGGGTCGTTGCGGATCGCCTCCAGGAGCCGGCCGACCTGGCGGTCGACTTCCTCCAGCACGCCTCGCAGCCGTTCGGGCGTCGCCCCCTTGCCCGCCCCCGGCCGTCCTTGCCGGGCGCCATGTCCTCGGCCGAGGGGACCCAGGGGGTGTGTGGATCGTCGAGCCAGAGGTTCACGAAGCAGGGCCGGTCGGGATGGTCCTTGAGGAAGTCGAGGGTCCGATCGACCATCCATCGGGTGCGGTCCCAGCGCTTGACGGGGTCCTGGGCCGACCAGATCCAGTCCATCGCGGTGATGTCCGGGTGGGGTTCGGGGCTCTCCCAGGTGCCGAAGCCGACGTCATATCCATAGGCGGCGAACTTCGGCGGGGCGACCACGTCGCGACCGCCGCCGAGGTGCCACTTGCCGACGTGCGCCGTGGCGTAGCCCGCCGTCTTGAGCATGCGAGGCAAGGTCGGCGCGGAGGGGTCCAGGAAGTCGTCCTGCTCGCAGGCCCGGTTCCCCGCGCGGGTCTGCAAGTAGCTGGTGATCCGCCATCGGGCCGGGAACTGCCCGGTCAGGAGCCCGCACCGCGACGGCGAGCAGATCGGCGAGGCGGAATAGTACCGCGTCAGCCGGACCCCCTCGCGGGCCATGCGGTCGAGGTTCGGGGTCTCGGCCAGGTCGCCGCCGTAGCAGCCCAGGTCGGTGTACCCCATGTCGTCGGCGTAGACGATCACGATGTTCGGCCGGGCCTCGCCCCCCGGCGCGGCCGACGCGCCAACCAAACCCGCGACGATCGCCAGCACGCTCGCAGCCGTCATCCCTAGCCCCCCGCCCCGCGTCCCGCCGAACCGCCTCGCCCCGAACGTGCCATTCTACCCGCCCATCGGTGCGTGAGCCTACCCATTCGACGGGGCGCGGCCTCGGCGGGACTCCTGGGCGCGGATGGCGACCAGGGCGGCGTGCAGGAGCGAGGACGGGCCCGGTTCAGACGCTCCCCGGCGGAGCAGGTCGCCGAGGATGTGGTCGGCCTCGGTGGGGCCGCCGCGTTCGAGGTCGTCGAGCATCGACGCGGTCAGGGTCGAATTCGGGTCGGTCAGGCGCCGGCGGGACATCTCCAGGAACGGCTCGCGCGGGGAATGCCCGTTGGACTCGGCGATGGCGCGGCACTCTTCCAGGATCGCGAGGATCAGGTCGGTCCCGTCGGCCTTCACCACGTCGCCGATCGCGGCCCGCATCAGGCAGGTGACGCCGGCGAGCGCGGCGAGGAAGGTCCACTTCTCCCACATCGCCAGCGTCACGTCGTCGCTGCGCATCGGCTCGAGGTTCGCGCCTGCGAAGCTCTCGGCGACGGCCTGCGCGGCCTCGGCCTGGGCCGGCGACCGCGCGCCGAAGGTCAGGCGGTGGACGTCGCTGAGGTGGAGGATGCGGCCCTCCTCGTCCAGTCGCGACGAGATCAGGCAGAGGCCGCCGAGCACGGCGTCGCCGCCGAACCGGGCGTCGAGCGCGTCGAGGTGGCGCATCCCGTTGAGCAGCGGCAGGACGACGGTCCTCGGCCCGACCGCCGGCGCGAAGTCGCCGATCGCGCCGGGGAGGTCGTAAGCCTTGCAACTGACGATCACGAGGTCGAAGGCCCCCAGGCCCGCCAGCCGTCCGGCCGTGACGGCGGGGGCTTCGGCAGGTCGGCGTCGCCGGTCTCGCTGCGGATGGCCAGGCCCGAGGCCGCCAGCTTCGCCGCCCGTCCGGGGCGGACCAGGAACGTCACGTCGCGGCCCGCTTCCAGCAGCCGACCCCCGAAATATCCGCCGATCCCGCCCGCGCCGACCATCAGGATTCGCACCGTCTCTCCTCCCCTCGAACTCGCGTCGGGGCGCTCGTCCGTCCCGCCCCGCGACGCCCTTCACCCTACCACGCGAGCCGGGCCGCCGGGAACGCCGCGTCGGCCTGGATCGAAGGGAGCGGACGGCGTGGGGATCGGCGTCGGGGGAGGTCCTCGACCGGGCCTGGCCGCCCCCGTCCGCACCCGATTCGGCGCGTCGGCGGCCTGCTCGTTAAGGCGACGGATCGCCACGACTGCGATGCCCGATCCCCGAGGCCTCCGGAGCCCCGGTTCGAAGCCCGGCTGCTGGGTGGGCGCGGCGAACGAAGGGACGATTTCCGTGGGAATTCATCGTTCGAACCATCCACCTACGGAGGGGCGGCGCCAGCGAGCCGGCGACCGTCGAAGGCCCCGAAAAGGTCCGCGAAAGTGTTAAATACTTAGTTGAGATTCGGCGGAAGGTCGGCCATTTTTCACTTGCTTTCTCACCGCCCGGACACCAACCTACCCGTGCTGCCGATGCGTGCCGTCGCCTTTCCCAAGCGTCCGGCCGCGGAGGTCCCGTCAGTCGTGCTTGCGTGCGGGAGGGTGGAAATGGAGTGCGGCCCGAGGGCCGGGCGATCGCGCTGCGCGCCGAGGTCGCCGGGTTGTTGGGATCGGAAGGTTTTCACTCGGTCGTCAGTTCCTGTCCACGAACGAGGAGGGGTCTATGAGGCTGCTCGGCAAGACGGGCGTCGTCGCGGCTCTGGTCGGATCGATGGCTCTCGCGGGATGCGGCGAGGACACGTCCGGGACGGTCGCGGTCGATCACGGCAAGGACCAGAACCTGATGAAGGCGATGGGCGGGTACATGGAGAAGCGTCAGGGGACCAAGGGGAAGTCCAAGTCCAAGGCGGAGCCCAAGGCCGAGGCCGCTTCGGAACCGGGGCCCGAGTCGAAGCCCTGACGAGGGGCGGTCGGATTCGGTTTGAGCGATTCGTTCATCCATCACTCATTTCGAGAGTCGCCGAGAGGAGTCCGTGATGAAGAGACAGTCGTCCCGAGGGTTCACGCTGATTGAATTGCTGGTGGTGATCGCGATCATCGCCGTCCTCATCGCCTTGTTGCTCCCCGCCGTGCAGGCGGCTCGCGAGGCCGCCCGCCGTTCGCAGTGCATCAACAATCTCAAGCAGATCGGCCTGGGGCTTCACAACTACCACAGCGCCCTCAACTCGTTTCCGATGACGGCGACCATCGCCTACTCCGACATCGGCGTGACGGCCGACTGGGGGACGTGGGGCGCCAACGCCATGCTCCTCCCCTACCTGGAGCAGCGACCGCTCTACGACGCGGCGAACTTCTGCTGGACGACCTGGCAGGGGGGCGGGGCCGTCAACAACACGACCGTGTTCCTCTCCAAGGTCGCCGTGTTCGTCTGCCCGTCCGACGGCCTGACGGGGACGGAGAACACCAACAACTACTTCGGCTCGATCGGCACGACCGCAGGCTTCTACCCCAACCAGCAGTCGACCGGTATGTTCGCCAGCAAGGCGAACTACGGGATCCAGCACGTCACCGACGGCTCGTCGAACACCATCGCCTATTCGGAGGCCCTGGTCTCCACGACCCTCTACAGCCCGAAGCAGACCAAGTGGCGAGACGGCCCGTCCAGCACCGGCGCCGGCCCCGCCTCCTCGCTTCTGGACCCCACGAGCAACCTCGCCGCCCTCCGGCAGGACTGGCAGACCTGCAACGAATGGTTCCGCACCCAGCGGAGCATGGGCCAGCGCGGGTATCGCTGGAACCTCGGCGCCCTGGGCGAGAGCATGTTCCAGACCCTGATCCCGCCCAACTCCAACGAGTTCCCCTGGAACTCCTGCAGGATGGACTGCGGGCCCGATTGCGGGGCGCTGCACAGCGGCTATTATAACGCCACCAGCAACCACCCCGGCGGCGTCAACGCGGCCATGGCCGACGGCAGCGTGAAGTTCATCAAGAGTTCGGTCGAGATGCGGATCTGGTGGGCGCTGGGCACCAAGGCCGGCGGTGAAGTGATCAGCTCCGACGCTTATTGATTGAGGCTTCGTCCCCATGTCGTCCATCGACGTCGATCCACCCGTGGAAACCGCCCCTCCCTCGGGACCGAGCTTCGAGGCGCCGCGCGAGCGGCCCTCGAAGGCGCGGCTCGGGGCCCTCGCCCTCGCCGCCGGGCTGCTCGCGGGGCTCGCCTCGTGGCTGGCGGAGGAGTCGATCCACGGGAGGTTTCGGCCTCCGCTCACCGCGACGGCGGGCTTCGCCACGCCCGCGGAGACGGCCGTCGCGACCGCCAGCTACCGTCGCGGGGTGCTCGCGGAGACCTCCATCGCCTTCGGCCTCCTCGGGGCCGCGCTGGGCGCGGCCCTGGGCGCGGCCGGCGGCCTCGCGCGACGTTCCCCCCGCGACGCGGGCGTCGCGGCGGCCCTGGGCGCGGCCCTGGGCGTCGCGGCCGGCGTCGCGGCCGTGCAAATCACCGTCCGCCTCGCCTTTCGCCTGTTGGCCCAGGACGAGGACGGCCTGGAGGCGGCGCTCCTGGTGCAAGGGGCGATCGCCGGCCTGATCGGCGCCGCCGCCGGCGCGGCGCTCGGCCTGGGAGCCGGCGGCCGTCGAGCCGTCCCCCAGGCGCTCGTGGGAGGGGTGGTCGGGGCCGTCGTGGGCGTCGTCGCCTATCAGGTCGTCGGCGCGCTGATGTTCCCCCTCGACGAGACCACCCGCCCCGTCGCCATCACCCCGGCCGCGCGCGGCGCGGCCCAACTCCTCGTCGCGTCGTTCATCGCGATCGGCGCCGCCCTGGGCTTCGCCCCCCCGCCGTCGAAAGCCTGACCTGGGTGCGACCGGGCGCGGAGCATCCGCGATCGCGTCCGGCCCCGAGGGGGGGAAGGGCTTTATGGCCTTCGTCGCAGGGCTCTGAGGGCCTGTACGGCGGCCTGGGCGTCGCCGGCTTCCAGGGCGTCTCGCGCGGCGGCCAGGGCGTCCCGATGCTCGGCGCGGAAGGGGACGGCGGCTCCCGGATCGGGGGGGTGTGGGACGAGCGTCCGCGCGATGGCCGAGTCCAGCTCGTCGAGGCCCGTCCCGGTCTCGGCCGAGACGACGACGATCGGCGAGGGGCCGAACGCCTCGGTCGGGGACCACGCCGCCGGCAGGTCGGCCTTGCTGGCCACGATCAGCGTGGGGCCGTCCGTCGAACCCGTCCGATCGGCGTCCTCCAGCGGTTGCGAGCGGTCGACGACGTGCAGCGTCAGGTCGGCCCGCGCCCGTTCGCGGAGGGCGCGCTCGACGCCGAAGCGTTCCACCAGGTCGTCGGCCTCGCGGACGCCGGCGGTGTCGACCAGCTCGACGGGCCAGCCGTCGAACGCGGTGCGGATCGTCACGGCGTCTCGGGTCGTGCCGGGCGTCGGCGAGACGATCGCCCGGGAATAGCCCGCCATCGCGTTCAGGAGCCGGCTCTTGCCCACGTTCGGCCGCCCCGCGATCACCACCCGCCAGCCCTCGACGAGCCGCAGGCCGACCCGCCCGCGTTCCATCAACGCATCGAGTCTCGACTTCGTCTGCGGGTCCTCCGCCGCGATCCCCGCGAGCAGCGCGTCGACCTCCCGGTCGAGCGCCCCCTGGGCCTGCTCCAGCAGGATCTCGGCCGTTCGCAGGGTGCCGGCCCCGGCGAGGTCGCGCCACGCCGCGGCCTCGATGAGGCTCGGGGTCGAGGCGTCGAGGAACGACGACGGCTCGACGGCCCTCGCCCCCCGTTCGATCAGGGCGTCGACGACCATCGCGACGGCCGCCGACCCGCCGTGGCACTGGATCTCGACCCCGCCCGGCTCGCCGTCGAGCACCACCGCGACGACCTCGTCCCCCAGCCCCGCGCCGAGGCGGCCGAAGCGGGGGCGACGCGGGGGCGTCGCCGCCAGATTCTTGCCGTAGGCCGGGCGGAACGCCGCGTCGGCCGCTTCGAGGGCTCCGGGCCCCCACACGCGCACCACGGCCACGGCCCCCCGGCCGGTGGGGGTGAGGATGCAGACGCTGGGGCCCACTCCCGAATCGCTCATCAACGTGCCTCTCGACCCTGTCGCCGTCGCTCGATCGCCGTCGCTCGACGCGACCCTCTCGTCATGATAGAGTACCGGGGCGTCGGGATGTCGAGGGGGGAGCGAGATCGCGCATGGCGTACTGGCTGTTCAAGTCCGAGCCGGATTCGTACTCGTACGCCGACCTCGTGCGCGACGGGACGACGGGCTGGGGCGGCGTCCGCAACTACCAGGCGCGGAACCTCCTGCGCGACTCGATCCGGGTCGGCGACGGGGTCCTGTTCTACCATTCCAACGCCGATCCGGCGGCCGTCGTGGGGATCGCCGAGGTCGTCGAGGCGGGGCATCCCGACCCCCTGGCGTTCGACCCCGATTCGCACTACCACGACCCCAAAAGCAAGCCCGAAGCCCCGACGTGGTTCCAGGTGACGATCAAGCCGGTGCGGCCCATCGACCCGCCGCTGGCCCTGGCCAGGCTGCGGGAGATCCCCGCGCTGGTCGGGATGGAGCTGCTTCGCAAGGGGAGCCGGCTCTCGGTGCAGCCGGTGTCCGACGCCGAGTGGAAGGTGATCCTGGACCTGGCCGGGATCAAGGCGACGAAGAAGTCACGGAAAGGCTGAGCGACCCATGGCGCGTCTGGAACACTTCGCGATCTACGCGGCCGACCTGGAAGCCCTCAAGGATTTCTACGTCCGGACGATGGGCCTGAAGGTCGCCCGCGTCGGCGGCGGAAGCCCGCCGGGCGGCTACTTCCTGGCCGACGACCACGGCGGCGCCATCGAGATCATCGCCCGACCCGCCGACGAGTCGAACGCCCGCCAGCGCTGGGTCTGCCACCTGGCCTTCTGGGTCGACGACGTCCCCGCCAAGCAGGCCGAGCTGGAGAAGCTCGGGATCGTGTTCGAGACCGACACCGCCGCCTTCGACGACGAGATCAAGACCTCGTTCTTCCACGATCCCGAAGGCAACCGCTGCCAGCTCGTCTGGCGCCGCGAGCCGCTGACGGGCTGAGGGCCGCGAGGGCGGATCGATTCGGACCGACCATCCATGGTCCTCACCCCTTGATGACCCCCACCGGGCGGAGTCGGGCGACCTTCTTGGAGATGTCGGCCTTGTCGACGACGTCGACGACGAGGTCGACGTCCTTGTAGGCGGCGGGCTGTTCCTCGGCGAGTCCCTTGTGGCCCCTCGCCCTGGCGATGATGCCGATGGCGTCGAGTTCGCGGTCGATGCGGCGGCCTTCGGCCAGTCGGACGGCGGCGGTGCGGCTCATCATCCGGCCGGCCCCGTGACAGCTCGACCCGAACGAATGGAGCATGCTCCCGGGCTGGCCGGCGAGGACCCAGCTCGCCGTCCCCATGCTGCCGGGGATGATGACGGGCTGGCCGGTCTCGGCGTACAGCTCGGGGATCTCGGGATGGCCCGGCGGGAAGGCCCGCGTGGCCCCCTTGCGGTGGACGCAGACCTGCTTGCGGACCCCGCCGCCCACGTCGTGCTCCTCGAACTTGGCGATGTTGTGCGCCACGTCGTACACCAGGTCCATCCCCAGCTCCTCCCAGGGCTTCTCGAAGACCCGGGCGAAGACCTGGCGTGCCTGGTGGGTGAGCAACTGGCGGTTGCACCAGGCGTAGTTGGCCGCGGCGCGCATCGCGCCCAGGTACGACTGGCCTTCGGGGCTCCGCACCGGCGCGCAGGCGAGCTGTCGGTCGGGAAGCGTGAAGCCGTACTTCGCGGGGGCGTCCTTGAAGACGCCAAGGTAGTCGTCGCAGACCTGATAACCCAGCCCGCGCGAGCCCGAATGGATCAGGACCGTGACCTGGCCTTCGCGCAGGCCCATGACCTTCGCGGCGGCCTCGTCGAGGACCCGGTCGACGACCTGGACCTCCAGGAAGTGGTTGCCGGAGCCGAGCGTCCCGCACTGGTCGGCCCCGCGCTGGATGGCGCGGTCGCTGACGCGGCCGGGGTCGGCGCCGTCGAGCCTCCCCTGGGCCTCGGCGAACTCGATGTCGCGGTCGGTCCCCCAACCCTTGTTCACGACGTACGAGACCCCCTCCTCCATCAGCTGCACGAGCTGCGGCTTGGTGAACGAGAAGACCCCGCGCTGGCCGACGCCGGTGGGGATGTCGCGGAAGAGCTGCTCCACGAGCGATCGGATCCGGTCCTTGACGTCGGCCCATTCCAGGTCGGTGCGCAGGAGGCGGACGCCGCAATTGATGTCATAGCCGACGCCGCCGGGGGAGATCACGCCCCCCTGCTCCGGGTCGGTCGCGGCGACGCCGCCGATGCAGAAGCCGTATCCCCAGTGGATGTCGGGCATCGCCAGGCTGGCCTTCTGGATGCCCGGCAGCGTGGCGACGTTCACGACCTGCTCCGGCCCCTGGTCGGCCTTGATGTGGTCGATGAGGTGCTCGTCGGCGAAGATGACGCCGTCGACCCGCATATCGTCGCGATAGGATTTCGGGATCCGGTACTGGAACGGCGAGACCTGCTCCAGCGGCCCCGTGTAACCGACCTTGGCCATCGTGATGCCTCCCGTCTCGGCTGAGACGCCCTTGTCGAGCCTTCGTGTTCGTCAGGTCAAGGACGCCGCCGGGCGTCGTCGGGTTCGCCGGACTCTCCCGGGGACGCTCGCAATCTTCGGGCCAGGGCCTCGCCGGTGGCGGTCCCGGACCGCGCCACCTCCTCGGGCGTCCCCTCCGCGACGATCCGGCCGCCGTCGTCCCCCGCGCCAGGGCCGAGGTCGATGATCCAGTCGGCGGCGAGCATGACCTCGGTGCTGTGCTCGACGACGACGACGGAATGGCCCCGGTCGACGAGGTTGGAGAGGGCGTCGAGCAGGCGGGCCATGTCGGCCGGGTGGAGGCCGGCGGTCGGCTCGTCGAGCAGGAAGAGGGTGTGGGCGATCTTCCCCGCGCGGTTCAGCGCGGCCGTGGAGCCGGCCAGGAAGGCCGCCAGCTTGAGGCGCTGGGCCTCGCCGCCGGAGAGGGTCGCGGCGGGCTGGCCGAGCCGAAGGTAATCCAGGCCGACCTCCAGGAGCGGCCGGAGCCGGGCCTGAATCCTGGGACGGCTGCGGAAGAATCCGAACGCCTCCCGGCCGGTCAGGTCGAGCACCTCGGCGATCGACTTGCCGCGATAGGCGACCTCCAGGATCTCCGGGCGGTAGCGGGTCCCCTTGCAGTCCGGGCAGCGGACAGTCACGTTGGGGAGGTACTGCATGTCGATCCGGCGGAACCCCTCCCCCTTGCAGGCCGAGCATCGGCCGCCGTCGACGTTGAAGCTGAACATCGCGGGGCCGTAATTCCGCAGCTTGGCCTCGTGGGTCGCGGCGAACGTGCGGCGGACCTCGTCGAGGACCTTCAGGAAGGTCGCGGGGTTGGACCGGCCCGACCGACCGCACGGCGAGTGGTCCAGCAGCACGACTTCGGCGAGATCGCCGACCCCCTCCAGCGCGAGGAACGGCAAGCCCGGCGGCCCCCCTCCCGCGAGCCGCTCGCGCAGGGCGGGATAGAGCGTCTGTTCGACGAGCGTGGATTTCCCTGCGCCGCTGACCCCGGTCACGACGCAGAGGACGCCCAGGGGGAACGCGGCGTCGATCGCCTTGAGGTTCCGGCCCGAGGCGCCCCGGAGCGTCAGGAGCCCGCGCGAGGGCGTGCGGCGCTCGGCGGGCCGCTCGATCCCACGCCGGCCGGACAGGAAATCTCCGGTGGCGGAGCCTTCGGCCGTGAGCAGGCCCGCGACGGGACCGGAGTAGACCACGCGGCCGCCGGCCTCGCCCGCCCCCGGCCCAAGGTCGACGACGAGGTCGGCGGCGCGGATCACCTCGGCGTCGTGCTCGACGACGACCAGGGTGTTCCCCTCGTCGCGGAGCGTCTGGAGGACCTCGATCACCTGGCCGACTTCGCGAGGGTGGAGACCGGTCGTCGGCTCGTCGAGGACGTAGAGCGTCCCCACCAGGCCCGTCCCCAGGGTGCGGGCCATCGTCGTCCGTCGCAGCTCTCCGGCGGCCACGTCCCGCGCCGGGCGGTCGAGCGTCAGGTGGCCCAGGCCGATCCGATCGAGCGCGTCCAGCCTCGCGGCGATCCGGGAGCGGAGCCTCGCGGCGTCGGCCGGCTCGTCGGGCCCGGCCCACGACGCCAGGACCGGCCGGGCGCGGGCGACGGGGAGGGCCGAGAACTCGGCGACGTTCCGCCCGTCGATCCGCACGGCGAGCGCCTCGGGGCGGAGCCTCGCGCCCCGGCAGTCGGGGCACGGCCGCCGACGTCGCGGGAGTTTGGGGTCCGCCCGCGTCGGGGTCTTCTCGCGACCCGCCTTGCGCTCGATCCGTTCCGGGTCGAGGTCGGCGACCGAGCCGACGCCCTCGCAGCCCGGGCAGGCGCCCAGGGGACTCGTCCAGCGGAAGAGGTTGGGCTGGGGCTCGACGTGGTCGGTCCCGCACCGGCTGCATCGCCAGCCCCGGACGAACGTGCGGACGCCGGATTCGGAGACGATCCGGCAGCGGCCCTGGCCCCTGGCGAAGGCGGTCTCGATCGAGTCCAGCCGGCGGCGGGGGGCGTCGCGGCCCCGGATCAGGCGGTCGACGATCACGTCGATCTGGATCGGGCCGACGGCGTCGAGCGGGCCGGCCGCGAGGTCGACCACGAGGTCGCCGACCCGGACGCGGGTCATCCCCTGTTCGAGGAGCGTCCGACCGAGCGCGGGGACGTCGGTCTCGGGGAGGATCTCGACGGGGAAGGCGATCTCGTAGCGGGCGCCTTCGGGGAGGGCGTCGACGGCCTCGGAGACGGTGCGGGGATTGGCCGGGAGGACGCGATCGCCGCAGGCCCGGCAGATGACCTCCCCCCGCCGGGCGAAGAGGAGCGCGAGGGGGTCGTGGGCCTCGGAGAGCGTGCCGATCGTGGCGCGGGCGGACGGCCTGGCCCCGGCGGCGAGCGCGACGGCGGGGGGGACGCCGCCGATCCGGTCGACGTCGGGCTTCTCCAGGGGCTCCAGGAACTGTCGGGCGTAGGCCGAGAAGGTCTCGACGTAGCGCCTCTGGCCCTCGGCGTAGAGGGTGTCCAGGGCCAGCGAACTCTTCCCCGCGCCGCTGACGCCGGTCACCACGATCAGGCGGCCGAGGGGGAGGTCGAGGTCGATCCCCTTGAGGTTGTGGGTTCGCGCGCCTCGGAGCTGGATGCGGGCGTCGGGCGGGGGCATCGCGGCGGGCCTCCGGGGCGTCGGCGTCCCCCGGACGCGGGATGGGGATCGTCGGGGGGGAAATGGGAGCGGCGAGCCGGAGGGCCGGCTCGCCGCGGGGGTGGCATGGGACGGTTGCGGGCCCGCTCAGGTCAGGGGTTGGCCTTGCGGAGGCTGAAGCCGGTCTGGGTGAAGCCGTCGTCGTCCATCACGCTGTAGCTGCCGCCGAGGGTGAGGTACTTGGCGAAGACCTCGAAGTCGGGGAGCTTGGCGGGATCGATGAGCTGCGGGATCTCCGGGAGGGGCTGGCCGGGGCGGCTGGCGGCCATCCCCTGCTTGACGGCCTCCTCGAAGCGGCCCCCCTTGAGCATGTCGTAGGTGAGGCGGGCCTGCTCGTCGGGGCGGACGAAGGTCATGCCGCTGACCTTCTCCGGCATGTGCTTGGCGACGGTCTGGTAGTCCGCGCTCTCGGCGAGGGGGACGACGCCGGGCCGGAGCACCTGCTCGAGCAGGGTGGCGTCGGTGGTGATGAGGAGCGAGTCCTTGGCGACGGCCACGCTGACGGGGCCCTTGAGCTGGGGCTGAACGCCCCCCTGGGCCGGCATCTCGGGCAGCTCGAAGTCGAGGATGGTCGTCCCCTGGAAGTCGCGCTTGCGGGGGGCGGCGTGGGCCAGCTCGATGACCCGTTCGAGGGTCGCCTGGAAGGCCTTGGCGTCGTCCAGGGCGATGGAGAGGACGAGCCGCTGGCTGTCTTCCTTGATGGGCTTCTTGAAGTCGCCGATCAGGGTCAGACGGTTGCCGAGCGGGCCGAACACGTCCTTCTGGAAGCTGAGCGGCTGGCCCCCCTCGGGGCCGATGAGCTGCTGCTCCAGGACGTTGAGCATGCCGGGCTGGAACTGGTTGACGAGGTCCTCGACGGCCTTGTAGGCGTTGTCGAGGTCCCAGCTGAAGGTCTGGTAGCTGGCGGCGGTGGCGGGGACCCAGGGCTCGGGCCGCAGCGCGGCCGGCGGGAACGAGAAGAGCTTGAGGAGGCCCTTCACCCCGGCGGCGGGGGCGTTGAAGAAGGTCTTGGTCAGGCTGCTGTACTCGCCGGCGTCGAGCGTCAGGGCACCGCCGACCGACTTCAGGCCGTCGAGGCCGAGGGCCTGGACCTGGAAGGCGATCTGCTGGGCCTGGGCCTCGTTGCCGCGGGAGCCGGCCTTGGTGGCGAAGGCGACGGCCTTGACGACGTCGAGGAACCAGACGACCTGGGCGGACGCGGCGCCGACCTTGGCCTGGGTCTTGACGAACGCCTCGCCGCCGCCGAAGGCGCCGGTGCCGCGGCCGGCGGCGTTGGAGGCCAGGTCCTTGATCGCCGCGACGTCGCTGCCGAGGAAGAAGACCTCGCCGGCCTGGGTCCAGACGACCGGCGGCGGCGGGGGCGTCTTGTCATCGCCGGCCGCCTTCTCCGGCGGGGTGATGATGTGCAGCGGGCTGTTCTGGAAGGTCTCGACCCGGACCGTGGAGCCGTTCTGCTCGGCCTGCTTGTCGCTGCGGGCGAGCACCTCGGCCATCTTCGGGGCGTTGGACCCGGCGTCGGCGATGATCGCCAGCGACACCGTCGGCTTGGATTCGTCCGAGCCGGCGATCGCCGCGATCGCGACCCCCTTGGGAAGCTCGAACAGCTCCTTCAGGGTCACGCCGACCTTATCCTTGAGCGCCTCGCTCGTGGGCTTGACCTTCTCGGCCACGTCGGCCCGCATGGGGGCGAGGGCCGGGTCGTTCCAGAGCTGGCCGTAGGTGCTGGCGCGGAACGCCTCGCGGAACTTGGCCACGTCGGCGATCTTGACGAAGAACAGGGTCGAGTCGGGCAGCACCTGCTCCGGCGGGGTCGCGGCGGCGGCGAGGTTCGCGCGCAGCCCGAGTCCCGTCAGTCCCAGCCACCCGACGAGGGCCAGGCGAAGAATCGCCCCCTTGGCCTTAGGCATCTCTTGTCACTCCATTCTGGCACGCCACGGTTCACCGACCGAGGTTTCGAGACCTGTCCCGTCACGCGGCCTCGCGGCCGATGACCCTTCGCACGCTCGCACGTCGGGCTCCAATGCCCGACGGATCGCCGGCGGTGACCGACGAGCCTGATTCCAGCCTCGCTTCGCCGAAGTCTTCGGGCCGCCGTGGGCCGCCCGAGCCGATCCAATCCGATCCGGTCCGGGACCGATCTCCACGGTCCGGTCCAACGGCGGTCGGCGGGCTTATTTGATCGTCGTGGTCGTCGCTCCGTCGGCCTTCGGACCTCCCAGGGCCTCGGGCTTCTCCCGTCGCGGCCGCCGCGGCGGGTCGAGGTAGCGGTAGCCGCTGTTGGGGTTGGTCTTGTCGAACGAGAAGGCCTCGCGATGGCGGAGGAAGTCCTTGACGTAGGCGATCGGGATGGCGAAGCCGAGGTTGTCCGCCATGTCGGCCCGCGCGCCCCGGCTGGTGACCCCGATGACCTCTCCCCGGGCGTTGAACAGCGGCCCCCCCGAGTTCCCCGGGTTGATCGCCGTGTCGGTCTGGAGGTAGAGCTGGCCTTCGAGGTTCCGGCTGCGGTTGCTGACGATCCCCTGCGTCACGGACCGTTCCAGGCCGAGCGGGTTGCCGACGGCGAAGACCAGGTCGCCCGTGTTCACGTCCTCTCCATTACCCAGGATCACGTGGCTGGGTTTCACGTCGTCCGGCAAGGGGAGCTTGATCAGCGCCAGGTCGAAGAACGGGTTGAGGGCGACGATCTGGACGTCGTCGATGCGGCGGCGGGCGAGGCCCCCGCCGGCGGTGTTCTGGTAGAGGATGGCCGAGATCCGGGTCTCCCCCTCGATGACGTGGGCGTTGGTGATCGCGTAGCCCTCGTCGTTGATCAGGAAGCCCGAGCCCTTGCCCGAGGGGGTCTCGATCGAGACGACCGACTCGCCGAATTTGGCGACCACTTCCTTCACCGAAGAGGGCCGGAGCAGGCCCGTCGAGAAGAAGCCCGAGGCGTCGACGGCGGTCTCGCCGGGGGTCGCCGCGACGATCGTCCCGGCCTCCTCCCCCCGCGCCCGCCGCACGATCGACTCGCGGGGGAGCTTCAGGAGGTCGTGCCCCAGGTCGACGTAGATCGCCTCGGCCTTCTCGGCCACGACCCGGCCGACGACCCGCTGGCCGTCCTTGAGGGTCAGCGTCTCGAAGCCGTCGGCGGGCGTCTCGGCGGCCCCGGCCAGGGCCGTCAGGCCGAGGAGGGTCGCGGCGCCGATCACTCGAATCCCACGCATAAGCGGCGGAGTCCTTCTTGGTTCGTCCCGACGGTCCGGTCGCGTTCCTGGCGCCCAGGGTGGTTCATTGTAAAAACCGGCGCGTCCGTTGCAACCCTGGCGATGGGAGCGGCTTCCCGAAAAATCGGCGACGCCCGCGACGACCGTCGGCTAGTTTGCTAAAACAACGGCTAAACTTGAAGACGACTTGACGGACTTTGACGGTTCGGGCTAGCTTCCCCCCGGCGCCGGCCGGGACGGGCCAGCCTCGCTCGCCGAACTCCGTCCCCGATCGATCGCTCTAGGCCCCGTCCCTTTCGTTGGCAACAGACCTGGGGAGACAGTCCCGTGTGGATCCTCACAAGGCGGATCGCGCTTGCCCTCGCGCTCTCGACGACGGCCGCGGCCGGCGTCGTCCGGGCGCAGCAAGCCCCCGCGCCCGACCCGGCCGACGCGGCCCGGCCCGAGCCCGACCAGCCGCCGCAGCTCGTCCCCGACCTGCCGACGGTCCCCTGGCGGCACGACCGGCTCGCCTTCAACTGGACCACGATCAAGACCACGCCCCTGCCCAAGGACCGCGAGGGGATCTGGGTCCTGGACTTCGCCTTCAAGCCCCTCCGCATCCAGACGGTCGAGATCCCCGGCAAGGGGCGTCGATCCGTGCACTACCTCTACTACAAGGTCGTCAACCGGACCTCCTCCCCCCGGCCGTTCTACCCCCAGTTCATCATGGTGAACGAGCGGGGCCAGCGGTTCGAGGACGCCGTGGTCCCCGAGGCGATCCCGGTGATCCAGGGCCGCGAAGACCCCACGATCCCGGTCCGGGGCGCGATCGACATCATGGGCGTGATCCCGCCGAGCACCAAGGAAGGGGTCGACGACGCCGTCTTCGGCGTGGCCGTGTGGGACTCCTGGGACGCCTCCGCCGACCGCTTCAGCATCTACGTCCGCGGGCTCTCCGACGGCTACAAGGAGATCGCCCCGCCCGACGGCGGCAAGCCGCTCGTCAAGTACAAGACGCTCCGGCTCGACTTCATCCGCCGCGGCGACGAGCGGAACCTCTCCGAGAAGGAGATCGAGCCCGCCGACCCGGCCTACGACTGGATCTACTGGTGAGCCGACCCGGCCCCGGCCCCCGTCACGTTTCCGGCCCGACGCCCGCCCCCGCCGCCCGTGCTCAATCGGCGTAGGGGGCCGGGTCCGTCAGGCCCAGCCTGGCGAACGCGGCGAGGCGGAGGCGGCAGGAATCGCAGCGCCCGCAAGCCAGGTCCCCGGGCGCGGGGTCGTAGCAACTGTGGGTGAGGCCGTAGTCGACCCCCAGCTCCAGCCCCCGGCGGATGATCTGGTCCTTGGTCAGCTTCAGCAGGGGCGCGTGGACGCGGAACGTCCCCTCCCCCTTGACGCCGGCCCGGGTCGCCAGGTTCGCCAGGGCTTCGAAGGCCCTGAGGAACTCGGGGCGGCAGTCGGGATAGCCGGAGTAGTCGACGCAGTTGACGCCGACGAACAGGTCGAACGCCCCCAGCGTCTCGGCCCAGCCCAGGGCCAGCGAGAGGAAGACGGTGTTGCGGGCGGGGACGTAGGTGATCGGGATCTCCCCGGCCATCTCGGCCTCGCCTCGGTCCTTGGGGACGTCGAGGTCGGCCGTCAGCGCGCTGCCGCCGAAGGCCCGCAGGTCGATCGACAGCTCCACATGGCGGACGACCCCCAGGGCCGCCGCCACCCGCCGCGCCGCCGTCATCTCGACGGCGTGACGCTGGCCGTAGTCGATCGACAGGGCGAAGGGGGCGAAGCCCGCCGCCGAGGCCTCGGCCAGCACGGTGGCCGAGTCCAGGCCGCCGCTGAGCAGGACGACCGCCGGACGTTTCTGGTTCTCGACGCCGTTCACCGGTCGCGTCCTCCTCGTTCTCGTTCGATCGCCTCCCGCCCGTCGCCCGGCGATCCGGACTTGTCGGGGGGGCGAGCGTTCGGATATTGTAACATGATCGGCGGGGGACCGGCGTGCGCGGCGATTGCGCCGCGATTCGGCCGCCCCCAGACCGCCCGCCTCCGGCATGGACCGGACGTCGGGAACCCAATCGACGCCACGGATTCTCGGAGAAGGTAGAGCGATGGCTCACAAAAAAGGACAGGGCTCCAGCCGCAACGGTCGCGACTCGAACCCCCAGATGCTCGGCATCAAGCTCTACGGCGGCCAGGCGGCCCAGCCGGGGAGCATCATCTGCCGGCAGCGCGGGACGCGCTGGAGGCCGGGCAAGAACGTCGGCGTCGGCCGCGACTGGACGATCTTTTCGCTTGTCAACGGCCGGGTCAAGTTCGACCAGGAAGGCCGTCGGATCAATGTCGTCACCGAGGCCGAAGCCGTCGCCAACTGAACCGGGTCGGGGGTGAGCCGCGGCTGCGCGCGGACCCCCTCCCCCGATCGAGCGAAGACCAGGGAGGGCGGGCGTCCCTCGGCCGTCGGCCGGGACCCTCGCTCTCTGTTCGCTTGATGGACCCCCGTCTTCCACCGGATCGAGTCGCTCCATGTTCGCGGATCGCGTGACCATTTTCGTTCGCGGGGGAGACGGCGGCAACGGCTGCCTCAGCTTCCGTCGCGAGAAGTACGCGCCTCGCGGCGGCCCCAACGGGGGCGACGGCGGCGACGGCGGCGACGTGATCATCCGCGCCGAGGAAGGGCTCACCAACCTCGCCCACCTGTCGCACCAGCGGCACTGGAAGGCCGAGCGCGGCGACCACGGCCAGGGCTCCAACTGCTTCGGCAAGCGGGGCGAGCCGCTGACGATCACAGTCCCGGCGGGGACCATCATCCGCGACCGCGACCGCGGCCACGTCCTCCGCGACCTCAAGAACCACGGCGACCAGGTCGTCGTCGCCAAGGGGGGCCGAGGGGGCCACGGCAACACCTTCTTCAAGTCGTCCGTCAATCGCGCCCCCCGGCAGCACGAGTCCGGATTCCCCGGCGAGGAGCGCTGGATCGTCCTGGAGCTGAAGGTCATCGCCGACGTCGGCCTGATCGGCCTCCCCAACGCCGGCAAGTCGACCCTGCTCTCGCGAATCTCCCGCGCCCATCCCGAGATCGCCGACTACCCGTTCACCACCAAATACCCCAACCTGGGGACCGTCCTGGTCGACTCCGAGCACGCGTTCGTCGTCGCCGACATCCCCGGCCTGATCGAAGGCGCCCACACCGGGCTGGGGCTGGGCCACGAGTTCCTCCGCCACGTCGAACGCACCGGCCTGCTCGTCCATCTGGTCGAAGCCATGCCGGTCGACGGCTCGGACCCGGTGCGCAACTATGAGATGATCCGCAAGGAGCTGGAGCAGTACAGCCAGGCCCTGGCCGAGCGGCCCGAGCTGGTGGTGGTCACCAAGATGGACCTCACCGACGCCGAGGAGGCGCGCGACCGGCTCGCCCGCGAGATCGGCCGCGACGTGCTCTCCATCTCCGCCGTCACCGGCCGGGGCGTCCCCCAGCTCCTCCGCGCGATCCAGGAAAAGCTGAAGGACCGTCCCGAGGAAGAGGAGACGCCGGAGCCGACGCGGATCACGCTCCCGCCCGCCCCCGCCTCGCCTTCGATTCCGGACCCGGAATCGGACCCTGAGCCGGCCGCGGATTCGGTCTCTTCCGCGAGCGAATGACCATGCCCCGGATCGTCGCCGATATCGGCAACTCCCGTCTCAAGTGGGCCCTGCTCGACGAGCACGGGGCGTCCGGGCCGAGCGTCTCGCTCCCCCTCGACGACCCGAAGGTCTGGGGCGTCGTCCTCGACGGCTGGCTCCGTCCCGCGACCGGCCCGGCGACCTGGGCCGTCTCGTCGGTCAACCCTCCCCTGGCCGCTCGCCTGGGGGCGTTCCTGGCCGATCGGGGCGTGGCCGAGGTCCGCTGGTTCCTGACCGCGGCCGAGGTCCCGGTGGCCAAGGACGTCGAAGGGGCCGAGACCGGCGGCGCCGACCGCGCGCTCGCCGTGCTGGCGGCCTCGCGGCTGCTGGGCCCGGGGAGGCCGATCCTGGTGGTCTCGTGCGGCACCGCGATCACGATCGAACGGATCACCCCCGGCGGCGTCTGGCAAGGGGGGGCGATCGCGATGGGCATGGGCCTCTGCGCCCGCGCCTTGCACCACTTCACCGCCCAGCTCCCGCTGGTGGACCCCGGCCGTTGCGCCCCGTCGTGGGGCCGGTCCACGGTCCCCTCGCTGGAAGCCGGCGTCTTCTGGGGCTCGGTCGGGGCCGTCCGCGAGTTGCTGGCCCGCCAGGCGGTCGACCTCGGCGCCGCTCCCCTGGTCGTCTGGACCGGCGGCGACGCCTTCCGGCTCGCCCCGGCCGTCGAAGGCCCCGCCGCCCGCGTCATCCCCGACCTCGTCCTCCAGGGCCTCGTCCACGCGGCCTTCCCGAGCGAGCCATGACCATGCCGACGCCGACCGAATCGACCGATCGCGACCCCCTCCGTTGGGGATTCCTGGGCGCGGGCCGGATGGCCTCGGCCCTGGTGAAAGGGATGATCCGCGCGGGGGTGGCGACCCCCGACCGGATCGCCGCGAGCGACCCGATCCCCGCCGCGCGCGAGGAGCTGGGCCGCGAGGCCGGGATCGCCGTCCACGGGAGCAATCGGCCGGTCCTCGACGCCAGCGACGTGGTCGTCCTGGCGGTCAAGCCGCAGAGCATGGCGGGCGTGCTGGCCGAGATCGCCCCGGCGCTCGCCCCTCGGCATCTGGTGGTCTCGATCGCGGCCGGCGTCCCGATCGCCGCGATGTCGGCCGCGCTGGGGGCCGCGACGCGGATCGTCCGGGTGATGCCCAACACGCCCGCCCTGCTCGGCGAGGGGGCCTCGGCCTTCGCGCTGGGGGCGAACGCGACCGACGCCGACGCCGACGCCGTCCAGCGCTTCCTGGACTCGGTCGGCCGGGCCGTGCGGGTGCCGGAATCGCAGCTCGACGCCGTGACGGGCCTCTCGGGGAGCGGCCCGGCCTTCGTCTACATGATCATCGAGGCCCTCTCCGACGGCGGCGTCCGCGCGGGACTCCCGCGCGACGTGGCGACGACCCTCGCCGCCCAGACGGTCCTCGGCGCCGCCAGGATGGTCCTCGAAACGAAGATCCACCCCGGTGCCCTGAAAGACCAGGTGACGAGCCCCGGAGGCACCACGATCGCCGGCGTCCAGGTCCTCGAACGCCAAGCCCTCCGCGGCGCCCTCATCGACGCCGTCGAGGCCGCCTCCCGCCGCTCCGCGGAACTCGCGGCGATCGCGAAATCCTGAGCGGGCGCGGGCGGGCCGTCGGTCGGCTTCACCCTCACCCTCGCCCTCCCACCTGGGCCGCAGCCAGGAGGATCATGGCGAAGATCAGGCCGACGAAGAAGAGCATGTAGATGAGACGGTAGCACTTCAGGAGCGACGAGAGGGCGGCCATCAGGTGGGCGACGTCGCGTCCTTGGGAGTCGACCACCAGGCGGAAGTCCCGGCCGGCGCGGTGGGTCCAGACGCCGAAGACCATGAACAGCATCGCCAGGAAGAGGAAGCCGACCTCGATCTCCTGGTATCGCGACCAGCGCTGGATGGTCATGACGGCGAAGCAGAGGCCGATGCCGACCATGAACAGGCCGACGAAGCTCATCTTCGAGCCGAGATCGCGGATGATCCGATTCTCGACCTCGTTGAACTCGTAGCCGGGGCGCGGGGGGTGGACGGGCGAGGGGAGGACGCCCGCGGGGAGGACCGGGGCGTGGGCCGTGGAGGACGCGGGCTTTGCTCCGCCGGATGCCGATGCCATCGCCTGCCACCTTTCGCACGAGTCGTCCGCGAGGACCTGCACCACCAAGCTTATCTGACTTGGCCCGACGGGCGCTGTCAAGACCGCGAAGAGGTCGACCCGGACGATCGGCGCCATCGGCCCGTCGGGCTTCGAAAAGTCCGGGCTGGCGGATTCCCGATTTTCTGTCGCCATGCTAGAGTGACGATTTGCCGACGCGCGTCGCGACGCCTCGCCTCGCCTCGCGGCCGGGAGTTTCTCGACCTCCTCGCTGGGAAGACAAGCCTGATATGGATCCCTCCGATCCCTCGTCGCGGCCGGTGTTGGTGCTCGACTTCGGCGCGCAGTACGTCCAGCTGATCGCGCGTCGGGTCCGCGAGCGGCACGCCTTCGCCCGCATCGTCCGCCACGACATCACGGCGGAGCGCGTCCGGGAGCTCAACCCCCTGGCCCTGATCCTCTCGGGCGGCCCCAGCAGCGTGTACGAGCCCGGCGCGCCGCAGTGCGACCCGGCGCTGTTCGAGCTGGGGGTGCCGGTGCTCGGCATTTGCTACGGGATGCAGCTGGCGGTGCAGGCCCTGGGCGGGAAGGTCGACGCCCCTCCGGCCCGCGAGTACGGCCGGACCGACTGCCGGGTGATCGACCCCGCCGAGCCCCTCTTCCACGACGTCCCCCGCGAGACGACCGTCTGGATGAGCCACGGCGATCAGATCCTCGACGCCGGCGCCGACTTCCTCCCCCTGGCCGCGACCGCCACCTGCCCGATCGCCGCGGCCAAGCACCGCACCTATCCCTTCTACGGCCTGCAGTTCCACCCCGAGGTCTCGCACACCCCGTACGGGGCCCTGATGCTCGGCAACTTCCTCGACCGGATCTGCGGCAACCCCCGCGGCTGGACGATGGAGGCGTTCATCGAGCAGGCCGTCGAGCGGGTCCGGGCGCAGGTCGGCCCCGACCAGCGGGTCGTCTGCGGGCTCTCCGGCGGCGTCGATTCGGCGGTCTGCGCGGCGCTGCTGGCGAAGGCCCTGGGGTCTCGGGTCGTCTGCGTGTTCGTCGACACCGGCCTGCTCCGGGGGGGCGAACGCGCCCAGGTGGAGGAGGTTTTCCGGGGCCACAGCGACGCCGAGCTTCGGGTCGTGGACGCCTCGGGCCAGTTCCTCGAGGCCCTCGCCGGGGTGACCGACCCCCAGGAGAAGCGGCTTCGGATCGGCCACACCTTCATCGACGTCTTCCGCGAGGAAGCCCGCTCGATCCCCGGCGCCCACTTCCTCGCCCAGGGGACCCTCTACCCGGACGTGATCGAGAGCGGCGGCGCGCCCGACGGCCCGGCCGCCACGATCAAGATCCACCACAACGTCGGCGGCCTCCCCGCCGAGCTGGGCTTCGAGCTGATCGAGCCCCTCCGCGACCTGTTCAAGGACGAGGTCCGACGCCTGGGCCTGGAGCTGGGCCTCCCGGACTCCCTGGTCTGGCGGCATCCGTTCCCCGGCCCGGGGCTGGCCGTCCGCTGCCTGGGCGAGGTCACCGCCGCCCGCCTGGAAGTCCTCCGCCAGGCCGACGCCGTCTTCCTCGACGAGCTGCGAGCCGCCGGCCTGGAACGGCAGACGGCCCAGGCCTTCGCCGTGCTGCTGCCGGTCCGATCGGTCGGCGTGATGGGGGACGCGCGGACCTACGAGAACGTGATCGCCGTCCGCGCGGTCGAGACCGAGGACTACATGACGGCCGACTGGTCCCGGCTCCCCCACGACATGCTGGCCCGCACCTCCACCCGGATCATCAACGAGGTCAAGGGGGTGAACCGGGTCGTCTACGACATCACCAGCAAGCCCCCCGGGACGATCGAGTGGGAGTGAGACGAGCGACTCATCCCCGCTTGCGGAATCGCCGTGCTCGGCCCTGAATTTGCTTGCCTTCCGCCTGGATCCGGAGAGATATAGGTGGTGTCGGACGGCGGTACGGGACGAGGAAGGGACGAACTTCGCAAGGGGCCGGACTCCTCGATCTCAGGAGGATTCGGGCTCGGAGGGGGCGGCGAGGGAGCGGGCTCGAACGAGAGTCTGGGTGAGCCCCTCCTGCACCACGAGGTCGTCCTGGTTGATCAGCCGGCGGCGCCAGACCACGAGAGCCCTGCGGCCTCGGGCCTGGGGCTCGATGGACTCGACGCGTGAGATCACCCGAACGGTGTCGCCGAACGCGATGGGGAGCAGGAACTTCCACTCCAGGATCGCCAGGAACGCCTGCGTGTCCACGCGGGGGGCGTGGCTGGCGAGCCCGGAGACCAGGGCCAGTCCCAGCAGCCCATGCGCGACCGGCTTCCCGAACGGGCCGTCGGCCGCCCAGGCGTGATCGACGTGGAGGGCGTTGAAGTCTCCCGAGAGGCCGGCGAACGTCGTCACGTCCGTCTCGGTCACGGTCCTCCCGGGGCTTTCCCATTCGTCGCCGATCGTGAGGTCGTTGTATCCCAGGGGGTTGTTCCGATGTCGCGCCATCCTCGACGTGCTCCGCATCCGTGAGTGGGGGGCCAGGGTCGACCCGAGTCTAACCGCTCCCTCGCGGGGGCGGAAGCGCGGGGGGGAGGCGCGAGGAGCGGAGTCGTTCGAGTCCAGGCCGCCGGCGCGTCGTTGGGCGACGGGGCGAGCGAGGTCCAGAGTTCCACCAGCGAGAGGGCAGGTACGACGATGTCACAGGGCTACCGATTCGTGATCGCGGACGACGAGAAAACGGTCGCCACCGGCTTGCAGAGCCAGCTGGAGTCGCTGGGCTATGAGGTCGTCGCGGTCGTCCACGACGGCCAGCGCGCGGTCGAGATCTGCCGCCGGCTCCAGCCCGACGCGATCTTCCTGGACATCGAGATGCCCGGCCTCGACGGCCTCGCCGCGGCCCGGCAGATCGCCGAGGACCCCGGCACCCCGGTCGTCATCGTCACCGCCCACGCCCATCCCCACCTGATCGGCCAGGCCGTCGAGGACGGCGTCATCCAGTACATCCTCAAGCCGATCACCACGCAGAGCCTCCAGGCGATCGTCGAGGTCGCCGTCGCCCGCGCCCGAGACATCCAGGAACTCCAGGAGGACGTCGACCACCTCAAGATGAGCCTCCGCGAACGCAAGCTCATCGAGCGGGCCAAGGGGATCCTGATGACCCGCAAGCAGCTCAACGAGAACGAGGCCTTCCGACTGCTCCAGCGCCAGAGCCAGGACCGCCGCGTGCCGATGGCCAAGCTCGCCGAGTCGATCATCCAGACCGACGAGCTGCTCACGGACTCCTCCAGCGCCCCGACCCCCCCGAATTCGCGTCCCCGACGCCCCGCCGAGCCCCCGATCGACTGAGTTGACGCCGCGACCCGGGACGGTTAGGCTGCGAAGCGTCGGCGAGGGAGCCCCGGACACGCCCGGGACGCCGTCGCCGGCCCGCCCTTTCCGTCGACCGGATTCCGTTGGGATGACGGGGCCGACTTCCGACGCCAGGGCGGTCGACGGGCTTCGCGAGCCCGGGGGGCGATCCCAGATCCTCACCCCCCCCGGTCGGCTCGGCCGCACGTCGAACCACGGATCTCAGGAGCCCGGCCCGAGCGGACTCCTGTCGCCTTGCATCGCGACGCCAAGGATGAGGAGACGCCCATGACGATGCAACAGCTTCAGTCCGATTCCCCTCGGCTGGGCCCGGGCCGGACGCACCAGGAACTCGCTCTGTACATCCAGGGCCACGTCAACCGGATCGCCAACGGCCGCATCCGCGACCTCCACGTGGACTACAGCGACGACCGGATCTTGCTCCGGGGACGGTCCCGCACCTACCACGCGAAGCAGATCGCCCAGCAGGCCGTGCTGGACCTCACCGACGGCTATCCGCTGCTGACCAACCAGATCGTCGTCTCCTGAGCATCCCGCCCGACCCCGCCCCGCATGGCGATCGCGATCGCCGGGGGCGGCTGCGCGTTTCAGAGCCCCGATCCGGCGTCCAACCCCGAGTCCGTCATGAATGCGCACCCCCAGTCCGAACTCGCCCCCCATCCCCATCCGGCCCCCGTCGGCCCGACGCCGCCCAGGTTCGACCAGCAGGAGCTGCACAACCTGCTGTGCAGCCTGAGCGGCGAGCTGTGCCGTCCCCTCGCCTCGCTGCGGACGGGCTTCGACCTGCTCCTGGGGGACGGGCCGACCGATTTCTCGGCCGCCCAGAAGGGGCACGTCGGCACCATGCGGACGCTCTGCGACGAGCTGCTCCGCCTGACCCGAAGCTACCTGGACTACGCCGAGGTCATCCGAGGGACCCGCTCCCCCAGCCTGGGGACCTTCTCGATCCGGGCCCTCGTCCACGAGATCGATCGCTCCTTCGGGGCCGCCGCCCGCGCCAAGGAGCTGGACTGGCGGGCCGAGGCCGCCGAGGGGGACGGCGACGTCCTGGTGGTCACCGACGCCTGCCGATGTCAGCAGCTCTTCGCCGCCGTGGTCTCCAACGCCCTGAAGTTCACCCCGCCGGGCGGCCGGGTGCGCATCGAGGGGAAGGCCGACGCCGAATCCTGGAGCCTCACCGTCGCCGACGACGGGCCGGGCGTGCCCCCCTCCTACCAGCAGCGCATCTTCGAGCCCTTCTTCCGGCTCGACCGCGACGAGCACTCGTCCGTCGAGGGGAACGGCCTCGGGCTGTCGATCGGCCTCGAGCTGGTGAACCAGCTCCACGGCCGCATCTTTCTGGATTCGGACGAGGGCCGAGGGACCGTGGTCCGCATCGTCTTCCCCCGCACCCCCCCTTCCCCGAGCCCGATGACCGCCCGACCCGAGGCCGATCGCCATTGACCATCGGCCCGATTGGGCGTAGCTTTCGAGGGTCATATTGGCGAGGAAGCGGGCGAGCCGGACGGGTGCGTCCGGTCGCGATCGCGCCGGGGCCGGGCCCGACCGGCCCTGCCCACCCCAGGGAAGGGGATTCGATCGCATGCGGCGCAGGGGCTTGATCGCCTTCGTCGGCGTCCTGTTCTGTCTACTGCCGGGGCTCCCCGGCTGTAGCTGGTCGGGCACGCGCCGGGGGGGCCCCAAGGATGGGCTCAGCCCGGAGAAGGCCGCGCAGGCCCAGGCGATCAGCGAGCGCGCGCAGGCCGCCGTCGACGCCGGCGCCCTCGACCGCGCCGAGGCCGAGCTGGCCCAGCTCGTCACCGTCTCCCCGCGCTCGCCGGAAGCCTACCAGCGGCTCGGCGCCGTGATCCAGCTCCGGGGCCGCCCCGCCGAGGCCGAGGCCTGCTTCCGCAAGGCCCTCGAACTGGACCCCGATTACGTCGGGGCCTTGATCGGGCTGGGGCGGATGGAGGCCGGCCGGGGCCAGCTCGACTCCGCCCTCAAGCGGCTGGAGACCGCCGTCGAGATCGAGCCCCACGACGCCTCCGGCCACCTGGGCCTCGCCGTCGTGCTGGAGGCCCTGGGGAGGACCGACGAGGCCCTCGCCGCCTACTTCCGATCCCTGGAAAACGACCCCTTCCTCGCCGAGTCCAACCGCCGCATCGCCGCCGTCCAGCTCGCGAGGGGGGAGGCCGACCAGGCCCTCGTCCGGCTCGACCAGTCCATCGAGGCCACCCCCGGCGACGCCGAAGCCGTCTTCCTCCGGGGTCGCGCCCACCTCGCCCTCCGACACATCGACCCGGCCGTCAAGGACCTTCGCAACGCCTCCCAGCAACTCCCCGACCGCCCCGACGTCCACCTCGCCCTGGCCCTCGCCCTCGACGCCGCCCGCCACCCCGCCGCCGCCCTCGAAGCCGTCGAGCAAGCCCTCCGCCTCGCCCCCAACGACCTCGACGCCATCAGCCTCAGCGAACGCCTCCGCCGCTGATCGCCCCGGCCGCAAATCGGCTTCGATTGGGTTCGATCGACCAGCCCCGATTCAGGCTGGACGGATCGTAAGTCTATTAAGATTATGATATTAGGTTGAGTTGGTTCGTCGAGGTGATTGGCTCCGTTCGGGCGAAATGCTGACGCTCCTCACTTCACACCACCGCCTCAAAGGGCTCGGGAGACGGCGATCGGTGGGCCACGGGTTCCGCGAACGCGTGGATCGGCGTCGGGCCAGTCCCGTGCCGTCGCCCGAACTCCCGGCCGCTCCGCGCGTTCGCGGAACCAATGGCACCCGAGGCCTTTCGTCGGTGCTCGGTGGTGTGAAGTGAGGAGTCTCCCGAAAATTGGCTTCGATCGGCGGGGCCGACGATCGAAGCCATCGGACGCAAGATGCATTCCTGAAACGGTTTGTCATTGATTTTCGAGCGTTGGGATTGGCTTGGTTCGGCCATTCTCTTCCTGCATTCTCGGGTTGGCTGGAGAGGACGCCGCCGACGGGGCGTGGTCCAAACCAAGGTGCGGGACCGACGCGACGGTTCCGGGCGCACCGCCCCCTACTTGCACAGTGCGACATGATGCGCGTTCCGTGCGGAGGAGGGTCGGAGTTCGTCGCCGGATGGGAGCGGCGGTCATACCAAATTGCCTCGATCACCGGCCCGTGGCACCCAGGGCCGCTCCGCAGAGGCGAGTCATCAAGGCAATGGCGGTCAGCCGCATTGAAAGGCGGAGTGGATTCGCGAGAAGTCGCCGCGGGCGAGGCCTTCGGGATCGGCGAAGAAGTAGAGGCAGCCGCCGTCTCCCCAGCACATCGCGGCCTGATCGTCGCTGCCGAGCTGGAAGAGGAGGCTTCGGCCGTCGTCGGCGGCGGGGTCGAAATCCTGGATGAAGTCGGCGTATCCCAGCAGCTTGCTGTCCAGGGGGCGGCCGATCGTCATCGCCTGGAGGAAGGTGAAGGGATTGAGCACGGCCTCATAGAAGGCGTTCCAGGTCTCCTCGTCCCATTCGAGCGCCTTGACCGCCGGCTCCTCGGCGCTGCTGGGGAGGGCGATGATTGGGACCGGCTCGCCCGGGGCGGCCGGGAATTCGTTCAGCCCTTCGGGCGTGGGACTGCGCGTGAGCGTCGACGGGTCCTCGGCGTAAACGATGCGGGTCCAGTCCGGGGTCGGGTCGCCTTCGGGCGGATGGGGGTCGGCGTCGTCCTCGACCTGCCAGCCCCAGGCCGAGAAGATCGAGAGGAGCCCGGCCGGGGGGAGCGGGCCGCGGTCGGCCCCTTCGGGGAGTTCGGCGAGGTTGATCTGCGCGAGGAAGGTCATGGGGCGGCCGTCCTCGTAGCGGGGCCATTCGGTCGAATCGCCCAGGTCGGGGCGACCGCCGATCCGCGTCGTCCCGATCGGCGGCTCGTCGTCGCGGGGCGCGTTCGTGATGATCGCGAAGGCCGGGCGCGCCAGCCCCTCGATCTCGCCGCGACGACCTTCCAGCCCGGCGTTCTCGATCAGGGCCGCGAGGGCTTCGGCCGGCGTCGCGCCGCGGGCGAGCAGCTGGATCAGGAACCTTCTGGGCTCGTCGAGATCGTCGTACAGGAGATCGTGCGACGTCTCGATCAGCCCGATCAGCGTCTCGACCGGGATCGAGCCGTCCACGGGGACGTCGGTCCAGGTCCAGCCCACGGTCTCCCAGTGCATGCGTTCCGAGACGACGACGCCGGCATGGGACGCGGCCAGGCGCCGGCGCACGTCGTCGGGGCAGCGGACCATCATCGCCGGCGGGTCGTCGTTGCGGTAGAACCGGGCGAAGGTGTCGAGGAAGCCCCCGAGGAGCTTGAAATCGTCCTGCTCTCCGGGGGTCGCGCCGGGCTTCGCTCGACAATGCGCGACCAATGCGTCGGTCAGACCGCTCATCCCTCAGCCTCCTTCGATCGTCTCGGGCCTGCACCAGATCCGGGCCTAACTTCCCACGCCGAATGCCTTGGTTCAACGGCCAGCCCCTGCCCTCGTCGCTCGCGACGCGCCATAATGACGAATGGGTGGATCTCCGTGGGGTCGGATCGAGACCTGAGCGAGACGTCGGAGGCCCGATGGAATACGCGGCGCTGGATTGGATTCCGCTCTGGCTCTTCCTGCCGGCGGCGGTCGCCGTCGGCATGCTCGCCATGGAGTCCGGCTATCGCCTTGGTCGATGGCGGTTCTCGCTCTCGACGGCGGAGAAGGTCGCGCCGGTCGCCGCGATGGTGGGATCGATCCTCGGCCTCCTGGCCTTCATGCTCGCGTTCACCTTCGGTTTCGCGGCGGCCCGATTCGACGCACGACGTCAGGTCGTCCTCGAAGAGGCGAACGCGATCGGCACGACGTACCTGCGCGCTCGACTCTTGCCCGAGCCGCAGCGGTCCGAGATCATGGACTTGCTCCGGGAGTACACGGAGCTTCGCGCGCATGGCGTGACGGAGACCAGGATCGCCGGGGTGATCGCCCGGTCGCAGGAACTGCACGAGCAACTCTGGTCGCGAACGGTGGTCGTCGCCGACGGGAACCCTTCGTCGATCATGACGGGGCTCTTCATCCAGTCGCTGAATGCGACGATCGACCTGCATGCCACGCGGGTGCTCGTAGGGCTCCGGAGTCGCATCCCCCTGAGCATCTGGCTCTCGCTCTTCTGCCTGGCCTTCATCGGGATTGCGTCGGTAGGCTACCAGGCGGGCCTGTCGGAGACCAGGCGATCGCCCGAGATGCTGATGCTGTCGCTGGCCTTCGCCGTGGTGCTCTATCTCATCCTCGACCTGGATCGGGCCCACCAGGGGGTCTTGCGAGTGAGCCAACAGGCGATGATCGACCTGCTCAGGACGATGCCGGCGACCCGACCGTGATCGCCGCGTCGCCAGGCTTCCGAACGGCCTCTCAGGCCACGTCAGATGAATTCGTCAGCGCCCCGCCGCCTGGGCGCTCCTTGTGATTTCTCGGCTCAGGATGTGGTGTTAAATCGATACTAGCTTTTATTTTGATTGGTGAGGAGCGACGCGATGACCGGATGCGACCTGGACAGCTCGGTACCGGACTGGGTGATCGACCATCCCGAGACCGAGGCGGTGTTCCAGGAGCTGGGCGTCGACCAGCATTGCGGCGGCAAGTCGCTGGCCTACGCCTGCCGGGAGAGCGGGCTCGATCCCGAGGCCGTCCTCACGCGGCTGCTTCGCGTGCTCGACGCTTCCGGCCGTGGCGACCGGCCCGGGGACGCGACGACGTGAGGCCCGACGGTTCCTCGGGCTACTCGGCGCGCCCGGCCGGGATCATGACGCCGAGGTAGCTCAGGCCGCCTTGGTTCTTGACCGTGCACGAGACCTGGTAAGGCTCGGCCCCGGCGGTCAGGAATTCGTAGGTGACCTTGTTCGGGCTGAACCGCAGCGTCTCGACGGGCTCGCCCAGAACGGCTTTCAACTCCTCGAACGTCATCCCCGCCCGGACGGGCAGGTCGAGGGCCTCCAGCACGCGATCCGCCGCAGGAGCCGGGAACTCGTCGAAATCGAGGCTCAGCGACCCGAGCGCCTCCGGCTTCTCCTCGGGCCGCAGCCACTCCGAGAATTTGATCGCCTCCCCGACCCAGCAGCGGCCCTCGTACTCCCAGTCGTCCAGCTCGACGACCTCCGCCTCGGGACGAAACGGGCGCAACCGCAGGAGGCCGAACTGGGAATACGGGATCATCGCGATCTCCTGGAGAAATCGAGGGGCCGGGGAGGCGTCGCCGACGAGGTCAGACCGCGCCCAGGCCGGGACCGGTGAGGAGGCCCGTTTCCATCGTCCCGTCCTTCACGATGAAGAGGCCCGGGAAGCGCTTCTCCCACGCTCGGTTCGCCTCGGGCATGTACTGGCGGGCGTTGGCCTCGATGGCCCGGACGGTGGGGATGTGGGCCGAGAGCCCGGCGGAATGGATCAGCGAGGCGCCCGGGCAGGTGAGGTCCTGGACGCAGAGGAACATCCCGAACTTCTGGGCGGCGGCGGCCAGCAGGAGCGCGTGGCTCTGCCCCTTGCACGCCTTGAGCGCGGCGCCCGTGTAGCCCCGATCGCGGGCCAGGATCAGGCTCTCGACGTCGGTGAGGGATTCGTCGGCCACGACGGGGAGCACGCGCGAGGCCTCGTCCATCGCGTGCGACGGCGAGGCGTGGAGGTCGCGCGCGGTCGGCTGCTCGATGTACTGGATGCGCCGGAATCCGTCGGGCGTCTTCTCCTTCGCGAGCCGGATGAACTCCATGAGGTAGCCGACGTTCGGGGCCTTCTCATTGAAGTCGAGCGAGTAGACCCATTCCGTCACCCCGCGCCGGGCCTGGGCTTCGGCGGCCGCGCGTTCGACGCTCAGGACGCGGTCGACGTCCCAGTCCAGGTCCTCGCCGTTGAGCTTGATCTTGATGTTCGTCAGGCCGTCGCGGGCGATCCATTCGGGGAGCGTCTCGGGGAGCCCGTCGCCGATCCGCGTCTTGACGTCGGCGTCGGTGATCGCGTCGACGGCCCCGACGAGGTGGTACATCGGCATGCGGGGCTTGGGGTGTTCGGTGACGTACCGGCTGGCGTACTCGCCCCGGAAGTCCGGGCCGAGGTAGGCGGAGAGGTCGTTCGCCATGAAGTCCGGCCCGTAGGTCTGGTAGCAGCTGCGGCCGTGGACCTTGCCGAAGGCGTCGTGGATCGCGGCGTCGAAGGCGCTGGCGACGGTCAGCGTGCAGAGCTTCGGGATCGGCTCGGCCAGGCCGAGCGCGCGGGTGGTCTCGGCGGCGGCCTTGAGGTACTCGGGATCCAGGTCCCGGTTGACGTCGATGGGATGGGCGGTCCCGTCGTACGCGGCGGTGATCTTGCCGATCCGCTCGGCCAGGTCCTTCATCGCGGCCAGCGTGGCGTCGTACGTCAGCACCTTCGAGGGGAACGACCAGACGTTCCCCATCGGCATCGACCCGAACCCCTTCGCGATGCGGCCGTCCCGCGTCTTGACCACGCACGTGACGTTCAGGATCGTCGCGCGATCGACGACCGTCCCGCCGAACTTGATCGGCGTCCGATACCGATAATCCTCGTACCCATAGCTGACGTCCTCGATGCCGATGTCGGTCGGCCTCGGGACCACCGCCGAGGCGACGGCCCCGCCGGAGAAGCCGTTCGAGCCGAGCATCGAGGCGAAAGCCGCCGTTCCCAGGAAGTCGCGCCGGGTCGGATTCGTCATGGTGGGATCTTCCGTTCGGATCGCCTGCGAACTCAGGTCCACGAGCCGACCGCGAAAGTCGGCCTCGCGACGCGGCCCTCAATGTGCCAGGAGACCAACGGAGCGGCAAGGGGCGAGCGGACCAGATGACTCCTTCCGACCGCCTCCCCGGGGGGTTAGGGGGCCTCCGGGCTCAATAACGGTCTTCCCACCTCGCGGGGGAAGACAGACCCCGAAGGGGTCAGATGAGGGGGTGACGCGCCGGGAAGCCGTCGGAGTTCGCGATCCGGCCGACCGAGACGACGACGGTCTCCGTGCTCAATAACGGTCTTCCCCCCTCGTGGGGGAAGACAGACCCCGAAGGGGTCAGATGAGGGGGAGGACGAGCACGGGGGCCGTCGAAATTCGCAAGCCAGCCCCGAGTGTACGCCGTCGGCTTCCGTACTCGTCTTCCCCCTCATCCGGCCCTGCGGGCCACTTCCCCCGCGAGGGGGGAAGGACGTTAGGGGGCGGGGATTCCGTGTCGCTCCGGGGGCTGCAAGGTTACGCGGACGCGCACCGGGGCGGCGAGTTCGCCGCGGCAGCCGAAGCGGACGGTGGATTCGCGGCCGGCGGGGAGTTCGAGAGTCGTGGACGGTTCGGCGGAGAGTTCGGGGGCCTTCGTCCGGGGCGCGTAGCGGGCGGACGGCTCGCCGGGCCGGACGGCGAGGTACTGGCCCTGTTCGAGCTTCCCTTTCCACTCCAGCCGCTTACCGTCGACCTCGACCCAGGGATCGACGATCCCGGGGGTGTCGAGCGAGCGCAGGGCCTTCACGCCGTCGACGCCGCAGGTGACGGTGGTCTCGGCGGGGAGGCCGTTGTAGTAGAAGAGCAGGCCCTGGACGCGGCGGTAGTCGATCGCGTCCTGGGCCGGACGTTCGAGCTGTTGATAGCGCCAGCCGACGAAATCATTGTTCACGTAATAGTCCATCGCCGCCGTCGGGCTGGTGTCGCGGAGCTGGACCTTCAGGGCGCCGCCGCGGCCGTCGCCCTGCATCCAGAAGCCGATCGCCCTGTGCCACGACAGGTCGATCGGTTCCGGGAACGACTTCTGGATCACCGACCACCCGGCCGGCTCGGCAGCGGCCTTCGGCGGGCTCGTCGCGGAGTAGAGCGCATAGGAGCCGCTACCGCTGGGGCCGTCGCGACGGAGCTCGACCCGCTGGGTCACGCCGGGGGACGTGGCGCCGGCCTCGCCGGGCTCCAGCTTCGGGACGTTGCGGCGGGCGGCGGGGTCGGCGGCGTAAGGGGCGAGATCGTCGAACGTCTCCAGCGCGAGCGCCTGGGGATCGCGGTACGAAGGTCCGGCGTCGAGCCAGGGGCCGGGCTGGACGTGGACCCAGAATCCGACGCGGGCCGGACCGTCGACGACCCGGACGGGCCAGGTCGATTCCAGGTCGGCTTTCGTCTGGATTTCATGCCAGGGATCGTAGACGACGCGCTGGAACGCCTCGGCACCCTCGGGGCCGACGAGTCGGAACTCCCGGCGCAGGGCGAGCTGATCCGCCCGCTGATCGCCCACTCTCGTTCCGCCGAGCTTCGGGTCGATGCGGAACAGGGCCTTCACGTCGGCGGGGACGCGTCCCGAGAGCCGCAACCGCTCGTATCGCGCGATCAGGTCGAGGAGCGGCCCCGTGAACGGGTGGGCCGCCGCCGCGTCCACCGAGACCTGGAACGACATCGACGACTGGTAGCCGATCGTCGCGCCCAGGATGTATTCGTACTGGTCGAGCGTGGACTCGGGGTCGTACCCGTAATACCAGCCGATGTCGAGCGGCAGCGCGTCGCGCTCGAAGGCGTCGAACCAGGGCGAGCGCTCGTCGAGATACCCCTTCAGGTCGCCGTGGCCGTCGGCCGACGCGCTCCGGGCCATCAGGTGCCAGGAATACGGGCTGTAGCTGCTGGCCTGGAGAAGGATGTCCTTGTTCTCCAGGCGGTCCCAGAACGCCTTGTGAAGCCGGGCGTTGTAGTACCAGTGCTCGCCCTGGAGCCGTTCCGAGCCGTCGAAGTAGATCATGTCGATCGCGCACGCGTTGGCGACCCGCGCGAAGTTGGCGGCGACCTCGTCGAGGAGCGTCGTGTCCATGTCGAACATATGATAGCCGTACGCTCGGACGAGGTGCGCGACCCGCTCGCCCTTCTTGTGGGCCGAGACCTTCGTGCCCAGGTGGCCACGGCGGCACTTCGTGAAGCCCAGCGGGGCCACCAGCGATCGCCCGCCGTACGCGATCAACTCGTCGCCGACTTTCAGGATGGTCCCCGCGCCTTCGTAGCCGCCGTCCTTCTCGGGGAAGGCCGCGGGGGCGTCGGCGGTGGGCAGGAAATCGTCGTCCGCCGCGACGTCGGCCGCGAGAGTCGTCGCCGCGCCCTGGACCAGACGGGGGTCGGGGACCGGCGTGAGGTAGGCGTCGGGCGGGTAGACCGAGGGGCCGAGGAAGTGCAGGCCGACCTTGAACCCCGCCGCCTTGAAGCGGTCGATCGTGCGCTTGAGGCCGTCGAGACCGTCGGGGAAGCGGGTGCGGTCGATCTCGTAATGGCCGGTCCCGCTGGCCCAGGACTCCTGGCCGATCAGGATCACGTCGAATCCGCCCCGCTTCGCGAGGGCGAGGGCCTCGTCGAACTGCGACTCCCGGAAATTGGTCAGGAAGAAGTACGACCGCCGGATGGCCGGCGAGACCTTGTTCCAGACGCCTTCCAGCTTCGGGCTGGGGAGCCCGGCGAGATGTTCGAACCGCTCGACCGCGGCGGGCAGCTCCGAGGTCGGCGCCGCGACGATCCCGAACGCGGCCGGTTCCAGGCCGTGCCTGGCGTAGGAGGCGGCGTTGAGGGTCGTCGCGCCGTCGGTCGTCTCGGGGAACGCGTTCACTTTGGGCTCGGCGGTCATGACGGCCGCCGCCCAATCCTTCGTGGAGGCCGCGTTCAGCGATTGACCGATCCGCACGCCCGCCGGCGCCGCGAGGCGGAAGAGGCGGAAGGTCTCCACCGGGGCCTTCGGATCGAACTTCGCCAGGCGGAACACGGCGACGCCCGGCCCGGTCGTCACCTGGAATTCCGCCCGGCTCTCATCGTCGAACTCCACGGCCAGGCGATCGCCGGCGAGGGACACGGACTTCGGCGTCGCGACGCCTTCCGGCCGCGAAAGCTGGAATGCGGGCTCCTTCGCGACCGGCCAGGCGGCGCCGTCCTGGAAGGTGAGCGGCCCCGCCCGCCCCGCATCATCGATGACGAGCCGGGCGGCGCCGAGATCGAGAACGACCTCCGCGCGCGTGCTCGAGACGTCGGCGGCCAGCGCCAGGAGAACGACGACCAGGAGGTGTCTCATCGGGGGGCCTCGCGGTGTGAGCCCAGGGGGAGGGAGGAAGGGGCGTCGGCCGCCCCTTACCGCGACGTTACTTGAGGCGGCCCCTCCTGTCGAGCCCCCGTCGCGGCGGTCCTCGTCCCTCGCGTCACTCCGGCTCGGGGTGGTTCAGGTGCCTGTGCAGGAACCGGAACGTCCCCCGGCCGTTGATCGTGTGGGGGCCGTCGAAGACTTCTATCTCGCAGCGGTCGCCGATCTTGAGCCGGGCGTCGTAGAGGTTGAAGACCTTGGCGAATTCGTACGCCACGGCCTCGTCGGACGACACCCCGTCGTAATGGCCGCGCTCGACCATGAACGGGCGAGGGGCGATCAGGGCCGCCATCTCCGCGTAGTTGAACGTGCTCCCCAGGTCGAACTCGAAGATCTCGTACTCCATGGTGCGCACGTAGCTGTAGGGGCTGCGCGTGGAGGCGTTCTTCCAGACCCATTCGTTGAAGTCGGCCGAGCAGATGGAGAGGCGGTAGTTCTCGACGAGCGGCGGGATCCGCATGGCCGACTTCCCGCCGTAGCTCAGGCCGTAGAAGCCGATCCGAGCCGGGTCGGCCTGCGGCAGCGTCTTGAGCCATTCCGTGATCTGACGATGCTGGGGGACGATCATCGAGAACAGGGTCTTGCCGAGCGGGTTCGCCTTGCGCTGGAGGGTGCGGAACCGATCCTCGAAGAGGTACAGGTTCTGGGGTGAAAACGTGATGAAGCCCCGTTCCGTCAGCCGGACGGCGAACTTGTGGTAGGCCGGGTTCTCGACGTTCGGGTCGGCGAGGTCCGTCGGCCGCCCTTCCAGGCCGTGCTGGCAGACCACCACCGGGCGCCTCTCCCCCTCCTTGATCCCCTTCGGGACCAGGAGGATTCCCGATGCGAAGAGGTCGGGGAAGACGTCCATGACCACCTCGTAGCCGGTGAACGTCGGCTCGTCGAAGATCTGGCGGGACTGGACGTTCGGCGGCAGCGGCTCGACGTCGAACCGGCCGATCGTCTCGGTCGCGAACCGCTCGCGATACGGTTCGACCGACTTTGCGTAGGCCTCGATCGAGCGGGTGTCGAGGTCCTTCATGAACTCCCGCCGCACGTCGGCTCCGTCGACGAGGAGCTGCTGCGTGTGACGGTCGATCTCGTGGAGCTGCCGCGCCTGGCGGGCGGCGGGGTCGCCCGCGGATCCGGCCGGGACCTGGAGGGGCGGGCCGACCGGCGCGAGCGTGCGGCCCGGTTCGAGCGCGGCCAGCAGCGCGGCGAGGGCGGGTTCGCCGCCGAACGGCCCCTGGCCGTCGTCGCCGCTGACGACGACGGAGAGGGCGGAGGACGGGGCGAGGCCCTCGACCAGCTTGCGGGCCCGCTCGGCTTCCGCCCGGACGGTTTCGAGCTTCGGCGAGGCGATCCGCCCCGGCGCCCCCCCCTGCCCCGGCTCATAGACGAACGCGGGCGCCGCCGACGCCTCGACGACGAGCGGCCGGGGCGCGACCATCGAGGCGAGTTCGGCGTCGCCGAACTGGTCGAGGAGCCCGAAGACGTTGCGATCGAGGGGCTGCCGCCAGACGTCGTCGCGGTCGTCGAAATAGCCGCTCACGCAGGCGGCGTCGATCCTGGGGTCGAGGGCCGCGGCGGCGAGCGCGACGCCCCCCCCTTCGCCGTATCCGAAGACGCCGATCCGTCGCTTCGAGTCGGGATTCTTCGCGTCCTCGGCGGCCAGATGGTCCACGAGCGCCAGGACCTTCTGGACCTCGTAGCCGATCAGGGTCCGCCCCATCACGAAGGCGGGGCGATGGAGGAACTCGCGGCTGGTCAGCTTCACCCCCCCCATGCGAGGGGCGACGGCGCGGTCGATCAGCACGGGCGAGAAGACGGTCGCCCCGCTCTCTGCGAGGCGCCTGGCGACCTGCCGTTCCGGCGGCAGTCCGGGGGCCAACCCGGCGAGCTGCTCGGGCGTCTGGTCGGCGTCGGGGAGGACGACGACCACGCTCCTCGATCGGCCTTCCGGCCTGGGAATGATCAGCAAGCCTTCACCCGTCACGTCGCCGATCACCGGCCACCGGACGGAGTGGATTTCGAGCCCGTCGCCCTTGAACGACGCATGACCCTCGCCCTGGACCCGGTCGGGGAAGTCGAAGGGGACGCGAGGGTCGCGGACGCCCAGGATGTGCGCCAGCCGCCTGCGGTTGGGCTCGATCGACTTCGCGTAGGCGTCGGCCGAGGAGACGTCGCGCTTCCAGTGCGAGGCCCGCCCGGCCTTCGATTCGTCGATCATGCGGAGCAGGAAGCGGTCGGCCCCCGCGACGAGCTGATCGGCGAGATCCCCGGGCCGATCGAGCAGGCTCGTCCCGGCGATCGGCGGTCCGATCGTCCTGTACCCCGGGTCCGGCCTCGGCCCGTCGGCCCGCGCGGACGCCGAGGCGACGAGCCCCGCGAGGATTGTCAGGCCCCAGAGGGCGATGCGGGACGTTGTCGCGGGACTGCTGAAAGGTCGCATCGGCGTCGAACCTCCGGGGACTTCGAACTTCGTCGGCTCGATCGTACGGGCGCGAAGCCCGTCCGGCATCACAATTCCTCCGGCGTCCCACACCCCGATACCTGGTCGGACGTTCCGGATGACGCACGGAAAAATTAATGATATGAAGAAAAATAGATTCGACGCTCCCTTCGCGCGTGCATCCTTCCCGGCCGCCGGGGCGGGAAATCTGAAAAAGGGCCAAGGTCGCCCCTTTCCCGCCGATATTACGATCGCTATCTTTGTGTTACCGGGCCGGGCTTCGGGATGATCGGGGCCGATGGCGGAGGGGGGCGAGATGGCAAAGCGTCGCGGTTTTACGCTGATCGAGCTGCTGGTGGTGATCGCGATCATCGCGGTCCTGATCGCCCTCCTGCTCCCCGCCGTGCAGGCGGCGCGGGAGGCGGCCCGGCGGATCCAGTGCACCAACAATTTGAAGCAGTTGGGGATCGCGCTGCACAACTATCATGATTCCCTGGGGCGCCTGCCCTACGGGGCCATCGTGGCGCAGAAGGGGAATTACTGGTATCCGACCGGCGAGGGGGGCGAGCATTACCGCTACTCGGCGCTGGCGATGCTGGCCCCGTTCCTGGAGCAGACGCCCATCTTCGGGGCGTTGAATTTCAACCATCCGATCTACCTGCCCGACGGCAGCATCTCCCCGGCGAACAGCAGCCTGTACGCCACGCAGATCTCGGCCTTCCTGTGCCCGAGCGATACCGCGCGGGTCGTCCAGGCGGGGTTCGCCCCGGCGAACTACATGGCGAGCGCCGGGGACGGGATGCCGGGGGGCTCGGGGATGCACAACAATCCCGACGGCTGCTTCTATTACAACTCCGGGGTGACCTTCGCGGCGATCTCGGACGGATTGAGCCAGACGGCCTGGATGACCGAGAGCATCCTGGGGCCGGGGGGGTTCAACGTCGCGGCCGGGACGTCGATCAACCCCAGGGAGGTGATGGCCCAGCAGCCGGCCGTCGGCATCACCGACCTCCCGCCCGCCAACCTGACGCTCGCCGAGTGCCAGTCGGCCGCGGCCGGCTCGTCCGGCTATTTCAACGGCCAGCGCGGGGGCAGTTGGGCGCAGGGGGACTTCCGCCACGCGCTGTATACGCATTTCCTGCCGCCCAACTCGAAGACGTACGACTGCCTGCGGGGGAGCGATTACGCCTGGAAGACGGGGCGCAGCTACCACAGCGGGGGCGTCAACGTCCTCTTCGGCGACGGCACCGTGAGGTTCGTCAAGGATTCCATCGCCCCCACGACCTGGGCGGCGCTCGGCACCCGCGCCGGCGGCGAGGTCGTGTCGTCGGATTCGTTCTGAATCGGAAACGCAAACCGGACCCGTCGCCCGAGACGACCGATCCTCCCCTCCCCCGGAGCCGCTGGTATGATCGCCCGGATCGCCCGGAAAGAGTTCACCGAGATGGCGCGCGACGGCCGCTTCCGGGGGGCGGCCGTCGTCGTGACGATCCTGCTCCTGGCCTCGCTGGCGATGGGATGGAAGCATCACCGCGACGTGGACGCCCAGCACCAGGAGGCGACCCGGGCGACCCGCCGGCAGTGGCTGGACCAGGGGTCGAAGAATCCGCACTCGGCGGCCCACTATGGGACGTATGGGTTCAAGCCGAAGCCGCCGCTGTCGCTGGTGGACCCGGGGGTCGACGCCTACACCGGGGTCGCCGTCTGGCTTGAGGCGCACAAGCAGAACGAGTTCAAGTACCGACCCGCGCAGGACGCCACGGCCGTCGCCCGGTTCGGGGAGCTGAGCGCGGCGGCCGTGTTGCAACTGCTCCTCCCGCTCCTGATCATCCTGCTGGCGTTCCCCGCGTTCGCGGGCGAGCGCGACCAGGGGACGCTCCGCCAGGTCCTGAGCCTGGGGGTTCGGCCGCGAGACCTCGCGTTGGGCAAGGCCCTGGGGATCGCCGGCGTGCTCGGCATGCTCCTCGTCCCCGCGATCGTGGCG
The DNA here is from genome assembly GCF_001610895.1 of Planctomyces sp. SH-PL62. NCBI lineage: Bacteria > Pseudomonadati > Planctomycetota > Planctomycetia > Planctomycetales > Planctomycetaceae > Planctomyces > Planctomyces sp. SH-PL62. The sequence continues at coordinate 2,293,932 of NZ_CP011273.1, read as the reverse complement.
GGCGTGCTGGCGCTGGGGACGGCGGCCGGCGCCGGGCCGCTGGCGTCTGAGCTGCCCCGCATGGCGACGATGGCCGTCGGCTACCTGCTCTACTACGGGGTGTTCATCGGCGTCGCGATCGCCGTGTCGGCCTGGGCGGGCTCGGCGCGTACGGCGCTGCTCGTCCTGCTCGCCTTCTGGATCGCCAACGGCCTGATCATCCCCCGGCTGGCCGTCGACGTCGCCAGGAGGATTCACCCGACGCCGTCGGCCCTGAGCTTCGGCCAGGCGATCGACCGCGAGCTCAAGCAAGGCGTGAACGCCCACGACCCGTCGGACCCCAAAGCCCTCGCGCTCAAAGCCCGGGTGATGAAGCAATACGGGGTCGACCGCATGGAGGACCTGCCGGTGGGCTTCGCCGGGATCGCCTTGCAGGAGGCGGAAGAGCACGGATATCGCGTCTTCGACGCCCATTACGCGGCGCTCTGGGATTCGTTCGCGCGGCAGGACGACGTCCAGCGCGCGGCGGCCCTGGGGTCCCCCCTGCTCGCCGTGAGGTCGCTCTCGATGGCGATGGCGGGGACCGACCCGGCCCAGCATCGCGACTTCGCCGACGCCGCCGAGCGCTATCGGCGGGTGATCATCAAGGAGATGAACGACGACATCACCGAGCACGGGAAAGCGGCCGGGGGCGAATACATCGCCGGGGGAGACCTCTGGGCCAAGGTCCCCGACTTCAGCTACACCGCCCCCGGATTCGGCCGGGTCGCGTCGCGGCGCTGGCCCGACCTGGCGGTCCTGGCGGGCTGGTGCGCGGCGTCGACGATCCTGGCGCTGGTCGCGGTCTCCCGCGTCCGGGCGTCCTAACCGACAGATAGACGGCTCCAGAGACGGGCGGGGTTCATGCTTTCTCGAATCATGCGACACGACTGGCGGTGCCTGGCCGCCGACCGGACCGCCTGGCCGCTCGTCGCGCTGCTCGGCGCGTTCGTGGCCTACGGCGTCTACAACGGTTCCGCCTGGGTCCGCTTCCAGCGGGAGACCCTCGCCGCGGCCTCCCAGGATGAGGAGCAACGCCTCGCCGACCTGCGCCGGGACGCCGCGCGGGCCGACGCCGGCGGCGAGACGCCCGTCTCGTTCCTCGACCCGCGCACGCCGGGGGTGGTCGCCGGCTCGCGGGGCCAGCGCTACGCCATGGCCCCGCCGGGGCCGCTGGCCGCGATGGTCGTCGGACAGGCGGACCTGTATCCGTTCTATTTCAAGATGACGAACCGCACCAAGCAGACCTTCATCACCGGCGACGAGATCGAGAACCCCACGAACCTGCTCACGGGCCGGTTCGATCTCGGGTTCGTGGTCGTCTACCTGTTCCCGCTGCTGATCCTGGGGCTATCCTACAACCTCCTGTCCGCCGAGCGCGAGCAGGGGACGCTGGCGATGACCCTCTCGCAGCCCGTCGGGCTTTCCACTCTGGTGCTCGGCAAGGTGCTGGCCCGCGCCGCGGTCGTCATGGCGCTGGCGATCGGCCTTTCGGTGGCGGGAGGCTTGCTCGCCGGGGTCGACGTGCGGCAGGAGGGAGTGCTCGCGCGGGTCGGCCTTTGGATCGGGACGGTCGTCGCTTACGGGGCTTTCTGGTTCGGCCTGGCGCTGGCCGTGAACGCGCTCGGGCGGAGGTCGGCGACCAACGCCGTCGTCCTGGTCGCGTGCTGGATGGCGCTGGTCGTCGTCGCCCCGGCGCTCCTCAACGTCGTGGTGACGACCCTGCATCCCGTCCCCTCCCGCGTCGAGCTGGTCCAGGCCATCCGCGACGCCTCGGCGGACGCGTCGGCCCAGGGGAGCGTCCTGCTGGCGAGGTATTATGAAGACCACCCCGAGCTTGCGCCGGCCTCGTCGGCGCCGGTCCCGGCCGACTTCCTGGTCAAGCTGCAGGCGGTGCAGACCTCGGTCGACCGGACCATCGAGCCGGTGATGGCCCGCTACGACGAGCAGCTCGCGCGGCAGCAGACGCTCGTCGATCGCCTGCGGTTCCTCACCCCGGCGGTCGCGGCCCAGGAGGCCCTGAACGACCTGAGCGGGACGAGCCTGGCGCGGCACCAGGATTTCCTCGGCCAGGTCGACGAATACCACCGCGCCTGGCAGGAGTTCTTCATCCCGAGGATCATGCGGCGGGAACGATTCGCCCCCGAGGACTTCGAGGCGATCCCCGTCTTCCACTTCCGCGAGCAGCCGCTCTCCGCGATCGCCCCGCGCGTCGCCGCCGCCCTGGCGGGGCTGACGCTCCCGGCCGCGATCCTGGCGCTCGGCGGCCTCGCCTCGCTCCGTCGCTATCCGATCACCGGCTGAAGGGCCGTCGAACCGAACCCCGATCACCGTTCAAGTCTGGAAGGTTCCAACCGCCATGCTCGAAGCCGTCGGCCTCTCGAAGTCTTACAACGGCACCGTCGCCCTGGAGGCGCTTGACCTCAAGATCGAGCCGGGCGAGGTCTTCTGCCTGCTCGGCGCCAACGGGGCCGGCAAGACGACCACGATCAACCTATTCCTGAACTTCGTGCCGAGGACGTCCGGCGTGGCCCGGATCAACGGCCTGGACGTGGCCGAAAATCCGCTGGAGACCAAGCGGTTCCTGGCCTACATCCCCGAGCAGGTGATGCTGTACGGCAATCTCTCGGGCGTGGAGAACCTGGACTACTTCGCCGCGCTCTCCGGGAAGGGGCCGTATTCCGACGCGCAGATCCGCGCGTTCCTCGCCGACGCCGGCCTGCCCGACGAGGCGGCCGACCGTCGCGTCTCGACTTATTCCAAGGGGATGCGCCAGAAGGTCGGGATCGCCGTGGCCCTGGCCAAGGGGGCGAACGTGCTGCTGCTCGACGAGCCCACGTCCGGCCTCGACCCCAAGGCGTCCAACGAATTCTCGGTCCTGCTCAAGCGGATGAGCGACGCCGGCACGGCGATCCTCATGGCGACCCACGACCTGTTCCGCGCCAAGGAATCCGGGACGAGGGTCGGGATCATGAAGCACGGCCGGCTCGTCGAGACCCTGAAGACGGGGGCCGTCGATCACGCCGACCTGGAACGGATCTACCTGGAACACATGAAAGACTGAGGCCGCAGGCGCGGGCCGCGGCGGGATGAGACGTCCCGCCGGGCCCGGCCTTGCAAGGCATCGTTCACCGCGATTCGGCGACGACCGGGTTCTGGAGGGTGCCGAGGCCGTCGATCTCGACTTCGGCGACGTCGCCGGGCTTGAGCCAGCGGGGGGGCTTGCGCGCCATGCCGACGCCGGGAGGGGTCCCGGTGAAGATGAGGTCGCCGGGGGCGAGGGTCATGATGTTGGAGAGGTAGGAGACCACCTCAGCCACGCCGAAGATGAACTGCGCGGTCGAGGAGTCCTGCATCGTCTCGCCGTTGAGCCGGAGTCGGATGCCGAGGGCCTGGGGGTCGGGGATCTCGTCGGCCGAGGTGAGCGCCGGGCCGGTGGGGGCGAAGGTGTCGAAGGTCTTGCCGGCGGTCCACTGCTTGGCGGGCTTGTTGAGCTGCCAGTCGCGGGCCGAGACGTCATGGCCGGGCATGTAGCCGCCGACGTGCTCCAGCGCCCGCTCGCGGGGGATGCGGCGGCCGCCACGGCCGATCACGACGACCAGCTCGGCCTCGAAGTCGACCTCGGCGCTTTCCGGGGGGAGGACGATCGGCTCGCCGTGGGCGATCAGCGTGTTGGGGTACTTGCTGAACAGGACCGGCTCGGCGGGGATCTCCGCGCCGCTCTCGATGGCGTGGTCGCGGTAGTTCAGGCCGATGCAGAGGACCTTCTGGGGGTCCGGGATCGGCGGGAGCAGCCTGACCGTCGCCGGGTCGATCGTCGTCGCGGCCTTCGCGGTCGCCTCGGCGGCCCGGCGGACGCCGTCCGGTCCCAGGGCGAGGATGGCCTTCACGCTCGCGGGGAGGCCGGGGTCGGCCGCGTTCAGGTCGACGTAGCCTTCATTCCTGACGCCGCAGGCGCGCGGCCCTCGATCGGTCTCGACGGTGACGAAGCGCACGATTCCGGCTCCCTTTCCCCAGGGTCGATGGGGAGTGATACGACGGTCGGTCAAGTTGGGTTGGATTGGCTTGGCTTCAAGCGGGCGGGTTCAGAGGACGTGCCTGGCGGCGTCGCGATCCAGGTAGAGGGTCGCGCCGGGGCGTCGTCGGAGGGCCGAGGCGGGGCAGGATTCGCCGATGGGGCCCTTGAGGGTGGCCAGCACGGCGTCGGCCTTGCGAGGGCCGACGACGACCACGGAGACGACGTCCGCGCTGAGCAGGGCGGGGACGGTCAGCGAGTAAGCATGGGTGGGGACGTCGGCGAGCCGATCGAAGCAGCCGTCGTGGACCTGCTGCAGCCGGCAGGCCTCGTCGAGCTTGACGATCTTGATGAGGACCGGGTCGGCGAAGTCGGCGACCGGGGGGTCGTTGAATGCCAGGTGGCCGTTCTCGCCGATCCCCGCGCAGACGACGTCGATCGGGTTCGCCAGGAGCAGATCCTCGTATTCGACGCAGGTCCGCAAGGGACGCTCGGTGCGTTCGCCGGGGATGAGCCGGAGGCGGTCGCCGTCGAGCCCGACGAGCCCGAACAGGTGCTCGTGCAGGTAGCGCCGGAAGGAGGCCGGGTGGTCGCTCGACAGGCCGAAATACTCGTCCATGTGGAAGGCGACGAGGCGGTCCCAGTCGATCTCCTGGGCGGCGATCAGGGCGGTGAGGAACTCGTTCTGGCTGGGGGCGGCGGCGAAGACGACGTTGGCGCGACCGGCGGCCTTCTGGCGCTCGGCGATCGTGCGGGCCACGGCCGCGGCGGCTGCGCGGCCGACCTGGGCGCGATCCTCGAATACGAGGACCTGGAGGTCGTCGACCGCGAAACGTGCGAGCGGTTCGGCAGGTGGCGGGGTCATGGGCGCGGCAAAGCCTCGTCATCGGGGCGTCGGGCGGACCGGATCGACCCTAGACGATAGCGGAAACGAGCCCGGTCCGCCACCGCTCGGCGTCGAGCGGGGACGGCGGACGGCGCGAGGGGCTCAGGAGAAGGCCATCTCGCGGGACGGGCGGGACCGCGAATCCCCCCGGAGTTCCTGGCAGAGCTTCTGGCATTCGACCAGGTCGCCCAGCAGCGAGTCGGCGAGGAACGACTGGGTCGGGTCGTCCTCGGCCCACTGGAGCTGATCGTGGCACTGCGACATATGCTCGATCAAATCCTTCATCCACAAGAGGGTGTGACGCCGATTTCTCATCGTGGAATGATCCTTCATTCAGGTCCATCGTGATCGGGGAACGCGGCCGATCCGCTCTCTGCGGGGCCGCCGACGCTTCCAGACGTCGCCGACGATCCCCAGTAAGAGCAACCCGCATGCCGACCCCCAGGACGGTCGCGAGGGTGAGGCCGAACTCCAGGTGGAATCGAAACTTGAGCGAAAATCGACAAATTTCGCGAGGACTTGCGTCGGCCTCTTTCTCCTTGTAAGAGTTACATTCTGGGAGGAAATCGGTCGGATCGACCGATCGCCTCGGCGCGCGCCGGGGGCTGTGACGGCTTTCCAAAGGGCGCGCCGAACCCTAGACTGGCCAGAGAACAGGGTCCCCAGGAGGCACGGACTACTATGAGCGCGTGGGAACCGTTCTCGATCACGACGTCGGAGACTCAGGCTCCCGAGCGCGGCTGGGGGGGGCTGGGCGAATGGCCCCGGTCCGTCGTCCGTTGGCTCCTGGGCTGGGGCGAGGACGAGCGCGAACTCCCCCTGACCACCGGGCGTTCGGCGCGGTTCCAGAACATCTGCATCAGCCGCGAGGCCGGCGCCGGCGGCGGCGCGATCGCGCGGATGGTGGGGCGTCGACTGGGCTGGAAGGTCTTCGACCACGAGCTGCTGGAAGCGATCGCCCACCGGATGCAGACGACGGTCGACGAGGTCCGGACGTTCGACGAGCTGGCCCCCAGCGTCATCCAGGACTGGCTGCTGCCGCTCCGCGAGGAGCATTACGCCCCCCAGGAAGCCTACCTCGACCACCTGGCGAAGCTGCTGGAGGCGATCGGCCGCGCGGGGCAATCGGTGCTGGTGGGGCGCGGTGCCGGGTTCCTCCTGCCGCGCGAGACGACCCTGTCGGTGCGGGTCGTGGCCCCGTTGAAGGCCAGGGCGTATCGGCTGGGCGAGCGGATGGGGGTGTCGCCCCGGACGGCGAGGCGGGCCGCGAAGGACCTGGACGCCCGCCGCGCGGCGTTCGAGCGGACGATGCACCGGGTCAACAGCGCCGATCCGCACAACTACGACCTGGTGCTCGATTCCCACAGCCTGAGCCTGGAGATCGCCGCCGAGGTCATCATCCGGGCCGTCGAGGCGGGCCGACCGGGCGCGCCGGCCGTCGTCGGAACTTCCTCGGGCGCCGCGCCCTGGACGATCCCCCCCGTCGACTCGCCGACCGCCCGCGCGACGGCCGCGACGCCGGGCCCGGTCGGGCCGCCGCCGCCGCCGATCGTCGACGCGCCGCCGACGGTCGCGCCCGACGCCGCGGACCGCCCCGTCTGACGGGACGGTCCGCTTCAAGTCACTGGTCGTCGCCTTCTCGACCGCCCGAAGGGGCCGGGATCGCGTCGGGGGAGCCCACGATCGAATTCGGCCTCAAGGCCCGGTGGCTCCAGTGGCTCCGGTGCCGCCGGTAGCCCCGGTGGCTCCCGTGGCCCCGGTGGCTCCGGTGCTGCCAGGAGGGGTCGGGTTCGTCTCGGGGGAGCCCACGATCGAACTCGGCTGGGGGTCGCCGGAGGTACCCCCGGAGGCTCCGGTCGCCCCGGTGGCTCCCGTGGTGGTGCCGGCGTCGTTGTCTGCCATCTCATGCTCCTCTTGTTGGCCAGGGGGCGTGACGGTTGGTCTGGGAAGGCGTCGCGAACATTGCAAACATTTCTACGCGGTCCGCGGCGCTCCTTTACATGGATTAGCAGGCATTCATGGAGGGCTCGGATCGTCGCGGGGAGTCGGCGGGGGTGCGAACGGCGGGTCGGGGAAGCCGAGGTCGTCGTGGAGGGCTCGGTCGGCGGCGCGGTCGAGGATGGTCATCAGGCCGAGGTCGTCGCGGAGGCGGGCCCGGTCGTCGTAGCCCAGGTGCAGGGCGAGGCGCAGGTCGTCGGCCGCCCGGTCGGCGTCGATCGCTCGGGCGGCCTCGCCGGCGGCGGTCGGGAGCGGGGATCGGCCGTAGCCCACGAGGCACGCCCTCGCGGCGGCGCGCGAGGCGGAAGCCACGAGCCCTCGGGCGGATCGGGCGTCCCACAGGCCGACTCGCCCGGCGTCCGCGTCGGCGGCCTCCTCGCCCCGGCCCTGGAGCCTCGCGACGCGGGCCCGAAGCCAGAGGACTTCGGAGAGCCGGTCGCGGGCGGCCGGCTCGGGTCGGCCTCGGAGGCGGGCCTCGAGCTCCCGCAGGGCCGCCGCCGCCTCGTCGGACCGCCCCTCGACGATCAGGCCGACGACGCGCCGGGTCTCGGCGGCGGCGAGGGCGTCCTCGCGCGCCGCGGCCGACGGGGCGGACCGGCCCTCGCGGATCGTCGCGGCCAGTTCCTCGAACCGGGCGATCGCGCCGGGGGCGTCGCCGGCCTGGAGGGTCAGGTCCCCGATGGTGGCTGCGACGTCCACGCAGATCGCGAATCGTCCCCCGAGAGCGGCGTCGCCCCGGATGACTTCGAGGGCGGCGCGGGCGGCTTCCGCGGCGATCGGCGCCGCCTCGTCGAGTTCGCCGCGGTCGGTGTACTGCTCCGCGAGGTTGGCCAGGCTCAGGACGAAATGGAATCGGTAGCCGGGTGCGTCGGGCGCCCCGGCGAGCGCCAGCCGGTGTTCCGCGATCGCCGACCGGAACGGTCCCAGGGCGGCCTCGTGGTCGCGAAGGTCGTCGTGGAAGCAGCCGATGGTGTTCCAGGTCCGGGCGAGGTGGTGGTGGAGCGTGGCGCGATCGGGGTCCTGGCGGATCAGCCCCTCGAAGACCTCGCGGGCGCTGTCCAGGGAGCGCAGGGCGTCTGCGTCGTCGCCGATCCGATGCTGGGCGTGGCCGCGTTCGCGATAGGTCCGCCCGAGCTGCATCCGGTAGCGCTGCACCGAAGGATGGGCCGTCGCCAATTCCGAGCCGCGAGCCAGGCTCTGCGCGTAGGCTTCGTCGGCCTCGTCGTACAGCCCCCGCGTCGTCAGGATGTCCCCCACGTTCTCGTAGCTCAGGCTGAGGAGCTCGACGAGTCGGAGCGGCCGGGGCGCGTCGACCGGCGCGTCGCGGAGCAGGTCCAGGCAGAGGCCCTGGAACTCCCGGAACGCGTCCAGGGCCGCCGTGGAGTCTCCGGCGGTGAACGCGGCGTAGCCCTGGTTGTTGATCACCTCGGCCAGCGCCTCGCGGTAGAATGCGTTGCCAGGATCGGCGTCGAGGAGCCGCCGCAGGACCTGACGCGCGCGAGTCGAGGCCGCCCGACTCTCCTCGAACCGCCCCAGCCTGGCCTCGGTCGCGGCGATGTCGGAGAGGCTGTCGGCCAGCTCGACCTCCAGGTAAGGCTTGGGGCTCGGGAGGGCGGCCAGCGACTCCAGGTCGGCGACCGCGAGGTTCAGGACGTCGAGGGCGGCGCGGGGCTGGTCCATCGCGTTCCGGGCCTTGCCCAGCTGGCGGAGCGTGTCGGCCCGACCGGCGATCAAGTCGGCGTCGCCGGGCGACGCCCCCAGAAGTTCGTTCCACGTCGACAGGGCCGAGGCGAACGGGCCGACGGCCTCGCGGGGGGAGGCGATCACCGCCTGGACGACCCCGACGTTGTGATAGGCCGTGGCCAGCCGACGCCGCAGCCTCGGGTCATCCCGGCGATCGGCCACGAAGCCCTGGTAGTATTTCAGGGCGGTCCCGAGCAGCTCGGCGCGGAGGCGGCGGAGGTCGACGGAGTCCTCGCGGCTCAGGAGGGTGTCCTGGCTGATCCGGGTGAAGGATTCGTCCACGGCCTGCTGGGCCAGGTCGAAGCTGTGCTCCGCCTCGACGTGGGCGTCCCGCTCGCCCCGCCAGGCGCGGTTGATGGCGAACGCGGCGGCCGTCGCGACGAGGCTGATCCCCAGGAGCGCGGCGGCGGCGGCGTAGGCCCAGGTGCGGTGGCGTCGGATCCAGCGCGAGAGCCGCTCGCGAGGCCCCTCGGGGTGGGCCGAGACGGGCTCGTCGGCCAGCCAGTTGTCGACGTCGCGCGCCAGGGCGGCGGCCGAGTCGTAGCGGTCCCTGGGGCTGCGGGCCATCGCCTTGAGGCAGACCGACTCCAGCGCCGGCGGGATCGACCGCACGACGGCCTTCGGCGGCGACGGCCCCCGCAGCACGGCGGCGATGACCGTGTGAGGGTCGGCCCCTCGGAACGGCGGCTCGCCGGTGAGCAGCTCGTAGAGGGTCGCCCCCAGGCTGTACACGTCGCTCCTCGGGCCGATCCGTTGGAGGTCCCCGACCGCCTGCTCCGGGCTCATGTACGACGGGGTGCCGATCCAGTCGCCGGGGCTGGTCCCGGACCCCGAGGACGTGAACGAGCCCTCCCCCGAGGGGGGGATGTCGGCCGAGGCCCCGGGCCCGATCACCTTCGCCAGCCCCCAGTCGACCACCAGGGTCTCGCCGTAAGGGCCGACCATGATGTTGCCGGGCTTCAGGTCGCGGTGGATGCATCCCTGGCTATGGGCGTACTCCAGGGTGTCGCACGCCCCCAGGAACCGTCGCAGGAGCTGCCGGAACTCCACGCCCCAGGACTGCTCGGGGTCGGCGCCGGCCGCCTCCGCCGTCGTCCGGGATTTGTGGAAGTCCCGGATCGCCACGGCCAGGCTGTCCCCCTGGATGAACCGCATCGCGTAGAACGGGCGGCCCTCCTCGTCCTCGCCGAGGCTGTAGACCGGGACGATCCCCGGGTGCTCCAGCTTGCCGGTGATCTCCGCCTCCAGGAGAAACCGGGCGCGAAGGTCGTCGCGGTGGGCGAGCGGGGGCTGCAACTCCTTGAGGGCCACCTGGCGCTGGAGCTGACGATCGCGTGCTTTCCAGACCTGGCCGATCCCTCCCTTCGCGTGGATGTTGATCAGCTCGTACCGCTCGTCGTAAGGGGGGCGGGATGGCGAGGGGGCGCGCGCGGCCGACGCCTCCCCCGGATGGCCGCTCGACGGCGCGGCGAGGGTCGCCAGGGAATCGGCTTCCGTCGGCCCCAGGAGGGGGTCCGCACCGACGTTCCAGGCGGCCAGGCTGCGGCCTAAGTCGCGACCGTGGGCCTCATAGTGGGCCGAGGCGAGGGCCGCAAGCGTCCGCAGCCGCTCCTCGTCGAGCCCGCCGAGGTCCTGGAGCATCTCGGCCAGCGAGGCCCCCGGCGCGCGCGACCACTCCGCCAGGATCGACGAGGCCGATTCCCGGGAGACCGCCCCCGTCAACCCCGCCAGCACGGCGCTCAGGACCTGCTCATCAAACCCGGAGCCGACCCCCTCGCTCATCGGCCCCCCCAAAGTGGAACAGCATGCAGCGGAGGTCTCGGATGCGACCGCCCGATGTCTCCCTCCCACGCCTGCATTGTGCTCGATTGGAGGGCGGTAGGCAACGGGATGATCCGGGCCGACCCACACCCGGGGGCGACCCTAGCCATCGGTCGACCATGACAGGGCGATCCGCCGGACCGCCGTCGGCAGGTGGGAGGAGAGGGAGTCGGTCAAGGACGTGATGAGAACCGATTCCATCCGGCGGTGCGTCGGTTGCGACGAAAAGCACCGCGCGGCCGGGACGTCACCGGAGTGTCGCCCGGTCGCGCGCATCAGGGTACCACTTACGAGACAGGAGGGTCGGTCAGCGACCCGGGCCGAAGCCCCCGACGCCCAGGCCGGGCCGGACGCCCAGGCCGGAGGCGGGGCCGCCCAGGCCGCCCGGGTTCGCTCCCGCCGCACCGAAGCCGAGGCCGGGCCGGACGCCCAGGCCGGAGTACGGGCCGCCCAGGCCGCCCGGGTTGTAGCCCTGCTGGCCATAGTACCCGCCGGGATAACCGGCCGTGCCGCCGCCATACCCGGCGTCGTAATAGCCGCCGGCAGGCGCGGCGTAACCCCCGGCAGGCGCGGCGTAGCCGCCCCCGGCGTCGTAGTACCCGGTGGGGCTCGCATACGAGGCCCCCGCGTAGCAGGTCGTGACGGCGACCGCGCGGGCCCGACGCTTGTGGCACGCCTCCGACGTCGTCGGCCAGGCGAGAATCAGCATCGAGGCGATCAGAAGACTCCCCTTCAAGGTGCGCATCATGATCGGTTCTCCCCGGGGACTCGCAGCGATCGCGGAGAACCGCACGATCGCGATGCCTCGCGTCGACGAGCCGATCCCGTGCGCGTAGTCTATGGAGCCTGAGTGTCGAAAAGCAACAGATTGGGAATAATAGGTTGAGTGTTTGTGCAAGACGTGCTGGATCGTGCGTTGCATGGGCGTTCGACGCCCTCCTTCCCACGATCCCTGGGACCGAGGTCGGCCGGGGGACGCCGAACGATCAGGGCGCCGACGGCCGGTCAGGACCCGCGGCGTCGGGCCGGTGATGCAACGAGCCCGGACGCCGAACGTGCCGTGCGGGCGTCGTCCCGAACGGGATTGAGGGGCGGCGTTCGAAAAGGAAACTCGCCCCGGAGGCGTTCAACGCCTCCGGGGCGGGCTCTTGCAAACCGCCACGCGACTCGCCGAGGATCAGAACGCTTTGACGATGGCGGACGACATCTGGTAGTCGAACGCCTGCGGCCCGACCACGGGAACCTCCCAGTAATTCAGGAAGTACCAGTTGCCGGTGATCTGGAAGCGCGTGCCGGCGCCGAGGCCGACGTAGGCCGGCCGGCCGCCATCCTCAAGCGGGACGACGACGTTGCAGTTGCCGTAGAGAACCAGGTCGCCGAACGGCACATCGTGAGGCGTGAAGTAGCGGCCGATCGCCAGGTCGCCGTTGTACGTCGTCTGCGAGGTCGATTCGCCGAACAACACCCCACCGTCGGGGGTGAACGTCGGGGCGGGCCGCTGGTCGTTCTTGTTCAGCGGGACGTTGATGCCCGACCCGCCGCGGACGACCCACGCGCCGCCCGGGTTGCTCCAGAACGAGTAACGCGGGAACACGGTCATCAGTTTCCCTCCCGTCCCGCTCTGGCCCGTCGGCACGATCGCGCCGAGCGTGAACAACTGCGTGAAAGCCTTCGATTCCGAGAGGAGGAACGACCCGGCCACGGAGATGTCGCCGAAGTCCGAGCGGTAGCCGCGGCGAGGGTCCTCCGTGCCGTTGGCGGTGACGAACGGGACGTTGAGGAACAACTCGAATCGGCGGCTGAAGGGGAGGAAGACGGCCCAATCTCCTCGGTACGACTCCCCTCCGTACGGCCTGTTCAGGTTGTTCTGGTAGATCCCGTCCACGAGCCAGAGGCGATAGAACACGCCTTCGAACGAACCCAGCCATCCGTGGCGCGGCGTGAGGCCGGTTTCCCCGGCGGGGCCGCCCGCCCAGGGCTCGAGCCAGCCCTCGCTGAAGAAGCTGCCGAGCGTGAGCGGCCGCCACTTGCCCTCGGCCGAGGCGTCGCCGAACATCGACTCGGTGATCGTGTCGAAGAGGCCCATCTCGACCCGGGGCGCCAGCGGCGCGCCGCCGGGATAGTACGAAGGTCGGGGACTGATGGTCGGCATGGGCGCCGCCACCGACGGATCCGCGGTCTCGACCACGTCCGCGAAGCTAAGAGCCGGCGTCTCGGCCGACGGCGGCAGGGATTGCGCCCGGGATTGACCAGGGGACACCAGGGATAAGACGGCGAGCGCGGCGGCGAACCCGCTTCCTCGCAGGGGGAGAGTCTGGCTTCCTGCCATCGATCTACTCCTATGACGATATCGGCCTCAAGTTTCCCAGTCGTTGGGACGGGCCGTCTGTGGGCCATCGCTCGGCATCCTTCGCCGGCATACCTGGGCGCTCCGGTAGGCATGTCTCGATTCGACCGGAGGGGGGCTCTCACTTCTCTAAAAGTCGTCCCTGGTTGCTGGATCGTCGATTTCTGTCTTGCTCGGCGGAATCCCCGCCTCAGGTTGACGGTCGAGAGGTTCTCCGTCGCCTTGGGATGCGGTCGGCCCTCGGCCGGCGCAGCGGGGCCCGCTTGCGGCGATTGCGGGGGGGAACGGGACGTGCCTGAAGGGGAGTAGGCGGCCTCAGTTTCAGGGTGGTGATCGGGTGGGGAGCCGTCGATCGAGGTGGGGCCGGCGATTTTTCGCAATTAATCGTGCGAGAAATTGGAGAAAGGGTCCTCGGGCGAGTAGACGAGGCGGAAGGGTGCGTCTACAATAGGGTTCCGCGAGCGGCGTGGAGGCCGGGAAGGCCGATTCCCAAGGGGTCGACGAGCCAAGCCATCGGGAGGCGGATTCGATGTCGGAGTCGTCGGATCGGGCGTTGCTGGATCTGATCCGCCGCCGAGGGCCGCTGACCGTCGGCGAGATGTCGCAGGAGACGGGCGTGACCGGGACGGCGGTCCGGAACCGGCTGTCGCGGCTGCTCGGGGCCGGGCTGGTGGTGCGGGAGACGCGGCAGGACGGCCGGGGCCGCCCCAAGCACGCCTACCAGGCGAGCGTCGAGGCGCACAAGCGGCTGGGGCAGAACTACGCCGATCTCGCCGTGGCCCTCTGGGAAGAGATGATGGGGACGGTGGAGGACCGCAAGCTCCGCCGGGTTTTGTTCATGAGGATCACCGAACGCCTGGCCGAGATGTATCGGACTCAGGTCAAGGGGGACGGATGGGAAGGCCGGCTGACTCAGCTCAGCGGCCTGCTCCAGGTCCGGGGGGTGGAGGCCGAGGTGGCGCGGGACCGCGAGGACCTGCCGCCGTTCCTCCGGCAGCACTCCTGCCCCTATTACGAGCTGGCCGAGCTGGATCGGGCGATCTGCGCGTTGGAGCGGAAGATGTTCGAGAAGGTGCTGGGCAAGGGGCTCCGGCTCAGCCAGTGCCGGCTCGACGGCGGTCGTTCCTGCGACTTCGAGGTCAAGCCGACGGTTCCGGCCCCGATGGCCCTGGAACCGACGCCCCCGGGGTTCGCGCCGCTGTCATTCGAAGAGGACGTCAACAGGGTCTAATGCTGATGAGCAAGGTACTTCGGATCGAGAATCTGCGCGTCGCCGTCGAGGGCAAGGAGATCCTCCGCGGGGTCGACCTGACCATCAAGCAGGGCGAGGTCCACGCGCTGATGGGCCCCAACGGCTCGGGCAAGAGCACCCTGAGCTACGCCCTGATGGGCCACCCCAACTACGAGGTGACGGGGGGCTCGGTCACGATCGACGGCCAGGACGTCCTTGAGATGGAGCCCGACGAGCGGGCCAAGGCCGGGATGTTCCTGGCGTTCCAGTACCCCACGGCGATCCCCGGCGTGACGGTGGCCAACTTCCTCCGGCACGCGGTGACCAACGTCCGCAACCCGGAGCGCAAGGACGGCCAGGACCTCATCCCGATGCGCGACTTCCGCAAGGAGATGCGTCAGGAGATGGACGAGCTGGGCATGGACCCCGAGTTCGCCCGCCGCTACCTCAACGAAGGCTTCTCCGGCGGCGAGAAGAAGCGGGCCGAGATCCTCCAGTTGGCCATGCTTCGCCCCGCCTTCGCCGTCCTCGACGAGACCGACAGCGGCCTCGACATCGACGCCGTCCGGATCGTCTCGGAGGGGGTCAACCGGGTCGCCGCCAAGCACGCGACCGGCATCCTGGTGATCACCCACTACGAGCGGATCCTCACCTACATCAAGCCCCAGTTCATCCACATCCTCTTCGGCGGCCAGATCGTCGAGGAAGGGGGCCCCGAGCTGGTCAAGCAGCTCGAACGCGAGGGCTACGACTGGGTCCGCGCCAAGTATCCCGAGGCGGCCCGCCGCGCGGAGGAGCTGGAAGCCTCCAAGACGGACCACCAGGGCGTGGGCGCCTGACGCGCCGCCCCCCCCGCCGACCCGACCCCGCGCCGCCGCACGGCGGCGCGGCCGACACCATACGCGACAGGGAACGAGACGCGGGGAGCACCCCCCTACGACGAAGGGACCCGAGATGGCGACCGATCTGAACCTCCAGGTTGCGGGCATCAAGGAAGATGACAAGTACGGTTTCCGCGACTCCGACGCCAACTACGCCTTCAAGAGCGGCAAGGGGCTGTCGAGGGAAGTCGTCGAGCAGATCTCCGAGATGAAGAACGAGCCCGCCTGGATGCGGGACTTCCGCCTCAAGGGGCTGGAGACGTTCCTCAAGAAGCCCACCCCGACCTGGGGCGGCGAGCTGGCGGAGCTGAATTTCGACGACATCCGCTACTTCATGAAGGCCACCGACCGCCAGGGGCGGAGCTGGGACGACGTCCCGGCCGAGATCAAGAACACGTTCGACAAGCTCGGGATCCCCGAGGCCGAGCGCAAGTTCCTGGCCGGCGTCGGCGCGCAGTACGAGTCAGAGGTGGTCTACCACAGCCTCCGCGAGGACCTGCAGAAGAAGGGCGTGATCTTCGTCGACACCGACACGGCGGTGCGCGAGCACCCCGACATCATCCGCGAGTACCTCGGCACGATCATCCCGATCGCCGACAACAAGTTCTCGGCCCTGAACTCGGCGGTCTGGAGCGGCGGCTCGTTCGTCTACATCCCCGCCGGCGTCAAGGTCGACATCCCGCTGCAGGCCTACTTCCGGATCAACGCCGAGAACATGGGCCAGTTCGAGCGGACCCTGATCATCGTCGAGGAAGGCGCCCAGGTCCACTACGTCGAGGGCTGCACCGCCCCGATGTACTCCTCGGAGAGCCTGCACTCCGCCGTGGTCGAGATCGTCGTCAAGAAGGGCGGCCGGTGCCGCTACACGACGATCCAGAACTGGGCGAACAACATCTACAACCTCGTCACCAAGCGGGCCGTGGCCCACGAAGACGCGCTCATGGAGTGGGTCGACGGCAACCTCGGCAGCAAGCTGACGATGAAGTATCCGGCCGTCTACATGGTCGGCCCCGGCGCCCGCGGCGAGATCCTCTCGATCGCGTTCGCCGGCAAGGGCCAGCACCAGGACACCGGCGGCAAGGTGGTCCACGCCGCCCCCCACACCAGCTCGCGGATCATCTCCAAGAGCATCAGCAAGAACGGCGGCCGGTCCAGCTACCGCGGGCTCCTGAAGGTCACCGACGGCGCCAAGGGCTCGAAGTCGAACGTCGTCTGCGACGCGCTCATCCTCGATCCGGAGAGTCGGTCCGACACGTATCCGTACATCGAGATCGACGAGGACGACGTCAAGATCGGCCACGAGGCCAGCGTCTCCAAGATCGGCGAGGAGCAGCTCTTCTACCTGAGGAGCCGCGGCCTCTCCGAGGCCGAGGGCTCCACCCTGATCGTCAGCGGCTTCATCGAGCCCCTCGTCAAGGAGCTGCCGATGGAGTACGCCGTCGAGATGAACAAGCTCATCCAGCTCCAGATGGAAGGCTCCGTCGGCTGACGGCCTGACGGCGGGGCGACCGGATGGGGCGGGAAGACGGCCGTTACGACGAGATCCGCCGCGACGTCCTGGACGTCGCGGCGATCGGTCGTCATCTCTCGGTTGGAAGCCGAGGAACGTCGCGAAGCTCAAACGCCACCTGTTCCTCGAGGAGCACCTCCTCGATCGTTACGTGAAGCTCGGCGTCCCCGCCGTCATGGCGCGATTCGACGCCGACGTCGCGATCGCCGACTCCTGGGAGCGACTCAAGGCCGGCCGGGCGACCGAGGTCGACCGGCGCTTCCTCCGGCACGAGACCGCGGAGGCGTGGTACATGCGGAAGCACGGTCCCAGCTATACTCGAGCCCATACGGCCACGCAGAGGCGTTATCCGGTGCCCCCGGAATTGTGGAGCTGAGGCTATGCGGTTCTCCCGAATCGACGGGCTGGACGTCGTGACCCGGATCACCGGCCCGATCCACCATTTCCTGGGGATCGAGTTCGGCCGCGGCCTCGCACGCGAGGCGCGCGTGGAGCGGGTGGATTCGGAGGGCGCCCATCACGACGTCGAGGTCGCGGGCTCCACGCCCCCCGACTCGGTCCGCCGAGAGGTCGCTCGCGCCAACAAGCGGCTGGGATCGAAGTTGGGCGCCAGGGTCATCCGTTATTGCACGGACGATCCCGCGATCCCCGGCGTCTACGAGCGACTCGCGGAAGCCCTCGCGGAACGCGTCTTCAAGGACGGGGCCGCGCCGCAAGACCAGGGGGCCCCGGCGCGAAGGCGCAAACGACCCTCCTCGCTGATCCCGATCGCCCGGATCCTCTCCCCCCGCAAGCCGACGAGTCCGCCTCCGTCCTCCGCCATCGGCCCGATTTCGGCCGATGCGGGGCGGTCGCTCCCGTCTCGCGACCCCTTCCGGATCCGTCAGGATTCCTTGCTCCACCGTTATCGATGGCGTCTCCTGCTGAACTCTCTTTCGCACGACGAACTCAGGCGGCTCGAGAAGGAACTGGAACGCTCGAAGCGACGAAGACGATCCCCGGCGAAGTAGCGCGGTCGCATGCCGCGCCGATTTTTTGGACGCGTCCACTGACATCAGATTGATCGAGATGCATTCCCGATGACGACCGCGACTCCGACATCCGAGACGATCCCAGGCGGATTCACCGAGGCGAGCTTCGAGGCGTTCCTGAAGGGGCGCGACGAGCCCGGGTGGCTGGTCGACCGCCGCCGCGAGGCGTTCGCGCGGTTCCGGGCGTTCGCCTGGCCGACCTCGCGCGACGAGGAATGGCGGCGGACCGACATCCGCGCGTTCAAGCTCGACGCCTTCGCCCCCCCCTCCCCCCCGAGCCGCGAGCCGGGCCCGGCCGCGACGGCCGCGTTCGCCCCCCTCTGGGAGTCGCTCAGCTCGCACTACGGGACCGGCGTCGCGCACGTCGACGGCTCCCTCGTCCATCGCCCCGACCCGGCCAAGCTCGGTGGCGCGGTCTTCGTCGACCTGGAGACGGCCGTCAAGGACCACCCGGAGCTTCTCCGAAAACACCTCATGACCGACGTCGTGAAGCCGTCGGACGACGTGTTCGCGGCGCTCCACGGGGCCTTCTGGAGCGGCGGCTCGCTGCTCTACGTCCCCAGGGGGGTCAAGGTCGAGCTCCCCCTGTTCAGCATCGCCGGCCTCACGGCCGAGGGCCGGACGGACTTCGGCCACACGCTCATCGTGCTGGAGGAGGACGCCGAGGCCACGCTGGTCCGCGAGACCGCGAGCGCCGGCCGGGGCGAGACGCCGGGGCTCCACGTCGGGGCGGTCGAGGTCGTCCAGGAGGCGTCGTCGAAGCTCCGGCTGGTCAACATCCAGAACTGGGACGCGGCCACCTGGCACTTCACCCGCGAGCGCGCGGTGGTGGGCCGGGACGCTTCGCTGCAATGGACGGTCGGCGCCCTGGGGTCGCGGCTGTCGAAGGTCAACCA
Source organism: Planctomyces sp. SH-PL62 (assembly GCF_001610895.1). Classification (NCBI taxonomy): domain Bacteria; kingdom Pseudomonadati; phylum Planctomycetota; class Planctomycetia; order Planctomycetales; family Planctomycetaceae; genus Planctomyces; species Planctomyces sp. SH-PL62. The sequence goes on along the minus strand of NZ_CP011273.1, from coordinate 2,275,555 downwards.
GGAGGTCGCCCTGGCCGGCGAACGCGCCGCGGCCCAGGTCAACGGCGTCATGTTCACGACAGGCAGGCAACACCTCGCCTACTTCACGCGGCAGGACCACCAGGCGCCCCACACGACCAGCGACCTCCTCTACAAGGGGGGCCTCAAGGACCACTCGCGGACCGTCTGGAAGGGGATGATCCGCGTCGAGAAGGACGCCCAGCGCACCGACGCCTACCAGAAGAACGACAACCTCATCCTCTCGGACTCGGCCCGAGCCGACTCGATCCCCGGCCTGGAGATCGAGGCCAACGACGTCCGCTGCACCCACGGGGCCACCGCCGGCCGGGTCGACGAGGAGATGATCTTCCTCTGCCAGGCTCGGGGCATCCCCCGCGCCACGGCGGTCCGCCTGATCGTCGAGGGCTTCTTCGCCAACGTCTACGACCGCATCACGCTCGACCCGGTCCGCGAGACGCTCCGCCAGGCCGTCGCCGAGAAGCTCGGAAATTCTTGATCACCGGTAAGTCAGGGAGTCAGTTGCAATGGGGGAAGGTTACGCGCGTCCGGAAGTCCTCGTCTCGACCCAGTGGGTCCTGGACCATCTCGACGATCCCAAGGTGCGGATCGTCGAGAGCGATGAGGACCTCCTGCTCTACGACCTGGGCCACGTCCCGGGGGCGGTGCGGATCGACTGGCAGGGGGACCTGCAGGACCAGGTCCTGCGCGACTACATCGACGCCGAGAAGTTCGCCGAGCTCTGCCGCCGCAACGGCATCGCCGAGGACACGACGGTCGTGTTCTACGGCGACAAGTCGAACTGGTGGGCCTGCTACGCCTTCTGGGCGTTCACGCTCTTCGGCCACAAGAACCTAAAGGTCATGAACGGCGGCCGGAAGCTCTGGATCGACGAGGGCCGGCCGATCTCACGCGAGACGCCCAGGTATCCGGCGACCACGTACCAGGTCGCCGGCGGCGACGAGCCGGCCATCCGGGCCTTCCGGGACGACGTCCTGGACCACATCCGCGCCAAGAAGCCGCTGATCGACGTGCGGAGCCCGAAGGAATTCACCGGCGAGATGCTCCACATGGAGGACTACCCGCAGGAGGGCTCCCTCCGGGGCGGCCACATCCCCGGCGCCCGGAGCATCCCCTGGAGCCGCGCCGTCAACGACGACGGCACCTTCAAGTCGGCCGCCGAGTTGAAGGCCCTGTACGAAGGGGAAGCCGGCCTCAAGCCCGGCGACGACGTGGTGGCCTACTGCCGCATCGGCGAGCGATCCAGCCTGGCCTGGTTCGCCCTGACCTTCCTTTTGGGCTACCCGCGGGTTCGGAACTACGACGGCTCGTGGACCGAATGGGGCAATCTCGTCCGCGTCCCCATCGAGCGAGGGGCGGGCGCCTGACCAGGTCGACTTGCCCGGGCCGCCGCCGCGGTCAACAATGGAAGTGAACCCGGAGGGACGGCGACCGGCCCCATCCACCGGCGTCGCGCGTGCGACGCCGGGCGTCGAGGCCGCCGCCCCCCCCTCCCCGAAGGAGCAGACGAACTCGATGCCCGCCGCACTCGACGCCATCATCACGGAACTCCACGAGTCGGACCGCCAGGAGCGGATCGAGCTGCTCCTCGACTTCGCCAAGAACCTGCCGCCGCTGCCGCCGGAGCTGGAAGCCCGCAAGGACGCCGAGCATCGCGTGGAAGAATGCCAGTCGCCGGTCTACCTGTTCGTCGAGATGATCGGCGACCGGGTGGCCCTCTACGGCGACGCCCCCGCCGAGGCCCCGACCGTCCGGGGCTTCGTGTCACTGCTCCTGGAAGGGCTCAACGGCGCCTCCGCGGAAGACGTGCTCAAGGTCCCCAGCGACCTGGTCGACCGTTCCGGCCTGACCGAGGTCCTGGGCATGCTCCGGGTCCGCGGCCTCAGCGGCATGCTGCGACGAATCAAGCGCGACGTGACTCGGGTCGCGTTCGCCTCCCACGGCTCCACCCCCTGATCGAACGAGACGAACCTCCATGTCGGAAGCCGTGAAGATCGCCGAAACGACCGAGTTGGCCCCCGGCGGCAAGAAACTGGTCGAGGTCGACGGCCGCGCGCTGGCCCTGTTCCGGGTCGGCGACGACTACTACGTCATCGACGACGTCTGCACGCATGACGGCGGCCCCCTCGCCGAGGGGGACCTCTGCGGCGTCGAGATCGAATGCCCGCGCCACGGCGCGCGGTTCGACGTCCGGACCGGGGCCGTGCTCTGCTTCCCCGCCGTCGAGCCGGTCGCCACCCACCCGGTCGAGATCCGGGGCGACGGCGTCTACGTCCGGATCGAAGACTGAACCGCAACCCCCCCGACCCCGAGGACCCCGCGATGATCGAGCAAGAGGCGCTCGTCCAGGCCCTGAAGACCGTTCTCGACCCCGAGCTGAACGTCAACGTGGTCGACCTGGGATTGGTCTACTCGGTCAAGGCGGGGGAAGACCACGCCGACGTCGAGATGACGCTCACCTCGCCGGCCTGCCCGATGGGCCCGGAGATCCTCCGCAACGCGGTGGCCGCGCTGGAGAAGGTCGAAGGGGTCGCCAAGGCCAACGTCAAGCTGGTCATGTCACCCCCCTGGACCCCCGAGCGGATGTCGGACGACGCTCGGGACGAGTTGGGGATGTTCTGAAGCTCCTCCCAAGAATGAGGACGAGATTGCATCGTTGCGATCAGGCCTTGCGGCGTTGATCCGGTGCACTGGGTAAGTCGAAAGAAATGGCGTTTGTCGCCTTGGGGCAGCTTAAGAGGGAGGGGCGTTGCCGAATCGCCACGCGGAGCGTCCTGCTTTCATAAAAAGGCTCGCTGCTGATGACGACACGTTCGCCGTGTGTTAACTTGGCCCGGCGTGGGTGGGAGGTGAACGAGCGTCGATCCGACAGGGATTCCTGGAGGTCGCGACGGGCGTGGACTCCCATCGCCGATAGGCCAGGCGTCGTCGCCTCGGGCCTATCATTTCGAGACCGACGACCCAGCGTGTGGGGCCCAGTGGCTCCCTTTTACGGGATCGAGCGCCGTGGCTCGGAAGAAAACACCTAAACTGCGCCTCAGCATCAAGACGTCCTTGTCGCGTCGCCTCCGGGAGATCCGCCAGGAGCTTTTCGGCGACCATGGCGGACCGGAACTGGCTCGCCGCCTGAACCTGCCCGCTCGTACCTGGTACAACTATGAAACCGGCGTGACCGTCCCCGCCGAGGTCCTCCTGTCGTTCATCCAGTTGACCGGGACGTCGCCGACCTATCTGGTCTCCGGCGAGGGGGCCCGATATCTCGGCGCGGGGGAAGATCGCCAGACGGCCGATCTTTCGCCGGTCGAGTTGATCCGTCGAGGGCTCGAGAAGCTGGAGCGGGAGCGGGCCGCCCAGTCGGCGTCGCCGGTCGGCGAATCCAAGTCGGCGTCCGGCCGCGAATGCCACGAATTCCAGTCCGTGCCGGTCTTCCCCCCGGAAGAGCTGATGCGGCCGACGCTCGACCCGAAACGGGCCGAGGGCCGCGTCCTGGCCTATCCCCAATGGTTCCCGCACCCGGCCGAGACGATCGCCGTGCGGGTCGCCGACGACTCGATGGCCCCGATCCTCGCCGAGGGCTCGGTCGTCGCCATCGACCGGTCCGAGACCGATCCCGAGGCGTTGCAAGGCAAGCTCGTGGCCGCTCGGTCGGAAGAGAAGCTGGTGATCCGCTGGCTGGATCTCAGCGGGCGGCACCTGATCCTCAGGCCCAACCAGCCCGGGCGCGATCATCCCCTGGCGGCGGTCGAGCTCGACGAACTCCCCGCCGATTTCCTCATCGGCCGTGTGGTCTGGTCCTGGAGCCGGTTCGGCGAGGCCTGAGCCGTCCCCGCGCGAGGCGAGCGATGCCGCCCCCACGCTCCTCCAACTTGCGGCCGGAGCAGCTCTGGCAGGCCGCCCGCGAGCCCCTGTTCTGGCTCGACCCCGACCTCCGGGTCGTCTGGGTGAACCCGGCGTTCGAGACGCTGGCGGGGATCCCGGCCGACGCGGTGGTGGGCGTCTCCTGCCCCGCCCACGGGCCGTCCGGCGAGGGGGACGCCGCCGACCTGGCCGCCGCCCTCTCCCCCCCTCCCGAGGCGCTCGCCGGCCGGGCCGCCTCGACCGCCGCCGTGTTCGTCCGCCCCGACGGCGCTCGCTCCCGACGGGTCCTGGCCTTCCTGCCGTTCTCCGACGCCCAGGGGGGGCTCCTGGGGCTCCTGGGGCGGGTCCTGGCCGCCGACGAATCGCCGTCGCCGTCCGAGCCCGAGTCGGAAGGTCAACGGCTTCGCGTCCTCCTGATGGACGCTCGCGAGGCGATCCGAAAGCGATACGGCATCGATTCCCTGGTGGGCGCGGGTCCGTTGCATCGTCGACTGCTGGAGCAGCTCCGGGTCGCCGCGACCGTGCGCCGGCCGGTGCTGTTCGTGGGCGAGCCCGGCGTCGGCAAGCGGCACGTCGCCCGCGCCGTGCATCAGCTCGGCGGCGGCGACGCCGCGACCCTCCGGGCGCTCGACTGCGAGGCCCTCCCCGCCGCGATCCTCGATCGCGAGCTGTTCGTCCCGGACGACCCGGACGCCCCACTCGCGCGACCCCGGCTGGCCGCGGCCGACGGCTCGTCGCTGCTCATCGGCGATCTCCCGGCCCTCCCGCGCGACCTCCAGGCGAAGCTGGCCGCCGCCCTCGACGACGACGCCGGCCGGGTTCGGATCCTGGCCGTGGCGACCGGTGATCCCGAGGCCGCCGTCCGCGCCGAGACCCTGCGCGAAGACCTGTTCCTGGCCCTCTCCATCTTCGTCATCCACCTCCCCTCCCTGCGCGACCGCCGCGACGAGATCCCTCTGCTCGCCCAGAACTTCCTGGAACGGCTGAACCGCCGCGGCGGCGGCCAGCGGTCGGGATTCACCAGGGCCGCGGAGGAGGTCCTCACCTCTTATCATTGGCCGGGGAACCTCCGCGAGCTGGCGCGAGTCGTCGAGCACGCCCACGGCCGGGGCGGGGCGAGCCTGATCGCGGCCGACGACCTTCCGGCCGCCATCCGGGGCCATCTCGCCGAGGCCTATCCGGCCCCCAAGCCGCCCCCCCCCCGCCCGCTCGACGAGGTGCTGGTGGACGTCGAGCGGCAATTGATCGAGAACGCCCTCGCCCGTTCCCGGCGCAACAAGTCGCGCGCGGCCGAGATCCTCGGGGTGTCGCGGCCGAGGCTCTATCGACGCCTCAAGGAGCTGGGGTTCCCGGACGTGGACGACGAGGGCTGAAGTCCGGTTCGCCTTCTCAGCGGGGCGGGATTCTGTTAGGGATCTGCCGCGAGACGTCGCCGGTCCTGTGCCGTCACGACCGGCCGCACCCTCCGCCATGAGCACGGAAGCGAGCGACGACCGATGAAGATCTTCCTCTCCGCCGGGGAGCCCAGCGGCGACCTCCACGCCGCCAACCTGATCCACGCCATCCGCGAGCGCGTCCCCGACGCCGAGTTCACCGGCTACGGCGGCCCCAAGATGACCGAGGCGGGGGCGACCCTGGTCTACCCGCTGGTCAACCTGGCGGTCATGTGGTTCCTGAGCGTCTTCCAGAACATCGCCACGTTCCTGTGGCTGATCGTCCGGGCCGACCGCTGCTTCCGCGACGACAAGCCCGACGCCGTGGTCCTGGTGGACTATCCGGGCCTGAACTGGTGGATCGCCCGGCGCGCCCGGGCTCGCGGGGTGCCGGTGTTCTACTTCGTCCCGCCCCAGCTCTGGGCCTGGGCCGGCTGGCGCGTGGAGAAGGTCCGCAAGTTCGTGGACCTGGTGCTTTGCAGCCTGCCGTTCGAGCCGGCCTGGTATCGCGAGCGGGGCGTCTCGCACGCCGTGCACGTCGGCCACCCCTACTTCGACGAGCTTTGCGAGCGCGACCTCGACGAGGCGTTCACCACGGCGCAAGAGGCCCACGGTCGGCCGCTGCTGGCGATCCTGCCGGGATCGCGGACGCTGGAGCTGAAGCGGAATCTGCCGATCCTGGCCCGCGCCGCGGCCAAGCTCGCGAAGCTCCGGCCCGACGTCCGGTTCGCCGTGGCCTGCCTGCACGACAAGCACCGGGCGCTCGCCGAGGAGATCATCGCCGACGCGCTGGCCGACGCCGCGGTCGACGGCCTCCCCGCGCCCGACCTGGAAATCTTCTCCAACCGGACGCCCGAGCTGATCCGGGTCGCGGACGTCGCCTGGTCGGTCTCCGGCTCGGTGAGCCTGGAGCTGATGATGGAAGCCCTGCCGACCGTGATCCTCTACAAGGTCCGGCCGATCGACCTGTGGATCGCGCGGCCGTTCATCAAGGCGAAATACATCACCCTGGTGAACCTGCTGGCCGACGCCGAGCTGATGCCCGAGTACCTGACCAGCCGGGACGTCTCCGACGACCTGGTCCGGCACGCCGAGACCTGGCTGGGAGACCCCCAGGCCCGGGCTCGGACCACGGCCGAACTCGCCGCGCTCCGCTACACGGCCGCCCGCCCGGGGGCGACCTCGCGCGCCGCCGAGGAGATCCTGGCCCGGCTCCGCGGGCCGGCCCCGGAAGACGCGGCGTATCGCGGCCCCCACGCCCGCGCCGTCAGCCTGGAGTCGATCGAAGAGGCCGACGCCGGCGCCTGAGCGGCCGGGGCCGACGAACCGGGATCGTTCGCGGGGGGCTCACGAGCTTTCCCGCGAACGTTCCTCCAGGTACATGCGAAGGTAGGAGCGGGGCTCGACCGCCAGCAGGTCCAGTTTCGCGGCCAGGTCCAGGACGGCCTGCTGCGCCCGCGGGAGATCCTCGCGGCCCTGGGCGACGGCCTCCACCTCGGCGAAGTCGCCGAGCCCCTCGGCGCGGTCGAGGGCGATCTCCAAATCGTGGTCCTCGAACCGGAGTCGGAACGTCGTCCGCCGCTTGCGGACGACCGCCACGCGCCGGAATCCCAGGCGGTCGTACAGTCGGCTCAGCTCCTCGTAACGCTCGGGGCCGCTCGCGAACGGGATCTCGATCTCCTCGCGGGTCTTGGTCGGCCCGGCTTCCCTGGGCCCCTTGAAGGTGACCCGATTGTCGTCGCCGACGCGACGGATGCGGAACGCCTCACGGGTCTCGGCGAAGTCCCGCGACGGGTGGTTCAGGTAGGAGTCCTCCTGGTCGACGCTGCCGATCTCCTCCGCGCCGAGCGACTTCAGCGCCCGGGTCAGCCGATCGTGGTCGACGTCGCGATACTTCAGCTCGACTTCGAAGCTCATGGTGCGGTCTTCCGGTGTTCGGCCTCGACGACCGATCAGGTGGACGCAGCGACGTCGGAGACGCCGTCGTCGAGGGCTCCATTGCGATAGACTACCATGAGGACGCCCGGCGGCGCCGTTTCGACCCGATCGAAGCACGCCGGCTTCCTCGGCGACGCGCCGGCGGGACGTCTCCAACGCCCCAAGGCGTTCCGGTCGTCGTTCGTATGAGATGCTATCCCCGGCCGTCCCGGTGACAACAGCCTTTCCCCGATCGAAAAGGATGGAGTTCGATGCCGATCCACCTCCCGCCGACGACGCGTCGCGGATTCCTGAACGTGCTGGCCGCCGGCGGCGCCGCGCTGGCCTGGCCCGGCGCGCGGTCGGCCGTCGCGGCCGGTCGCGAGGAGGACGCGGCCGATTACGTGGCGCTGCTGGCCGACACCCACATCAAGAGCGACCCGGACATGGTGGTGCGCGAGAAGTTCCACCTGAGCGGCAACCTCCGCGCGGCGGTGGCCGACATCCTCGCGCAGCCCCGACCGCCGGCCGCGGCCCTGGTCCTCGGCGATCTCGCCCTGAAGAACGGCCGCGCGGAAGACTACCGCCAGTTCCTGACGCTCGTCGAGCCGCTGCGCGAGCGCGGAATCCCCGTCCACCTGACGCTGGGGAACCACGACGACCGGCGCAACTTCCTGGAGTCGTTCGCGGCCCTGGGGGCGGCGGTCGGCCCGGTCGAGGACCGCTGCGTCGGCGTCGTGGAGGCCGCCGGCGTGAGGCTGGCGATGCTCGACACGTTGGATCAGGTCGACCAGGTGCCCGGCCTGCTGGGCGATTCCCAGCGCGCCTGGCTGACGAAGACGCTCGACGAGGCGCCCGACGCGCCGACCCTGGTTTTGTTCCATCACCACCTCGACGACGTGCCCGGGGCCCTGACCGACGCCAAGCCCCTCCTGGAGATCCTCCGGCCCCGCAAGCAGGTGAAGGCCCTGGTGTTCGGCCACACGCACACCTGGCGGCGGGCCGAGGACGACGGCCTGCACCTCGTCAACCTGCCGGCCGTCGCCTACCACTTCAACGATCCCCAGCCGCTGGGCTGGTGCCGGTTGGAGCCGCATCGCGACGGCCAGGGGGCCACGCTGGAGCTGCGCTGCGTCGACGGCGACCGCTCGAAGCACGGCGAGCGCATCGAACTGGCCTGGCGCGGGGCCTGACGCGGCCGCCGCGGCGCGGGAGCTGAGCGGGAGTCCCTCCCTGCGCAACCGGAAAATCCCCCTGCGTCGACGCGCAAGACGATTGGCTCCAGGACGCTTCGACGCACGGTCGAGTGCGCGATTGACGGGGGGAGGCGCCTCGCTACAATCGGGATCGTCGTCGCAGCCCGCAGGCCCCTCGGGCGGCGGGCGGCATGGACCCCCAGGGCTTACAACGAGGTGAATCGTGATCATCATCCCCAGAGAAGAGGGCGAAGGCGTCATGATCGGCGACGACATCGTCGTCACGGTCGTGGAGATTCGGGGCGACCGGGTGCGGTTGGCCATCGAATATCCGGAGGACACGCCCATCGAGCGGGGGGAAGTTCGGTCTCGGATTCGGACCTATCGCGACGTCGCCCTGTCGTCGCTCTCGTCGTAAGGACGCAGCCGGGCGGGCGCGTCCGTCAGAACGCCTCGCCGTAGGCCGCCGTGCGGAAGAGCTTGACGGCCTCCTTCACGGGGAGCCCCTTGATCCTCAATCGTCCCTCGCCGCCGTCGCGGTCGGGCGACATGTAGGTCTCGCCCAGGCCGACCTCGACCGCCTGGCGGAGATGCTGGACGCCGTTGGTCTCGAAGCCCAGCAGGAAGGCGCCCACGGAGTCCACGGCCACCGCGTTGCGGCCGGCGATCACCAGGCCCGTCTCCACCGCCTTGCCGCCGATCGGCCCCGTGCCGATCATCGCCGGGTGGCCGGAGACGATCGCCAAGTGGATCGGGAACCGCAACGCCATTCCGACCAGGAACGCCTGCTTGTCCTTGAGGATGTTGTGCGGGTGCCGCTCCTGCTTCACGCGGGGGTAGCCGTAGAATTCCGCGCAAGGGTAGCTCATGGCGATGTTCTTGATCGCCAGCGTCACCGTGGCCGTCCGGTGGACCTTGAGCTGCGCCAGCGAGACCACCCGCTCATATTCCAGGACTCGGGGGTTCACCACGATCTTCCGCTGGGGACCGTAGGCGAGGTCCACCGCCACGAACGGCGGTTGGTTGTGGTCGAAGAATTCCACCCCTTCGGCCGCGATCACCTCGTCGTAGCCCAGGATCTTGAAGACCTCGGGCGTCTGCTTCGCCCCCGATCCGCCGGAGACGACGATCGACTTCGGTCGCAGCGTCTTGACGTACCGGATCGCGGCGCGGAGGGTGTCGGCCTGGGTGCAGGCCGTCTTGTCGTCGGCGTCGGCCGTGGTGTCGTTGGGCTTGATGCAGACGACCTTGTCGCGAAAGTCGTCCAGGTTCAGGTGGCCGAGCGCCTCGGCGATCCCCTCGTCGGGGTCGCCCGGCCGATCCGCGATCGCCACTGTCAGGTCTTCGTCGGGATGCACCATCGGTTCGGTCCTCGTTTCCCTCGGGCCCAGGCGGGCCGTGATCCGGCCGACCTTGATGCAGCCGGCGTGCCGAGGCCCTGGAACCGGCCGAGGCCCATGCGGTGCCGGCTCTCGCCGTTGACCTTCCCCGCCGCGAGGGGGGCGGCTAGAATAGACTTCGGAGCCGCCGACCCAGATGCGTCACCGCAACGGCGCGGTCGCGGGGCGTCGGCAGGACTCCTCCATTCTCACCGAGGCCGAGAATGACCAATCGTGAGCTGGAGCTGCACGCGACCGAGGACCTTCTCGACGAGCTCCTCCGCCGCCGCTCCTTCAAGGGCGTCGTCATCCACTCCCACGACGCCGTCGACAACCACGCCGAGCCGGACGAGACGACGTTCCGCGTCCGATTCAACGGCCATTTCCAGACCGAGGAAGTCGGCCGCCTGCTCGACGTCGTCAGCCGACGTCTCGCCGACGCGGTCTGACCCGACAACCCCGTCGCGGCGGGTCCCTCTCCCTTTGTCCGTCCGTCCGACCGACTCGTCCGGGAGTTCGATCATGGCGACCGAAGAAGAGCGCAAGCGCGCGTACAAGGCGTTCAAGAAGCGGCTCAAGCTCGCCCGCCTCGACGACCATTCGGGCCTCAGCCCCGGCAGCAAGACCTCGCACATCGGCGGCGTCACGCCCCCCGCCGGCCATCCCGCCGGGATCTGGGAGGAGCTTGCCGCCGAGGGGAAGCTCAAGCGCGAGGGGGGCGGGGTCTACTCGCTCGCCAACGAAATCTGAGGCCGGCGACGACCGCGACGCCGGGGGCGCGGCCGGGTCGTTGACCTCGCGCCGCGTCTCGGCCTAGAATCCCGTCATGTCGTCATCACACGCAAGCCCCGATCGCGCCGGAACGTCCGAACCTCCCACCAATCGCCTGGCGGGGGAGACCAGCCCCTACCTGTTGCAGCACGCGCGCAACCCGGTGGAATGGCACCCCTGGGGGCCGGAGGCGCTCGCGTTGGCCCGCTCGGAAGGCCGGCCGATCTTCCTGTCGATCGGCTACTCCGCGTGCCACTGGTGCCACGTCATGGAGCGGGAGAGCTTCGAGAATCCGGACATCGCCCGGATCATGAACGCCCACTTCGTGAACATCAAGGTCGACCGCGAGGAGCGGCCCGACCTCGACCAGATCTACATGAACGCGGTGCAGGCGATGACCGGCCAGGGGGGCTGGCCGATGTCGGTCTTCCTGACCCCGGACCTGGAGCCGTTCTACGGCGGGACCTACTTCCCCCCGACCGACTCGCGTGGCATGGCGGGGTTCCCCCGCGTCCTGCTGAGCGTCCATCGCGCCTGGACCGAGCGCCGCGACGAGATCCGCCAGTCGGCCGCCGAGATGACCGAACACCTGCGGAACGCGGCCGACGTGGGCCGCAAGGGGGGGAGTTCCTCGCCCCCCTCGACGATCCTGCTCGACCGGGCCGCGAAGGCCCTGCTCCGGAGCTTCGACGCCGAGCACGGCGGCTTCGGCCAGGCGCCCAAGTTCCCGCACCCGATGGGGCTCCGCGTCCTGCTCCGCCACTTCGCCCGCACCGGCGACGCCGCGGCGCTCCAGGCCGCGACCTTCACGCTCGACAAGATGGCGCGAGGGGGGATCTACGACCACCTCGGCGGCGGCTTCGCCCGCTATTCGACCGACGAGCGCTGGCTCGTCCCCCACTTCGAGAAGATGCTCTACGACAACGCCCTGCTCGCCTCGGCGTACGTGGAGGCTTTCCAGGCGACCCGCAAGCCCGCGTTCGCCCGCACGGCGCGCGAGACCCTGGGATACGTCCTGGACCGGATGACCGACCCCGACGGGCCGTTCTACTCGACCGAGGACGCCGACAGCGAGGGCGAGGAAGGCAAGTTCTACGTCTGGTCGCTGGCCCAGGTCCTGGAGATCCTCGGCCAGGAAAAAGGCCGGACGTTCGCGCTGGTGTACGACGTCTCGTCCATGGGCAACTGGGATCGGAAGGCCATCATCAACCTGCCGCGCCCCGTCGAGGAGGCCGCCCGGGCGCTCGGCCGGGACCTGGACGAGTTGGAGATCGAGCTGGCCGAGTCGCGGGCCACCCTCCTGGCCGCGCGCGATCGCCGCGTGCCGCCGGCCAAGGATACGAAGGTGCTCGTCTCGTGGAACGGCCTGGCGATCGCGGCGCTGGCGCAGGCGGGCCGGGCCCTGGCCGAGCCCCGCTTCCTGGAGGCCGCCGAGCGCGCCTCGGGTTTCCTGCTCGACCGGCTCCGAACCGCCGACGGCCGGCTGCTGCACACTTACAAGGACGGCGTCGCCAAGCTCGACGCCTATCTCGACGACTACGCGTGCCTGATCGACGGCCTGACGCGGCTTTACGAGGCCACGGGAACCCCGCGCTGGATCACCTCGGCCGTGGAGCTGGCCGGGGTGATGATCGCCGAGTTCCTCGACGAGCAACACGGCGGCTTCTTCTTCACCGGCAAGAATCACGAGACCCTGATCACCCGCCAGAAAGACCTGTTCGACGACGCGACCCCCGCGGGCAACGGCATGGCGGCGACCGCCCTGCTCCGCCTGGCCGCCCTGACCGGCCGCGACGACTTCGACCGGATCGGCCGCCAGGCGCTCCAGGCCGCCGCGCCGGTGATCGAATCGGCGCCCTCGGCCGGGGGCCAGAGCCTGATCGCCCTGGATTTCGCGCTCGCCCCGGTGCGGGAGCTGGCGATCATCGCCGGGCCGGGCCCCGGCCGCCGCGACTTCGACGCCGCGGTCGACGCCGCCTTCGCGCGGTTCCTCCCCCCCGCCGTCGTCGCCCCCAGCCTGGCCGAAGACCGCGACGCCCTCGCCCCCCTCGTCACGCTCCTCCAGGACCGCCCGGCCCTCGACGAGGAGGTCACCCTCTACGACTGCGAGAACCGGACCTGTCGCGCGCCGGTGGTCGGGGCGGCGGCCATCGTCGCCGCGCTGGCGGAGGCGAATTCCGGCTGAGCTTGCCGGTCGGATCGGACGTCGACTACACTTGAATGCAGGAGCGCCGGCCGTTGATGATCGCGGGCCGGTCGGGCGGGGTGGAAGCCGTAATTTGGGAGGCTCGCCGATGTCGAGACGGAGACGGATCTATCTGGCCCTGGCTGTCGCGGCGGTCCTGAGCCCCCTCTGCTGGGTGGCCGGGACGACCCAGGGGGCCAAGCCCAAGGATGAGATGCTGGAGCTTTACGGGCTGTTCGTCGACGCCGTCGAGAAGGTCGAGGCCAACTACGTCCGGCCGGTGAATCGCAAGGAGCTGCTGGAAAGCGCCCTGGAGGGGATGCTCCAGAACCTGGACCAGCATTCGTCCTACATCAACATGGGCGAATGGCAGCAGTTCCGCAAGCAGATCGAGGGCAAGTTCGGCGGCCTGGGCATCCAGGTGGGGATCGACCGCGAGACCGGGCGGCTGCGGGTCATCGCGCCGATGGTCGGCACCCCGGCTTACGAGGCCGGCGTGCTGGCGGGCGACCTGATCCTGGAGATCGACGGCCACTCGACCGAGGGGATGAGCTCGGACAAAGCGGTCGAGACCCTGACCGGCCTCCCCGGCACCGACGTCGAGCTGAACGTCCTGCACGACGGGGCGGAGCAGCCCACGGCCATCAAGCTCACCCGCGCGATCATCGAGGTCCCCAGCGTCCTGGGCGAGCGCCGCGAGAAGAACGGCGACTGGGATTACATGCTCGATCCCGACAAGAAGATCGGCTACATCCGGATCTCCAGCTTCATCCAGTCGACCGGCGACGAAGTCCGCAAGGCGCTGGAGACGCTCAAGGACCAGGGGGTCAAAGGCCTGGTGCTGGACCTCCGCGACAACCCAGGCGGCCTCCTCAGCGCGGCGGTCGAGGTGTCGGACCTGTTCCTGGACAAAGGGGACATCGTCAGCACCAAGGGGCGGAACACCATCCCCAAGTCGTACGTGGCCCAGCACGACAGCCCTTACGAGGAGCTGCCGATGGTCGTCCTGGTGAACCAGAACTCGGCCTCGGCGTCCGAGATCGTCTCGGCCGCGCTCCAGGACCACAAGCGGGCCGTGGTGGTGGGCCACCGCAGCTACGGCAAGGGCTCGGTCCAGAACATCATGGAGCTTGAGGACGGCAACAGCGTGCTCAAGCTGACCGTCGCCAGCTACCACCGGCCCTCCGGCGAGAACATCCATCGCTTCCGAGACGCCAAGACCACCGACAAGTGGGGCGTCTCGCCCGACCCGGACATGGAAGTGAAGCTCACGCCCACCGAATACCGCGACTGGTTCCTCGCCCGCCGCGCCCGCGACCTCCCCGCCCTGGCCAAGCTCAACGCCGCCAAGAAGCCGGTGGAGCCCCAGTCCGACGCGGCGAAGGCCCAGGAGAACCAGGAGAAGGCCCAGAGCAAGGACGTGCCGAAGGAGGAGAAGCCCCCCGTCGACCCGACCAAGCCCGAGCCCCCCAAGGACGCCCCGAATCCGGACGCCGTCCCCCCCTTCGTCGACAAGGTGCTCGACAAGGCCCTGGAAGTCCTGAAGGGCAAGATCGACGCCCCGGCCCCCCCGGCGGCCGAGGAGAAGAAGGCCGCGTGATCCTGCTGGCGATTGAGACGACTTGCGACGAGACCGGGGCGGCGGTCCTGGAAGGGCCGGCCACCCCGGGCTTCGTCGTCCCGCGAATCCTGTCGAGCGTGGTCTCCTCCCAGATCGGGCTGCACCAGCCGTTCGGCGGGGTCGTGCCTGAGATCGCGTCGCGCGCCCACGTCGTCCAGATCGTGCCGATGATCGACGAGGCCCTCAAGCGGGCGGGCGTCGGCCTGAAGGACGTCGGCGCGGTGGCCGTGGCGACCCGCCCCGGCCTGGTCGGCTCGCTGGTCGTCGGCCTGACGGCCGCGAAGGCCCTGGCCCTGGCGCTCGACGTCCCACTCATCGCCGTCGACCACCTGGAAGGGCACCTCTACGCCTGCCAGCTCGCCCATCCCGACCTCGAGGTCTACCCGTGCGTCGGGCTGGTGGTCTCCGGGGGCCACACGAGCCTCTACTCCTGCCGGGGCCCGCTCGATTGCGAGCTGCTGGGGGGGACGATCGACGACGCGGCCGGCGAGGCGTTCGACAAGGTCGCCAGCCTGCTCGGCCTGGGTTATCCCGGCGGGCCGGAGATCGAGCGCGCGGCGAAGGCCGGGAACGCCAGGGCGTTCGCCTTCCCCCGGTCGTTCCTCCGCGACCCCCGGCTGGCGTTCAGCTTCTCGGGGCTCAAGACGGCCGTCCTGTACGCCCTCCGGGGGCCGAACCAGGAGCGCGGGGCCGTCGAGCCGACGCCCGAGATGACGGCCGATCTCGCCGCCAGCTTCCAGGAAGCCGTGGTCGACGTCCTGGTCGCCAAGGCCCGACAGGCCCTGGAACAGACCGGCATGAGGCGGCTGGGCGTCGGGGGCGGCGTGGCCGCGAACGGTCGCTTTCGCGAGAAACTGGGCGCGGCGATGGAGCGGATGGGGGTCGAGACCTTCATTCCCCCCCTCTCGCTCTGCACCGACAACGCGGCGATGGCCGGGGTGGCCCTGCTCAAGCTGGCCGCCGGACAGACCGCCGAGCTCGACGTGGACGTCGCCGCCGGCCTCGTCCGTCCCAAACCGCCGCGACCGTCCTGATCCACCCGGCCCGTCCCGACCGCATCAGGACGGGGGCCGGCGTCCCGGGTCGGCGGTCCCGGGCTTCACGTGCATGCCTTGATAGGCCCGCTGCTGCTGGTCGAGCGTGCGCCGGCGGTCGAGCGCCTGCACCTGGCCGGGGGGGAGTTCCCGGGCCTGGACGTGCGGCCCCTGGCGGAACGAGTTCGGGCCGTGGTGGAGCGAACGCATGGGCGCGGCCTCCGAGGGTGAAGGAAACGAGGAGCAGCCGACTCGGATCGGGAAACGACTTGCTTGCCGCGATTTTCGCCCGACAATGTTGACGCGGCTTGCCCAGATTGGCGGGCCGGTCATGGTGAGGGGCGATTGAGGCGGATCGCTAAGCCT
This sequence comes from Planctomyces sp. SH-PL62, assembly GCF_001610895.1. Taxonomy (NCBI): domain Bacteria; kingdom Pseudomonadati; phylum Planctomycetota; class Planctomycetia; order Planctomycetales; family Planctomycetaceae; genus Planctomyces; species Planctomyces sp. SH-PL62. Next base: position 2,259,777 of record NZ_CP011273.1, on the reverse strand, counting down.
TGACGACCTTCGGACGAATCCACGATGCCAGCCAACGGACGTCATGAACAACCAACTGAAATGGGAACGTATCCAGGGTATCGTCCTGGACGCCGTCGGGACTTTAATCGAGCCGACTCCTTCCGTGGCCGTCGCCTACACCCAGGCCGCCGCCCGGCAAGGGGTCCGTCTCGACGTTGAGGAGGTCCGGGGGCGGTTCAAGGCCGCGTTCCGGAGCGATCTGGTCGAGGGCGAAGCTGGCTTTCTCTCCACCGACGAACAGGTGGAGCGTCGTCGCTGGCGCGAAATCGTGGCCCTGGTGCTTCCCGAAGTCCCCGATCCCGTCCGGGCGTTCGACGAACTCTGGGATCATTTCGGCCGGCCGGAATCCTGGCGGGCCTTTCCCGACGCGGCCCCGGCGGTCGAGGCGATCCGGGAGGCCGGGATGAAGGTCTGCATCGGCTCGAATTTCGACAGCCGGCTGCACAAGGTAGTCGCCGGGCTGCCGGAGTTGGCCGACGCCGTGGAGGTCATCGTGGTGTCGTCGGAAGTCGGCTACCGGAAGCCGCATGCGGCGTTCTTCGAGGCCGTCTGCGGGCGTCTGGGGCTCCCCGCGGATCGGGTCCTCTCGGTGGGGGACGACCTGGAGAACGACATCCAGGGGGCGCATCGGGCGGGGCTCGCGGCGCTCTTCCTGAGCCGCGACGGCGATTCCGGCGGGCTCCCCAGCGTCGCCGAATTAACGGCCGTGGCGGCCCTTCGTGCGGCGGAAGTCTGAAGTTCGGCGGGCTCCCCGGACGATTGACGATTAGGAGCGGCGAGAGGAACCCCGGAGACGGCGGCCCTCTCGCCCCCAGGGCGGGCCCCGACTCGGCTTGCCGGCTTGGCCGAGTTGGATTAGATTCCCGCACGGCCAGGAAGGCCGACGACGGATCGGATCGCGGGTCCCAGGGAAATGGATTTCCAGAGACCGGACTGGACGGAAGCTCGACCTCCTGATTCGTCGCCAAGGGTCCTGGTCTGCTCCTTTCAGGGAAGAAAGGAATCGCCAGTGGTCGCAACGGTCGAACAACTCGCGGCCTTGGTCTGCGGACGCCTCGTGGGCGACGGCAACGTCCCCATCCGCTCGGCGAGGACCGTGGACGAGGCGGGCCCCGGCGATATCACGTTCATCGAGAACGAGCGCTACGCCAAGCTGCTGCGCACGTCGCCGGCCTCGGCCGCGATCGTCGGCCCCCATTTCCGGGCCAAGCGGCCTCCGGTGAAGGAACACCTGGCCGTGATCGAAGTCGACGACCCCATCGCCGCGTTCATCGCGGTCCGCACCCACCTCCGCGGCGAGAGCAAGGCCCGCTGGGTCGGCGTCCATCCCCAGGCGTGGGTGGCCCCCACGGCCGAGGTCGGCCCCGAGGTCGCCATCTACCCGTTCGCCTACATCGGCGACCAGGCGGTGGTCGGCGAGGGCTCGACGATCCACCCCGGGGCCGTGATCGGCGACCGGGCGCGGATCGGCCGCGACTGCGTCATCCACCCCAACGTCGTGCTCTATCCCGACGTCGTGCTGGAAGACCGGGTCGAGGTCCACTCCGGGACCGTCCTCGGGGCCGACGGCTTCGGCTATCGCCAGGTCGACGGCCGGCACGTGAAGGTCCCGCACACCGGCCGGCTCGAGGTCGCCTCCGACGTCGAGATCGGCGCCAACTGCACGATCGACCGGGCGACCTTCGAGGCCACCCGGATCGGCGAGGGGACCAAGATCGACAACCTGGTCATGATCGGCCACAACAACCAGATCGGCCGCCACAACCTGCTCTGCGCCCAGGTCGGCATCGCCGGGAGCTGCAAGACCGGCGACTACGTCGTCATGGCCGGGCAGGCCGGGATCAAGGACAAGACGACCATCGGCGACGGCGTGGTGGTCGGCGCCCAGTCGGGCGTCCACCGCAACATCCCCAGCGGCCAGCAGGTCCTCGGCTCCCCGGCCATCCCCGTCCGCGAGCAACGCCGGCTGTTCCAGATGATCGCCCGGCTTCCGGACATGCACAAGCAGCTCCGCGAGCTGACCGCCCAGATCGAGGCCGTCTCGGCGCTCCTGCCGATGAAGCCGCACCACGACGGGACCGTCGGCGGCTTCGGCGACGTCGACGAGGCGGCCGAAGGCGACCCGACCGGCTTCTGACGCCGCTTCCTCCCCGGGGACCCCGGACGAATCCGAATCAGGGAGACAGGACGTGCCGTTGCTCCAGGAAACGACCCGTCGCGGCCTGGGATTGGGCCTCGGCCGCATCCGCCGGACCCCGAGCCGCAAGCCCACCGAGGCCCCGGTGATCGGGCTCCTGGCCGGCAGCGGCCGGTTCCCGATCCTCTTCGCCGAGGCCGCCCGCCGCCAGGGCTTCGCCGTCGCCTGCGTGGGCATCCAGTACGAGGCCTCCGACGAGCTGCGCGACCTCTGCGACACCTTCGACGTCGTCGGCGTCGCCAAGATGGGCCGGATGATCCGCACCTTCCGCCGCCGCGGAGCCCGCGAGATCGTCATGGCGGGCAAGGTCACCAAGAACGTGATCTACACCCCCATGCGCTGGCTCCACCTCTGCCCGGACCTGCGGACCGTCCAGTGGTGGCACCGCCGCAACCGGGCCGACAACCGCGACGACTCCCTGCTCCTCTCCGTCATCGCCGAATTCGAAAGGGATGATATGACCTTCGCCTCGGCCCTCGACTACGCCCCCGAACTGCTCGTCAAGGAAGGGCTGCTGACCCGCCGCGTCCCCTCCCCCGCCGAACGCGAGGACATCCAGTTCGGCTGGGTGATGGCCAAGGAGATGGGCCGCCTGGACGTCGGCCAGTCGGTCGCGGTCAAGGAGAAGGCGACCCTGGCCATCGAGGCCATCGAGGGGACCGACCGCTGCATCGAGCGCGCCGGACAGCTCTGCCGGGCCGGCGGCTGGACCCTGGTGAAGGTCGCCAAGCCCCAGCAGGACATGCGGTTCGACGTCCCCACCGTCGGCCTAGTCACCATTGAGAACCTCCGCAAGGCCGGTGCCCGCGTCCTGGCGATCGAGGCCGATCGCACCATCGTCGTCGACCAGCCCGACGTCGTGGCCCTCGCCGATCGCTACGGCATCGCCATCATCGCCGTCCGCGACGGCTTCACCGCCTGACCCCCGAATTGGCATCGCTCGGCCCCCCTCGCGAACGAACCCATCGGCCGCAAGTGGCTTTTCGATCGAGCTTTACAGCTCAAATTCGGAGCCGCGGATTGGGTTCGTTCGGCCGTTTTTCATATCTTCCTTTCCCCTCCCGAGCCCTTCCGCCTAACCGCTGGCCCCTACCAGGACGGTGGCGCACAGACGCGAATCGTGAAGCGGCGTCCGGGATCTGCAACGTCCCCGACCCCGTTCGCGTCCCCTGATCCGCCTCCGCGAGCCTGCCTTTCCCCCCTCGCGGGGACAAGGCCTGGCGTCGGCACCCTTCCAAAAGTCACCTGGATTCTTAGGTGAAGCTCTTGACCGACCCGTCGTCGGCACGTATCGTTCACCTAACTTAATAAGTCAGGTGCCGGGAGGTGTTCGATGTCGGAGACGGACCCGAGTCCGAGGGAGTTGGATGTGCTGAAGGCGCTCTGGGAGCTGGGCTCCGGGAGCGTTCGGGAGGTGCATCAGAGGATGTGTCCCGACGGCGAGCTGGCGTTCAACACGATCCAGACGCTCTTGCGGATCATGGAGACGAAGGGGCTGGTGCGGCATCGGGCCGACGGGCGGACGTTCGTCTATGAGCCGACGTACTCGCGCGATCGGGTGACCTCGCGGTTGCTGCACCGGACGTTCGACGGGGCGCTGGATCAGGTCGTCCTCAGCCTGTTGCAGGTGAAGGATGCGAGCGAGTCGGAGCTTCGCGAGTTGGAGCGGCTGATCGCGGCGGCGAGGAAGCGCAAGGCGGCGGAAGGGGAACCCGGATCGAAGGGGGGTTGAGATGGATGGAGAGATCCTCGACCTGAGCCGGTTGGCGAACGCGGCGGCCGGCGGGCTGGTCGTCCTGGCCCTGGGGAGCCTGGCGGCCCGGCTCTGCGCCCAGCCGGTGCGTCGCGCCCGGCTCGTGGTCCTGACGATTCTCGGCGCGGCGTTCCTCCCCCTCCTGGCCGCCCTGCCGATCGTCCCCCGATGGTCCATCGGGCTCCTGCCGTCGCGGGCCGCTTCCGAGCCGGGCGGGCGCGAGGACGACGCCCCGGCCGTGGCGAACCGATTCGGCGCGACGGTCGCGGGGGCGCCGGAGCCAGCCCTGGGCGACTTCGGGCGCGCGAAGCCCGCGACGGCGACGTTCGCGGCGCCCCATGTCGCTCCAGGGTCGGCTTCGGCGGGTCCGTCGGTTGCGCGCCGGGGCTTCGTCCCCCCGTTCGCGACGATCGCGGCGGGGGTTTACGGCGCCGTGGCGTTCGGGCTGGGGGCCTGGTGGTTGGTCGGTCAGGTCGCTCTCTGGCGGATCGCGCGGCGAGCGCGTCCGGCGTCGCTCGCGGTTCGCAAGGCGTTCCTCGAATGCGCGGGGCCGGAAGGGGATCGGGTCCGGCTCCTGATGAGCGATCGCATCGCCCTCCCCTTCACCTACACCTGGCTCCGGCCGGTGATCCTGCTCCCCGACTCGCTGTGCGACGACGCGGAGGGCCGGGCCTTGCGGTACGCCCTCGCGCACGAGTGGTCCCACGTCGCGAGGCGCGACGCCTGGAGCTGGAACCTCGCCTGCCTGGCGGGCCTGGTCCTGTTCTATCAACCCCTGTTCTGGTGGCTGAGGCGCCAGCTTCGGCTCTGCCAGGACTACCTCGCCGACGCCCGCGCCGCGTCGGCGGGGACGGCCGAAGACTACGCCGCGTTCCTCGTCCATCTCGCGCGGACCCACGGGGCCGAGCCCTCGCGGCCCGCCCAGGGGATCGGCGACCGTCGATCGAACCTGTATCGGAGAGTCGTCATGCTCGTGCAAGACCGCGAACCGCTGGAGCCGCGCTGTCGGGCGGGCTGGAGCCTGGCCGCCGCCGCCGTCGCCGCCGCCGTCGTCCTCGCCGCGTCGGGCTTCCGCCTCGACGCCGCCGCCCCCGCCCCCGAGGAGCCGAAGGCCGCGCAGGACGCCGCGAAGCCGCCCGAAGCTCCCAAACCGGCCGGCGAGACGCTGAGCTACAAGGGGATCGTCAAGGACAAGGACGACGGCAAGCCGATCGCCGGCGCCACGGTCGTCGTCCGGCGCTCGATCTATCGGGACGGCGAGAACCGGGTCGTGCAGGAGACCCGCCACACCACCGCCGCCGACGGGACGTACGCCTTCACGATCCCCCCGGAGCAGTCGGCCGAGCGCCTGCTCTACATCGAACTGGACGTCGAACATCCCGACTACGCCACCAGGGCCGGGTTCGGCTACTCCCTGTCCATGATCCGGAAGAACGAGAGGCTCGGCGAACGCCCCTTCTTCGAGTCCGTCGAGCTTCGCCCGGCGAAGCCGATCACCGGGAAGGTCGAGACGCCCGAGGGGGCGCCCGCGGAGGGGGTCGAGGTGCTGGCCTACTCGCGAACCGACAAGGTCGGCCGCGATCAGTTCGAGTACGGCTCGTTCGCCCGGACGAAGACGGCCGCCGACGGGACGTTCCACCTGCCGATCACCACCCCCGGCGACGGCGTCTTCTGGATTCTGCCGAAAGCCTTCGCCCCGGAGATGCACGTGCTCGCCGAGGGAAAGCGCGGGGACCTCGGGGCCTTTCGTCTGAAGGCGGGCGCCACGCTATCCGGCCAGGCCCTCGACGAGCAGGGCAAGCCGCTGCCGGGACTTCTCCTCGAGGCTCGGAGAGAGCGAGGAAGCGTGGCGGATTCGGACCTCCTGAACCGATTGATGGTCTCCGATGCGATCCAGAGGACGACCGAGACCGACGCCGAGGGGCGGTTCGCGTTCGACCCCCTCCCCCCGGGCTCGTACACCCTCGCGACCACGGACGTCGACACGCGGGGAGGCCGTTCGGAAAGCTGGGTCCGACGCGAGCCCCCCGGGGTCTTCGACCGGAAGAAGGTCACGATCGAGGACGGGAAGGCCCCGGCCCCGCTGGAACTGCGAGCGGTGCCCCACGTCACGGTCGAGGGCCGTTGGATCGACTCCGAGGGGCGGCCCAAGTCGGGCTGGGGGAGCTTCCTCTTCGGGCGTCACGGCGACGGGTCGTGGCACGTCCAGACCAACCCGGACGCCGAGGGCCGCTTCGCCGTCAAGGCCCCCCGGGGCTTGAAAGAGGCGCAGCTCGATATCTCCACGAACGAGCACGCCTCGGTGCGACATCGGGTGGGGAAGGACGCGCCGCTGGCCGAGGGCCGATCCCTGCAGCTCGGCACGCTCGACCACGACGTCAAGGACGTGGAGATCGTCCGCTACGTCGCGCCGGTCATCGTGATCAACGCCACGACGAAGGACGGCCGGCAGGTCGAGGGTTTCCAGGCCGAGGTGGAGTACACCGGCGACGGGCCGCAGGGTGAGCGGAAGGTGGGCCTGTCGGGGGGCCGGCGCAAGACGGAAGCGATCCAGGACGAGCAGAACGACGGCCGCTATCGCACGTCGCAGATGCTGCCCGATCGCGAGGTCGTCGTCACCGCGAAGGCCGAGGGCTTCGCGCCGGCTACCCGGACGCTCAAGCTCCCCGAAGGGCGGATCGAGGAGGTGACGCTCGTCCTGGAGCCGAAGTGACGCGGACCGGCGCGAGGAAGCCGACCCGTCGCCATCGAGGCTCCTTCGGGGTATCTTCGAGGGGGACGGGTCGGTCGGTCACGCTGAGGGGTCGTCGTCGCGAGGTGTCGGCATGGGTCTGCGATGGGGTTTGCTGGGCTGTGCGCGGATCTGCCGGCGGGGGCTGATCCCGGGAATCCGGGCGTCGGAGCTGGGGACGCTGGCCGCGCTGGCGAGTCGGGACGGAGATCAGGCGAAAGCCTGGGCGGCCGAGTTCGCCATCCCCAGGGCGTACGGGTCGTATGAGGAGCTGATCGCCGATCCCGAGATCGACGCGGTCTACATCCCCCTGCCCAACGAGCTGCACAAGCCCTGGACGCTCAAGGCGGCCGACGCCGGCAAGCACGTCCTCTGCGAGAAGCCCCTGGCGCTCGACGCGGGCGAAGCGCGGGAGATGGCCGAGCACTGCCGGGCTCGCGGCGTCCTGCTGATGGAAGCCTTCATGTGGCGGCATCAGCCCCGGACTCACGCGATCCGCAAGCTCGTGGACGACGGGACGATCGGCGACCTGCGGCTGGTCCGCTGCTCGTTCTCGTTCCCGATCGACCCGAACGATTGGCGGCTCGACCCCGAACGTGGCGGCGGGCCGATCTGGGACATCGGCACCTACGGCGTGAACATGGCGCGGCTGTTCGCGAAGGAGGAGCCGACGCGGATCCAGGCGGTCGGCCGACTGGCCGCGAGCGGGGTGGAAATGAGCGTCGCGGCCGTGTTGCAATTCCCGAACGACGTGCTGGCGGCCGTCGATTGCAGCTTCGAACAGCCGTTCCGCTGCGTGTACGAGCTGGTGGGGACGCGGGGCGTCATCGAGGTCCCCGACGCCTTCCTCCCCCCCGCCTCCGGCCCGACGGCCATCCTGCGGAAGACCGCCGCCCCCTCCGACGTCGGCGCGGCGGGCGACCGCATCGAGACGCTCACGTTCCCGGCCGTCGACCAGTACGCGGCGATGGTCGACTCGTTCGACCGCTCGGTCGCCGCCGGAACGCTCGAAGACCCGGCGCAGGACGGCCAGGCCCAGATGCGGGTGCTCGACGAGATCTGCCGCGCCGTGCAGACGGGCTGAGGTAGGATCGCCTCAGCGGAACATCTGGCCGCGGCCGACGGCCTCGAAGGCGTTGCGATAATGCTCGATGATCGGCTCGCCGTCGTCGTCGGGCCAGAGGACGGAGACGACGTCGAACCGGCAGCGATGTTCGAGGAGCTTGTAACGCTTGAGGAAATGGAGCGCGGCCAGGGTCAGCCGACGTTGCTTCTCCAGCGTCACGGCCTCGGCGGGGACGCCGCGGCGTCGAGCCTTGACCTCGACGAAGACGAGCACGTCCCCCTCGCGCGCGACGAGGTCGATCTCGCCGTGCGCGGTGCGATAACCTCGACGGAGTACGCGGAGGCCCTCGCGCTTCAGGCGACGGGCCGCCGCGCGCTCGCCGCGATCGCCGAGGACCCGGCTCAGCAAGGCGCGCAGGATCGGGTTCATCCCATCACTTTACGCCCAGGCTGCGCTCGATATCACGTCCTTCGGAGCTGAGCGCGCCGCTTTTGCGGCTGTTCTTGAAGAAGGGGGTCGGATTCTTGGCGTCGGAGTCGATCGCCGGAACCTTGGCCCCGGAATAATCGACGGCCTCGGGCGCGTCGACCGACAGAGCTTCCACGGGCTCGGCGTGCTTGCGGGCCGAGGGTCGCAGGGTGTCGCAGCCCGTGGTCAAGGCCGCCCAGGCCGTCAAGATGCACACCGGGCCGATGATGCGTCGCCGCATGGCCTCCCTCTCCTTAAAATGGCTTGGAACGCTTCGAGGGCCGTGTTCGGCAGTGCGCCGATTGGCCTCGTTTTTGCAATAGGAAAAAATTCGTGACGTGAATGCCCGCGAAAGGCGGTGCACTATGTCAGAAGCCCAAAACCTCGTCCAGATCGGCCGGGGAGGATTCTGAGATGGGCCCGCCGCCGACCAGCGGCCCCCCTTTCCCAATTTTCATCGATGTTCTACAGTTGCCTGCGAGGTCGGGGTCGCCCCTGCGCGAACTCCCCGTCTCGCGGTCTTCTCATCGTCTTGACACGGATTACAGTGGCGAAAACGATGATTATGGATGAAATCAGCCGACGTCGGTCCGGGGAATTTCGAGAGGGGCGGCGTGTCCTGCTCGCCGACGGGGGCACCTGGGCCTTCCCCACGGCCGGCCAAGCCTGGGGCCTGGACTCGCCCGAGTATCAATCGTTGGTCCGCGCGGTCGTCGAGGCCGACGAGGAATTCGACCGACGCCTCGCCGAACTGGCCATGGCGATCTTCCTGCTCGGCTCGAATTATGAGCTGAGCCCCGAGGATTTTCAGCGACTGCTGACATTCGAACCGGGCTCGCCGGAGCAATCCGCGTGGGGCCTCGCGCTGCGAGGGGTCATCGCCGAGCACGTCCGGGAAGCCTGGTTCCTGGACGCGCAGGAGGTCGCGGCCGAGCCTGACGGCCAGAACCCCCGGCGCGGGCATTTCGGCGTCGTCCCCCGATGGCTGGACCGCTGGCGATCCCTCGCCTTCAGTCGACGCTGACCCCGATCGCACGTCCGCCCGGCTCTCGTCCGGTTTCGACTAGGATTGGATCCGCTCGAGGATGCGCCGCCAGCAGCCCTGGCGCTCGCGCTGGAGGCGAGAGATCCGGTGGGTGAGCGCGGTGTGCAGCTGCGTCGGATCGCCGTGTTGCGGGCGTTCCTCGCCGGGACGGTCGTCCGACTTGGTTTCGACCTCGGTCCTGGGCCTGGCCTTGGTCCTGGCCGCGACCGGCGGCGATTCGGCCGCGACGGTCTTGGCGGCTCGTCGCGGGGCCGGGGTTTCGTCCGGCTCCTCGCGTTTCCGATCGAGCCGGGTCTTCAGCGTCTCCAGCTCGGCGCTGAGGGCTTCGAGCCTGGCCAGCTCGTCCCGGACCGAGGCGGCCTGTTCCTGGTGCATCGCGAAGAAGGTGCGAGCCATCAGCATCATGTCGTCCTGGAACGACTCCATCATCTCCATCTGCCGGCGCCACACGTCCAGGGAGGCTTCCTCCCCGGTCTGGGGCGGGAGAACCTCCGGGACGTTCGCCATTGAACCCGATTCCCCCCCCGTCGCGGCGGGGAGGTGGCTCTCGCGGACCCTCAACTCCCGCCCGGAGCGGGATCGTCGCGAGGCCGAGATCGACCTCCGCGCGGGCCCCGCCAGGGCCGCGTCGAAGGCGCCCGATTCGAGCGGGACCTGGCTGCGCACGATCTCCGAGGGGGGCTTCAGGTAGCGAAAGCCGAAGGTGAGGCGGCCGATCCGGATCGTGTCGCCCTCGTCGAGCCACGACCATCGGACCCGGGCGCCGGAGACGATCACCCCTTCCCTCGACTCCAGATCCACGACCCAGACGCCCAGCCGCGTCCGGATGAAGGCCGCGTGGTGCCGCGAGACGCTCTCGTCGGTGAGCACGAGCCCGCAGTCGCCGGAACGCCCGACGATCACGAGGTCTTCCTCGATCCGCCAGAACGCTTCCTTCCCCTTCACCCGAATCGGAAGCACGAGCGCCGCCGACGGCGGCGGCCCCGAGACCACCGGAGGCGTCGCGGACCCCGGATCATCGACGCCCCAACTCAGGCGGTAAGGACCGATCTTGATCCCCAGCCCCGGCGCCAATCCCTCCGCCTCCGCCGCGCGGGCGCCTTCCCAGACGACGCCCGCCCGACTCGCCAGGTCGAACACCCGCGGCCGACCGTCGACCAGTTGAAGGAAGGCGTGACGGCGGCTGACCGCGTCGTCGGTGAGCCGAAGGCCCGTGTTCACCTCCCGGCCGATCAGGACGTACGGCAACGCGAGCCGCAACCGCGCCTCCATCTCCTCCTCTCGCCCGGCCTCCTGGCATCGCAGGACCCAGGGGGACGCCATGCCGCAGGCCCCGCGGAACAGATCGATCGGAGATTCCTTCATGGAAACCCTGGATCCCCGGGAATGAAGGAGGTGGGATCGGCCACTCGCCGGTTCAAGGCGGCACCACGCATCAAGACGATTCTACCCTCTTGAGTACGTTCGCTGCGCGGAATTCGTGGAGGACCTTCCTGTTCCTCGCGAAACCGAGGTGGCTCCGCCGCCAGATTAAAAAGTTTGATTGTTCCCGGCTTCGGAACACGACGACAGTGGGCTCGCGTTTCAAAAAATCGACAGAAATCTTCGCCTATTTTGGAATCATTTTGATGCCTAAAGGCGCATGGGGCAAGCCTGGGCGAGCGCGGGCAAGGCGGCGGCAGGCGGTTAAAGCCGACCGGGTCGCCTTCGGCGACGAGCGGCCGGAAAGGCCGGAATGCGGATGTAAAGTGCTTTGTGTCCATGGTTTCAGGCCGTTGCTCGCGGGTCTTGGATCGACGTCCAGGGAGGATGTAGGAACAAAAAGGCGATGAAATCGCGGTTTTCGGCGACCGCAATTAAAGCTGGATTGATCGCGAAGTGGGTCGGTGTGGTTGGGTTTCGGGTTTTCTCGCTGGCATAATGAGGTCGAGATTGGTTACTCTAGGGCGTAAAAGGATGAATTGATTGATTGGTCCCCTGCTCGATGCCTCGTAAGGACGGTGATCGAGGCACGTATCGATCAGTTCCCGGCGAATATTCGATTTCGGGGCACCGCCTCGTCGACCGGCGAGGGCCGAGGCCGGCGGGCTCGAACCGGAAGCTAGGATTGAGGGCGGGGTCATGAGTCGTCGAAATCGAGTTTTAAAGATTCGATCGGATTTGATCTCGATCCTTGGGTTGGCGGCGGTCCTCTTTTGGAGCCTTTGGCCGGTCCTCCAGGGGCTTTGGGACCGCTGGTCGCGCGATCCTCGCTACGCCCACGGCCAGTTGGTCCCCGTGTTCGCCCTGGCCTTGCTGTGGGTCCGCCGCGATCGGGTCGTCGACGAGGTCAGGCGGCCGAGCTCCTGGGGGCTGGCGCTGATCATCGCGGGGGCCGTCGTGCAGGCGGCGGGGGGGTATTTCAGGCAGGAAGCCGTCGAGGCGTTCTCGCTGTTCCCTTACCTGTCCGGGATCGCGGTGCTCTGGGGGGGGCGTCGGGCGTTGAGCTGGGCCTGGCTGTCGATCGCATTCCTGGCGTTCATGATCCCGCTGCCGTGGCGTCTGGAGAACGCGCTGGGGCCGCCGCTGCAGGCCTCGGCCACCTGGGCCAGCGTCTTCGGCCTGGAGTGCCTGGGCTTTCCGGTGACGTCCGAAGGGAACATCATCCAGCTCGCCGGAGGGCGGATCGGCGTGGCCGAGGCTTGCAGCGGGCTGAGCATGTTGATGACGTTCATCGCCCTGTCGACGGCCGTGGCCCTGGTGGTCGAGCGACCCTTGCTGGACCGCGCGACGTTGGTCCTCAGCTCGATCCCGGTGGCCTGGATCGCCAACGTCGCGAGGATCACCTTGACGGGGGTGCTCTACGAGACGCTGGGGAGTCGGGCGGCGGACGCGTTCTATCACGACCTGGCCGGCTGGCTGATGATCCCGTTCGCCCTGATCCTGTACGGGATCGAAATCCGGATCCTCTCCGGTCTGCTGATCGAGGAAAGGGAGGCCGCCCCGGCCGCGGGGATCGTCCGTTGCGACGAAGGGACCGGTCCGCGGGCGACGGCGGCGACGGCGTAAAGGCGGGGAAGCTTCGCGAGGCGTTCGGGACCGGGAGGAAGGGAAGGGATGCGACGACACGATTCGATCGAGAGCGACGAGCGCGCCCCCCGCTTTGCGAGGTCGAGCCTGGTCGCGACACCGGAGAATGAGACGTGAAGGACGCGACTCGCATCATCGCCGCCGCCCTCGTCATGATCGGCGCCGGCATGGTCCACGGCGGCTGGACGGGCCGCTGGAAACCCTCGAACGCCGTCGCGGAACGGGCGGAGCGGATTCACGCGCTCCCCGTCCGGATCGGCGACTGGACGGCGGAGGAACGGCCCCTTTCCGACGCGGAGCGAGTCCTCGCCGGAGCGGTCGGGTGCCTGTCGCGGCAGTATCGGAACGGAGCGACCGGCGAGGTCGTCACGATGCTCCTGATCTGCGGACTCCCCGGGGACGTGGCCGTGCACACCCCCGAGGTCTGCTACGCCGGCGGGGGCTATGAAGTGAGTCGCCCCGCGCCGGCCACCATCCCTGGGAGCGAGCCGACCGAGCCGGCCGCGTTCTTCACCGCGACCGCCGCCCGGGGAGGAACCCCCCCGTCGCGGCTGCGAATCCTGTGGAGCTGGAACGACGGCGAGGGCTGGCGGGCGCCGAACGAGCCGCGCTGGACGTTCGCGGCCGCGCCGGTCCTCTCCAAGCTCTACGTGGTCCGAGAGGCGTCGGACCCGGAGCCTGCCGATGGGCGGGATTTCTCGCTTGAGTTCCTCGACGTGCTGCTCCCCGTCCTCGACCGCGACGTCTTCTCTCCGCCGGCGTCGGCCCCCGCCGCCCAGGCGGCGGACCGCCCGGCCGAGACGCACGTCGCCGCCTGATCGTCTTCGAGCCGTCGCGCGAACCGTCGGCCCTGATGTGTGAAGTACCCGACCGAACGACCCCGATCGCTATTCGCACGAGTGCGCCACTCATGAGACGAATTAACTACACCTATTTGGTCCTGCTCATCGTCCTCGGGGCCGTGACCGTCGGCGGGGTCTGGGGGCTCCACCGCTGGAACAAGCGCCGGCAGGCTCCCCTGCTCCTGGCACGCGCCGAGGCCCTGGAGGCCGGAGGCGACCTCAAAAAGGCGGCCGAGTCGTACCAGATTTATTTGACCCTGACCCCCGGCGACCGCGAGGCCTGGATCCGCTACGCGCGGATGGCGGACCGGGCGACGCCCCCGGGGCCCGATCGGGGATCGGTCGCCTCGATCTATGAGCAGGCCGTCCGGGTCCTCGGCGAAGACGAGGCCGTCGAGCGACGGTCGTTGGAGCTGGCCCTGGAGGTGGGGCGGATCGACGTCGCGAAGCGTCGGCTCGAATCGCTCGTCAAGCGCCTGGAGGGCGACGCGAGCCGTGGTCCCGAGGTCGCCGAGTTGGAGGAGCGGTTGGGGCGTTGCTTCCAGGACGAAGGGAAGCTCGCGGAGGCCGAGCGCTGCTATCGTCGGTCGATCGAGCGGGCTCCGGGTCGGGTCGCGGTTCGGGAACGGCTCGCCGGCATGCTGCGGCTGGACCCCGAGAAGGCGAAGGCGGCCGATGACGAGATCGAGGCGATGGTCGCCGCCGCCGAGCGCCCGGCCGAGGCCCTGGCGGCGCGGTGGCGCCACCGTCGCGACTTCGGCCTCGAGGCCGACCCGGAAGACGCCCGGAAGGCGCTGGAGCTGGCGCCCGACGATCCCGGCGTGCGATTCGTGGCGGCCCGCGCGGCGCTCGACGCGAACGACGGCGACGCCGCTCGCGGGCACCTCGCGGAGGGCGTCCGGCTCGCGCCGACCGATCGGTCGTTCCCGCTGCTGTGGGCCCGTCTGGAATCGGCCGCGGGCCGGCCGCAACAGGCCGAGCCCCTGTTGCGGGAGGCGCTGAAGGCGATCCCGAACGACATCGAGATCCAGGTCGTGCTGGCCGAGAGCCTGATCCTTCAAGGCAAACTCGACGGGGAGGACGGGGCGGAAGGGCTGGTGGATCGGCTCGCCTCGGTCGGATTGTCGCAGGGCCACGTCCGATTCCTTCGGGCCCAGGCCTTGCACCGACGCGGGCGCTGGCGCGAAGCCGTGGAGGCGCTCGACGCCGCCCGGGCGGCGCTGGCGAAGGACCCGATCGCCTGCGATCGCATCGACCTGATGCTGGCCGAATGCCACGCGCGGCTCGGGGCCGATCAGGAGAGCTTGGTCGCGCTGAGGCGGGCCGCCGCGAGCGGCGCGGGAGGGATGGGCCCTCGCCTGACGTTGGCCGCCGCGCTGGAGCGCGCGGGGAAGATCGACGAGGCGCTCCAGGTCCACCGGGGACTTCAGGCCGACCGTCCCGAATCCCTGCTCGACGAGGTTCGGCTGAGGATCTTCCTGGAGTCGGTCAAGCCCTCCTCGGAGCGCTCCTGGGAGACCGTCGAGGCTCGCCTGAAGGCCGCCGAGGCCGCGACGCCCGACCACCCCGAGGCGATCACGCTGCTCCGGGCCGACCTCCTCACGGCCTGGGGCCGGGGAGACGAAGCGTGGAAGCTCCTGGACGCCGAGGCTCGCCGCGGTCCCGATCGGCTCCCCTACCGCCTGGCGATGGCCGGGCTGGCGCTGCGGGGCGAAGGGCCTGCGCCGGGGCCCGCCTCGGCGCTGGCGATCCTGGACCGGGCGGAGCAGGATCTGGGCGGCGGGGCGGAGGTCCGACGTGCGAGGATCGACGCGGCGACCGCACTTCCCCGCGAGGAGGCCCGAGGCGTCCTGGACGACTGCGCCCGGGAACTCGCCGCGTCCACGGAGGCGGACCGGACGGGCCTGCTCGACCGCCTGGCGTCGGCGTACCATCGGATCGGCGAGTTCGACAAGGCCGACGAGTTGCTGAAGGAGCTGGGCAAGACCCTCCCCGGCGATCTGGGAGTGCTCCGAAAGCGAGCCGACGCGGCGCTGGCGAAGGGCGACCAGGCCCGGTGTCGGGAGGTCGTCGCCCTGATCAAGGAGGTGGAAGGGGAGCCGGGCGCCATCTGGCGATACGTCGAGGCCTCGTCGATCCTGCTCCGCCTCGCGGACGAGCCGGCCGAGACGCGGGCGACCCTCCTCACGGCCGCCGACGCGCTCGCACGGGACGTGTCCGATCGTCGCAAGACTTGGTGGGGAGGGCCGCTGCTCCGGGGGCGCCTCGCCGAGCTTGACGGGCGGCTCGACGACGCGGCCGGCGACTACGCGAAGGCCGTCGAACTCGGGGCCCCCCAGTCCCAGTTGGCGAGCCGGACCGTGCTGCTGCTCGCCGAACTCGGCCGCTTTCAGGAATCGGACCGCGTCGCCCAGATCCTCGCCCGGCGCGACTCGTCGTTCGAGGGGGTCCGGCTCGCCGCGGCGTGGAACGCCCTCCGCACCGGGGATTTCACCCGGGCCGTGGTCTTGACCCGCGAGGTCGTCTCGGAGCAGTCCGTGCAGGTGCTGGACCTGCTCTTCCTCGCTCGAGTCCTTGACGCCTCGGGCCGCCAGGGGGAGGCCGAGAAGCCGCTCGCCCGCGCGCTGGAGCTGGCGCCGTCGGAAGGGATGATCTGGCTCGCCTGGGTCCGGCACCTGGTCGACTCGGGCCGGGGGGCCGAGGTTCCGTCTCTGCTGGCGCGGGCGGCGAAGGTCATCGATCCGAAGTCCGCCCCGCTCGCCCTGGCGATCGCCCAGTCGGTGGCCGGGGACGACGCCGAGGCGGCTTCGCTCTTCCGCAAGGCGCTGGAGGCGAACCCCGATCACGTCGGGACGATCCGGTCGGCGGCCGAGTTCCACGTCAAGGTCTTCGACCTGGACGCCGCCCGGCCCCTCGTCGACCGTCTGCTCGACCCCCGGACCGCCGCCGGGCCGGAGACCGTCGCCTGGGCGCGGCGGGCGTCGGCCCTGTTCGCGATCGCCCCCGGCGATCCTCGGCGGATCGACGAGGCGCTCGCCCTGATCGACCTGAACCTCAAGGCGAACCCTCTCGCCGTCGAGGACCAGCGAGCCCGGGCCGTGCTGCTGACCATGCACCCCGATCGCCGCGACGAAGGGGTCCGCGAACTGGATGCCCTGCACGAGAAACACCGACTCAGCCGCGAGGACCGGTTCCTGCTGGCGAAGCTCCACGACCGGCGCGGCGATCGCGATCGCTGGCGGTCGCTGATGGCGGAGTTGATGGCCGAGCCCGGCCCCGAGGACGGCCACATCGCCGCCTTCGCCCGCCGCTCCATCGAACTGGGCGATCCGGCGGCCGCCGCGACGGTCCTGGCGAAGGCGCGCCCCCGGACGCCCGCCGACGAGCTGACTCTCTTGGAGGCCCGCTGCCTGCTGCTCCGGGCCGAGAAGCGTGAGGACGAGATCCCCGCGCTGGTCGAGGCCCAGGTCCGGAACCGCCCGGACCAGGCCGGCGCCCTGGCCTTCCTGCTGGAGTCCATCGGCCGCGTCCCGGACGCCGAGCGCGCGTTCCGGGCCTTCGCGGCCAGGGCGCCTGAAGACTCGGCTCGTCGGCTCGTCCTGGCCCGGTTCCTGGCCCAACACGACCGGATCGACGAGGCCGTCACGCTCTGCGAAGGGGCCGTCGCCGCTGGCCCGCACGTGCTGGCCCCCGCCGTCATGAACGTCCTCGGGGCCTCGAAGGCCCCGACGCCCGAGCAACGGGCGCGGCTGGCCGCCCTGGTCGAACAGGCCGCCGCCGCCTCCCCCGACGACCCCGAGGTCCTCCTCCAGTTCGCGTCGCTCAGATCCTCGCAAGGCCGCCGGGACGAGGCGGAGAAGATCTACGGCCGCATCCTGGCGACCTTCCCCGACGACGCCGGAGCGCTGAACGACCTGGCGTGGCTGCTCGGGTCGCAGGCCCGGGACCTGGACGAGGCGCTGCGGCTGGTCGACCGCGCCCTGACCGTCGTCGGGCCCGACGCTTCGCTCCTCGACACCCGGGCGATGATCCGGCTCGGCCGCAAGGAGCCCGCCGCCGCGGTCCAGGACCTGGACCAGGCGATCGCGCTGGTCCCACGGATGACCGGACTTCACATCCGACGCGCCGAGGCCCTGCTCATGTCCGAGCAGCCCGACGAGGCCCGCCAGGCACTTGAGGAGGTCGAGCGGCTCGGCGTCGCGATCGATTCACTTCCTCCCCCGGAGCGGGAGGAGTACGAGAAACTCGCCCGCAGGTTGAAATGACTCGAACCCGCGCCCCCCGCGGCCGCGGGCGGGGCGAATGACTCGCGATGCGGGCTCCCTCGAACGCCGGCAGCGATCGGCGAGGCGCCGTGGAAGGAGGTGACGGCCTCTGACGAAGCTCGGCGAAGATGGCGCGGGACCCTCGTCCCGTCTCTCCTCCTTTCGACGGAAACCCTGTCTCAAGAGGAAATTCAGATGATCTTGCGATCCTTGCGAATCGGCTTCCTGCCACTGATCGCTCTCTCCCTGATCACGTCCACGGGCCCGCCCACCCGCGCCGCCCAGGTCGCGGCGACGCGGGCTTCGAACACCGGCTACAAGATCTCGCTGTTCGGGATCAACGGGAAAGTGCTCCAGAACGCGACGGGTGTGAATCTCGCCCAGTATTATTCCAAGATCTCCGACTCCAGCCAGAACGGCTACAACTCCGCCTACGGCGCCACAGGGGCCGGCTCCGGCGAGTTCCGGACCTTCAATATCGACATTCGGGAGTCGTTGACCTCCAAGTTCGATTACGCCACGGTCTCCAACACGAGCGCCTCCGCGCTCGGCGACGACCACGGCGGCTTCCTCACGCCCGAGTACGACCGCGACATGGGGAAGGTCGGCTGGCTCCTGGCCAACTTCAGCGCGGGCCTCGTCGGAGGGGCCGGCTGGACGGGGACGATCCTCGGCACGCTGAGCGAAATCCAGCGGGCGGCCGCCCTCCAGGCGGCCGTGCTGGCGGGCGGCTACGGGGTCAACTCGTTCTTGATCGGCGGGGGCACCGGCCTTGAGAACCTCCACGTGCAACTTGCCGTGAACGCCCTGCTCGACGCGGCCCAGGGGAAGTCCGCGTTGGCCGGGTTCATCGACTATCGTCCGCAGGGTAACGGCTCCACGGCCGGTTTCAGGAACCAGGACCAGGCGTTCGCGGTCCCCGGCTCCAGCGTGGCGGCGGTCCCCGAACCCTCGACGTTCGCGATCGCGGGGCTCGGCGCCCTGGCGTTCATGGGCTACGGCCTCCGCCGTCGGCAGGCCCCCGCCCCGACGGCCTGATCGAGAAGCGATCCCCGTGGGGGCGGGCCGAACGGCCACGGCCGGACGCGCTCGACCCCGCTGTTGAAAACCAACGCCGCCCCTCGGTCCTCCTCGCGAGGCCGAGGGGGGCGACTTCCGCAGACCTGAATATCTCCGACGTCCTTCTCTGGAAACCGACGAGACGGGTTTCCGACCACCTGGGCTGCCGCGGCGCAAGAAGGTGATGGTTCCGCGCGATGTCGCGACGGACTCGCCGCTGAAGACGGAACGGCCCCTCCGGGCATCCGGGGCGGACCCCCGCCGGAAAGCCATCGACCCATTTACGGGCCTGATCGACGTTACGTCGCGCCCCCGCGGAACTGGCCTGACGGCTCGTTCCTTCGAGCCGATGGGATTCGGTGCGGCGGCGGCTCCGAAGGCGTCGGGAGTTGAGGCCCGCCGGCGATGCATCACGAAAGGAGGTGACAGTCCCCGAAGCAAGTTAGGTGAGCATGGCCCGGGACCCTCGTCCCGTTCCGCCTCGTTTCCTTTGCCCTCGTTTCGATGAACTCTATTCTGAAGAGGAACTCCAGATGACGATGCGATTCTTGCGAACCAGCGCCCTGCCGCTGCTCGCCCTTTCCCTGATCGCGGCGACGATCCCGACCACCCGCGCCGCCCAGGTCGCGGCGACGCGCGCTGAAAGCACCAGCTATACGATCTCGGTGTCCGGGGTCAATGGGAAGCCCGGCGCCAGCCGTACCGGCTCGGCAGGCCTCGCCGCGTACTATTCCAAGATCTCGGACTCGAGCCAGAACGGCTACAACTCCGCCTACGGCGCCACTGGGGCCCACTCCGGCGAGATCCGGACCTTCTGCGTCGACCTGCGGCAAGAGATGAACGGCAATCCCACGAAGTTCGATTACGCCACGGTCTCCAACACGAGCGCCTCCGCTCTCCCCGACGCCCAGTCGCCGGAGTGGACCCGCGACCTGGGCCGGGTCGGCTGGCTCGTGGCCAACTACAGCGCGGGCCTCGTCGGAGGAGGCTTCGGCTGGACGGGGTCGGCCCTCGCCGGGCTGAACGACGAGCAGCGGACGGCCGCCCTCCAGGGGGCCATCACGGTGGCCGAGTATGGGGCCACCGGGTTCTCGATCACCGGCGGCAGCACCGCCAACAACACCTTGGTGAAGAACGCCATCACCGCCCTGGTCGCCGCGTCCCTCGGCCAGTCCACCTTGGTCGGGTTCATCGATTACAGCATCCAGGCCAACGGCTCCACGGCCGGTTTCAAGAACCAGGACCAGGCGTTCGCGGTCCCCGGCTCCAACGTGGCGGCGGTCCCCGAGCCCTCGACGTTCGCGATCGCGGGGCTCGGCGCCCTGGCGTTCATGGGCTACGGCCTCCGCCGTCGGCAGGCCCCCGCCCCGACGGCCTGATCGAGAAGCGATCCCCGTGGGGGCGGGCCGAACGGCCACGGCCGGACGCGCTCGCCCCCGCTGTCGAAACCGACGCCCCCCTCGGTCCCCTCGCGAGGCCGAGGGGGGGCGACCTCAACACGTTTGGACGTCTCTGAAGGCCTTCTCCCACCGCCGACTCGGGCCGTCGCGGCACATGAAGTCGATGGTCCCACGTCTCGTCGCGTCAGTCTCGCCGTCGAACCCTCACCGGAAGGCCTTCGACCCGTGCGCGGGCGGCCCCGCCTTCGCCGGACCGTCCTGGCGATACATTCCTCCCGCGCCGGGGGTATCCGGGGCGGCGGCGGTTGCGACGACGCCGGGCGATGAGGCCCGCCGTCGACGCGGTGTGGGAAAGTGGTTGATTTCGTGCGGAGTTCTGGGCGCGGGCCGTCTGCTGTTGCATCATGAATGTCGGCTGCGAAGGGCGAAATGACGGCCACTCCCGCCCAGGGGAGCGAAGCGACCGCTTTAGCGCCGAGGGAACTGAGATCGAGGTTTTGCGAATCCCTCAGGTTCCGGCCGACGATCGGAAAATGCCGCGTATTTCCCGGCCTACATCCTCGAGTGGGGGGGCGGGTCACGTAATCGGAAGCGAGGCTGCGATGACGACGAAGCTGCCGGTACTGGAAAAATTTCGGTCCGGCGACGTCCGGGTGGGCGTGATCGGGCTGGGATATGTGGGAATGCCGCTGGCGCGGGCGTTCATCGAGAAGGGCGTCCCCGTCCTGGGGTTCGACGTCGATCCGGTGAAGGTCGCCAAGCTTCGCGAGGGCGTCAGCTACATCGGCCACATCGACTCCGAAGTCGTGCGAGGGATGCGAGAAAAGGGGTTCGACGCCACGACCGACTTCGGGCGGCTGGACGAGGTCGACGCCGTGCTGATCTGCGTCCCGACGCCACTCAGCGAGTCCCGCGACCCGGACCTGAGCTACGTCGTCGCGTCCGCCCGCGCGATCGCCGCGCGGCTGCGGCCGGGGCAATTGATCGTGCTGGAGAGCACGACCTATCCGGGCACGACCCGGGACGTGGTGCTGCCGATCCTGACCGAAGGGGGGCTCCAGCCGGGCGTCGATTTCCTGCTCGCGTACAGCCCCGAGCGTGAGGACCCGGGCAATCCGGATTTCTCGGCGCCGACGATCCCCAAGGTGGTCGGCGGGTTCGACGAGGCGAGCCGGGAGGCGGCCTCGGCGCTCTACGCGCGGATCGTGGTCCGCGTGGTCCCGGTCTCGACGTTGGAGATCGCCGAGGCGTGCAAGATCCTGGAGAACACCTATCGCGCCGTCAACATCGCCCTGGTCAACGAGCTGAAGGTGCTGTACGACCGGATGGGGGTCGACGTGTGGGAGGTCATCGCGGCGGCGAAGACCAAGCCGTTCGGCTTCCAGGCGTTCTACCCCGGCCCCGGCCTGGGGGGGCACTGCATCCCGATCGACCCGTTCTACCTGTCGTGGGTGGCCCGGAAGCACGGCCTGTCGACGCGGTTCATCGAGCTGGCGGGCGAGATCAACACGTCGATGCCCGCTTACGTCGTCGGCCGGATCGCCGACGCGCTCAACGACCGCTCCAAGCCGTTGCGAGGGAGCAAGGTGACGATCCTGGGGATGGCCTACAAGAAGGACGTCGACGACCCTCGCGAGTCGCCGGGGTTCGAGCTGATGGAACTGCTCCTGAACAAGGGGGCGGACGTCGAATATAATGACCCCCACATCCCGGTCCTGCCGACGATGCGGCACTACCCGAACCTGCGGATGTCCAGCCGGGAGCTGACGCCCGACTACGTCCGTTCTCGGGACTGCCTGCTGGTCGCCACCGACCATTCGGCCTACGATTGGCCGCGGATCGTCGAGCAGGCCAGCCTGATCGTCGACACCCGCGACGCCCTCCGGGGCGTCCCCAGCGGCCGGGCGACGATCCTCCGGGCCTGAGGCCGGGCGGACCGGATCGGACGGCGATCGTCGCGGATTTCATCCCCTTTCGAGGACTTCCATGAGCAGTCGACCGGATCGGATTCTCGTCACCGGGGGCGCGGGGTTCATCGGATCGCACCTGGTCGAGGCTCTCCTCGCGGAGGGCCGTCGGGTCCGCGTGCTCGACGACCTCTCGACGGGACGGGCCTCGAACCTGGATTCGGTGCGTGATCGGATCGAATGGATCAAGGCCGGCGCGACGGATCTGGGGGCGTGCGAACGGGCGATGGAAGGGGTCGAATACGTCTTCCACGAGGCGGCGATCCCGAGCGTGCCGCGGTCGGTGGCCGAGCCCCTGCTGTCGCACGCCAGCGGGCCGACCGCGACGATCAACGTGCTGGAAGCGGCGCGACGGGCGGGCGTGCGTCGGGTGATGTTCGCGGCGTCCAGCAGCGCCTACGGCGAGTCCGAGACGCTGCCGAAGGTCGAGACGATGCTCCCGGACCCGCTCAGCCCGTATGCGGCCGGGAAGCTCGCGGGGGAGCACTACGTCCGGGTCTACGCGCGGACGATGGGGCTCGATGGTGTGAGCCTGCGGTACTTCAACGTCTTCGGGCCCAGGCAGGACCCGTCGAGCCCGTACTCGGGCGTCATCTCGCTGTTCATCAAGGCGATGTCGCGCGGCGAGCGCCCGAAGATCTACGGCGACGGCCTCCAGACGCGGGATTTCACCTACGTCGCGGACGTCGTCCGGGCGAACCTGCTGGCCATGAAGCGGGAGAAGCCGCTCCAGGGCCGCGTGTTCAACGTCGGCGGCGGCCGGCGGATCAGCCTGCTCGACCTGATCGCGGCGCTGAACTCGGTCCTGGGGACGGACCTGACGCCCGAACTGCTCCCCCCGCGCGCGGGGGACGTGCGCGACTCGCTCGCCTGTTTGAAGCGGATCGAGGGGGAGCTGGGATACAAGCCCTCGATCGACTTCGCCGAGGGCCTGCGTCGCACGGTGGCCTCGTTCGTCGAGGCCTGACCGACGGCCGGGCCTGGATCAGAGGCCCTTGCCGCCCAGGTGCTTTCGCTTGCGGGGGCTGCGGATGCCGTTGTACTTGGGGCGCCGCCCCTTGGCGATCGGCGAGGAGTTGGCCCGCTTCCGCCACTTGCTCCCCTTGCGATGCTTCGTCTTGGACTTCATGACGATCTGCTCGTTTCTTCCCGGAACCTCGAATTCGAACCCGTTTCGAAGAACGGCGATTATGCCACCCGCGGCCCCCGCACGCAAGCCGAGTCAGGCGCGCGGGCTGCGGGGCGTGGTGATCTTGAGGTTGAAGATCCCGCTGGACTGGCCGACGTGGCCCATCTCGTCGAGGGCCCGGATGCGGAGGCGGTAGGTCCCCTCGGCCAGCGGACGGTTGAACGCGATCGAGTACCGACCGTTGGCTTCCGACTGGGCTTCGCCGTAGACCTCGCCGGTGGCGTCGTCGAAGATCTGCAACTGGGCGCGGGCCTCGTAGGAGCCGACGAAGGTCGGCTGGGCCACCCGCGAGATGTTCGTCCGGGGGTCGGCCTGGGTCCCGGAATCCCGCGAAATCGTCGGCGCGTTCGGCGCCGGCATCGGCTTGCCGACGATCAGGGTCATCTGCAACACCAGGGCGTAGTCGTTGGTCGTGAGGAAGACCGGCAAGCCCTGAGCCGTGTTGACGGACGTCGCCAGGGTCCCGAGGTTGGTGGCGATCTGGTCGACCACCTCGGTCGACGCCCCCGCCGAGACGAGGACCTGCGAGAAGGCGTTGTTCAGCGCCCGGGCGTCCTGGGCCCGCAGCGACGGCCGGCTGACCACGTCTCGGAGGACGTCGTTGAACGTCTCGACCGAGCTCGGCGTGGCCCCGTGCATCGTGCTGATCGACTGACGCATGCCCTCCTGGATCCCGCTGATCAGCGACTCCGGCAAGACCCGGTTGGGCTCCGTGGCTCGCATGTTGATCGGGATTCGGTCGATCCGCGTGAGCTTCTGCTGGATCGTGTACGGCACGTTCGAGGAGGCGGCGGCGGTCGAGACGGCGGTGGCGGCGGTCGCCGTGGAGAGCATCATCCGGCTCTCCATGCCTTCCGGCCCGGGAATGTAACGGCGGCGGTCCATCGCACCAGTCTCCTTCGCGATACGTCGCGACGCGCGATCGGGAGGTCCGAGCACGCGAGCCGACGAGGGCGTGAGAGCCGCCGGGAAGACGTGACGTCCGGCCCCTCGCCCGGGATTTCCTGCGATCCTCGAGAGATGTCGCCCCGGCGTCCCGATCGGGCTCCGGGGCACGCGGATCTCTACCAGAAGCCCGCGATCCCGCCAAGAGCGCCTTCGAGAATGCGGGCCGTCCTGGCCCTGGGAATCGCCCGAGGCGGGCCGCTGTGATAGGCTTCGCGAATCGCGAAGCCCGGCACAGCCCCTCTCTCCCGCTCGCCCCGACCCGACCCCTTTGTCAATTCCGCCCCCTCGGATCGACCCCCCGGAGGACGCCCATGATTCGCTTCCGCGGAACCGCCCTGACGATCGCCGTCGCGGGCCTGCTCGGGACCCTCCCGCGCTCCTCGGCCCAGGCTCCCACCTCGACCCCTCCCCCCGCCGAGTCCGAGGCCCCCAAGCCGCCGGCCGAACCGGTCGACCGGATCAGGGAGGAAGGCGAGAAGCGATCGCAGGTCATGGCGACCCTGGGCACGCTGACCGACGTCATCGGCCCCAGGTTGACCGGATCGCCGGCCCTGAAGCGGGCCAACGAGTGGACCCGGGACGCCCTGACGAAGTGGGGCCTGGAGAACGCCCACCTGGAATCCTGGGGGCCGTTCGGACGCGGCTGGACCCTCAAGCGGTTCTCGGCGCAGGTCGTCGAGCCCCAGTGCATCCCCCTGATCGCGGTCCCGAAGGCGTGGTCCCCCTCGCTCGACGGCATGCTGACGGCCGAGGTCGTCTACCTCGACGTCAAGACCGAGGCCGACTTCGAACGCTACAAAGGGAAGCTCAAGGGGGCCATCGTCCTGACCGGCCCGACGCCCGACGTCCCCGCCCGGTTCGAGCCCCTCGCCTCCCGCAAGACCGACAAGGAGCTGCTCGACCTGGCCGACGCGGCCGAGCCCGGCTCCGGCCGGCGGCCTCGCCCCCCGCCCCGCCGACCGCCGCCCCCGCCAACGGCCAGCCCCCGCCGACTCCCCCCGCGCGCGTGTTTCCGCCCGACATGCGGGCCCAGATGGAACTGGCGGCGAAGAAGCAGAGGTTCCTCGCCGAGGAGGCTCCCGCGCTGCTGATCGACCCCAGCCGCAACGGCGACGGCGGCACGCTGTTCGTCCAGTCGGCGAGCCTCCCCGGCCCTCCTCCGGGCGAGCCTCGCGGCGAAGGAGCCGCCCCCACTGCCCCGCGGGTCTCGGTCTGGGAAAAGGACGCCCCCCCGGCCATCCCCCAACTCGTCATGGCCAAGGAACATTACAACCGGCTCGTCCGCATGCTCGCCCAGGGCGAGACGCTCAAAATGACCGTCGACCTCGCCGTCGAGTTCCACGACCAGGATCTCAACGCATACAACACCGTCGCCGAGATCCCAGGGACCGACCTGAAGGACGAGATCGTCATGCTCGGCGGCCACCTCGACTCCTGGCACGGCGGCACCGGCGCGACGGACAACGCCGCCGGTTGCGCCGTCGCGATGGAGGCCGTCCGCATCCTCAAGGCCCTCGACCTCAAGCCACGCCGGACGATCCGACTCGCCCTCTGGACCGGCGAGGAACAGGGGATCTTCGGCTCCAAGGCCTACGTCGACGAGCATTTCCGCAGACGCCCCGAGCGCCGGGGACCCGACGCCGAGAGTGCCGACGAAGGCGAGGCGACCGAGGAGACCAAGCCCGAGTACGAGAAGTTCTCCGGCTATTTCAACCTCGACAACGGCACCGGCAGGATCCGGGGCGTCCATTTGCAGGGGAACGAGGCCGTCCGGCCGATCTTCCGCAAGTGGCTCCAGCCGTTCCGGGATATGGGGGCCCAGACGCTCTCGATCGCCAACACCGGCGGCACCGACCACCTGCCGTTCGACGCCGTCGGCCTGCCCGGCTTCCAGTTCATCCAGGACGAGATCGAGTACGACACCCGGACCCACCACTCGAACATGGACCTTTACGACCGCGCCCAGGCCGACGACCTCAAGCAGGCTTCGATCATCATGGCCGCGTTCGTGTACAACACTGCCATGCTCGACGAGAAGCTCCCCCGCAAGCCCGCCCCGACCCTCGCCCGCGCCGAAGCCCGCGCCGCGGCCGTCGGAGGCCAATGAGGCGCTTCGAGACCTGCGCTGTGGCTGCCTTGAACTCCAGCCGACGCCCCAGCCGGCTGGAGCCGGGGACGCAACTCACTCGCGTGGCCGACCCTCAAATCGGACGCTTGACGCATCCACATTCCGCCTCATTCGTACCCTGTCGAAAACGCCTGGCGTCGCTCCGCTCCCCCGACCCGTGGCCCGGCCGGTCCACGAGGAGGCTTTCCCCGTCGACAGCTCGACTCGCCGAGGCCATTCCTGGCTGTTTTCGGCAGAGCACTTCGTCCGCTGAAGGTGATGCGGGCGGACGTTGGGGGGCCGACCGTACCGTGCGAGATACTTCATCCAACGGATTCTCTCGCCGCCCGCATGATCGGGGTCGTTGGCCGCGCGCGGGGGGAGGATCCACGTCCGACGCTCAATCGAGATTCATTGGGGAAGGTCTCGCAGGCGATGTCGATCGTTGGCATGAAGCAGAAGGTGATCCCGAGGCTTCACTCGCCGATTTCCTCGGCTTCACCGCCATCGAATGCCGCTTGTGGATCGAGAGGACCCATCTGCTGATCTTGATATGATACTCAATGCGCGGCGAGTCGTTTTTTTGATAACAAGCTCCGACAAAACCGTCCGACATGAGGTTACGGCCTGAAGAGCTTGGCCATATCTAAGCGGCCTCCGCCGATCTTGGCTTCCATACCCGGCTCGACCACCGAGGCTTCTTTCAGTCGCGCAATGACTTGCGGTGGGGTCAGGCCAGGTTCCTGGGACAGCAATGTGGCAGCTACCCCGGCGACTATGGCCACGGAAAAGCTCGATCGCGGCCCTTCGAACTTGGCGTAACCGTCGAACGACGGATAGACCAACTCGGAACTCGGCACCACGACCCCTACTCGTCGGCCAAAATTGAGGATGGGTGCGAGGGAACCGTCGCGTGTGGTTCCTCCGACGAATAACACGTTGGAGTAGCTCGCCAACCACGAATAGTCGGGAATATCGTCGATGTTCCGGCCGGCGTTCCCGGCCGACTTCAGGAACAGCACGCCAGCCCTCTCGGCCTCTTTGAGCGCCGCTTCGACATCTGGTGTGGGGCGTTCGAATTGGCCGAAGGCGCAGGCGATGACCCTGGCCCCGTTGCGTACGGCATACCGAACGGCCCGTGCGAACGCCGTCTGCAGGTCGACAGGTTCTCGAACTTCGAACTCGGGCGAGCCGGCGACTCGCAGATTCATGACCCGAACGTGCCGGCCGACTCCGACGATACCGATCCCATTATCCGGCACCGCGGCCATCAGGCCGGCAAGCGCGGTGCCGTGGTCGTGCTGATCGGGGATCGACGGCACCGGATGGCTCGTCGGGTCGTTCTTCTCGTACGCGAAGTCCCAGCCCCAGAGGTCGTCGACGTATCCGTTGCCGTCGTCGTCCTCGCCGTTGGGCTTCTCGCGCTCATTTTTCCAGATGTTCGCCGCGAGATCCGGGTGCTTGTAATTGACGCCGCCGTCGAGCAACGCGACGGCGACCGGCTTGGCCGGCCTAATGTGACCCCAGGCTTCGACGGCGTTCAGGCTGCCCGGAGCGCCATGCTCATCGCCCGGTGGATACAGATACCACTGCTCGGAGAACATCGGGTCGTTCGGATGGGCCGTGGAGCTGGTCGGCCCATCGCCGGCTCTCCCAGAGATGGCGACCAGCAACACTGACGCACATATGGATGCAGTAAGCGCCGAGGTCGACCCAAGCTGCAACCTTCGCCTTCCACTGCTTCGGAGCTGCGTCGCCATCGCCCTGCCTCCTGGACCAGCCGCCCTAACCAGACCTTGGCTTGGAGCGGACAACGAAGTCAGCGTCGTTTCCGACGGTCCTGGCTTCATCGAGCGGTCGACTGGGGCTCCGGTACGTAACTCGCACCTCGGGATGGGCGAACTCCCAGCGTTCGACTTCAGAAGGTCGCGACAATAGCCCAGGCCGCCCCGCGTACGGTCGATGTGAGACGGATCGCCCCGGCCGCTGGGAACGGCCGGGGCGGCGATGAGGCGTTACAGCCCCGCGCCGGGACGGCCGACGACTTCGCGGACCTGGCCGCGGTCCTTGCGGGCGGTGATGGCGTTGACGGCGTTGAGGTAGGCCAGGGCGGAGGCCTCGATGATGTCGGTGGAGGCGGCGCGGCCTCGGAAGCTGGTGGCGTCGCTCTCGACTTCCAGCTCCAGGGTCACCTCGCCCTGGGCGTCCTTGCCCTGGCTGACGCTCCGGACGACGAACTCGTGGAGGTTGGCGTGGACGCCGGTGACGCGTTCGAAGGCCTTGAAGATGGCGTCGACGGGCCCGTCGCCGATGGCCGCGTCCTGGACGATCTCGCCGTCGGGCCGCCTGATCGAGACGGTGGCCGTGGGCAGGACGCTGGTCCCGGCCGTGGTGTGCAGGCTCACGAGCTGCCACGAGGCGGGGACGTCGCCCAGGTGCTTCTCGACCAGCACGGCCAGGTCCTCGTCGTAGATTTCCTTCTTCTTGTCGGCCAGGGCCTTGAAGTCGTCGAAAACGGTCTGGACCTGCTCGTCGCTCAGGGTGTAGCCCATCTCGACGATCCGGTCGCGGAGGGCGTGGCGGCCCGAGTGCTTGCCCAGGACCAGGTCGGTGCGGGGGACCCCCACGTCCTGCGGGCGCATGATCTCGTAGGTCGAGCGTTCCTTGAGCATCCCGTCCTGGTGGATGCCCGACTCGTGGGCGAAGGCGTTGCGGCCGACGATCGCCTTGTTGCGCTGGACTGCCAGGCCGGTGATCGTCGAGAGCATCCGGCTGACCGGGTAGAGCCGCTCGGTCTTGATGCTGGTGTCGACGCCGAAGTAGTCGTGGCGGGTCTTGATCGCCATGACGATCTCTTCCAGGGCGGCGTTCCCGGCACGTTCGCCGATGCCGTTGATGGTGCATTCGACCTGCCGGGCCCCGGCCTCGACGCCGGCCAGGCTGTTGGCGACGGCCATGCCCAGGTCGTCGTGGCAATGGGTGCTGACGACGGCCCGGCCGATGTTGGGGACGTTGGCGATCAGGTCGCGGATCATGGCCGCGTACTGGGCGGGCATCAGGTAGCCGACGGTGTCCGGGATGTTCACGGTCGTCGCCCCGGCCTCGATCACGGCCTCGATCACTTCGCGGAGGAATTCGGGCTCGGTCCGCCCGGCGTCCTCGGGGCTGAACTCGACGTCGTGCGAGAGCGCGACGGCCCGGCGTACGCCGGCGACGGCCCGCTCGACGACCTGCTCGCGGCTCATCCGCAGCTTGTGCTCGCGGTGGATCGGCGAGGTCGCCAGGAAGACGTGGATCCGGGGCTGCTGCGCGAACTGGACGGCCTCCCAGGCGCGGTCGATGTCGCGGTCGTTGCAGCGGGCCAGGCCGCAGACGGTCGAGCCGGCGACCTCGGCGGCGATGGCGCGGACGGCCTCGAAGTCGCCGATCGAGGCGATCGGGAACCCGGCCTCGATCACGTCGACCCCCATCCCGGCGAGGGCCCGGGCGATCTCCAGCTTCTCGGCCAGGTTCATGCTCGCGCCCGGCGACTGCTCGCCGTCGCGGAGCGTCGTGTCGAAGATCCGGATGCGGTCATCCCCGGGGGCGGGGCTCGATGACGAGGACGGGGCCGACGATTGCGGGGAGGTCATGGCTGGGCTCGTTCCTTGTTCCGGGCGCGGTGGTCGCCGCTCTGGGGGCGACCACCGCGCCGTGCGTTTCGCTGCCATCTCGTTTAGTGTACGCCGCGTTCGGGTCCGCCCGCAAAGGCGAAAGCGGAGGCGAGACGCCCAGCCGGGGGTCGTCGGGGCCGTGGTCGACGAAACGAAGAAGCCCCGAGATCCACCGGTCAGGGTGAGTCTCGGGGCTTCGCTGTTCGACTTTATCGAAGAAGCTCGCCAGCCCTAAGACGATCCACCCTGACGGCCGATAAGGCCCAGGAGGAGGAGGTCGAGGCTGGCAAGCGACGGGATCATTCGGGCGGCTCCGGGATCGGGTGCCTTCACGGCATTGCGCTGAATCCGACGCCAATCCTAGCGCCCGGCCCACCGATCGTCAACCTCTCATCGATGAGAACCGGAACTCCTCACTCAACTCCACCGAGTTCCGACGGAAGATCTCCGGGTGCCACGGGTTCTCCGAATCAGTGGACCGGCCGGGGATTGGGACGACGGCTCGGGACCGGCTCGACGCCGATCCACGGGGTCGGAGAACCCGTGGCACCCCGATCGCCGTCTCCCGATCCCCTTGAGGCGGTGGTGGTGTTATGTGATGGAGTCTCTGAGAACCACATCGCGCGCCGCGCCGCGCCGGACGATCTTCGCGGCCAGGGAAGCCCTGCCGGCTTGACGCCGCCGGCGAGGGGCCTTAAGCTGTCAGCTTGCCACAAGGTCGGCGAAGTACCACCCGGCGGGGCCGCGCCCGGCGCGGCTCGTGCAACCTTTTTTACGTAAGCGGCTGAGGACAGAAGGTTTATGCCCCGTAAGAAGTTCGGACGCAACCGCAAGAATCGCTGCCGGTTCTGCACCCGCGAGGGCTGCCCCCGCCCGGCCTATGTCGACTACAAGGACATCGGCCTCCTGAAGAAGCTGTGCACCAACCAGAGCAAGATGTTCTCCCGCAAGCGGAGCGGCAATTGCGCCGCCTTCCAGCGGGCGTCCAGCGCCGCCGTCAAGCGGGCCCGCTTCATGGCCCTCCTGCCGTACGTCGGCGAGTGAGCCTGGCCCAACCCAGCCGAGCCGGGGCGGGGACCGGGGAAGCCGGCCCGCCCGCCGCGTTCGGCCCCTGCCTCAGCCCCCGGCGGCTGGGGCGTAGAACGCCCTGAACCGGCGTTCGATCTCGTCGACGGGTGTGCCGAGGCGGTCCTCCAGCGATCGCCCCGAACCCCGCTTGATGCGCCCGCGATACGCATCCCGGACATAGTCCAGGAACGGCTCGCGGTACGCGCCCCGCTCGGCCTGCATCAGGAAGAGCGTCAGCGCCATCGCCTGCTGATAGTTGACGTAGATGCGCTCGTCGCGATTGAACGCCGCCTGGTCCTGGCGGAGGAAGTCGCCGAGCCGCTGGAACTTCCGCGCGCCCAGCGAATGCAGGGCCGCTTCCAGCCTCGGGCCGACCAGCCCGCCGACCTCCAGCGCGCCGTCCTTGGTGGGCGTGACGGTCTCGAAGTAGGTCCCCAGGCCCTCGAAGACCCAGTAGTCCCCCGAGTTGTTCAGGTAGGCGTTCGGCCCGGCCGACTCGAACAGGAGCTGGTGCGAGACCTCGTGGTAGAGGGTCGCCTCGACGGGGAGCTGGCCGTCCACGTCCCGGAAGAAGTAGGCCGGTCGGCGGCTGCCTCGTCCCGGCCCGCGAGGATCGTAGTAGCCGAGGCTCTCGGATGCGACCTGCTCGCCGGCGACGGGCCGCATCCGTTCGTGATACTCGTCGCGGTCGGCATAATAGACGACCTGATGGGGGCGGTAGCTCGCGTCTGGCGCCAGCGACGGCGACTTGAACCGCCGGGCCAGCGGCAATTCGTCGCCGACGACGTCGGCCATCAGGGCGAAGAACAGGTCGTGGAACGCTTCCAGACGACGGCCGAACTGGATCGCCTCGGCGAGCGGCACGTCGGCCCGGATCTCGAAATGCTCGGTGTTGATCTGCCAGGGGGTCCGCCAGGTCGAGCGCAGGCGGTCGGCCTCGGCGGCGGGGAGCCAGGTCGTGGGCTTCCCACGGACGGCCGGCGCGGGGAGTTCGCCCAGTTCCAGGTGGACGACCCAGTCCTCGGGGACCCAGCCGTAGGTGGGGTGCGCCACGTTGCCGTCCTTGAGCTGGCGGACGGCGAACGGTTTCGCCCAGCCTCCGTCGTGGGGGACGTAGCCGAGCAGCCGGCGGGCCTCGGCGTGGTCGGGGAGCCGGGCCAGGGTCTCGCGGAGGGCGATCCCGGCGCGGGCCATGTGAGAGGGCTCCGCGGACGCGGCCTTCGTCGCCAGCTCGAAGAAAGACTCCCCGGCGGTCTTGCGGATCGCTTCCAGATCCTGGCCCCAGTCGGTCCCGGACGCCGCGACGCTCGCCAGGCCGCTCCGGGGCTCGACCACGTCGGGGAGCGGGACGAGCCGCGTCGCCGGCCCCTCGGGCGTCGGGGGCGACAGCTTGCGGACCTCGGCGGCGCCTTTCGTCTCGCCCTGCTTCGTCAGGCGATCGGCGAGCGATTGGAGGGCTTCCGACTCGCGAGCGAGGATCGCGCGCGCGTCCGCTTCCAGCTCCTGCGCCCGCTCGACGCCGGTCGTCGGCGGAGGGACCTGGAGCGTCAAGGCCAGCGCGGCGAGGAGCGTTGGGAACATGGCGGCGCGGGTCTCCTTTGGCGGGCCGGGCCCTCGGAAAGGGCGTTTGGATCGGGGCGGGCGGCCACCTGGGAATGATTCGGGCCGGGAGCAGCCGGACTCGCCCCGAATCCCGCGAGACGCCCGGCGGGGGGTTGGGCTGGACGGCCTGGGCGAAGGCTCGCACAATGCGGGCCTTGGCGGGGGGTGGGAGGATTCCCGCCGCCGTTCTCGGCGTTACCACACGGAGGAGACGGACATGAACGCGACGCGACCTCGGATCGGAACCGCGCTTGGGCTGGTCGTCGGCCTGGCCCTCGGCGTCCTGCTCGCGGGGGGGCGCCCGCAACCGCTCCGGGCGGGGGGCGGCGATCGTTCGGGCGAGTCGATCATCGCGACCGGCCCCATCGCCATCCGCTACGACGAGGGGAACAAGATCCAGGTCCCCGAGGACGCCCTCTATTACCTCGACTACACGGCCGGGAAGCTGAAGGCGACGATCCCCAGCTACCGCCAGACGGCGGGGGGGACCCGCCATATGGAGGCGTTCGCCGAGCGCGATCTGGTCGCCGACTTCGCGCTCGACGTCGACAACGGGCCGAAGCCCCACTTCCTGATGACGACCGGCCAGCTCGGGACGCTGGGCGCCGGCTGGGCGCCGTTGTTCGTGATCGAGACCACCACCAGCAAGGCCGCCGTCTATCGCGTGCAGCAACTGCCGGGGGTGAGGAGTCAGGTCCGGATCGACTTGCTGGAAGTCCGTTCGACGGGCCAGGCCGGGGGCGCGGCGGTCGCCCCCCTCGCACCCGGCCGCGGTTGAGATCCGCCGGGCCGTTCCGGGATCAGTTCGGCGGCGCCGGGGCCACGGGGCCGCCGATCGGTCGCGAGGTCATGCCTCCCGGAGGGGCTCCGGGCCCTCCTCCCGCCCCCGCCGGCCCTTCGGGGCCCCCCGCGGCCTCGCCGCCGCCCCCTTCGTCCAGGATCTCCCCTTCGCCGTAGGGGCGGGCCTTCTGCTTGTCGAGCAGCCACTTGCCGCGGGGGTCGAACAGGTGGACCGGCACGACCTGGTTGCCGGTCTTGCCGTAGGTGGAGTACGGGTCCCGCACGCCCGATCCGTAGGTGGCGAAGATGTCGCCGGTGGTGTACTGGAAGAAACCGAGCCAGGCGTGGTCGATCCCCATGCCGAAGGGGGGCTTCGTGTTGTATTCGATGTAGCCGAAGACCTTCTTGTGGACCGGGGCGGCGTGGAAGGCGACCAGGATGATCGCGAAGGTGACGACCGTGGTCGCGAACGAGAACGCCAGCCGGGTGAGCTGGTAGACCGGGTTCGGGAACCGCACCATGACCGGGGCGAGGGTCTCGGTCGCGAGCCGCAAGAGCAGCACCGAGACGCAGAAGATGAGCATCATCGCCAGGGTCTCGGAGAAGCTCCAGCCGATCCCCGTGGAGTCGATGAGGTTCGCGAGCGGCTCGAAGAAGTTGAAGGCGATCAAGCCGCCGAAGAGGACGTTGAAGAACATCAAGGCCGCGCCCCAGGCGCCCTCGCTCGACACGACGTAAGTCATGAAGAGCATCAGGGCCACGAGGAGCGTGTCGATCAGGGCTGGAGGCACGGACATGGGCGAGGTCCCGTAGGCGTTTGGGGGATCGGCGGCCGCAGGCCGGGCCGGGTCACTTGACGACGCGGAGCAGTTCCTCGATCGAGGTCCGCCCCTGGATCACCTGGCGGAGGCCGTCTTCCTGGAGGTAGATCATGCCGCCGCGGCGGGCCTCGGCCTTGATCTTGGTCAGCGAGGGGTTCTCGCGGAGCATCTCGCGGATCGGCTCGGTCAGGACCAGGAGTTCGAAGATGCCGGCGCGGCCGAAGTAGCCGGTGCCGCCGCACTGGGGGCAGACCTGCTCGGGGTTCTCGGGGCGTCGGTAGAAGACGTCGACCTTGTCGGCCGGGAGGTTGGCCTTCTTGAGGAACTCGGGCTTGGGCTTGTAGGGCTCCTTGCAGGCGTCGCAGAGCAGCCGGACGAGCCGCTGGCCCAGGACGGCCGACAGGGCCGAGGCGATCATGAACGGCTCGACCCCCAGGTCGAGCAGCCGGAAGAGCGCCGTGACGGCGTCGTTGGAGTGGACCGTGGAGAAGACCATGTGGCCGGTGTTGGCCGCCTGGCAGGCGATGTTGGCGGTCTCCTGGTCGCGGACCTCGCCGATCATGATGACGTCGGGGTCTTGCCGGAGGATCGACCGCAGGGCGGCGGCGAAGGTCTGCCCGGCCTTGGTGTTCACCTCCATCTGGGTGACGTTGTCGAGGTGGTACTCGATCGGGTCCTCGACGGTGATGATGTTCCGCTGGTAGCGGTCGATCTCGCGGAGGGCCGCGTAGAGCGTGGTCGACTTGCCCGAGCCGGTGGGGCCGCACGAGAGGAACATGCCGTGGGGCTGGGTGACCAGGCTCTTGACCTGCTCGGCCAGCTTGGGGCGCATCCCCAGGTCCTCGAGCTTGCTCACCCCCGACGAGTTGTCGAGGATTCGCATGACCAGCTTCTCGCCGGCCTTGGAGCCCGAGGTGGCGACGCGGAAGTCGAGGTCGCGGCCCTGGAGCTTGGCCCCGAACGAGCCGTCCTGGGGCTTGCGCTTCTCGGAGATGTCCATGGCCGAGAGGACCTTGAACACGTTGATGACGGCGTCGCCGGTGGCCCTGTCGAACGGCTCGGCGGCGTGGAGGATGCCGTCGATCCGGTAGCGGACCGAGAGCTGGTCGGTGGTCGGCTCCAGGTGGATGTCGGTCGCGCGGCGGAGGACCGCGTCGTAGACCAGTTCCTTGGCCGCCATGAACGACCGCGACTCCTCGGCCTGGCGGACCCGGCTGGGGTCTTCCTTGTTGGTTGACCCCGAGGTCTTGCCGATGAACGTGATCGGCGGCCCGGCGCGGTCGACCGACCCCAGGTTCTTGTTGAACAGGGGGCGCATGCCCAGCCTCGCCAGCAGGTCGTTGACGACCTCGCCCAGGTGGTAGGGGGTCAGCACCTTCTGGTCGTCGGCGACGGTCTGATTGCGTATGAAGACGTAGGTGAGGATCGGGATGAAGTAGGCCAGCAGCAACAGCGTCAGGCCGATCGGATAGATGGGGATGGAGAAGACCATCGCCAGCCCGAGCACGCCCGAGAAGAAGATGACGCTGTTCCAGGTCTCGAACTTGGGGTTGTTCAGCTCGCGGCCGTCGTGCTCCACCCAGTCGGTCGTCCGGACCCAGAGCAGGTAGACGAGGATGACCGGGATGAACTTGAAGAGGTTCAGGTAGAAGCCGGGCCCGCGCGGGATGCTCACCGACTCGGCCTGGGCCAGCAGCGGAGAGAGCAGGTCGGCGGCGTCGGCCCCCGAAGCGACGCCGAGCGTCCCCATCAGAAACGTCGCGAGCACCAGAGACGGACGAATCATTGCTGACCTTTCTTGCGTGCGTGATCCCGGGAAGGCGAGCGGGCCGGAGGCCGTCGGGGCGATCGCGACGAGTCTCGCCGCGTCGGCCGCCCCCGCTCGGATCCGACGTCCGGGCGCCGCTCGCCTCGCGGCGCCCTCTCCCCTCGGACGGCCCCGGCGGGCCCGCCGGGGCGTCTCGACTCGTTATAGGATACCAGGCTGGTTGATGGTAATCCCCTTGAGGGCCATTTTCAAAGCTTCGGGCTGGGGCGCGACCTCGAAGGCCACAGCGCGCTCGATCTTCTCGTTGACGACGAGCTGGCGGAGGCTCTCGGTGAAGTCCATCATCCCTTCCTCCTTGCCGATCCGGATCGCGTCGCCGAGCTTGTTGTCGTCCTCGTTGAGGATCAGCTTCTTGACCGTGGGGTTGATCCGCATGATCTCGTTGGTGGGGACGCGGCCGACCCCCTTGTCGGACCATTCCTTGGTCGTCGGCAGCAGCTTCTGGGCGACGATCGCCTTGAGGTTGAACGCCAGCGACTGCCGCAGCGACGAGTGCATGTCCCGCGGGAAGAGGTCGAGAAGGCGGCTGATCGTCGACGGCGCCGACCCGGCGTGGATCGTCCCGAACACGAGGTGCCCCGTCTCGGCGGCGTGCATGGCCGCGCTGAACGTGTCGCGGTCGCGCATCTCGCCCACGAGGATGATGTCCGGGTCCTGGCGGACGGCGTGCTTCAGCGCCGTGTCCCAGTCGATGACGTCGATCCCGACCTCGCGCTGGTTGATGATCGACTTGTCGTCCTTGAACGTGTATTCGACCGGGTCCTCGATCGTGACGATGTGCATCCGCTCGCGCTCGTTGACGTACTGGAGCATCGAGGCGATGGTCGTCGACTTGCCGGACCCGGTCACGCCGGCCAAGATGACGATCCCCTGGTCGTACTGGGTGATGTCGGCCAGGACCGCGGGGAGGTGGAGGGCCTCGAACGACGGGATCTTGTTGTTCACGCGGCGGGCGACCAGGCTCAGCCGCCCCCGCTGCTTGAACAGGTTCACCCGGAACCGGGTCTCGTTGTCGCCGTCGTAGATGAGGTGGGCGAAGTCCACGCCCCCTTCCTCGTCGAGGATCCCGCGCTGGCGGGGGGTCAGGAGCGGGAACATCAGCCGCTCCATGTCCGACGTGGTCAGCGGGGGGAGCTGCATCTGCCTGAGCACGCCGGAGAGCCGCATCGAGGGGGGCATGCCGACCTTCAGGTGGAGGTCGGACGCCTGGTACTTGATGCACATGCGGAACAGCTTGTTCGCCTCGGGCTCGTTGGCCGGCGAGTCGATCTTGGTTTCGACGGCGGTGGACATGGGCTCTCCTCGGGTCGAGATGCGGGGGATCGTGGGCGATCGGACGGGGGAGGCGCGGGGTGCGGTCAGGAAGACCGGACCGACGCCGCCGAGGACTCGGACGGGGACGGCGGCCGGCGGACCGGGACCCCCCGCTCGGCCAGGTAATCCTTCGTCTCCCGGATCGAGTACTCCTTATAGTGGAAGATGCTCGCGGCCAGCGCGGCGCTCGCGCCCGCCTCGGCCAGCACGGCCCGCAGGTGTTCCGGGCTCCCGGCCCCTCCCGACGCCACCACCGGGACCTCCACGGCGTCGACCACCGCGCGGGTCATCTCCAGATCGTAGCCGTTCTTGGTGCCGTCGGCGTCCATGCTGGTCAGGACGATCTCGCCGGCGCCCAGCCGCTGGACCTCGATCGCCCAGGCCACGGCCTCCAGCCCGGTCGGGATCCGGCCCCCGTTGATGTGGACCTCCCAGACCTCGCGGCCCTCTTTCACGACCCGCTTGGGGTCGATGTTGACCACGATGCACTGGCTGCCGAACTTGCGGGCCGCCTTGCGGATCAGGTCCGGGTCGCGCACCGCCGCCGAGTTGATCGAGACCTTGTCGGCCCCGGCCTTCAGGAGCCCCCGGACGTCGTCGAGCGTGCGGATCCCGCCGCCGACGGTAAGGGGCATGAAGCAGACCTCCGAGGTGCGGCGGACCACGTCCCAGAGGATGTCCCGCCCCTCGTGGCTGGCCGTGATGTCGAGGAAGACCAACTCGTCGGCCCCCTCTTCATCGTAACGGCGGGCCACCTCGACCGGGTCGCCGGCGTCCCGGAGGTTCAGGAAATTCGTCCCCTTGACCACGCGGCCTTGGTTGACGTCCAGGCAAGGAATGATCCGCTTGGCCAGCATGCGCGACCCCATCGCGGCGCCCGCTCGGGGCGACCGCCCCGCCGCGAGCCCGAACCGATTCCGACGTGTGCAGTTACGTCCACTATCAGGAAGAGCGACGCTGTATTCTATAACAGCCGCCGAATGCAGCCTAGAGGGTGGACGAAAGATCCCTTTTCCGCGCCCGCCCGGCGCTTCCTGGAGGTCTCCTCCCGGCGTCTCGGCGTCGATCAGCCGTTGCCCGGCCGCCTCATCCCTCCGGTCGCCTCGCCGGACGCCCCCCCCTCTCCCGCCCCGAATTCCGATCTCCGGTCGCGCCCGCCGAGGCCGCCGCAGACGTTCCAACCAGGGGGTCGAAAAGTTCCGACTCCGACGCGCGAAGCGTCGCGCGGGGGCGGCCCATCGTCGGTTCGTCCGCCCGGCCCCGGGTCCGACCGAAACAGGATGAAGAGCGTCTAACGATCCCCCATGCGACGTATGATCGGCGGGCCCGAAGTCTCCACGACCCCCCTTCGCGAGCCTGGCTCGGACTTAGGCCGTCGACGGCGAGGAATGGGGCGGTTGCGCCGGCTGTGCGGCCTGTTTGTCGGTCGCGAGGCCTTCGCGGCGGTCGGATGGACTCTCCCGTTTCCGTCGTCTCACAGTTGTCCCATCAAGATGTCGCGTGACATGAATGGATGTTCGATTCGTCAGTGGCAACGATCGTCGGACGGGGATCGGATCGCCCCGAGGATCGGCCCTTGGAACGTCGGCCCCAGGGCCCTTTCAGGCGGGCTTTTCATGGCCTGTATTGGGTTTGCGTCGTCACGGCCCTGTCACCCCCAGACCTTCTTGAGGCGGTCATGAGAACGAGTCTGGATGCTGATACATGAGAATGCAAGGTTTGTAAAACGAGTGTTGAAAATTGGGGTTCGGCCGAAAAACCGTTTGCGTTTTCTGGAATATCGTCCCATTTTGGCACCCTGTGCGAGTCGCGTCGGGGTGACGAGGACGGATCCCTCCCGGATTCGGGCTCGGCCCCGGCGATTACGGGCGCGGCGTGGTGCCGCATCGCTCGCGCAACCCAAGGGAGTTTCCACCGTTGTCCAGTCCCACCATTGAGCCTCGCGTCTTGAGTCGGGTGGTCCTATCTCTCGTCGCCGTCATCGCGGTCGCCTGCCAGGCCGAGGCCCAACAGTACTACTACACCACGGATGGTACGGCGGCTCCTACCCAGCCCGCCCCCACTTATATTTACCAGACCGCCCCGGCGGTCCAGTACGTCCAGCAGCCCGAGGCCGCCCAGGTTTACCAGGGTGGGTACGTCGCCACGGAAGTCGCGGCGCAGCCCGTCCAGGCGGAGGCGGCCCCGGCCGCGTCCTACGGCGATCCGTACGGATTCGTGAACTGGCTGAACGGCGTGCGGGCCTCCTACGGCCTCGGCGCGGTCGGCCACGACCCGAACCTGTCGAGCTGGGCGGCGATGAACAACAATCAGCAGGCGGCCCAGGGCCTGGGGCACCACGTCATGGGTCCGGCTCGACGCCAGAACTCGGCGATGGGCGGCTTCCCGGGCATCGAGGCGATGTGGATGGCCTCTCCGGCCCACCGCGCGGCGCTGCTGGATCCGACGATCACCTGGGTCGGGATCGCCGGTGCCGGCGCCTGGTGGACCTTCAACGCCAACTGAGCGTCGCGTTTCGCCCTCTCGGATTTCGAGTCGGAGCCGGCCATGATCGGCCGCTCCAGGCGACCCGCCGATTCAGCAGCCTCGAGGTCGAGGCCCGATCAGCCTGAAGCAGGTGCGAGCGACCGCGGATTCGCATCCCGACGCGTGGAAGGACCGCGTGGGGAGGCCGGCCGCGCGACCGGGCCAGGGCCCGGCTCAGAGGAAGAACGCACTGCGGATTCCCGAGAGAATCGCCTGCTCCAGGTTGGCGTCCCGGCCCCGAGCGATCCATCCCACGGCCACCGGCACCGGACCAACGGTCTCGCGGATCCGGTTCACGGGGAACTCGTTGTTGAACACGGCCCGGCCCATCATCTGACGGTCGGGCTTCACCATGTCTTCCAGTTCCTTGTGGACTTCCACCTTCACGAGGAAGCCCCCGTTCGGGGCCGGATCGACCTTGACGATCGCGAACCGTCGAATCGTCTGCAGGGTGGCTTCGACCCGGTCCTGGATGGTGGTGGTGTCGGCGAGC
Organism: Planctomyces sp. SH-PL62; assembly: GCF_001610895.1. Taxonomy (NCBI): domain Bacteria; kingdom Pseudomonadati; phylum Planctomycetota; class Planctomycetia; order Planctomycetales; family Planctomycetaceae; genus Planctomyces; species Planctomyces sp. SH-PL62. The sequence continues at coordinate 2,219,565 of NZ_CP011273.1, read as the reverse complement.
CAGGGTTCCAGCACCGTGGCGCTCATCTTGGGCTCGGTGACGATCGTCCGCGACAGCCGATTCTCCGAGGCCACGTCGAAGTAGCCGCCGAGTTCGGCCACGGTCTTGTTCCAGACCGCCTCGAAGTCGTCGACCGGGACCAGCAAGGGGTTCTCGGCCACCGGTTCGGGCGCGAAGACCCGCGTCACCCGCGACGTCGGGATCCATCCCGAGGCGCATCCCGCCTGCGCGAGCGTCAGGACGACGGCCCCGAGCACTCCCGCCCCGCTCGCGATGATCCGCGACTTTCGCATGATTCTGGGCCTCATCCTGCCTGGCCTGCCCGGCTCGCCGTGACGCGCCCGCACGGGCGCCCCCCGGCCGGGACTTTCCGCGAACCTTCCCGGTCGCGGTGATCTACTCTCTCTTATCGGCGTCTCGACCCGGTCCCGGACATGAAAGCGGGCGGGTCGGTCCTGGCTCGTGCGAATCACGGCCAGTCCGAGGGGACGTCGCATCCTGTCCGATTCCTCGATCCCCCGCAAGGCCGATCTTTCCGCGCCACCCTCGCGAAGCTGACCTAGGTTTCTCATTGAGGTTCAGAGACTTCCAGGGACAGAAAATGGATGAGGAGCGCCATGCAATCGGAAAAAGGCTGGAGGAGGGACGCCCCGACGTCGACGCTCGCCACGCGTGAGGGTGAGGAGATGGACGCGGGACGCCGGGAAAGGGCCGAGGTCGAGGCCGCCGTCCATGATTTCGCGACGGCGGCCTCGTCCTCGACCGATCTGGTCGCCCTCTGCGACGCACTGGCGACGGCCGCCCGACGCGTGGCGGGCGGGGCGCCGATCGCCGTGCACCTGGCGGGCGAGGCGGTCGAGCCCGCATCGGGGGCGACTGCGCTTCCGTTGCGGGTCGGGGAGTCCGGGAAAACCTGGGGTTGGCTCGTCCTCGACGGGCCGGGGGCCGATCCGGAGCCCCCGTCCGAGATCATGGGCCGGCGGCTCGAATCGCTGGCGACGCTCGCGGCGTTCGCGATCGAGCGGCATCGCGCCGGTCGCCTCGCGAGTCCGTCGGCTCGCTCCGGCCCGAACGTCGCCCCGTCCGCCCTTCACGACGTGGGACTGCTGGGGACGGTCTTGCCCTTCGCCTTGAGCCAGGCGAGGCGCCACAAGGAGCCGCTCTCCATCCTCGTCGTGGCGATCGGCCGCCTGCGAGGGGTGCGCGACCTGCTGGGCGACTCCGAGGCCGACCGGGTGGTGAGCCGGATCGGGATCGGGATCGTGGGGCTGCTCCGCTCCAGCGACCTGGTCGCACGGCTCGACGGCGACCGGCTCATGGTGGTGCTCCCCCGTTCGGAGCTGAACGACGCCCGACGCGTGGGCGAGAAGCTTTGCCAGGGGATCGCCGCCGCCCATGACCTGATGGGAATCCCGCTGAAAGCCTCGCTCTCGATCGGCGCGGCCACCTTCCCCACGAGCGCCTCGACGCTCGGCGAATTGTTCGATGCGGCCGATGCGGCCCTGGCCGAAGCCTGCGAACTCGGCCCCGGTCGCGTCGCGGCGGCCTTCGACCGGGGCCGCGAAGTCGCGTCCCGGTGCTGAGGCCCAGACGAAGGGGGGGATCGAAGCCCGAGGCGCTGAAGCCGCGGGCCGATCCCCCCTCGGTTCTTGCACGAGTCGCTCAGATCACTTCGCGAAGGACAGACCTGGGTCGTTGTCGCCCCCGCCGAGGGCCTGGAAGACGAAATGCGAGTCGTCCTTCCAGGTCACCCGGCCGACCATGGCGTCGTTCTGATCCTCGGCGCGGGCCAGGGTGAGGATGCCTCCGGCGTAGCTGTAGGCGCCGTTGATCGGCTGGGTCCGGCCCTGCTGGGTCACGTTCCAGGTGAATCCGCCGTCGTCCTTGATCGTCAACTCGATCGAGACCGACGGGTCGGGGGAGGCTTTCCACACGCCGACGAGGCTCGGCTCGTTCGCCGGGGCGGCCGCCTCGCCGGGTTCCGGCTGAGCCGGGGCGGTCTCGGCCTCCGGGGGCTGGGCCGCCTGGGCGTCCGATTTCAGGCTGGCGGCGATCTGCTTGGAGAGCGTGTCGCCGGGTTGCAGCCGCGAGACCGCGTTGAACTCCCGGACGGCCTCATCGGTGAAGCCTTCGGTCAGGTAGTGATAGGCCAGGACGAACCGTGCGGCGGCCGAGTCCGGGTGGGCCGTGCGATAGTCCTCCAGGGCGCGGAGCTGCGCCGTGTAGACCTCGATATTCGGATAGAGGCCGATCAGGGTCGTCCAGTCCCAGCCGGGGCCGACGGCGAGGACGGCGTAGAGCACCTCGGCGGCCTGGTCGTAGCGCTTCAGCGCGAACAGGCAGAGGGCGCGGAACTCGTGGAGGGCCGCGTCGTTGGGGAGGGCCTTGAGAGCCTCGTCGGTCCTTTGCAGGGCGCCGGGATAGTCGCCGGCCAGGAACGCGGCCCGAGCGTCCGCGAACGTCTGCAAGGCCGGGTCGTCGGCGGCGGCCGGCTCGGTCGCCGTGGAGGCCGCCAGGGGCTGCGAGTAGTCATAGACCGGCGCGGCCTCGACCACCGGCTGCTGGACGACGATCGGCTGGGTCGCGACGACGGCGTACGGGTTCACGTACGGGCGATACCCCCAGTTGTAGATGGACGAGCCGAGCCCCCAGCCGGCGATGCCGCCGACCGCCATCCCGGTCCAGAAGCCGCCGCTGTTGTTCCAGAAGCCGTTGTTGTTCCGCCCATGCCAGTAGCCGTTGACCCAGGCCTGATGGTTGTTCCATCCCGGCCTCCCGGCCCAGGCCGGCGGCCTCCCGCCCCATCCCGGAGGTCGACCGCCGGGCATCGTTCCCACCCCTGGAGGACGGCCTCCCGGGCCGGCGATCGGCGGGCGGGGCCAGGCGCGCCGGGGCCGGCGATCGGGGGACGGCCGCCGGGGCCGGCGATCGGCCCGCCGACGCCGGGGCGACCGGCGCCCGGTCCGAAATTCGGCCGGTTGATCTGACCCGGGCCCGGACCGGCCGTCGGCGGCCTCATCTGGCCTTGCCATCCGCCGGGGTTCCCCCGCTGGATGTTGCCGGGCTGCGTGAACGACGGGGTGCGGTTGAACGTCGGCGCCTGGCGCATCGCCCCGCCGCCGGGGACGCCTCCACCCCCGCGCATGCCGCCGGGGACGCCGCCTCCCCCCCGCATGCCGCCGGGGGCGCCGCCGCGCATCCCGCCGCCGCCGCCGCGCATCCCGCCGCCGCCGCGACCGCCGCCGCGCTGGGCGAAGGTCGAGGTCGTCTGCAGGCAGAGGCACGAGGCGACCAGGCCGGCCAGAGCTGCTTGAAGGGTCCTGTTCATCGTCGGCTCCTGGCGGGATCGCCCGGGGTAGAGGTGGGAGCGGGGGTGGAAGGGGAAGCCGCCGCGCGGGGCGGCGGCGGTCTGCGGACGAGCGTGACCTCCTCGACGCCCGGCAGGGCGGACGAGCCGAGCGTCCGCTCGACGGACGACCAGCGGACGACGTCGCGGCCTCGGCGGGAGACGATGTTCGTCGCCGACGCGGTTCGGCCGTCCTTCAAGACGCCGGTGGTCTTGATGATCCAGCGGTCGTCGCCGTCCTCGTGCGACCAGAGCCCCTCGGAGAAGCCCCCTTCGGAGTCGAACGTCCACGAGCGGAACTGCTTGAGCCGGGGGTCCCAGCCGACCCGCTGGACGCCCGACAGCCCGATCGAGCCCGCGGCCTTGACGCGGAATTTGCGGATCAGGAAGGCCCCGTCGTCGGCCCACTCGCAGGTGGTCTCGACCTCGGCGTCGTCGTCCTGGTCGATCCACTCGCCGATCAGCCATTCGAGGTCGGCCAGGCGTTCGCGAGGGGACTTCTCGGCGTCGAGGTCGGGCATGGGGAAGTCGTGGATGGAATCCTGGAGCCACCGGCCGTCCTCCCGGACATAGGCGGCCGTGTAGCGAAAGCGCACGGATCCGGCGTGGTGGTCGCCGTCGGGCGGCGAGGCCACCACGGCGAGGCCTTCCTCGATCGCTGCGTCCGCGCCGAGCATGCGGAGGGAGGTGGGCTCGACGACGATCGTCCGGCCCGGCTCGGCCTCGAACCGCTCGGCGAACCGCTTCTCGATCGCGGCTCGGCCCACGATCGGGTCCGCGTCCTCGGCCTCGATCCGGGCGGCCGACGTGAACAGGGCGGCGATCGCGTGGGCGTCTCCGGCGTCGTACGCCTTCACGAACTCAGCCAGCAGGGCGTGGATCGCGGCCCGGTCGGCCTCCCCGGCCGGCGAGGCCGGCGGCTCTTCCGCGAAGACCCGGGCGTTCGCGAACCCGAAGCCGATTCCGAGGAAGGCCAAGAGGATCAGGAGTCTGGTGGATCTCGACATGGGCGAATCGCCTTTCTCGATCATGTCGGCGGTCCGCGTTCGCGCCGTCCGCCGCAGAGTTTCTAGAAACATACGGGGCGGGCGTCACGGGGGCGACCGGCCAAATTCGAAAAGGTTCGCGAAATCCGAGACGAGGCACGCGCCGGTCCGATCCTGGGGAGGTTCCCACCCGGCGGCGGGGGGCTATGATGAAACACCTTGTGGCGAGCGGCGGTCCGGTCGTCGCCCGAACCTCCCGCGTCGGCACCTCCCCAGGCCCCAACCTCCGGATCTCGCACGCATGGTCGACGACTTCTCGCAAGTGATCGCGATCCTCAAAATCATCCTCTTCGACTTGCTCCTCTCCGGCGACAACGCGGTCGTCATCGGCATGGCGGCGCATCGCCTGCCGCCGGCCCAACGTCGTCAGGCGATGATCTGGGGCTGCGGCCTCGCGATCTTCATGCGGATCGGGCTCACCCTGGTCGTCTCCACGCTGCTGGTGATCCCCGGCATTCGCTTCATCGGGGCGATCTTCCTCGTCTGGATCGCCGCAAAGCTGATGCAGGAGGAGGTGGACGCGGCCTCCGATCATCCCCACATGGCCCCGGCCTCGCTCTTCAAGGCCATCCAGCGGATCGCCCTGGCCGACTTCATCATGAGCCTGGACAACGTCCTGGCGATCGCCAGCGCCGCGCAGTCGTCGGCGCAGATCGTGATGGGCCTCGTCCTGTCGATCATGATGCTTCTCTTCCTGAGCGCGGTGATCACCGAGATCATGAACCGCTACCGCTGGATCGTGTACGCGGGGGCGGCGCTGCTGGCCTGGACGGCCGCCGACATGATGGCCCACGACCTCCACGACTTCTTTCACAAGGGCTACGTGGCGGGCTGGCCCGAATTCCCCGCCTGGGGCCTCTGGGCGCTGCGGTTCACCCTGGTGGCCCTGTGCCTCACCGTCAACATATGGCTGCCGGACTCGGACGACGAGGATGGGGGCGAGTGGGCCGACGCGGTCGAGCCGCCGCCGACGGAGACCTCGATGGAGCCGTCAGCGAATCCTTGAGGCGGACCCGGAATGCAAAAACGCCCCGTGCCGAGTTCGGCCGGGGCGTCTTCGCGCGCCGCATGGGATGCGTCGCCTGTTTTCATCTCGTCGGGTCAGGGGCGTCTCGGCGGCGGCGAACGGGGATAAGGACGACGGCGGGGCTTGTCCACGCGACGGCGGTCGCGGCCGGACCTTCCCGACGCGGTGATGCGCGCCGACCGGCCCGATTGGGCCGTGCGAGGCGCCTCGCCGCGAGGGCGGGGGGACCGGACGCGGGCGCGGTCGCAACGCTCCCGAACTCGCGAAAGCCGGCGGAGCAGGCCGAGGCCGGCGGGCCGATCGATCGACGGCGAGGCGGTCGCCGACCCCTCGGGCGCTGGGCGCGCGAGGAGCGGCGGCGCGATCGTCGTCGGGCTCTCGGTCTCCATCGGGATCTCGGCGTTCGCGACCTCCGCGACGTCTTCCCGGACTTCCGTCTCGACCGGGAACTCGATCTCGGTCGCGACCTCCTCATGAACTTCCACCTGGGCGGCCGGCTCCGTCACGGTCGACGGCTCGGGGGCGGACGCAGGCTCGTCGTCGGGGACGGCGTCGGGAAGGGCCACGGGCTCCCACGTCTCGACGAGTGCAGAGGGCGCGTTGCCGTACTCCTCGCCGGAGGCTTCGACGAGTGCAGAGGGCGCGATGCCGTACTCCTCGTCGTCGTTCTCGACGAGTGCAGAGGGCGCGATGCCGTACTCCTCGTCAGGGGTCGTGGGGGCCGCTTCGTCGGCGTCGGGGGGGGCCGTCGAGTCGAGCTCGCTCGGTCCCTCGTCGATCGCCGTCGCGGGCGTCTCTTCCGCGAAGGTCTCCATGGCGACGGCCTCGTCCGCGACCACGAGCCCATCGGGCGCGGAGGTCGGCGCGGCTTCGGCATCGGTCCAGGATTCGGTCGCGACTTCGGTCGGGCTCTCGGTCTCCTCGGGGATCTCGGGATCGGCCGCGGGGGTCGGCTCGGCCGGCGCTTCCGCTTCGCTCGGGGGAGCCTGGAGGTCGGCCCGGACGAATTTTCCGGGGCCGACGCGGATCCAGGTGGGCTGCGACGACGACGCCTCGGCGAGCGCCGCCGCCCTGGCCGCGCGTTTCCCCTTACTCCGACGCTTGCGGGGCTTGGGGGACGCGGCGGGGTCGGCGTCCTCGGCCGTCGCGACCGCCTCGGCCGTCCCTTCGGGCGTCCCTTCCGTCGCCGCCTCGACGCCGGCGGCCTCGGGTGAGGCCTCAGTCGTCTCCGCGGGCTCGGGGAGGGATTCGCTCGGGGGCGGCGAAGCCGGGGCGACCGGCCGGTTCGACCGGGGCGCGGCGAAGATCAGGACCATCGCGGCCATGTAGACCGGCGTCAGCCAGATCGAGATCGTGGCCACCACCAGGCTCGTCACGCCGGTCAGGATCACGAGGCCCACCATCCCCCAGAACCTCCCCGACGTCGGCCGGAGGATTCCGGCCTGGTCGGAGGACTTCACGGAGGCTGAGCGGCCGTCGGGAGCCCGATCGACTCGTGACCAGGGCTTGGCTTGGCGCTGGGTCGAAGTCTCGTTCAAGGCGGGACCATCCTGCATGTCGCGAGGCCGACGCCGGCCGCACGGACGCCCAGGATCACCCAGGCGTCGCGGGCCGAGAAGTCGGCAGGGTTTGCTCGTCCCGATCCGTCGTCGCGGGGGGCCGGGCCCGTCTTGCGACGCGCCTCTCCCCCCTACCGTTGATCGGCCCCGCCGCAGGGGCGATTGACGTTTTCGAAGCCCCACGGGCCGTCCGCCCGCCGTTGGAAAACGGACAACGCCTACCGCCGGATTACTCGGCGCGTCTTGCCGCGAATCGCCGATCGATCAGCCGATTCCGATGGGTTTCGGGGCCGTCCCGGCCGAAAGCCGGCCGCGAACGACTTCGCGCGGCGCCTTCTCCCTTGTTCCAGGCGGTCCTTCCGTGCGATCCTGGTCCGTGCGGACTCTGACAGGAGTCGAAGGAGCACTCCCGAGGTCGAGCCATGACGGGGCGTCGAAAGTTTGGGCTGACGGTCGGGCTGATCGTGATTTCGGCTCTGGCGATCGAGCTGGGCGTCTGGTGGCTTCGGCGGCCGGTGAACGCGGTCCGGGTGGTCAACGGCGGCGCCCCGGTGCGGAACCTCATCGCCTCGTACGCGGGGGTCGAGACCTACATCGGCGACCTGCCCGCGGGCGGCTCGACCGAGATCCGGCTGGACAACCGGCCCGAGGACGCCGTGACCCTGGCGTTCACGCAGGAGGGGAACGCCGCCACCGGCGTCCTCATCGGCGGCGAGGAACTCCATCAGGCCCGACGCGACGGCCTCCGGATGGTCCTGGTGCTCAAGCCCAACGAGATCTCCCGCTACCTGGAGGAGGACGCCTCGAGCGACGAGCCCTCCCCCCTGCTCCGCCTGGTCCGCCGCGTCGTGGCCCGCATCCGTCCCGAATTCTAGGCGGCGGCCCCGACCCCGAAGGAGGTGGGACGCCTCGCACCGACGAGGGCGTCGGGGTATGATGCGCGGGACCCCGAACGACGATGCCGATGGGAAAGGATCCGACGACGCGATGGCCCAGACGACCCGGACGTTCCTCGCGATCGACGTGCCCTCCCCGGTCGCCGAGCGGCTGGCCAAGCTCCAGACGAGGCTCTCCCCGCTCCTGCCCGAGTTTCGCTGGAACGACGCGGCGCCGTTCCACATGACGCTCGCCTTCCTGGGCGACGTCCCGTTCACCGAGCTGAAGGACGTCTGCGACGCCGCGGTCAAGGCCGCGCGGGCGTGCAAACGCTTCGAAGTGAGGATCGCCGGCCTGGGTGCCTTCCCCAAGCCCGAGCGGCCCCGCGTCATCTGGGCGGGCTTCGACGGTCCCGGCCTCGAACCCCTCGCCGCCTTGCACAAGGCCGTCGTCTCCAACCTCCGCAAGGTGGGCCGCCAGCCCGAGGACGTGCGATTCAGCCCTCACGTCACCCTGGGAAGGCTCCGGACCGGCCGCGACAAGCGACCGACCTCGACCACCATCCCCGCCGCCGATCTGACGGAGATCCTGGAGCAATTCCGCGAATGGACGGCCGGCGAATTCACCGTCGGCGAGGTCGTCGCCTACTCCTCCACGCTCACCCCGGAAGGCCCCACCCACGCCCCGCTCGTCCGCGGCGGCCTGGCCTCGGCGAAACCCCGCCCCGAGACTTGACCGGAATCGACCGACGTGCTAAACTAGTGATCGGGCGTACAGAACTCAGGCGAGCATGAAGGAGCCGACGTCGTGGCGAAGCGACAAGTAGCAACCGAGGCGAAAGCGGCGTCCGCCGAGGCGAAGGCGCTGAACACGACGCTCAGCCAGATCGAGAAGACGTTCGGCGCCGGCTCGATCATGAAGCTGGGCGAGGGGAGCCACCTGGAGGTCGAAGGGATCTCCACCGGCGCCCTCTCGCTCGACCTGGCGCTCGGGGGCAAGGGCCTGCCGCGAGGCCGGATCATCGAGCTGTTCGGGCCGGAGTCCAGCGGCAAGACGACGATCGCGCTGCAGGCGATCGCCAACGCCCAGAAGATCGGCGGCGTGGCGGCCTTCATCGACGCCGAGCACGCGCTGGACCCGTCGTGGTGCAAGCGGATCGGGGTGGACATCGAGTCCCTCCTGGTCAGCCAGCCGGGGAGCGCGGAAGAGGCGCTGCAGATCGCCGAGATGCTGGTGCTCTCCAACGCCGTGGACATCGTGGTGGTCGACTCGGTGGCGGCCCTGGTGCCGAAGGCCGAGATCGAGGGGGAGATCGGCGACAGCCACGTCGGCCTTCAGGCCCGGCTGATGAGCCAGGCGTTGCGGAAGCTGACCGGCGGCGTCTCCCGCTCCAAGTGCGTCCTGGTGTTCATCAACCAGATCCGCGAGAAGATCGGCGTGATGTTCGGCAGTCCGGAGACCACCCCCGGCGGCCGCGCCCTGAAGTTCTACAGCTCGTGCCGGGTGGACGTGAGGCGGATCGGGCCGGTCAAGGACGGTGAGGAGATCACCGGCTCTCGGGTGAAGGTCAAGATCGTCAAGAACAAGGTCGCGCCGCCGTTCCGCACGTGCGAGTTCGACATGATGTACACCAGCGGCATCTCCCGCGAGGGGGACATCCTCGACATGGCGCTGGCCGACAAGCTCGTCGAGAAGTCGGGCTCGTGGTTCAACTACGGCGACATGCGGCTGGGCCAGGGGCGTGAGAAGGTCAAGGAGTTCCTCCGCGAGAACACCGCGCTCGCCGAGGAGATCGCCGCCAAGGTCATGGCCAGCCGCACCGGCCAGGCCGCCGCCGCCCTCGCCAACGGCGCGCCCGTCGATGACGACGACGACGAACCGCTCGACGAGGCCTGACGCCGAGGCACCTTCCCCGATCGATCGGGGAAGGCGCCTTCGTTTCGCTTCCCGCTCAGTTCGCTCCCATCGTCCGGGTCGGCCGGGCGACTTCGGGGGCGACGGGGAGGCAGAGCAGGACCCGCGACTCCGACGTCAGCGGGACGAGGGTTCCCGGGCGGGCGGCGGCCACCGGGACTAGCGTCTTGATGAGCCCGTGGACGCTCGAAGCGCCTTCGGGGGCGTGGATCAAAGGCGAGACGCCGGCGGCCAGGACGGCGTCCGGCGGGTGCTCGTTCCCCAGCGCGCCGGCGAGGTGGATCTCGCCGTCGGGCCGCATGTCGAAGGCCATCCCGAGCGCGCCGAAATCGACCTCGGACCTGCGAGCGTCGACGCCCCGGGCGTGTCGCGAGGGGGGCCGGAAGGCCATCTCGCGGGCGAGGGCGGTCAGCAGATCGACACCCACGGATCCGGGGCCGGAAGTGAGCTTCCCCTTGGCCTCGATCCAGCCCGGCCCCTGCCCAGGCCGGTCGCCCCACCGGGCGTTCTCGATCGAGACCCGCGCCGAGCCGGCGAGGCGATGGCTGGGGAATCGTCGGCCGACGAGCGCGGCGAGGTCGACGTCGTGCAGGTCGCCGGCGAAGTCTCCCTCCCAGGCGCCGCCGCCTGAGCGTCGGAGCGTGAGCCGGCCGTCGACGCGGGCGTCCTCGCCGATCCAGTCGGTGGCGTCGAAGAACACGTCGAGCACGCGGGCCGGCAGCGGCAGCCCTTCCAGCGTCTTCAGCGCCAGGGTGGTCCTGACCGGATCGACGCGGCGGTCCCGGCTCAGGGTCAGCTCGCATCGCGTCTTCGATCCGGGCTCGACGAGGCGATAGGCCACGCGGACGGTCGGTCCCGACGGCTCCGAGGCGAGCGTCGCGGCGACGTCCTGCAACGAAAAGCCGAGCCCCGCGCCGAGGTCCAGACGGCACGAAGGCGCGGTCAGCTCCACGCGGTCGTACGGCACCTCGCCGGATCGTTGCAGCAGCGAGCCGACCTGGGTCATGGCGAGGTCCGGGCTCTCGCCCCGGAGCGCCAGTTCGTCGGCGTGGACGATCAGGTCGCGGCCCGATTGGACCAGGCGGAGCGAGGCCGCGCGGGCGATCTCGGCCAGGCCCTTCCCCCTCGGCTCCTCCTGGCGGAGGACGATGCCGTGGAACAGGATCTCGCCGGGGCGAGGATAGGCGACGGCGTCGAGCGTGACCTGGAGGCCCAGCCGCCTCCCCAGCGTGATCTCCACGTCGCGGACGTGGCCCGGCCGGTTGATCCGCCAGGCGTGGAACGCCGTGAATCCCGTGGGGAGGACCGTCAAGAGCGCCAGGGCCGTCGTCGCCAGCCCCTGGCGGGCCGGTCGCGAAAGGGGGAACATCCGTGCCTCCCTCGAGTCGAACGAATGCGCCCGAAGGAACGCCGTCGACGCCCCGGATCCTCCGGGCGGCCGACGGCCAGGCGCGTTACCTACGTTGTATCGCCAGGACCGCGCGCGAGAATCCAGCCCGGCTGGAACGGGCGCTTCCCGAGCGTTCGGGTTTTAGGGGCGCTCAGACCAGTGGTCCAGCTTCTCGCGGTTGAGGGCGTGGACGGCGGCCATCGTCGCCTTGAGCGAATCCAGGCTGGAGCCGTCGTAGCGTTCGAGGAGGGCGGCGGCGATCTCGAAGCCGACGACGTTCTCGACGATGACGCTCGCGGCGGGGACGGCGCAGACGTCGGAACGTTCGTACGACGCGGGAGATTCCCCCTTGGTCGCCATGTTGACCGATGGTCCCCGCTTGGCCAGGGTGCTGATCGGCTTCTTGGACGCGCGGACGACGATCGGCTCGCCGTTGGAGGTCCCCCCCTCGATCCCTCCCGCGTTGTTGGAGGGCCGTCGGAATCCGTAGCGGCGGTCGGCCTCGTCGTGGTCCGGGTCGTACCGGATCGGGTCCATGACCTTCGATCCGGGGCGTTTGGCGGCCTCGATCCCCAGGCCGATCTCGACGGCCTTGATCGCCTGGATGCCCATGACGGCGCAGGCCAGCCGCGCGTCGAGCCGGCGGTCGGGCTGGACGTGGCTCCCCAGGCCGATGGGGCAGCCGGTGACGATCGTCTCGACGAGTCCGCCGAGCGTGTCGCCGGCCTCGCGGGCGGCGTCGATCGCCGCGACGATGGCCGCGTCGGCCTCGGGGTTCAGCGTGTAGACCGGGCTGGCGTCGCGGACGGCGAGGTCGAAGCCCAGCGGCGGCGCCGGGACGCCCCCCAGCTCGGCGACGTAGCCGAAGACGGTGATCCCGACCTCCCGCAGCACGAGCCTCGCCAGCGCGCCGGCCGCCACCCGGACGGCCGTCTCGCGGGCGCTGGCCCGTTCGAGGACCTGGCGGATGCCGGTCTGGTAGCTGATCGAGCCGGCCAGGTCGACGTGCCCCCCGCGCGGGGCGGCGGGCTCGGACAGGCGTTCGAGCTTGGCGTCGTTGTTGATCAGCCGAAGCGTGATCGGGGCCCCGGTGCTGACCCCTCGGAACGTGCCGGACTCGATGAAGACCCGGTCGGTCTCCAGCTTCTGCCGCTTGCCCCGGCCGTAGCCCCCCTGGCGACGCTCCAGCTCGCGGTCGATGAACGACTTGTCGAGCGTCACCCCGGCGGGGAAGCCCTCGACGATCGCGGTCAGGGCGGTTCCGTGCGATTCACCGGCGGTCAGATAGCGGAGCATGGGCGGGGTCTTTCGGGCCTTCGTCGGGTCGCGTCAGCGCCAGGGGAACGGGCGTCCGGTCAGCAGCACATAGGCTTCGATGTACTTCGATCGGGTGCGGGCCGTCACGTCGTCGGGGAGCGCCGGGGGGGGGCTGGACTTGTCCCAGCCGGTCGCCTCCAGCCAGTCGCGGACGTATTGCTTGTCGAACGACGGCTGCGGCCCGCCCGGCTTGTAGGTCTCGATCGACCAGTACCGGGAGCTGTCGGGCGTGAGCACCTCGTCGATCAGCAAGAGTTCGCCGGTCTGCTCGTCGAACCCCCACTCGAACTTGGTGTCGGCGAGGATCAGGCCCTTCTCGCGCGCCGTCTCGGCCGCCTGGCCGTACACATGCAGGCTTTTGTCCCGGAGCGTGGCGGCGACCTCGGCACCAAGGGCGGCGGCCATGACGTCGAACGAGACGTTCTCGTCGTGGCCGGTCTCGGCCTTGGTGGCGGGGGTGAAGATCGGGTCGATGCGGTCGCTCTCGACGAGCCCCGGCGGCAGCTTCACGCCGCAGACCTCGCCCGACTTCCGGTATTCCTTCCAGCCGCTGCCGGAAAGATAGCCCCGGACGACGCACTCGAAGGGGGCGACCCTGGCCTTGCGGACGAGCATCGCCCGGCCTCGCAGGTCCTTGCGGGTCTGGTCGTCGAGGGCGATCGGGAAGTCGTCGACGTGGCTGGAAATCAGGTGGTTGGCGACGCCCAGGCGTTCGAACCAGAATTCGCTGAGGCAGGAGAGCACCCGCCCCTTGTCGGGGATCGGGGTCGGCAAGACCCAATCGAACGCGCTGATGCGATCCGTGGCGACCAGCAAGAGCCGGTCGCCCAGGTCGTACACGTCGCGCACCTTCCCCTGCTTCCGGGGAAGCCCGCCCAGACCCGTTTCCGAGATCGCCACGCCCGCCTCCACCCGACATCCGTTCATCAACCCACCGCCGACGAATTTACTCGAAAGCGACGTCGGAGACAAGCCCCCGGGACGTCGGGGACGGGAGCCCATCCGGGCGGAGGGCTCGCCGAGGCGGTCCTTCTTCTCAGTCGTCAGGCGTGTCGGTCGCGGCCTTTCGGCCCCCGCGCCGGGTCGGCTGGCCCTCCGGTGTGCGTTCGAGGTCGCGTCGCCAGGCGGTGGAGGGCCGCCCCGGCGACCAGGCCGACCCCGAAACCGACGACCGCCCGGAGCAGCGGGTGCGGGACGTCCGGCGGCACGTCGACGACGCCGTGGGCGTCGGAAATCGCCGGACTGGAGACGTACCGCCCGTGGGCGGGGACCGCCAGCCGCCTGAACTCGCGATCGAGGGCGCGGAGCCCGGCGCGGAGGGGTTCGCCGGCGAGGGGTTCGCCGTGGCCCGTCCCGGCCGTCTCCGGTTCCAGGTCGGCGAGGAGCTTGACCGAGCGCCGGGCGGCGGCCCAGTCGCTCGTGTAGTACATCGGCGGGCCGTGGATCTCGCGGCGTTGGGTCAGGACGGCGAGGGCCGATTCCTGCCTGGTCGTGACGAACGCGTCGCCGGCCACGAGCGTCCGGTCCTCGTCGCGGAAGCACGAAACGTGGCCGGGGGTGTGGCCCGGCGTATGGACCCATCGCCAACGCGGCAGCCCGGGGACCGAGCCGTCCGCAGGGAGCGGCCGGACCCGGCCTCCAAGGTCGATCGGCCCGCGAGGATAGAGCCAGGAGAGGGTCGCCATGGCGCCGCCGCCGACGGTCGGGTCGGGGGGCGGATAGGAGGAACGGCCGGTCAAATAGGGGAGTTCGAGGGGGTGCGCGTAGACCGGCGCGTCCCAGCGTTCGGCCAGCGTCCGAAGGGCCCCGACGTGGTCGAAATGGCCATGCGTCAGGATGATGGCGGAGGGCCGGGCCCCCTCGCCGAATCGGTCGGCCGCGGCGTCGGCGATCGAGTCCGCCCAGCCGGCGAGCCCGGCGTCGATCAGGACCCAGTTCCGGTCCCCCGCCTCCCCCGCGAAGAAGACGTTGACGATGCCCGTCCGCAGGTAGGCCAGGTCCTCGGCGATCGGCCGGGGCCAGGCGTCCGGCTCGAAGTGGGCCCGCTTCAGGTCCGTCGCATCCCGCTGTCGCACGCTCATAGGAAACCTCCTCGGCCGCGCCGGCCGACACGCCTCGGAAACGGGTGGGCTTCCAGGATGATCCGCAACCACCGTGCCGGAGCGGACGGACGCGTCGAGGTTCCCGAGGACGCTCCCCCGGCCGCGCCGGACCGCCTCGCGGTTCAGGCCGGGGGTTCGTGGGCGACCCGGACGAGGAGCTTGCCGAAGTTGCCGCCGCCGAGCATGCCCATGAACGCCTCGGGCGCCCGTTCGAAGCCGTCGACCACGTCTTCGCGGTAGCGGATCTCGCCGTTCCGGACCAGCGGGGCGACGTCGTCGAGGAACTCGGGGAAGAGTTCGTCGAACTCATAGACGATGAATCCGCGGAGGGTGAGACTCCGCGCGAGGATGCGGCCGAGGGTGGCCGGCAACTGGTCGACCGCGCCCGCCCCACCGTCGTTGTAGTGGGCGACAAGGCCGCAGACCGGGACGCGGGCGAACTTGTTCAGCAGGGGCAGTACGGCCTGCCAGACCTCGCCGCCGACCAGCTCGAAATCGATGTCGATCCCCTCCGGGCAGGCCTCGGCGAGCCGTTCGCGGAAGTCGGGCCGGCGATGATCGACGACCGCGTCGAACCGCAGTTCGTCGCGGACGAAGGCGCACTTCTCGGGACCGCCGGCGATGCCGACCGCCCGCAGCCCGGACTGCTTCGCGAGCTGTCCGACCATCGAGCCCACGGGACCGCTGGCCGCGGCCACCACCAGCGTCTCCCCTTCCTTCGGCTGCCCGATCATCCGCAGGCCCGAGTACGCGGTGAACCCCGGCATCCCCAGCACGCCGAGCGCCGTGGTGACGGGGCCCAGCGACGGGTCGATCTTGCGGAGCCCCTCGCCGTCGGAGACCCCGTGCGTCCGCCAGCCGAGCCGGGCCAGCACCACGTCGCCGGCGCGATAATCGGGCAGGTTCGACGCGACGACCTCGGCCACCACCTCCCCGTCCATGACGCCGCCGATCGGCACCGGAGGCGCGTACGACTCGCGGTCGTTCATCCGCCCGCGCATGTAAGGGTCGAGCGAGAGATAGAGGGTTTTCAGCAGGATCTGGCCCGCTCCGGGCTCGGGGACGTCGAACCGCTCCAGGCGGAAATTCTCGGGCTTCGGCTCGCCCTTGGGGCGCGAGGCCAGGACGATGCGGGCGGCTTGCTGCGACATGGGGGGGTGGCCTCCGGGCTTGAGGAAAGTGAAGCGGCCGCTCTCGTCGCCGTCGAGGCGCGACGGCGGCGAACCACGGCTTTCCGGCGTGCAAATCCCGGCCCGTCTCGCCGCCGACGGCCAGTAACGCGGGATGCGGACGGGCGTCACACCCGCTCGACTTCCGCGAGGGTCGGTTCGACCTGGGGTTTCCTGTTGATGCGATGGCGCTCGGCGGAAACCGCCCGGTAGGTCGGCAGGCGGGCGCGGTTGACGCCGCCGATGGGGGCGTGTTCGGCCAGGGCGTGCCAGGGGGTGAAGGAGAGGTGTTCGCCGAACGTCTGCCGGGCCTCGACGTTGAAATCCTGGCGTGGGATGACGATCCGGGCGACCGAGATCGGCGGGGACGCGGATTCCTTCCACTCGACCGTCGGGTCCTCGATCGGAGTCGAGGTGGGGTCCGCCTGGATCTGGACGGCGAACGTGAAGGCCGCGCCGCCGTGGTCGAGGGTGGACTTCATCGCCAGCCGCAGCAGGTCCGGCGAGTCGGCCCGCGGGGGTGCCTGGGTCGCGTCGGGGATGGCCGTGTATTTCACGGCCTTGGGGCCCAGGCAATACGGCGTGGTGCTCCAGTAGCGCGTGGTCAGCGGGCTGTCCGGGGTCTTGCCCAGCGCCTCTTTCACGAGCTTCAACAAGGCCGTCCCCCGCTTGACGCCCAACGAGGCGATGAGCGAGGCGGCCAGCGTCATCCCCGCTCGCGGGCCTTTCGGCAGCAGGAACAGCAGGCTCCGCACGGCGGAAGGCTCCACCCCCTTGGCCTTCGCCAGCGCCTCCGAGAACGGGACGTAGGTCGCCGCGTCGGGGATGAAGAAGATGGGGTGGTCGACCAGGATGAAGTCGTGCGTCCGCGCGTCCTTCTCTTCGGGGATCAGCTTCTCGCCGTCGACGTCCAGGAGCTTGATCGCCATGCCGTGGACGTCGGCCTTGCGGTCGTCCGCCTGGGCGCCGTTCGAGAAGCGGACGAGGGCCGGGAACGTCCTGGCCTCCCGGAACAGCCCCACCCGACACTCCGGAGGGAGGCCCGAAGGATCGACCACGAAATCCGCGCGGACCACGCCGTTCGTCTTCGGGTGCTGCCCGCGAGGGACCGGATCCTTGGCCTTGTCGACGAGCTTGAGACTCAACTCGACCACCTTCTCGATGGCCGCGTTCTCGCCGGGGGGGGCGTTCTCGCCTGAGTGGTACATGGATCGGTCCTTCGGTGTGGGGGGGGGATGACCTCGGCGGAGCTTGCCTCCGCGGCGTTGGGAGTCGCTTTTCTTTGTGCTTTTAAGTATGAGGTGGGCTCGTCGAGTTCAAATCAATTCGGGCGACACGTTCGGATTTCGCGGGAATTTGATCGCGGGGGCTCGTCGGCCGTTCGGAAGGGAGGCCCGACGGTCGGTTGCGTGGCGGGCGCGGGCGTCGCACAATTGGGACGCGGTCGGCGCGCGCCGGCGGTTCGGAGCAGGCGATTCGGAGGCTGGACGTCATGAATGGCGACGCGAGGACGGATCGACGGGGCTTTCTCAAAGGCGCCGGCGCCGGGGTGGCGGCGGGCTGGGCGTTCCCGACCATCCTGACCGGCAAGGGCCGCGCGGGGGGCGTCGCCGCCGGCGAGCGGATCCGGCTGGGGTTCATCGGCGTCGGTCGCCAGGGGACCAGCAACCTGAGGGACTTCCTGAAGCAGGAAGGGGTCGAGGTCGTCGCGCTGGCCGACGTCGATTCCGGGCACCTGGCCGACGCCGCCAGGGTCGTCGAGAAGGCCGGCGGCAAGCCGGCGACGTTCGGCGACTACCGCAAGCTGCTGGAGGATCGGTCGATCGACGGCGTCGTCGTCTCGACCCCCGACCACTGGCACGCCCTGGCCACGGCCGACGCCTGCGTCGCGGGCAAGGACGTGTACTGCGAGAAGCCGCTGAGCCTGACCGTGGCCGAGGGCCGACGCATGGTGGACGTCGCCCGCGCCGCCGGCCGGGTCGTCCAGACCGGCAGCCAGCAGCGCTCGGAGGAAGGCTTCCGGCGGGCCTGCGAGCTGGTCCGCAATGGGCGGATCGGCAAGGTCAAGGAGGTCCGCGTCCTGCTCCCCAGGGTCAACTTCGACGGCCCGGCCGTGGCCGATTCGACGCCTCCCCCCGAGCTGGATTACGACTTCTGGCTCGGCCCCGCCCCCCATCGGCCCTACAACGCCAAGCGCGTCCACTATCTGTTCCGCTTCTTCTGGGACTACTCCGGCGGCCAGATGACCAACTTCGGCGCGCACCACCTGGACATCGCGCAGTGGGGCCTGGGTCGCGACGAGTCCGGCCCGGTCGCCGTCGAGGCGACCGCGCGGTTCAACAAGGACGGCTGGTTCGAGGTCGCCGAGACCAGCCGGATCGTCTACACCTACGACGACGGCGTGCGGATCGTCTGCCTCCAGGGCGAGGGCAAGGGCCACTCGGTCCAGTTCGAGGGGGAGAAGGGGACCATCGGCGTCTCGCGCGGGAGCATCTCGGCCGACCCGAAGGAGATCCTCGAAGACCGGCCGGGGGAAGGCGACGTCCACCTGTACGTCAGCACGAACCACCACCGGAACTGGCTGGACTGCATCAAGACGCGGGAGAAGCCGGTCTGCGACGTGGCGATCGGCCATCGCTCGGCGACCGTCTGCCACCTGGGGAACATCGCGATCCGGGCCGGCCGGAAGATCGCCTGGGACCCGAAGGCCGAGACGATCGTCGGCGACGACGAGGCCGCCGCGATGCTCTCCCGCCCCTACCGCGCCCCCTGGCGGCTCCCCGAATCCTCCTCCGTCAAGACCAGGACCGACGGCCCCTCTCGGGCCTGAACGCCCGCCGATCCTCGTCGACCCCCGCCCCGCGCCGCCCCCCCGCGGTGCGGGGATCGACCCGGCGCGCCCGAAACTGATAGAATTCGGAGATGCGCCCGCGATGCGGCGGGACGGATCGGTGCACGGCCGTCGCGGCTGGCGACGGCCAGAGGAAGGGATCTGAAATGCGAAGGCGAGAGTTCCTGGGGGCGTGCGGGATCGGTCTGGTCGGATTCTCGGCGGTCCCGGCGCCGAGCCGCGCCGAGGGGACCGAGGAAGTCCATCGCGACTTCGACGTGATCATCGCCGGCGGGACGACGGCGGCGTTCGCGGCGGCGGTCGCCTCGGCCGAGAGCGGCGCGAGGACCTGCCTGATCGAGCCCACCGACTGGGTCGGCGGCCAGCTCACCGCGAGCGCCGTGCCGGCGATCGACGAGGCCTGGCACACGATCAAGGACAAGAAGACCGGCGAGGAGTTCAAGGTCCACGCGATCGCCCGCGACCGCGCGAACATGACGCCCAACTTCCGCGCCATGCTCGACGCCACGGGCAACCCCGGCAAGGGCTGGGTCAGCAACTACTGCTTCGAGCCCCGGAATTTCCTGGACGATCACCTCCTCCCGCTGGAGGCGAAGCTCGTCGCCGAGGGGACGCTCGTCGTCTTCCGCGAGGCCGTGATCAAGACGGTGGAGGTCGACGCGGCCAGGGGGCTCGTCACCGCGATCACCGCGATCCGGCGCAAGCCCCGGCCGGGCGTGGAGGCGGCCGGGTACGACGTCCTGCCGTCGAAGGACCTGGCCGACTGGTACAGCCCCGAGCCCTCCTCGCGGTTCGACAAGTCCGTGCTCCGGTTCGAGGCTCCCAGGGGCCGCGACGTCGTCTTCATCGACGCGACCGAATGGGGCGAGGTCCTCGTCCTGGCCGACGCCCCGTACCTCCAGGGGGTCGAGTTCGAGGACGGCGGCCGCGAGGGGGACGACCGTTGCGGCCAGTCGACGGTCTACGACTTCGTCCAGCGGTACGCCGCCGAGCCGGCCGACGAACCCGCCGGCCCCGAAGGGGTCTCGGGCTTCGGCTTCGACGAGTTCGACGGCAAGGCCGAGGCCTGGAACAAGATCTGGACCTACCGCCGCATCAAGAGCGCCAGGGGGGGCGGCCCGGCGGCCGTCGGCGACCTCTGCCTCCAGAACTGGGGGTACTCCGCCAAGCTCAAGGCCGGCGGCAACGACTACCCGTTCGGCTACCTGTTCCTCTCCCGCGCCGAGGCCGACGCGCAGCGAGGCGACTGGAATGGGGGCGTGGACCTCGCCGTGCTGTCCGAGGCCGAGCGACGGGCCCTGGGCTGGCACCACTGGTTCAAGGCCCAGGCGCCCGAGGGGATCGACCCGCGGCAGATCCTCCTGGACGGCGGCGTGCTCGGCACCAGCCACGGCCTCGCCAAGCTGCCTTACATCCGCGACACCCGCCGCTCGGTCGGCCTCGACGGCTTCCTGCTCAAGGGCCAGGACCTGAACCGCTCGATCGCCAAGAAGACCGGCCGCCGGTTCTTCGACCGCGTCGCGCTGGGCGCCTATCCGTCGGACGTCCACCCGATGTCGACCTGCACGATGCCCGCCTACATCGTCCAGGCGCACGACACCCTGCCGTTCTACATCCCCTTCCGTTCGCTCACGAACGAGAAGTACGGCAACCTGCTGGTCGCGGGCAAGACCATGGCGCAGAGCTTCCTCGCCAACGCCGCGACCCGCCTGCACCCGATCGAATGGTCCAGCGGCACCGCCGCCGGCGTCGCCGCCGCCGACATGGCCCGCAACGGCCGGACCAGCCGCGAGGAGCTGGAGCAGATCGAACACCTCCAGGCCCTCGTCCGCCGCAAGACCCCCACCGAATGGACCATCGAAGGCAAGCTCTACCCCGATCCCGAAGCCGACAAGGCGGAGTGATCGCGGACGGCCTTCGTGCTCGTCGCCCTCTCATCCGCCACGAGGGGAGCAGGGATACTCGCGTAATCATGCCTTCCCCCTGCTGGGGGAAGGTGGCCCGAAGGGCCGGATGAGGGGGACCATCAAGGCGGACGAGTCGAACAGCCGACGGCCCTCGCGCTCGTCGCCCCCTCCTCCGCCGCTGCGCGGCACCTCCTCCCTCGAGGGGAGAAGGATGCCTGGCGACGGGCTTTTCCGCTTCGTATGCGAGGGGGGACTGATCCCGGCCCTCAGTCCTTGGCGGGTTCGGCCGGGGGCTCGGGCGAGGGTCCCGGGGTCGGCGCGGGGGCGTCGAGCTGGGCGTCGACTTCGAAGTCGAGGGTGGTCGTCCCGCCGTCGGGGATGGTGGCGGCGAGGGGGGTGTTTTCGAAGGACGTGATCGAGGGGGGGAGCTTCTCGGTGGCGGTGGCCACGGCGGGGTCGGGGACGAAGCCGGCGCGGTCTTCGAGGCCGAGGACGCGGCCGTCGGCGGCGACGAGGTAGCTCAGGACGACCTTATAGTCGCCGGGGATGGCGCCGGGGCGGGCGGCGGTGATGAGGGAGAACTTCCCCTCCTCGTCGGTCTCGCCGTGCGCCGGGGCCCACTCCTCGGGGATGAACGTCACGACGACGCCGGGAACGGCCTTGCCGCCGATCTTCACCACGCCCGAGACGGGGACGAGCGCCTCCAGCTTGGCGAGGCGGTCGTCCACGGAGTCCTCGGGCTGGCCGCAGCCGGCGGCCAGCAAGACGGCGAGGAGGCCGATGGAGAGGGGGGCTCGGGCTTTCATCGGATGGTCCTCGGATTGATGGGGCGGTTCACTTGGGGGCACCCGGCTTCCGCACCGCCCCGTCCTCGTACTTGAAGTCGAGAGGCGAGCCGTCGGCCTTGACCTCGGCGTCGAACTCGGCCGGGGGGTCGGCCTTCTTGCCCTTGCGGCCGGCCTTGTTGGCGGCGGCGGATCGCTTCATCTCGCCGAGCATGATCGGGTCGTCCTTGAAGGCTTCCTCGACGGCGGAATCGACTTCCAGCTCCGGGGTGGCGGTCCCCGGGGTGATCGTCACCGTGTACTTGCCGGGGGCGAGCCCGGAGCGGGACTTGAAGCGGGCGAGGTAGGTGCCGGCGGGTCCGCTGGTGTCGCCGCCGGGGGTCTGGTCGGCGTTGCTCGGGTCGGGCGTGAACGCGACCGAAGCGTTGGCCATGGGCTCGCTGTTGCGGGTGATCTTCCCCTTCACGGGCGCCAGGGTGATGGCGTCGTCGGCGTCGCCGCAGCCGGTGCCGGCGGCGGCGAGCAGGAGGATCGCGACCGGCGCGAGTCGTCGGGTCGTCTGGCGGAGGTTCATGCTGAGGGCTCCCACACGGAAGACGCGCGGCGACGCCGGGGGTGGGCGTCGCCGCGCTTCGGGCGTTCGGATCCGGCTCGACGCGGTTCGGTTCGGCTCGATCAGAGCGAGTCGGCGCTGACGACCTCGCCGCCGGCCATGGTGGCGGAGGCCCACCAGGTGACGGGGCTGATCGAGTTCTTGATGAACCGGACGCTGCCGTCGGCCATCACCATGTTGACGCCGCCGGAGTGCTTGCTGGAGAAGACCCAGGCGTAGGGGGCCTTCTTGCCGAACGCGGTGGCCGTCGGGTAGAGGTAGCCCGAGACGCCGTTGGGCATGTAGGCGAGGAAGTCGGTCGAGGTCGGGGGCACGATCCGGCCGTGCACGGCGGTGTGCGTGCCCGAGCCCCAGTAGGGGCCGAACCGGGGCGGCGGGCCCTGGTCGTACTTGGAGACGCCGTTGACCGACTCGCCGGCGAGGAACGTGTTGCTGGTGCCGTCGGTGATGGCGGCGATCGAGGTGGCCGCGTCGTTGAAGAAGGGGCCCTTCATGCCGGCGTCGACGCCGGCGGAGGCGGGGCAGAAGTAGTCCGTGTAGATCGTGGTGTTGAGCTGGTAGTTGGACCGGCGGGCGTTGATCCGGCGATACGGCCAGGCCGCGGTGGTGTTCGGGTCGGTGACGGCGTCGGGCTCGTTGTCGCTGGGGCACCAGAAGGCGTTGACCATCGTCCCCGTGACGGTCGTGTTGGCCAGTTCCGAGCCGATGACCACGGTGTTGACGCCGCCGAACGCGGTGTTGTTCCCGGCCTGCTCGTAGTTGTAGGCGTTGGCCAGGGCGGTCTGCTCGAAGTAGGGGAGGATCATGGCGAAGGCGGTCGTGTTCAGGACCCGGCCGCCGGAGTTGAGGGCGGTGCAGCTTCCTGAGAAGATCTTGGCCGGGGGGAGCGCGCCGACGGCGCTCATGTAGTTGTGGAAGGCCAGGCCCATCTGCTTCAGGTTGTTCGTGCACTGGATCCGCCGGGCCGCCTCGCGAGCCGACTGGACGGCCGGCAGCAGCAGGGCGATCAGCACCGCGATGATCGCGATGACGACCAGCAGTTCGATCAGCGTGAAGCCCCGACGGGTTTCGCCGCGTTGGGTGGCGGTCATCAGGAAGGACTCCTCGGACGAGCGGGATGGGCAAGGAATGAGCGCAAGGGGCCGGGCGTCCCAAAGAAGACGCACGACCTCGTTCCGCGAACGACGGAAGACGAGAGAAAGGGGAGAGTGAAGATCACAGTAGAAGCTCGCCCGTTGGTCGGCAATGCAATATTCGGCATTCGTTTTCTAACTTTCGGCCTGATCCCGCGGTTGCCGCCTCGCATGGCTCTGAGATACGATGGATCGGATCCACAACTTCCGTCGATCGATCCTCTCCCAGCCGCCCAGGCGGCGTCTCTGCGATCCCCCGACGCATGACAGCAACCCCGAAGCCCCCTCCCTCGCGGAGCCGACCGCCGCACGTCGCGCTGGTCGTGCAGACGTCGATGGCCTACGGTCGCAAGATCCTCCAGGGCGTGTCCCGGTACGCGCGGGAGAACGGCCCCTGGACGTTCTACTTCGAGCCCCGATCGCGGCTGGACCCCCCGCCCCCGTGGCTGGCGTCGTGGGACGGCGACGGGATCATCCTGGGGGTGGCGAAGTCCTCCAGCGAGTTCCGGCCGCCGCGACGCGTGCCGATGGTGAACCTGGACGATCAGGGGGGGCGTCCCCACATCCAGAGCGATCACCGGGCGATCGGCGCCCTGGCCGCCGAGCACCTGCTGGAGCGGGGGTTCAAGCGGTTCGCCTTCTTCGGCTACCCCGGCTTCCGGTGGTCGATCGCCAATTACGAGGGCTTCGCGGAGCGGGTCCGGCGCGAGGGCTGGGAGTGTCGGGCGTATCGCGGCGGCCAGCGGGCGTCGTGGGGGCATCAGCTCCCGGCGTGGGAGACGGAGATGGCGACCGTCTCGCGCTGGATCGCCTCGCTCCCCAAGCCGCTGGGCCTGATGGCCTGCAACGACTTCCGGGGCATCCAGGCGCTCGAGGCCTGCCGTCGCGCGGGGGTCTCGGTCCCGGAGGAAGTCGCGGTGGTCGGCGCCGACGACGAGACGCTCGCCTGCGAGCTGGCGAACCCCCCCCTGTCGAGCGTGATCCCCGACTGCCAGACGATCGGCTATCAGGCCGCCGCCCTCCTGGACCGGATGATGAGCGGCGGCCGGGCCCCGAGGACGACCCTGGCGATCCCCCCGCTGGGCGTCGCCGTCCGGCAGTCCAGCGAGATCACGGCGATCGAGGAGCCCTGCGTCGCCGAGGCCGTCCGGTTCATCCGCGACCGCGCCTGTTCAGGCATCCGGGTCGACGACGTGCTGGAGCACGTGGACGTCTCCCGGAGCAAGCTCCAGCGCCTGTTCCGCGAGGAGCTCGGCCGGACGATCCACGAGACCATCGCCCGCGAGCGCATCCGGCGCGTCGAGCAGCTTCTGGCCGAGACCAGCCTCGGTTACGAGGACATCGCCCAGAAGTCCGGCTTCGCCTATCTCGGCTACATGAGCACCGTCTTCCGACGCTCGACGGGCCTCACCCCCGCCGCCTACCGCCAGCAGCACGCCCGCGAACACGCGCCCGATTCGGCCCCCTGAGCCGACGCCCCCCCAGAGATCGAAAGGGAGATGAGAATGCGAACACCAGTTCGGCCGACCCCGGCCGCCCGGCCCGCCCTGGCTTCCACCCTCGCCCTGATCCTGATCCTGGGAGCCGGCCCGGCTTCCGCCCAGCGACCCGAGGTCGCGGCGGCCGAGAGCGAGGCCCGCGCCGAGGTGCTCGCCCTGCGCGGCGAGGGGTTCCTCGCCGTTCCTCCCTGGGTCCAGCTCCTCGGCGGGGATGAGATCGGCGTCGGCTGGATGACGGCCGCTCCCGGCGACGGGGTCGTCGAATGGACGCAGGAGCCGGAAGGGGGCGAGGAAGGCGCCTGGAAGCGCTCCGGGTCGTCCCGGCACGGGCTCAAGCAGGCCAACTCCACGATCCAGAAGGCCGTGCTGAAGGGGTACGACCCGTCGAAGCCGCTCCGCTTCCGGGCCGTCTCGCGTCCGATCACGAAGCTCGCCCCCTATTCGGTCGTCTACGGCGAGCCGGCGACCTCGAAGGAGGTGAGCCTCCCGCCGACCCGTCGCGACGACGGCTCGGCCTCGTTCCTGGTCTTCAACGACGTCCACGACCGGATCCAGTTCTACCCGCTTCTGACTCCGCTCGCCGGCGGGGGCGTCGACTTCATGGTCTTCAACGGCGACGTCCTCACCGATCCGATGACCGAGCGACAGGTGGTCGAGAGCCTCCTCCTGCCGATGGCCTGGTTCGCCTCGAAGGGGATCCCCTGCTTCTTCCTCCGGGGCAACCACGAGACCCGGGGCGCGTTCGCCCGCCTACTCCCGGAGTACCTGATCCTTCCCGAGGACCGCTACTACGCCGCCATGACCTTCGGCGCGGTCCGCGTCCTGCTCCTCGACACCGGCGAGGACAAGCCCGACGCGAGCGTCGAGTACAGCGGCCTCGTCGATTTCGACGCCTACATGGAAGAGGAACGCGACTGGCTCTCGCGCGAGATCGCCGGCGACGCCTACAAGGCCGCGACCTGGCGGGTGGTCGTCCAGCACATCCCACCGGACTGGCGGACGCTTCCCCGGGACAAGTCCAAGTGGTACGGGCCGATCCGCGTCGAGAAGCTCTTCGGCCCGCTGTACGATTCCGGGAAGGTCGACCTGATCGTCGCCGGGCACAACCACCACGCCGAGGTGATCCCCCCCTGCCCCGACGCCTCCCGAGGCTTCCAGTACCCGGTCTTCGTCGGCGACGCCCACCCGCTCGCCAAGGCCACCGTCCTCCGCGTCGACGCCTCCCCCGCGAATCTCCGCATCCGCCGCTTCCAGTCCGACGGGGCCGTCGGGGCCGAGCAATCCTGGGATCGACCCTGATCCCCGGCCCGGCTTTCTCCCGGCTCGCCGCATTCGCCGATCTTGACGTGGGAAAACGGCCCCCCTACCATTCCGGCGCGATCCGAGGGAAGTCCGTAGCGAAGAGGGCTCGCGATGCGACGACGAGTGGTGGTCACGGGGATGGGGATGATCACGCCGGTCGGGGGGGACGTCGAGTCCTCATGGGCGGCGATGTGCGCGGGTCGTGGGGGCGTGGGCCCGATCACGTTGTTCGACGCCGGGACGTTCGCGACCCGGATCGCGGCCGAGGTGCCGGACTTCGACCTGGCGGCGTACCGGCCCGACGCGGAGCGATGGGTCGACCACAGCCGGACCTCGAAGTTCGCGCTGGCGGCGGCGACCCAGGCCGTCGCCCATGCGGGCCTGAACGAGTCGCGGCTGGACCCGTCGCGGTTCGGGGTGTACCTGGGCTCGGGCGAGGGCCAGCAGGACTTCGGCCGGTTCGTGGCCCTGGTCCACGGCTCCAGCCGCGAGGGGAAGGTCGACACCGCCCGGTTCACCAGCCAGGGGGTGCGGGGCCTGCATGCGGTCCGCGAGGCCGACCAGGAGCCCGGCAACCCGGCGGGCCACCTGGCGTCGGTCTTCGGGGCGAGGGGGGCGAATCTGACGTGCCAGACCGCCTGCGCCGCCAGCGCCCAGGCCATCGGCGAGGCCTCGGAGTTCATCCGTCGGGGCGACCTCGACGTCGTCCTGGCCGGCGGCGCGCACAGCATGATCCATCCCCTGGGGGTGACGGGGTTCATCCTCTTGACCGCCATGTCCACCCGCAACGACGACCCCGCCCGCGCCAGCCGGCCGTTCGACCGCGACCGCGACGGCTTCGTCCTGGGCGAAGGGGGCGGGGTGCTGGTTCTGGAGGACCTGGAGCACGCCCGGGCGCGCGGGGCCGTGATCTACGGCGAGGTGGCCGGCCACGGCTCGACCGCCGACGCCTTCCGGCTGACCGACAGCCACGACGAGGGCCGGGGCGCCGTCGCCGCCATGCGGACCGCCCTGGAAGACGCCGGCCTCGACCCGTCCGACATCGACTACATCAACGCCCACGGCACCAGCACCCCCTCGAACGACTCGATCGAGACGCTGGCGATCAAGCGGGTGTTCGGCGACGGCGCGTACACCATGCCCATCTCCAGCACCAAGAGCATGACCGGCCATCTGGTCTCCGCCGGCGGCGCCGTCGAGGCCGTCGCCTGCCTGCTCGCGCTCCGCGACGGCGTCCTCCCGCCGACGATCAACCTGGAAAACCCCGACCCCGCCTGCGACCTGGACTACATCCCCCACCAGGCCCGCGAGCGCCGGGTCGACGCCGTCCTCTCCAACAGCTTCGGCTTCGGCGGCCAGAACACGGCCCTGATCCTCAAGCGGTTCGACGGCTGACCGCAAGGGATCGGGATGTCTCGATCCCCGACGACTCGCTAGAATCCATCGAGTTTTGGATTTCTCAGGGAGGCCGTCGGATCATGAATGCGGAATCGGGAGCGGGAGCGGGCGCGGAGAAGGAAATCGTGGTCGTCTCGGGCCTGCCCCGCTCGGGCACGTCCCTGATGATGCAGATGCTGGACAAGGGGGGGATCGAGGCCGTCACCGACAGCCTGCGGACCCCCGACGTCGACAACCCGCGCGGCTATTATGAGTTCGAGATCGTCAAGAAGATCAAGGAGGACGCCTCCTGGATCCCCGACACCCGGGGCAAGGTCTTCAAGATGGTCTCTCAACTCCTCTACGACCTCCCCCCCTCGGAGACCTATCGCGTCGTCTTCATGCAGCGCGATTTCGACGAGATGCTGACCTCCCAGGAGAAGATGCTCGCCCGCCTGGGCCGCCCCTCGGCCCCCCGCGACGAGATCAAGCGGGCCTTCGCCCAGCACCTGGAACGGCTCTACGCCTGGCTGGAAAAGCAGCCCAACATGCCGGTCCTGTTCGTCCGCCACCATGACCTGGTGAACCAGCCTCGCGAGCAGGCCGAGCGGATCAACGCCTTCTTCGGCGGCCGGCTGGACGTCGAGGCGATGGTCGCCGCCGTCGACCCCTCGCTCTACCGCAACCGTAAGGCCGAGACGGCCGGCTGACCCCCGCCCCGCCCCGCCCCGCCGAGACCTCACGTTCGAAATGCGAGACGGAGCCGCCCGGGCGCCCAAAGGGCCCGGACGACTCCGTCATATCTCTCGGGAGATTCCGTCGGCGACGGTCGCTCGCCGGATCAGATCAACCCTGCTGCGACGGGGCCACGGCCTGGGGGGCGGGGGCGACCGCCGGGGCGGCGTACTCGACCGGCGCGGCGTAGGTCACGGGGACGACCCGGTTGACCTTCTTGTAGGCCGTGACGGCGACCTGCTCGCACACCTTGCGGGGGACCTGCTTGGTCACGACGCGGGGCTGGCACGTCCAGGTCACGACCGGGACCTTCTCGACCACCACTTCCTGAACCATCCGCTTCTGGGTCACCTTGCGGACCTCGTTGACGACCTCCTGGACGTACCGGGTCCGGGTCACCGGCACCTGGCGGGTCTGGGTCTCGCGGACGAGCTGGGTCACCACCACGTCCTTCACCGTCGGCACGGCCGTGTACGTGGTCTTGGCGACCACCTTGCAATCGCCGCAGGCCGACTTGTGGTGCAGGAAGCACTTCTTCACCGGCACCGTGACGTACTGCGTCGACGGAACGTACTCGCAGGACTGCACCTGCTGCGTCGTCTGGACCGGACGGCAGACGGTGTAGTTCTGCGTGACGTAGTCGGTCTCCTGGATCGGCTTGCAGACGACCCGCTGGACCGGGACGTCGACCGTGTCATAGACCGGCTTGCAGACGACCCGCTGCCGCTCGACGTAGTTGGTGACCGGAATCCGCTCCATCACCGTCTTGGAGACCGTCTCGTACTCGGTCCGCCACTGCTTCTTGTAGACCGTGTACGGGACCAGTTCGGTCACGCACTGGTAAGCCGGCTGTGCGACCACGCAGGGGGTCTTGTGGCAGGTGCCGCAGGCCGAAGCCGTCTGGGCCGCCATCAGCACGCAGGCCGCCATCGCCAAGCTCATTCGGATCCGCATCTTCTTCGTCCTCCGGTTGTCCATCAGCAATCGTCTCTGCCCAGGTCGCTCGCTCATGTCGTCGGCCGCTGAGACGCTCGACACCATTGTACAACATGGGCAATTGGAGAAGCATGGAAAATTTGTAACGATCAGGAGTCATGGGCGATTCGTCATGGGTTTGCACAGATGCAAAACCTGGGCCGATCCTGATCATTGCTCCTAGACCTTCAGGAAGAGCCGACGGCGGTACATCCAGAATAGGACGAGCCATAAAATCGACAAGGTCGCGACGCCCTGCACGAACGGCTCATACTCCGGGCCGAACCCCTTGAAGACGTCGGGGCCCAGGTGGGTGCGGAACGCCGAAACGATGAAATCCTCGACGAGGTGGGCCAGGCAGTAGGCGGCGATCGAGTTCATGCCGATGACCCGGAGCGGGAACGCCCACCGCTTCCAGCCTAGCATGTCCATCACCAGGTAGAATGCGGCGAGGGTCAGGAAGGCGATCCCGCCCGAATAGAGGGTCCACGAGGGGGTCCAGATCCGCTTGACGACCGGGACCAGCCCCGCCGCCCCGAGTCCCCAGCCGACGGCCGTCGCGGCGACCCCGGCGGCGGCCAGCAGGCCGAGCTTCGACCAGGGGGTCCGCCGCTCCTTCAGCAGGCCGCCGGCGAGCAGCCCCATGATCATCGTCCCCAGCGTCGGGATGAAGCTGAGCGTGGCGTAGCCGCCGCCGTTGTAGAGGAACGGCTTCTCGCGCGGGAAGAGGTTGAGGAACCAGGCGTCGAACGCCCAGGCCGGGTTGCTGTTCTTGTTCCAGTGGGCCTCGAAGCCCCCCAGCAGGTGCGGCCAGTCGGCCGGGACGCCGTGCGCGGGGTAGTCGAACCCCGTCCCCGGCGCGGGATAGGCCGCGAACAGCAGCCAGTAGCCCGCCAGGATCACCGCCAGCGCCGCACCCTGCACGCGGCGGGAATACCAGCCCAGCAGGAACAGGAACGGATATCCCAGGCCGATCTGCGAGAGCGTGTCCTCGAACGTCCAGTTCGTCTGGGAACGGCCGACCGACCGCAGGAAGACCCCCAGCAGCACCAGCACCAGCGCCCGCCAGAGCGCGTGCGCGCTCATGACCCCCCGCGACTGCCCCTTCGCCATCCGCGAGGCGATCGAGAACGGCAGGGCGACGCCGACCAGGAACGAGAACGACGGCTGGATCATGTCGTGGACGACGCAGCCGATCCACTCGACGTGGTCCTGCTGGGTGGCGAGGAACCGCCAGAACTCGCTCTCCGGGAAGTTCCGGGCCATCTGCCCGAAGCGGAGGACCTCGGCCATCATCAGGAACATGACCAGGCCGCGATAGGCGTCGATCGAATCCAGCCGGGCCATCGCCGCGACCGCCGGGTCGGGGATGGTCGGCGAGTCGGCGACGGGGGCCTCGGGCTCGACGGGCGTCGTCTCTGTGCTCATGGATGGTGTCTCGGGGCTGCGAGGAAGACCTCGGGCACGTTTGCCTGCCACGATAACCCGTGCGACCGGCCGAAGCGAGGAGCCATGTCCCGCCCCGAATCACCGGCCCCTCGCGAAATTGTTGAAAGCGCCGGGCGTCCCCGGGGCACTATGGGGCGACGAACCATCCAGGAGGGCGACGAAATGACGGCAAGCCGGGGCGGGGGCGGGCTGGTCCGCTCGATCCAGACGCTGTACGAGGCGGGCTCCCTCGCCGGGCTCGACGACGCGGAGCTGCTCGGGCGGTTCCTCGACCGCGCGGACGGGGCGGAGGCCGCGTTCGAGGCCATCCTGGCGCGGCACGGGGCGATGGTCCATCAGGTCTGCCGCTCCGCCGCCGGCTCGGACGCCGACGCCGAGGACGCCTTCCAGGCGACGTTCCTCATCCTGGCCTGCCGCGCGCCGAGCGTCCGCCGCCGCGCCTCCCTGGCCCCCTGGCTGTTCGGAGTCGCCCGCCGGGTCGCGGCCCGGGCGAGGGCGAACTCGGCCCGACGACGCGTCCACGAACACCGGGCCGGAGCGATGGCGCCCACCGTCTCCCTCCCGCCCGACACGGCCGACGACCTGGCGATCCTGATCGAGGAACTCGACCGACTCCCCGCCCGGTATCGCGACCCGATCGTCCTCTGCCACCTCCAGGGCCTGACCTACGAGGCCGCCTCGCGACAGCTCCAGTGCCCGCTCGGCACCCTCGGCGTCCGCCTGAAGCGAGGCAAGGAGCGGCTGCGGGCCCGCCTCGAACGCCGAGGCGTCTCCGACCCGGCCCGGGCCCTCGCCCCGCTCCCCCCTCCCTTCGTCCCTGTCGCCCTGTCGACCGCGACGGCGAGGCTGGCGACCCTCGCCGCCTCGGCCCTCGGCGCCGGCGTCCCGATCCCCGTCCTGAACCTGACCCAAGGAGCCTTGCGGACCATGCGGATCTCGAAACTCATCGGAGCGTCGGTCGCCTTGCTCGCCCTGGCGGCCGGCGCGTGGACCTGGAACGCCTCGGCGGCCGATGACAAGGCGGCTCCGTCTCGTGAAGCCTTCGGAGCCCGCTCGCCGACGAAGTACCGACTCACTGGACGGGTCGCAGACCCGGACACCGGAGAGCCGATCGCCGGCGCCACGGTCGAGGTCTTCACCTCGGAACCGGGCAAGAAGGAACTGGTGCTTAAGTCCGCCCAGTCCGGCGCAGATGGCGTCTACTCGGTGGATCTGCCGCCAGGGCACTGCTCCATGCCGAGGATCGAGCCCGCACCAGGCTGCTATGTCCTGTGGGACGGGCTGAGCTTCACGCCGTTCGCGGTGGGGGACGCCGCCCCGGTCGCGCGCAGGGACTATCCGATGCGTCGGGGGGCGACCTGGGAGTTCCAGCTGGCCTGGGCCGGCGACGGCCGCCCGGCTGCGCACGGTAGGATCTTTACAGGGCCCGTCCGGGCCGTCGCGGGTGCCGATGGCGTGGCGCGGATGGGGCTCCCCCGCACCGGCGGCGAGATCGAGGGCAACATCGAGGCGCCTCGGCGGTGGGACGCCCGGCCGCTCGGGTTCTCGCTCCGGTGGGACGACGGTTTCCGACCCGAGGCCGTCCGGAGCGTGGAACGCCTTGACGGATCGGATCGCTACCGGCTGATGGACGGGGAGGGCCGGTCGGCCCAGTTGGAATGCAAGGAAGGCGGCCACATCCAACCGCGTCTCGAAGACGGCCGGATGGCGATCCACGTCGCACTGCCCTCGTCCGAGCCGGCGGTGCTCGCCGAGGTCGGCGGGACGGTCGTCGACCGCTCGGGCGACCCCGTCTCCGGAGCCCTGGTCGAAGCCGCCTACGTTTGGAGAAACGAGAACGGCTCGACGAGCAGCACGATGATCGCGACGGAATCCTGCCGGGCGACCACCGATGAGCGGGGCCGCTATCGGCTCGACTGCATGCCCGACGCGGTGGCGGGAGCCGCGCCGACCGCGATCCGCCTGCTGGTGAGCAAGGAGGGGTTCGTCGGCGTCGACACCGAGCCTCTCGACGTCGAGCGAGGCAAGCCCGCGACTTTTCCGGATGTCCTGCTGGCACCGGGTTGCTCTGTCGTCGGCACGGTCGTGGACGTAGACGGCAGGCCGGTGGAGGGGGCCCAGGTCGAAAACCATTCGAGGCAGAACCCGCGGGTCGAGGTCGCGCGGACCGACGCCTCCGGCCGCTTCCGGTTCGACGGATTGGCCGAAGGGCCCGCCTCGCTCTCCGTCCGGTGCGGCGACCTGATGAGCGAGCCCGGCCAGGCGCTCCGGGCTCGCCGCGATCCGGAGCCCGTCACGATCCGTCTCGTCCCCGTCTCGCGCATCGACGACCCCGCGCCCGCTCCCCGTCGGCCGATCCTCTGAACCCGCATCGATGGTCGTCGACTGCCTCCTTGCTTCGCATGCCGGGGACGGGGATGATGGCGGGAGGCCCGTCGGCCGACGGGTCGTCCTCCTACCTTCGCGAGCGAGCTTCCCCCTCCCTGCAACCGGCCGATCGACGCCCGGCGAGTGCGACGCCGGCGGCCCCGGGCGGAGACGCCCCGGGGGGCGGACGGCACCCACGGGAGGCTCGCCCGGACATCCCAGACAGAGGGAGACTCCACGATGACGGATCCCGTTTCGACCGCCGACGGCACGGCCGCGAAGGGCCAGACCCGGCGCGACTGCTTGAAGACGGCGGCCCTCGCCGGCGCGGCGTTCGCCGTCCCGACGATCGTGCCGGCCTCGGCCCTGGGCCGCGACGGAGCCGTCGCCCCCAGCGAGCGGATCACCATGGCGGGCGTGGGCCTGGGCCCTCGCGGCCAGTTCGTGCTCGACTGGATGAGCCCCGAGCCCGACGTCCGGTTCGTCGCCATCGCCGACGTCCAGAAGAGCCGTCGCGAGGAGGTGAAGGCCAAGATCGACAAGAAGAACGGCGACCAAGACTGCAAGATGTACGCCGACTTCGAGGAGATGCTGGCCACCCGGCCCGACATCGACGCCGTCCTCATCGCCACCGGCGACCGCTGGCACGCCCAGGCCGCCATCCGCGCCATGCGGCTCGGCAAGGACGTCTACTCCGAGAAGCCCTCCAGCATGACCGTCGCCGAGGGCCGCGCGGTCGTCGACGCCGCCGAGCGGTACGGCCGGATCTATCAGACCGGCACCCAGCGGCTCAGCGAAGGCCCGTTCCGGACGATCATCGAACTGGCGCGCAAGGGCAAGCTCGGCAAGATCCACACCGTCCGCGCCCACATCGCCCCCTGGGACTCGGCCGACCTCAGCCACGCCTGGCTCCCCGAGGAGCCCCTCCCCTCCAAGGAAGACGTCAACTGGGACGCCTGGCTCGGCGGCTGCCCCTGGCGGCCGTTCAACACCGGCTACATCAAGGGCGGCTGGCGCGGCCACTACGACTTCCACACCAGCTGCATCGGCGAGTGGGGCGCCCACACCTTCGCCCAGGGCCAGGCCGGGATCGACGCCCTGGACACCTCGCCGATCGAGTACGCCTACGTCAACAACGTCAGCGGCGACGGCATGGTCACGACCTTCGCCTCCGGCGTGAAGATGATCCTCCAGCGCGAGGGCTGGCGCGGCTCCTGCGGCATGACCTTCGAAGGCGACGAGGGCTCCGCCTCCTGCGCCGACGGCTATGAGAAGCCCGACGTCTCCTCGCCCGCCCTGCTCGCCGAGGGGGAGAAGCTCCTGGCCGAGTACATGGAAGAGACCAAGCGGCCGATGAACCACGTCCGCGACTTCTTCGACTGCGTCAAGACCCGGCGCCAGGCCGTCGCCAACCCCGGGGTCATGCACCACTCGATGGCCACCGTCCACGCGGCCAACGTCTGCATGTGGCTCAGGCGCGACGTCCACTTCGACCCGGTCCCAGAGGAGTTCGTCGGCGACGCCGAGGCCGACCGCTTCCTCACCCGAGCCCAGCGCGCCCCCTGGATCATCTAATCCCACCCGTCGAGGAATGCCAAGATGAAGACCAAAGCCGCCGTTCTCGCCGGGGCCGCGCTGCTGGCCGCCTCGTCCTCGGCCTTCGCCCAGAAGGCGTCGCAGTCCGCGGGCAACCGCAAGAAGAAGAGCCAGGACGAACTGGTCGAGACCCTGCAGAAGTCCGACGCCACCCGCAAGGATAAGGCCGACGCCCTGCGCATCCTGGCCCAGGTCGGCGACCGAGGCTGCCTGCCGGTCGTCGCCCCCCTGCTGAAGGATGAGGACCTGGCCGACATGGCCCGCTACGCCATCGAGCCGATCCCCGACCCGGGCGTCGACGAGGCCCTCCGCGCCGTCGTCGCCGAGGCCTCGGGCCGCCCGCTCGT
Organism: Planctomyces sp. SH-PL62; assembly: GCF_001610895.1. Lineage (NCBI taxonomy): Bacteria > Pseudomonadati > Planctomycetota > Planctomycetia > Planctomycetales > Planctomycetaceae > Planctomyces > Planctomyces sp. SH-PL62. Next base: position 2,184,883 of record NZ_CP011273.1, on the reverse strand, counting down.
CGGCGCGATCGCCAGCCTTGGCGTGCGCCGCGACGTCAAGGCCGTCCCCGCCCTGGTCGCCAAGCTGGCCGACGCCGACGCGCAGGTCGTCGTCGCCGCCGCCAAGTCCCTGGGCGCGATCGGCACGCTCGCCGCCGCCAAGGCCCTCGAAGAGGCCCTCGCCAAGACCAAGGACGCGCCCCAGGCCGCCGTGGTCGAAGGCCTCTTCCGATCGGCCGAATCCCTCGCCGCCCTCGGCCAGTGCAAGGCCGCGGCCGAGGTCTACGACGCCCTCGCCAAGTCCGCCCCCCTGGACTGCGTGAAGGAATCCGCCGCCAAGCACGCCGAGAAGCTCCGCAAGGCCTGAGCCTCGGCGCGATCCCCTCGCCCCCCTCCCCGACTCCGGGGAGCGGGGGCCGCCCCCCAACTGCAAAATCGGGTCCGTTCCTTCCCGCCGGGAATCGGAGCCCGAGATTGGGTTCGCTCGACGGGTCCTGGAAACGAACCCATCGGGCGCAAGGGCCGACCAAATCGGTGTTTAAGCCGAGTTGTCGGTCCCGAGAATTGGGTTTGTTCGGCGGTTTTCATGGTGGAGATTCGCTCGTCGTCCCTGGCCTCTCGGTGGGGGGCCGTCGTGGCTGCGACGATCGCGGCGCGCAACGGCCCCCACCATGACAATGGCGCATGTCGCGGGATCGCGAACGGCGGTCGTCAGGCCGGGTCGTAGGCGGAGACCGGGATCGCGCGGCGGATCTCGGCGACGCGGCCCGGGTCGATCTCGGCGAGGGCCAGGCCGGAGGGGCCGTCGGGGGCGGTGGCGAGGACCACGCCCCAGGGGTCGACGATCATCGCGCGGCCGAAGCTCTCGCGAAGCTCGGACTCGCCGCCGTGGCGGCCGTACTGCGCGGGGGCCAGGACGTACGACTGGCACTCGATCGCGCGGGCGCGGAGGAGTTCGGCCCAGTGATCGCGGCCGGTCCGCATGGTGAAGGCGGCCGGGACGCAGAGCATCTCGGCCCCTCGCCGCACGAGGCCGCGGTACTGGTCGGCGAACCGCAGGTCGTAGCAGACGCTCAGGCCGAACCGGCCGAGCGCCGTGTCGGCGCCGACGAGGTCGGTCCCCGGCTCGATCGTCCGCGACTCCATCGCCCGCACGGCGTCGGAATGGTCCACGTCGAACAGGTGGATCTTGCGATAGATCGCCAGCCGGGAGCCGTCCGGGCCGAACAGGACGCTCGTGTTCCGACACCGCTGGGGCGACCCCCCGCGCTCGTTGAACGAGCCCAGCAGCAGGTGGATCGCGTGCCGCCGCGCGAGGTCGGCGAAGAACGAGCACGTCGGGCCGTCGAGCGGCTCGGCGCGGCGGACCTTCTCGTCGGCCGGGCCGAGGAAATTCGCGTTCTCGGGCGTGCCGATGAACTTCGCCCCATACCCCGCCGCGCGGGCGACCAGGGCTTCGATCTCGGCCAGGTTGCGGCCGACGTCGGTCGTCGAGGAGGTCTGGATCACGGCGGCCAGGAACATCGGATCGTCCTTCTCGGATTCGGCTTTCAACGCTTGTGATTCCAGTCGGGGTTCCGGTACACCTCACGCTCGATGCGCCCGGCGTGGTCGAGGAGCCCGTCGGGCCAGAGGGCGGCGGCGGGGTCCATGCCGAGAGCGCGGGCGAGGGGGGCGGCGAGGGCGTCGGCCCAGTCGCGAGCGTCGTCCGAGACGTCGGCCAGGTCGGCCGCGCCGGGGAGTTCGGGGACGGCGTCGGCGGCCCTGAGGAGGAGCGAGCTGTGCTGGAGGACGGCCCCCGCCCTCCTCCGTTGGGCGCTCCCCAGCAGCTTGACGCCGCGATGCACGAGGTCCTCGCCGTCGCGGCCGGCGAAGCAGAGGAACGGATGGTCGGGGACGGCGACGGCCTCGGCCCCAGCCTCGGCCGGGTCCAGTTCGCCGTGGCGGCGGGCTTCGACGGCGCGGGAGGCGAGGAGGTCGGCCGTGGCGCGATGCACCGCGCGGTAGAGGGCCGTGTTGGGCCTCGCGAGCGGGTGGTCCGACGGGATCACGATCGCGAAGGTGAGTTCGTTCTCATGCCAGATCGCCCCGCCTCCGGTCGAGCGCCGGACCTTGGCGGCGTCGCGCCATCGGGGCTCGGCCTCGGTCTCCGCCCAGCGCTGGAAGTAGCCGAGGCTGAGGGTGGGCGTCGCCCAGCCGTAGGTGCGGAGCCAGGCCGACGACGGGTCGCGCGCGACGAGGTCCAGCAGGGCCTCGTCGATCGCCATGTTCGTCGGCCCCTCGGCGACGTGGTAGGGGAGGATTCGGCAGATCATGTCGCTGCGACGGCGTCGCGTCCTCCAGGATCGGGATTCGGGAGCGGACCTGAATCCGCCGTTGATCGTCGCCGCCTCATCGAGCCTTCGGGCGGCCCGTCAGCCGGCGATACCGCCCACCGCAGCGGCGGTCTGCGGATTGCTCGTGCTCCCGTCTCCAGCGCCGGCGGACGGCCAGAAGCCGTGGCGACTCGCGGCCGTAACAATGGACGTCCCCCTCGTGGCAGAACAGGAATTCGAGTCCACCGCCCTGGAGAATCAGGTCCGACTCGCGGAGTTGGAACGTCCCGTCGGCCTCGGCGTCCTCGATGAAGCGGATCAGGCGGCCCAAGGGGACGGGGACGTCCTGGGACTGCACGCGGGCGTCGAGGGCGCAGCCGAACCCGAAGGTCACGTGGATCGTCTCGACCCCCATCGCACGGAAGTCGTCGACCACGGAGACGATTTCGGCGTCGAGTTCTTCGAAGGTCGGATAGCCGGTCGTGAGTTCGATGATGGAATCCATAAGGCGGCCCTGATCGCGGGGCCGTTCGCTTCGATGGGTTGGGCCGGGCTCCGAGATCCTCGCTCCAGCCCTTGTCCTCGATTCTATACTGGAATCGACGAACCACCAATGACGACGATCGGTCGTCGGGCGATGGGCTCGTCTCACACCTCCGGGAACATCGATCGATGTCGCATGGATTTCGCCGAGAACTGCCGCTCCGCAAGCTGGGCGGCCTGGACGTGCGGGCGCCGGGATTGGGCTGCATGGGGATGAGCGAGTTCTACGACCCCGCGAGTCAGGACGAGGCCGAGTCGATCCGGGTGATCCACCGCTTCCTCGACGAGGGGGGCGACCTGCTGGACACGGCCGACATGTACGGCTCGGGGCGGAACGAGGTGCTCGTCGGCAAGGCGATCGCGGGCCGTCGCGATCGGGTGATCCTGGCGACCAAGTTCGGCAACGTGCGGGGGCCGCAGGGGGAGTTCCTGGGCGTCCGGGGCGATGCGGCGTACGTCAAGGAGGCCTGCGACGCCAGCCTCCGGCGCCTGAAGGTCGATTACATCGACCTTTATTATCAGCACCGGGTCGACCCCCAGGTCCCCATCGAGGAGACGGTGGGGGCGATGGCCGAGCTGGTCCGGGAGGGGAAGGTGCGGCATCTGGGACTCTCGGAGGCGGCGACCGAGACGATCAAGCGGGCGGCGGCCGTCCACCCGATCGCGGCCTTGCAGACCGAGTACTCGCTCTGGAGCCGGGAGCCGGAGCTGGCGATCCTGCCGACCGTCCGGGCGCTCGGGATCGGCTTCGTGGCCTACAGCCCGCTCGGCCGGGGCTTCCTGACGGGCCGGTACAAGTCGCCCGAGGACTTCGCGGCCGACGACTACCGGCGGAACTCGCCGCGGTTTCAGGGGGAGAATTTCCGGAAGAACCTCGACCTGGTGAAGGTGATCGAGGAGATGGCCGCCGCCAAGGGCTGCTCGCCGAGCCGGCTCGCCCTGGCCTGGGTGCTGGCCCAGGGGGTCGACGTCGTGCCGATCCCGGGGACCAAGCGGATCGAGTACCTGGACGAGAACCTGGGGGCGGCCGACGTGACGATGACGGACGAGGACCTCGGGAAGATCGACGCCCTGCTCCCCGCCGGCTCGGCCTCGGGCGACCGCTACCACGCCCAGGCGATGCAGGCCGTCAACAAATAAGCGGACGGTCGGGGGCGTCCCGGCAACTGGCCTTGGGTGCCGTCGCGCGTCTCTGGTAAAGTCGCATACGCCCAGGGGAGGGCTCGACGGACCAGGAGCAGAGCGGCGATGAAGACGCGCGGGCGGTGGCGGCTGTCGGTGATGATGGCCTTGCTCTACGCGGTGCAAGGCGTCTTCTGGCCGCTGCTGGGGGTGCACCTGGGGGAGCTGGGGATCGACGGCCGCTGGCGGGGGCTCATCTTCGCCTCGCAGGCGCTGGCGGCGACCCTCCTGCCGCTGGGCGCCGGGCAGCTGGTGGACCGGCTGATGCCGACGCAGACGTTCCTCGTGCTGGCCTACGGGATGGGGACGCTCCTGCTGGCGGCGCTGGCGTCGGGGTGGATCGTCGGGGCGGTCCCGCTCTTCCTGACGTTCCTGCTCTATTTCTCGATCATCATGCCGACGCACAGCCTGAGCAGCTCGCTGGCGATGCGGAACCTGGACGACCCGAGGCGCGAGTTCGCGTCGGTCCGGCTCTGGGGGACGGTCGGCTGGATGGCCGTGGGCTGGCTGGCCTCGATCGTGATGCTGACGCTCGGCGGCGGCCGGCTCGCGACCGCCGGGGGGATCCCCGAGGTCTTCTGGACCGCGGCGGCGCTCTCGCTGGTCATGGCCGTCTACTGCGCGACCCTGCCGAACACGCCCCCGCTCGCCGGCGAGACGTCCGGCCGGGCGAACCTCCGCAAGGGGGTCGAAGTGCTTCGCGAGAAGGACGTTCGGGTCTTCTTGATCACCGCCTTCGGCGTCTTCCTGACGATCCCCCTGGTCTACCAGGTGGTGCCGGCGTATCTGGCGGCGAGGGGGCTGCCGCGGCCCTGGATCTCGACGGCCATGTCGCTCGGCCAGGCCCCGGAGGTCGTCGCCCTGGCGGTGATGCCCTGGCTGCTGGGGCGGTGGGGCTACAAGGGGACGATGACCCTGGGCCTGGCGGCGTGGGTCCTGCGCTACCTGGTCCTGGCGACCCACCCGCCGCTCTGGCTGGCGGTGGGGGTGGGGGTGCTCCAGGGGGTCGGGATCGCCTGCTTCTCGATCGGCGGCCAGGTGTTCCTGGACGGGCGGGCGCCGACGACGCACCGGGCGAGCGTCCAGGCGATCTTCCTGATCCTCTCGACGGGGCTGCCGTCGTTCCTGGGGAGCCTCGCGGTGGGCGAATGGGTGCGGCGGATCTCCCTGGGGGACGACGTCTGGGTCTTCCTCGTCCCTTGCATCCTCGATGGTGCGCTGCTAGTTTATTTCGTGAGGGGGTTTCGATCGCAAACTCCCATCGCGGGTCGTTCCGGCGCGGCAGTCGACGACGACGCCGACCGCCTTCAACGACTCCCTGCCAGGCGAGGCGTGGTTGCGTGCGTCGGGAATTTGGTGACGGAGTCGGCCGATGGGTGATTATCTCCGCCTGTTGACCGTCGATGAACGCGACGTCCCCCTCGCCGTGTTGCAGCGGGCCGTCCCCTTCGGGGCGGTCTGGTCGGTCGACCATCCGGGCATGCTGGGGAACTACCTGGCGATCGGCCCCGAGGCCGAGGACCTGCACGACGTCTGGGCGACCGTCGAGCTCAACCCCGTCGGCCCCAACACCCTGGGGGCCGAGGAAGTCGCCGACTTCATCGACAGCCTGGAATCGGGCGGCCCCCCCTCGGCCGTCCGCTGGCTGGGCGACTACCTGGAGAGCGTCCGGGCGATCTACGCCATCCGGATCTATCCCGAGACCATCCGCAACCACCCCGAGGCGATCGAGGCGATCTACGCCGTCCGCGCCGCCCTTCGGGAGACGATCGGGGGCGTCGGCCAGTGGGACGGTCAGGGCTTCACGAACGAGGACGACCGCCTCGTCTGGACCACCCCCCGGACCACCCTGCGGGGCCTCACCGACGCCGCCCTCCTGGACGAATCCACCGGCGAATGGATCCCCTTCGAGCTCGACCTCGACGAGCCCCGCGCCCGCGACGCCTTCCTCCGCGGCGAGTTCCCCAAGCCCGGCCCCGCCCCCCGAGGGGCGTGAGCGCGCCGATCGCGGGACGACTCACGACGGGACGTTGAGCGCCTGGGGGGCGGCGTGGTCGATCCGGGTCCGAAGCCAGGTGGACTGGCGGTGGTTCCGGGACGAGGCCTGCGCCAGGTCTGATTCCATCTCCCGGTCGCGGAGGGCGAGGGCGGACGCGGACAGGACCTCGTAGGCCAGCTTCAGCTCCTGTGTGAGCAGCCAGAGGTCGTGGAGGTCGCGCACCAGGCCGAGGCTGCCGCCGCGAGGGCCCCGGAAGAGGGCCGCGTGGAGGTTCTCGGGCTCCTCGTCGCTGGTCTCGCCGTGGCGTTCGGCCAAGGGTTCGAGGAGGCGGCCGTTCTCGTCGGACCAGGAGGCCAGCATCCGGGTCGTCTGGAGGACGTCCGGCTCGTGGCCGTGGCGATCGGCCACGAGCCGGAGGGACTCGGCGAGATGCGCCTCGCTCCGCCTCGCCAGGCCGAGGTAGTTCGCCACGTGCCGCTTGCCGGCGGTGGACGCCTCGACGAGCTTGGCGGCCGAGCGGACGGCCGCGACCGCCGAGCCGACCCCCCGCGCGACCGCGCCGGCGACGTCCCCGGCCCGGGTCGCGATCGAGACCTTCGCCAGGCTCACGGCGGCGTACTTGAAGTGGGGCTGCTTGCTCACGGGGTCCCATTCCGTGAGCGTCAGCTCGTTGGCGGCCCGGGGGCGGTCGGTGTAGTCCCAGTACCCGTAGTGGAACGGGACGAAGGCGTGGCCCGGGAGGATGTCGCCGATCCTGGCGGCGACCCGGATCCGGCCCCGGCTCGAGGCCACCTCCACCAGGTCCCCCTCGGCGATCCCGAGCGTCTCGGCGTCCTCGGCCGCGATCTGCACGTAGGCGTCGGGCGCGGCGGCGTCGAGGGCCCGCGACCGCGCCGTCTTGGTCCGGGTGTGGAACTGGTAGACCACCCGCCCGGTCGTGAGCCGGAAGGGGTAGTCGGCGTCCGGCTCCTCGTGCGGCGGCTCGTAGTCGGCCGGCTTGATGAGCGCCTTGCCGCCGGGGTCGCTCGCCCTGTAGAGCTCGGGGCGGACGAGGCCGCCGGTGATCAGGTCGTGGCCGTAGGTCTCGCAATAATCCGCCGACGTCGGGAAGACCCCATCCTCGTAGAGCCGCTCGCGGCCGTCCGGATAGCGATCGTTGCAGGGCCACTGGAGCGGGCCGCGCGCCAGGCGGGCGTAGGTCATCCCGGTGTAGTCGCAGGGGCGGCCCCGCGTGCATTCCTTCCAGGCCTCGAAGGCCCCCTCGGGGTCGGACCACTTGATGAGAGGCGCGCCGTCCTTGTCGCGGAAGTCCATCCGTCGGGCGTAATCCAGGAAGATGTCGAGGTCGGATCGGGCCTCTCCGGGGGGCTCGACCGCCTTCTGGGCGAGGTGGACCGTCCGGTCGACGTTCGTGAAGCATCCCGTCTTCTCGCCCCAGAGCGCGGCCGGCAGGACGACGTCGGCCAGCTCGGTGGTCTCGGTCGCGAAGGCGTCCTGGGCCACGACGAACAGGCCGGGCTCGGCGAGGATCTCGCGGATCCGGTGCAGCTCGGGGAGCGAGACCGCGGGGTTGGTGGCGCTGATCCAGAGAAGCTTGATCGAGCCGGTCTCGGCGTATCGGAAGATCTGCATCGCGTGGGTCGGGGGGGCCCAGTGGGGGATGACGTCGGGATCGACGTTCCAGAGCCGGGCGAGCTCGTCGACGTGCGCGGGGTTGTCCCAGTTTCGGAAGGCCGGCAGGTCGCCGTCGGCGCCGCACTCGCGGGTGTTCTGCGCCGTGGGCTGGCCGTTCATCTGATAGAGGCCGCAGCCGGGCCGGCCGAGCATCCCCCGGATCAGGTGGAGGTTGTTGACCTGGCACGCCGCGGCCGTCGCCTGCATCGACTGATACACCCCCTGCAAGACCGTCGAGACCAGCGACTTCGCCCCGCCGAGGATCGCCGCCGCGGCGCGAAGGGAGTCGGCCGGCACGCCCGAGACCTCGGCGACCCGCTCGGGGGGCCAGCTCCGGACGGCCTCCTCCAGGCGCTCGAAGCCGACGGTGTGGGCCGCGATGTAGTCGCGGTCGACCTGGCCCGCCTCGATGATCAGGCGGATCAGGCCGTTGAGCACCGGGACGTTCGTGCCGAGCCGGGGGGCGAGGTGGACGTCGGCCTCCTTCGCGGTCGCCGTGGACCGAGGGTCGATCACGACGAGCCGGGGCGGGTCCGGCCCGCGCCGGCGGTCGAGGATCCGCGCCCAGAGGACGGTCTGCTGCGAGGCGACGTTGTGGCCGATGTGGAGGATCGCCTCGGTCGCGTCGAGGTCCGCGTAGGAGCCGGGCTGGCCGTCGGAGCCGAAGGTCTCCTTCAGGGCCGCCGCCGCGGTCGCCGTGCAGAGCCGGGTGTTGCCGTCCATGTGCGGCGTCCCCAGGCCCGCCTTGCCGATCACGCCGAGGGTGTAATACTCCTCCAGGAAGAGTTGCCCCGACGTGTAGAAGCCGATGGCCCCCGACGTGAACCGGTCGCGGATCTCCCGGGACCGCTCGACGACCAGGCCCATCGCCTCGTCCCAGGTCGCCTCCTCCAGCCGGCCGCCGCGGCGGATCAGGGGCCGGACGAGGCGGTCGGGGCTGTTGTTCGCCTCCCAGCCGTGGAGCCCCTTGGGGCCGAGCCGGCCGCGGTTCACCCGGTCGTCGGCCCGCCCGCGGACGCCCACGATCCGGCCGTCGCGGACGCCGACGTCCAGCCCGCAGCCGTTGGAGCAGAGCACGCAGGCCGACGCGACCCACCGCTCCGGTTCCGCCGTCGTACGCTCGTCCACGCGGGACGGCCAAACCCCCTCGAACGGGGTCCGCCCGCCCCAGACGTCGGCGATGCTGTCGCGCGTCTCGCCCATCGAAGGCCCCTTTCGGATCGCGCCGCGGCTCGTGGGATCGTCGCGCCGATCCCAGAGGTCCCGAGGCAAACCGCGGGCCGTGATGAAGGAATCTTCATGGCCCTGGAGACGAGGGCCTCCACCCGCCCGTCACCCGCCCCAGCGCCCGGCCAGCCAGGCGGCCAGTCGGGTCTCCAGCCAGCGGCGGTCGCCGAGCCAGGGGCGTCGGCTGACGTAGCCGAGGTGGCCGCCGTGGGGGAGCAGCTCGAACCGGACGTTCGGGGGGAAGGCGACGGCCTCGAAGGCCGAGGCCGGGATGAACGGGTCGTCGGCGGCGTGAACGACCAGGCCGGGGACCGCGATCTCGGGGACGAGCGGCCCGGCGCTGTTGCGACGGTAGTAGTCCTCGGCGTCGGCGAAGCCGTTGCGGGGCGCCGTGTACCGGTCGTCGAAGTCGTACAGCGAGCGGACGTCCTCGATCTCGGCGGGGCCGAGGTCCGGGAAGCGCTCGTGCAGCCTGCGCACCTGGGCGCCCAGCCAGCGGACGAAGCTCCGATCGTACACGCGGTTCTCGGGGCGTCGCATGGCGCGGCAGCAGAGCGACAGGTCGATCGGCGGGTTCGCGGCCAGGACGCAGTCGATCCGGGCGCCCGGGTAATCGGGCCGGGAGGACTCGGCGGCCAGCTTGAGCGCCTGGTTCGCCCCCATCGAGAAGCCCGCGACCGCGATCGGCGATCCCGGTGCGCGTTCCGCCAGCCAGTCGACGACCGCCCGGACGTCCTCGGTCCGGCCGGCGTGATAGAACCCCCGGGCCAGGCCGAAGCCCTCCCCCGCCCCGCGCAGGTTGACCCGGACCACCCGGACCCCCAGGTCGTCCAGGCGGCGGGCGAACCGCACGAGGTACGAGGCTTCCGCCGTGCTCGCCAGCCCGTGCAGCAGTACGGCCGCCGGCGCGCGCTCGCCCCACCCTTCAGGCAGCGACTCCCTCACCCGGAGCCGATCGCCGTCCGGCAGCGCGATCGTCGCCGCCTTCGAAGGCCGCGGCGAGCGGTTCGGGCCCAGGTAGCGGCCGACGATCGTCTGGGCGTGCCCCCCCCGGATCCAGGGATGGGGCGCGAAGGCCGGGATCTCGGCGGCGAGGCCGCGCCGGGGGACGGCGGGACGGAGAATCGGAAATCGTGGCATGAAATGTGATAAGAAAACGGAGAGTCCTCACCTGGCTCCGCCACGTCAAAGGCGTCGGGCCGGCCTCGGGCCGTCGTCCCGATCCCCGGCCGGTCCACGGGTTCGCGGAACGCGTGGCGCCCGAAGGGATCCCGCCGGAACTCGGTGGAGTCGAGTGAGGAGTCTCGGAAAACGCGGTGGAAACTCGCGGGAAAGGACGCCGGTCGTCCTCGCCTCGCGGTCGGCCCCAGGGAGACGTTCTTATTGTAGGAGCGATCCGGCCGACGACGACCCCCGCCAGGCGTCGTCCCCCGAAATCGCGGTTGGCATCTGGGCAAGGCGCTCCCGCTGGAATAACATGTTCATTCTCGGGAACTTGCGCACCTCCCTGACTTACCCGACTCCAGGACGAGAGGGATGGGCAGTATATGGCAGACATCGTCATCATCAACCCCCGGTTCGAGCCGTCGTACTGGGGCATGGATCATCTTTTGCCGTTCATGGGGAAGGCCGCGAACCTGCCGGTCGCCTGCCTCCCCCTGCTCGCGGCGCTGACTCCCGAGGAGCACACGGTCACCCTGCTCGACGAGAACGCCGAGGAGATCGACTTCGAGCGCTGCGCCAGGGCCGACATCGTGGCGATGACCGGCATGAGCGTCCAGCGGTTCCGCATGAAGGAGATCCTCGGCGAGTTGAAGGCCCGGGGCTGCTTCGTGGCGATCGGCGGCCCTTGGATCACGGTGCAGGAAGACTATTTCGACGACGAACCGGCCGACGCGATCTTCATCGGCGAGGCCGAGGAGACCTGGCCCCAGTTCCTGAGGGAATGGAAGCAGGGCCTGAACCAGTATCGCTATGAACAGGTCGAGAAGACCGACATGACGAAGGTGCCGACGCCCCGCTTCGACATGCTCGACATGAAGCGGTACGCCTTCGGCAGCCTTCAGTTCTCGCGCGGCTGCCCGTTCCAGTGCGAGTTCTGCGACATCATCGTGACCTTCGGCCGCCGGCCCCGGATCAAGACCACCGAGCAGGTGATCGCCGAGCTGGAAGCCATCTGGAAGACCGGCCTGCGGATCGCCTTCGTCGTCGACGACAACCTCATCGGCAACAAGAAGGCGATCAAGGAGGTCCTCCGGGAAGTCGTCGTCTGGCAGCGCAAGAACGGCTACCCGCTGAGCCTCTTCACCGAGGCCTCGATCGACCTGGCCGACGACCAGGAGCTGATGGACCTGATGGTCGAGGCGAACTTCGTCGCCACGTTCATCGGCATCGAGAGCCCCAGCGAGGAGTCCCTCCGCGAGACCAAGAAGTTCCAGAACGTCCGCGACGGCGGGACGCTGCTGGAGAAGGTCCACCGCATCCAGAACTCCGGCATGGAAGTCTGGTGCGGGATGATCATGGGCTTCGACAGCGACGACGTCGGGATCTTCGAACGCCAGATCGAGTTCATCCAGCAGAGCCGGATCTCGTTCTCCATGAGCGGCATGCTCTCGGCCATCCCCAAGACGCCGTTGCACGCGAGGCTGGCCGCCGAGGGCCGGCTCGACCCCGCGGACCGCTCCGAGTTCGGCACCAACGTCATCCCCCTGAAGATGTCTCGCGAGGAACTGCTCGACGGCTACTTCGAGGTCCTCAACCGGCTCTACGAGCCCCAGGCGTACTTCGACCGGACCGACGCCCTCTTCATGAACCCGAACTTCGACTACGGGATCACCCTCAAGAAGAAGTGGTGGAAGATCTCGCGCCGCTGGTTCCTCTCGGAGATGCAAAGCGCCGTCGAGGGCCTGGGCCTGTTCGCCCGGCTGATGAAGAACGTCCCCGAGCCGGAACTCCGCAAGGAGTATCGCAAGCGATTCATGAACTTCATCAAGGTCCACCGCCGCCCCGGCCTGGTGATGTTCTACGTGTTTCACATGGCGATGCACTACCACACCTGGAAGATGGCCCGCTCAATGTCCAGCCGCAGCCAGCAGCTCGTGAACTCGTTCTGACGACGGCCCTCGGGGGCGGAAGGACGACCTCGTCTCCGCCCCCTTCTCCTCTCCCCCATCCCTCGCAAATCCCGGCATCGGGCGTTTTCGAGGGCCTCGCTCGGCAAGCCCCCGGAACTTCGTGAAAAATGGTACAGCCGGGCGAGAGCCGAGCGAATCGGTGTCCGTTCTCCTGCGAGCGAAACCCCAGCATCACGACTTGGGCCGGCGACGCGCGGCTTCTCGATGATTGAGGAGTCGACGCAGGTTTGGTTCGTTCCGCGCCGGCTCCTCAACAGCCCGCCGATCCCCGCCGACGGCGGCCGAAAGCTCGTCGCGGAACTCTCCTGGAAAGCTACTCAAAAAGGTTGACTATGAGCACTACGACGACCGCGCCGCCGGTCCAGAAGCGCTTGGCCTGGGCCCCGATCCTGTACATGGGGGGGCTCCACGTCCTGGCGCTCTTGGCTCTGGCGCCGGCCTTCTTCTCCTGGTCCGGTCTGTTCCTCTGCCTGGCCCTGCACTGGCTGACCGGCGGGATCGGCATCTGCCTGGTCTATCACCGGCTGCTCACGCACCGCAGCTTCCGACTGCACCCCAAGTGGCTCGAATACCCGCTGACGATGATCGGCATGATGGCTTCGGAGGGAGGCGCGATCGGCTGGGTGGCCGACCATCGCCGCCACCACGCCCATTCCGACGAGGAACAGGACACGCATTCGCCCTTGCAGGGGTTCTTCTGGGCGCACATGGGCTGGTTCATGGTGACGGATGAGAATTCCCGCCATACCGACGCCTACTACAAGCGATGGGCGCCCGACCTCTTCCGCGACCCGATCCACCGCTGGCTCGACAACACCTTCATCCTCTTCCCGCTGGGCCTCTTCGCCCTGCTCTACGTCGCCGGCCAGTATTACGGCGGCCTGGGGATGAGCTGGATGATCTGGGGCGGGTTCGTCCGCACCATCTTCGTGCTGCACACGACCTGGCTGGTGAACTCGGCGAGCCACATCTGGGGCTACCGCAGCCACGCCACCCGCGACCAGTCCACCAACCTCTGGTGGTGCGCCGCGCTGACCTACGGCGAAGGCTGGCACAACAACCACCACGCCTTCCAGACCTCGGCCCGCCACGGCCTGGACTGGTGGGAGGTCGACCCGACCTACATGGCGATCCAGGCCATGCGACTCGTCGGCGTCGCCAGCGACGTCAAGCTCCCCAAGATCCGCAAGAACGCCGACGGCTCGCTGATCGAGACCGACGTCCGCCCGGCCGTCCCGCCGACCACCGCCGCGACCCCGCAGGAAGTCCTCGCCGAGGTCCAGGAAACCCACGTCTGACGACGAACGGGTCGATCCGCGAACGAACGAATGTACGAACAAGCCGTCGACCGCCGCGAGCGACCCTCGCGGCGGTTCGTCGTTTCGAAGGGCCGCGCGGCCCCGGCCTTGTCATTCCGGCCGCCAGCGGCGATGATGTCGTCGATCCCGGGCGTCGATCCGGCGTCGGGGATCATGCGGCCCTAGCTCAACGGCAGAGCAGGGGACTCATCAATCAAGCGCGAGCGAAGAATGGTGGCGTCGGGGGGCGACCCCTGAACGCGAACCGGGTGAATTGCGGGAACCCTAAACCTCCGCGAGGGGGCACGGCGATCCGCAGCCAAGCCTGGCCGGGCTAACGGTGGCCAGGAAGGTTCAGAGACTAGCGGGGTGAGCCCCAACGATAACCCCCGCCGAGAGCGCCCGGCCTCCCCTGCCCCTCCGGGGTCAAGGCGAGGATGAGATAGTCCAAGCCCCGTGGAAACGCGGGGGCCCTTGAATCCCTTGGTTGCAGGTTCGAATCCTGCGGGCCGCATTGCCGCCGATCGCCATCGCGAAAGCTCGACTCGATCCCGTCCCGATCCGATTCGATCCGCCTCGGTCGTCCCCACCCGTGTTTCGTCTCCTCGTCCTTCGTACGGGAGCCACGCCGTGTCGACCTTCGCCCCCCTGCTCCGCCTGGCCGTCCTCCTGGCGACCCTCGGGACGCCCCTCGACGAGCCTCGCCCCGAGGAGCCTCCCCTGGGCGAGCGCATCGGGGCTCTCAAGCAACGGTTCGAGACGCGCGAGGAGGCTTTCACGGTCGAGCTGCGCGCCGCCAACTCGCTGGACGAGAAGGCCCGCCAGCAGAAGATCACCGACGAGAACGAGGCCTTTCAGCGCGATTGGTTCGCGATGATGGACGAGCTTCGCGCCCTGATCCGCGCCCATCCGGCCGATCCCGCGACGCTTGACGGGCTGATCGTCCTGACCGATACGATGCGGAGTTATCTCGACCCGGATCTCGTTCGGATCGTGAGCGAGCACTTCCGGAACGACCCCCGGATGGGGAAGCTCTGCGCCGCCCTCGCCACCCGCGAGGACATGACCGGCCTCCTCGGCGAGGTGGCCGGGAACCATCCGGAGCGGGCCGTTCGGGGGCAAGCGACCTACGCCCTGACCATCTGCCATCGCTACGCGGCCGATGAATCCTTCGGCGCCCAGGGGCAGACCGAGGCCGCCAGGAAGGCGCGGCTCGATCGGGCGAATGCGGAGTTCGAGCGGGTCGTCGCCGAGTTCCCGGACGTCGACTCGGCCGACGGCGACTTCAAGTTGGCCGACAAGGCGAAGGCCGAACTGGCGAGGATCGCGAACCTCCCCAATTTGAAGGTCGGCAAGATCGCGCCCGAGATCGTCGGCGAGGACCTCGACGGCCGTCCGCTGAAGCTCTCGGACCATCGCGGCAAGGTCGTCGTCGTCTGCTTCTGGGGGACCTGGTGCGGCCCCTGCATGGCGATGGTCCCCCATGAGCGCGAGCTGGTCGCGCGGCTGAAAGCGGAGCCGTTCGCCCTGCTCGGCGTCAACTCCGACGAGGCCGACGATCGCGAGAAGGCCCGCCAGGCGACCCGCGACAAGGAGATGACCTGGCCCTCGTGGTGGGACGGCGGCTTTCGCGGGGGCATCCAGACCGCTTACGACGTCCGACACTGGCCCACGGTCTACATCCTCGACTCCGCCGGCGTCATCCGGGGTGTCGACGTGCGCGGCGAGGCGCTCGACAAGGCCGTCGACGAGCTTCTCGCGGAGATGAAGAAGGCCGCGGCGAACGTCCCCTGAGACCCGAACCGCAACCCGGTCGGGCCACGACTTTGCACGCCGACGGCCGCCGGTGCTATGATCCGGTCGGCGTGGATCGGGGGCGCTGGGCCCGACCGCCAGGCTTCCCGACCTTCCGCGAGCCCCTCGATGATCGACGACGATCCCATCCCGTTCGCGGACGTCCCGGAACCGCGGGCGACCCCCTTCCCTCGCGTCGAAGCGGCTGCGGAAGCGCCGGCGCCCGCGCCGATTCCCGTGGTCGTGCGGCGATGGCCGCGACGCCTCGCCGCCGTCTTGATCGTCGCGGCGTCGCTGGCGCATGGCTGGGCGATCTGGCGAGGGCTGGGCGGTTGGGAAGGCATTGATGGCGACTGGGTGCCGTGGCGGGACGATCATCCGCTTTATTTCCACAGCGCGCTGGTGACGCGGGCCTTCCTGGCGCAGTCGGGGACGACGGCCGGATATGATCCGACGTTCATGGCGGGGTATCCCAAGAGCGTGGTCTTCCCGGCCTCGTCGACGCTCCCCGAGGCGGCCGTCTGGGCGTTCGGGGGGGCCGGCCCGAGCGGGCGTTCAAGCTCTACCTGCTGCTGGCGGCGGCCGCCGCCCCGTGGCTCGTGGCATGCGCGGGGTGGGTGCAAGGGATGGGACGAGGGGCGATCGCGACGGCCGTCATCCTGTTCCTGGGATACGTCTGGACGGACTGGCCGATCAACTACGTCGGCTTCGGGATGCTCCCGTATTTCGTGGCGGCGCCGACCTGCCTGATCGCGGCCGGGATGTTCGGCCGGTTCGTCGACGTCGGCGGCTTCGGACGCTGGCTGGCCGCCGCCCTGCTCTGCTCGGTCGCGTTCCTGATGCACCTGACGGCCGGGATGCTGGTCGCGCCCGCCGGGGTCCTGGCGTACCTGGGGGTCTGGTTCGCGAGGCGTCGGCGCGGCGAGGGGCTGCCGATCTCGCGGCACCTGGGAGTCTGGGCGGTCCCGGTGGTCGTGCTGGCCCTCAACGCTTTCTGGTGGGCGCCGGCGTTGTGGCTGTCGGCCACGAAGGGGGAGAGCGGCTTCGCTTTCGTCCACCCGGAAGGCTCGATGTCGCGGATCGTCCAGCTTTTCACGAGCGAGGCGCCCGCGGAGCTGATCCTGGTGGGACTGGGCCTGCCGGGGCTGATGGTGCTGGCGACTCGCGGGCTGGGCCGCGGCCTGGCGCTGGCGGGGGTGGCGGCGGCGGGCTGGTTCTGGGCCTACACGGCGGCCGACCTCCGCGCGCTCGACTTCCTCCAGCCGGGAAGGCACACGTTCGCCCTCTATTCGGCCCTGGCCGTGGCGTCGGGGCGGCGGGGTCGGCGGTCGTCGCCCGGCTGCGGCCGAGGCCGGGGGCGGCGGGCTCGGAGGCCGTCCGGCTCGATCGCTGGGCCGTGTTCGCGGCGGTGCTGATCGGGGTCCGCATCCTCGGGACGCCGGCCGTCGGCTCGATCCGTTCTCGGGTCCTGACCGAGCCGACGTTCCTCTCGACGCAGCCCCCTCCCCGGTTCTTCTGGATCCTGAAGCGGTTCCAGGAGAACGTGAAGCCGGGCGAGCGCGTGCTCTACGAGGAAGGGGGCGAGGACGTGCCGGGCTCGCCCGACCCGTTCGGCGGCGGGCGGTTCAGCGGCCTTCTGCCCTGGAAGACCGGGGCCGAGCTGATCGGCGGGCCCTACCTCCGCGCGAACCTCAAGACGAACTTCACCCAGTTCGGCGGCGACCGGCTGTTCGGCCGTCAGGGCTGGGACCGGGCGTTCTTCGAGCGGTACGCGAAGGTCTATCGGCCCCGGTTCCTCCTCTGCTGGACCCCCCACGCGCGGCGGTTCTGCCGCGACAACCCGGACCTGGCGACGATCCTGGACGACGACGGTACGCTGTTGTTCGCCCGGATCGAGGGGTTCGACGGCGACGCGATCCGAGGCTCGGCGCGGGTCGAGGCGAGTCCGGGGAGGTTGGTGGTCCGGGAGATGGTCCCCGATCTTGACGGTTGCGTCGTCTTGCGGTATCACTCCGTCCCGAGCTTGCAGGCCCAATCGGCCGTGCCGGTCGACGAGGAATACGCGGAGGAAGACCCGGTCCCATTCATCCGGGTCCGGCCCGCCGCGGGGGTCTCGGAGGTGACGCTGGAGATGGCGCCGCCGATCCGGGTGCCCTGGTCGTCGAGCCGGTGAAGGGCTCCCACACAGTCCGCGACGAAGCACGCGTTGCCTGCTGATTCGTTCCGCGCGGCTTTCTCCAGGGAGGGAGTACGCTGTGCCCGAGATCGACACCGAAGCCAAGCGCCGCGCCATGGGACGCCTCACGCAGCCCGTTTTCTGGGGCATCTGGGCGGCCGTCGTGGTCATCGCGGCGGCGTTCTACTACCCCAAGGCGGCCGACTCGCGGAGCGCCTTCGTGCGGTGGCAGCCCCAGGTGCTGAAATTCTGGGAGGGGACGAACATCTATGACAAGATGTACTTCCCCAACCCGCCGATCATGCCGATCACGCTCTATCCGCTCATGACCCTGCCGCCGGTCGCCGCGGCGATGAGCTGGTTCTTGATCAAGGCCGCGCTGACGTCGATCACGCTCCTGATCTGCTTCGACGCGGTGCGAGTCCGGGGCAAACCCCTGCCGCCGTTCTTCCAGACGGCGGTCCTGCTGCTGGCCCTCCGGCCGATCCTGGGGGACCTGCACCACGGCAACATCAACCTGCTGATCCTCTTCTTCCTGGCCGCGATGTTCCAGGCCTGGCGGAAGGGGTTCGACAGGCTGGCGGGGCTGTCGCTCGCCCTGGCGATCTCGTTCAAGGTGACCCCCGCGCTGTTCCTGCCCTACTTCGTGTACAAGCGATCGTGGCGGACGGTGGGCTGGACGATCGCGGGACTCTTCCTGTTCCTCCTGATCGTGCCGAGCGCCGTGATCGGACCCCGGTTCAACGCGCTCTGCCTCTCGACGTGGTGCCAGCGGATCGTCACGCCGTTTCTGGTCGAGGGGAACACCAGCCCGCAAGAGGCGAATCAGTCGATGGTCGGCGTCATGACCCGGATGCTGACCGAGATCGAGCCGGGGACGAACCGCTACGACGTCCAGTTCGACCTGAACCTGGCGGCGCTGCCGCCGGATTTCGTCGCCGGGTTGGTCAAGGTGGTGAGCCTCGCCTTCATCGCGGCCCTGGCCTTCTTCTGCCGCGCCAAGGATCCCGACCGCACGAACCTCAGCTATCTGGGGGAGATCTCCCTCGTCGTGCTGGCCATGCTCTTCCTCTCCGAGCGGAGCTGGAAGCACCACTTCGTGACGATGGTCTTTCCGTTCACCTTCCTGATGGCCGAACTCTTTTCGCCCCGGACCCCGCTCCGGGCGCGTCGAGGGATCTTCGCGGCCCTGGTGGCGTCGTTCCTGCTGATGGCGAGCACGTCGAGCGAGTTCGGCGGCCTGTTCGCCCACGGCAAGGGCCATGAGATCGCGCAGGGCTACGGCATGTTCATGTGGTCGGCCTTCGTGCTCTTCGTCGCCGTCGCCTGGCGGCTTCGCAAGCTCGACCCCGGGACGGACGGCCTGGAAGCCGCCACGTCTTCCCCCCCGCCCTCCCCGGCGACCCTGGGCTCTCCCAAGTTGGGGATGTCGCACCGGAACTTCGCGGCCAAGTAAGAGACTCGCCCACAGAGGCGTCGGATTTCAAGCCGGCCTTAGGTCGCGCCAGCCGCCTTCGCGCTGGTCCTCCCCCTCCTCCGGCCTCTCGGGCCAACCTCCCCCGGGAGGCGGGAAGGACGTCGTCCGAGCCTCCAGCCCCCTTCCGGGACGGAATCCAGGCCCGGCGCGGCTGCTCCTGCATCTCCGCAAAATCGACCACCGCCGGCCATCCTGGAGACGGGATGGGCCGGCGGCTGGCGTTTGTGTTTGCGGGCTGAGTGAAGATTGCGGGCGGTCGGGGTTTTTCGGATTCGGGTGAAGTTCCGGCCTGGGGCGGTCGATCTAAAGATCCTATCGCGGCCGAGCCGTGCGCCTCGCGGCGAGATGCGGCGGGCGCGGGGCCGGACGCACGTCCGACCGTTTTGGGGAAGCGATCACGACCGACCGGCGCCTGGATCGTCCGTCGGCCGTCGGCTCAGGAGGGCCTCCAGATGAACGAGTCTCGGGAACTGCAGCGGAACCGTCGCAAGCCCGTGTTGGCCGTCGACGCGCTCGAGGAGCGTCGGGTGCTCAGCGCGGGGATGGGAAGCACGTTCGCCATCGTCCCCGGGTCCGTGGCGGAGGCGGGCAAGGCGACGACGGTCGAGGTGAAGTTCGACTCGACCCACTTCACCCCCGGCGCGAGGGGGCGGATCGTCCTGGGGATCGACGTCGCCGCCGACCCCGGCTCGCAGGTCAAGCCGGAGATCGTCTCGATCCGGTCGGCCAACGGCCGGGGCGTGCCGTTCCAGCGGGCGACCTACTCGCAGACGATCGTCAAGACCCAGGGGCTGCTGAGCCCGCGCAGCTCGGCCGTGACGGCGAGCCTGACGGCCCCCAGGGAGGGGCAGGCGGCCACGTCGTACAGGGTCGACGTCCGGGGCTCGACCTCGGAGACCGGCGCGTACCTGCTGGGCTTCTACCTGCCCGGCGACGCGGACGGCGACGGCGTCGTCAGCAAGGACGACATCCAGAAGATCGCCGCCCAGTTCGGCAAGATCTCGACCGACGACGGCTATTCGTTCGACGCCGACTCCAACCGGGACGGCAAGATCGACATCCGCGACGTCCGCATGGCCGGGCAGAACGTGGGCGCCAAGACGATCATCAGCCCCGTGACCAGCGTCAACCTGGACCCGGCCAGCGACACGGGCGTCTCCGACCGGATCACCAACCAGCGGGTGGTGAAGTTCATCGGGTCGGCCTCCCCGAACGCGTCGATCACGTTCGCGGAGATCAACGGCAACTCGCCGGGCGGGACCGCGACCGTCGGCGCCGACGGCAAGTACACGATCGACGTGCAGCTCGGCGACGGATCGAACACCTTCAAGGTGACGGCCGCCGACGCCTTCGGCCAGGTCATCTCCGGCGCCATCGCCCCGGTGAACTACAGCACGAATCCGCCCACCGTCGTCAACACGATCCCGAAGAAGGTCTCCTGACCTCGGCCCGGCCGTTCCGCTTCGGGCGGATTGCGACGACGCCACGCTTCCCGGCTCACCCGGCCCCCGCGACGGCCTCGCGGACGGCCGGGTCGTCGTCGTGGCGATGGGCGTCGAGCGCGGCCCGCGCCTCGGGCGTGGCCAGCCGGCCGAGCGCCCAGGCGGCGGCGGCCCGGACGGCGGAATCCTCGCCGCGATCGGCCAGGCGCCCGGCGAGCGCCGGGACGGCGTCGAGTCGGCCCTCCACGCCCATCGCCATCGCGGCGTTGCGGAGCAGGCCGTTGCGGCGGGTCCGTTGCATCGCCGAGCCCCGGAGCGCCCGCTTCCAGTCCCCCTTTGAGCGGCCCAGCCATTCCAGCAGGTCGGGGGCGTCCCACTCGGGCCGTGGGGCCAACTCGGGGATGAGGCCGGGGGGGGCCTTGCGGTTCCACGGGCAGACGTCCTGGCAGACGTCGCAGCCGAAGACCCAGCCGTCGAGGTTCGACCCCGCCGGCTCGGGGATCGGGCCGACGTGCTCGATGGTCCAGTAGCTGATGCACTTGCGGGCGTCGAGCCGGTGGGGGCCGTCGAAGGCGTCCGTCGGGCAGGCGTCGAGGCATCGCGTGCAGGTCCCGCAGTGCGACGTCTCGTGCGGGGCGTCCGGCTCCAGGTCGACGTCGACCAGCAAGGCCCCCAGGAACGTGAAGCTGCCGAGCTTCCGGTCGATCAGCAGGGTGTTCTTGCCGATCCAGCCCAGGCCGGCGAGCCTGGCGAAGTCGCGCTCCAGCAAGGGCGCCGTGTCGACCACCGCCCGGGCCGAGACGCCGGGGGCCTCGGCCCGGAGCCATTCGATCAGGGCTTCCAGCCGGGCCCGGACGACGTGGTGGTAGTCGTCCCCTCGCGCATATCGGGCGATCTTGCCGGAGGTCGGCCGGGGGGGGCCGGACGGACCTTCGCCGTAGACCAGGCTGACCATGAGGACCGAGCGGACCCCTTCCAGGACGGAATCGGGGTGGGCGCGGGCGTCGGCGTGCTTGCGCAGGTAGGTCATGCCGGCGTCGAAGCCGGAGTCGAGCCAGTCGCGGAATCGGTCGTAGTCCGGGGGGCGGACGGCCGGGGCGATCCCCGCGCGGTCGAAGCCCAGGGCGATCGCCTGTTCCTTGAGCCGTCGCGAGAGATCGCGGGGGTGCATCGTCGGGTCTCAGGCCGGCTTGCGGCTGGCGAGGGCCAGGGAGTCCTTGACGCCCAAATTCTCGTAGATCCGCCGGGTGGCGTCGGAGCGGTTCAAGGTGTAGAAGTGGAGCCCCCGGACCTGATTGTCCAGCAGGTCGCGGCACTGCTCGGTGGCCCAGTGGACGCCGACCTTGGCGATCGACTCGTTGGAATCGCCGCAGCGGTCGACGGCGCGGAGGAGCTTGGCCGGGACCCGCGCGCCCAGGGCCAGCTCGAAGATCCGCATCAGGGTCTCGCGCGAGGTGATCGGCATGATCCCGGCGAGGATCGGCACGCGGATCCCGGCCAGGTCGCAGCGCTCGCGGAAGTCGTAGAAGTCGTCGTTGCCGAAGAAGAGCTGGGTGCAGATGTAGTCGGCCCCGGCGTCGACCTTGCGCTTGAGGTTGTCCATCTCCTCGCGGCGGTTGGGGGTCCCCGGATGGCCCTCGGGGAAGCCGGCCACGCCGACGCCGAATCCGCGCGCGTCGCCGGTCGTGCGGGAGCGGACGAATCGGACGAGCTGGTCGGCGTACTGGAAGGCGTCGGCGGCGGGGTCGTAGGCTTCGAGGTTCCGGGGGGGGTCGCCGCGGAGGGCCAGGATGTTCTCGATGCCGGATTCGGCGTAGCGGTCGAGGATCGCGGCCAGTTCCGGTTCCGAGTGGCAGACGCAGGTCAGGTGGGAGACGGCCGTGATGTTGGTCTGCTGCTGGATGCGGACGATCAGGTCGTGGGTGCGCTCACGGGTGGAGCCGCCGGCCCCGTAGGTCACCGACACGAACGACGGCTGCAACTCCTGGAGCCGGGCGATGTTCTCGAACAGGTCGGCCGACGCCTTGTCGGTCTTCGGCGGGAAGAACTCGAAGCTGAAGGTCGTGGGGTTGGCGTCGAAGATGTCGAGGATGTGCATGGTCGCGTAAGCCCTTCGGTCGCGTCTCGGGTCGGCGCCCGGTCGTTCGTCCCTGTTCGATCGCAACGTCCGAATGAAGCCCAGGATATCCGCGAGCGGGGGCGGAAGACAGGGGAATCCCGCTACGCTGACGAGGTGACGCCGATCCTGGGGCAGAAATCGGCCATCGGGCAACGGCTGCATCGCGGCTTGCGCGCCAGGCAGGTTTCCCGGCCGAGGAAGATCAGCCGATGGCTGAATCCGACCCATTCGTCGCGCGGGAGGATCGCGACCAGGTCGCGCTCGATCTGTTCCGGGGTCGCTCGGGAGGTGAGGCCCAGGCGGGTGGACAGGCGTTTGACGTGGGTGTCGACGACCACGCCGGTCGCCAGGCCGAAGGCCGTACCCAGGACCACGTTGGCCGTCTTGCGGCCGACGCCGGGGAGCGCCGTGAGGGCGTCGAGGTCGGGGGGGACCTCGCCGCCGTGGTCCTGCTGGAGCCTGGCGGCCATCTCCTGCAGATTCCTGGCCTTGGCCCGGAAGAAGCCCGTGGAGCGGACCACCTCCTCGACCTCGTCGCGGTCGGCCGCGGCCAGCGATCGGGCGTCGGGGAAGCGTTGGAACAGCTCGGGCGTGACCATGTTGACGCGGGCGTCGGTGCACTGGGCCGAGAGGATCGTGGCGACGAGGAGCTGGAACGGGCCGTCGTGGACGAGCGCGCAGAGGGCCTCGGGATACGCTTTCTTGAGTACCGGCAGGACGAGCCGGGCCTGGGCCTTCGGGTCGATCGCCGCCGGATTCTTCTTCTTCGCCATGCCGCCTCCCGGGCCGATCGTCCTTGCGCCTCGCGGCGTCGACTGTGGCGTCGGGGCGGGAAAGCTGTCAAGATGGGGCGTCCTACGATGGACGGCGGAGGAAGCATGGGCGACGAGCTGGATTTGAAGGATTTCTCGGGGCGGGCGCGGCTGTTCCCGCTCCCCGGGGTGGTGATGTTCCCGCACGTCGTCGCCCCGCTGCACATCTTCGAGCCGCGGTATCGGCGGATGGTCGAGGATGCGCTGGACGGCGATCGGCTGATCGCGATGGTGCAGGTCGCGGCCGATCCGGCGACGGCGTGGAAGGAGCCCCCTCCCGTGGCGCAGGTCGGCTGCCTGGGGCGGATCGTCCACCACGAGCGGCTGGCCGACGGCCGGTTCAACATCCTGCTCCTGGGCCTGAAGCGGGCCCGCCTGATCCGCGAGACTCCCGACCCCGAGCTTCTGTACCGTACGGCCGAGGTCGTGCTGATCGAGGACGAGCCGTCGTCGCGGGCCGAGGCGGAAGGCCGGGCGTACCTCGTGGATCGCTTCCGCGACGTGCTGGGCGCGGCGGGAGACTTCGACCCCGAGTTTTTCAAGCTTCTGGCCAACGCCGAATCGCTCGGGGGCCTGACCGACGTCATGGCCCACGCCCTCCCCTTCTCCGCCGAGTCCAAACAGCGTCTGCTCGCCGAGCCTTCGGTCGACGTCCGGGTCCGCATGCTCTACCGTTGGATCGGCGAGCTCGTCCTGGTTCCCCCCGAGAAGCGCCCGTTCCCGCCCCCCTTCAGCGACAACTGAGCGGGCCTCCCTCGGCTTGATTTCCCCGGCCGGGAAACCTACAATAGATCCAATGTTCGTGCGGAAGTGCTTGTTTGGTTTCGACTTGCGTTCGGCCAACCGCCTGATTTCCCACCCCGAGAAAGCCCCGATTTCATGTCCGAGTCGACCCCGCACCACCCCTTCGATCTGGACCGCATCCGCCGGGCCGTCCGCGAGATCCTCCTGGCCGTGGGCGAGGACCCCAACCGCGAGGGCCTGCTGGAGACGCCCGACCGCGTGGCGAGGATGTATGCCGAGGTCTTCCAGGGGCTCCACCAGGACCCCCGCATCCACCTTCGCAAGGCGTTCACCCACAAGTGCGACGAGATGGTCCTGATCCGGGACATCCGGTTCGTCAGCTTCTGCGAGCATCACCTGCTGCCGGTGATCGGCCAGGCGCACGTGGCGTACATCCCCAACGGCAAGGTCGTGGGCCTTTCCAAGATCCCTCGCGTCATCGACGTCCTCGCCAAGCGTCCCCAGCTCCAGGAGCGGCTGACCGAGGAGGTCGCCGACCTGCTGATGCGGGAACTGGACGCGCGGGGCGTGGCCGTGGTCATCGAAGCCAGCCATAGCTGCATGACCATCCGAGGCGTCCAGAAGCCGGACAGCTCGTTCGTCACCAGCGCCGTACGCGGCGGGTTCAAGGACGACTCCGCCACGCGGGCCGAGGTCATGTCCCTCATCTTCGGCTCCCGGCGCTGAGTCGCGAGGCGAGCCCCGCCCCGCCCCCCCCGCCCCTGAAGGATCGGATCGAGGATCATGCTGGCCGATTTTGCGATGCGACTGGCCTTCGGCCTGGCGGTCGCCGCGACGGCCGCCCCCCGGCGGTCGACGCCGGCCTCTTACTTCCGGACGTTGTGCCTTGTTATGCTGGGGGGCGTCGTGCTCGCGATCCTCGCGAGTCGGGGGCGCGACGGATTTCCGGCGGGCTGGGGATTCGGGCTGATGATCGCGACCGCCGCGGTCGCCTACGTCGGCTCGGCGTCCTGGGGCCTCGGACGGTCGAGCGTCGGGACGACGGCGCTGGCGGCCCTGGCGGGGCTCTCGGGAGCCTGGCTGGCGGGGCTCTCGTTCGAGGAGGGGGGGCCTTCGTCGTTCAACTCGATCAGCCGATGGGCGTCGGGGGTCGCGATGGGGGGGGCGACGGCCGCGATGCTGATGGGACACCAGTACCTGACGGCCCCCACGGCCTCGATCGGGCCGCTGCGCCGCGGCGTCGCGCTGATGGCGACGGCCCTCGCGGCGCGGGCGCTGCTGGCGACCGTCGGGCTTTTGATGGCGGGTGAACCGCTGGCGGGACTGTCATCGACGTCGTCGGCCTGGCTCTTCCCGTCGATGCGATGGGGGATGGGGCTGGCGGGGCCTTCGGCGGCCGCCTTCCTGGCGTGGCGGGCCGTCGCGATCCGGTCCACGCAGTCGGCGACGGGCATCCTGTACGCCGCGACGGCCCTGGTGCTGTTCGGAGAGTTGGTCTCGCTGATGGTCTCGCGCGCGGGGGCGCCGATCCTCTGAGCCGGGCTGGGAAAGGGCGGGTCGGTCCGATGGAACTGACGTTCGAGTGTGCCCACTGCAAGATGATCGACCACACGGAGGACGTGGAGGCGAAGGGCCGCGCGCTCTGCCGGCATTGCCACGCCGCCCGCGACCTGGCCCCGTCGGCCTTCGACGCCGAGGGGGGCGTGGTCGGCTGCCCCCTCTGCGGCGCGGGCGATCTCTACGTCCGCAAGGATTTCCCCCAGGCGCTCGGCCTGGCGATCGTGCTGGCGGGGTTCGCCGTCAGCACGGTGTTCTGGTATGATGAACGGCCGCTGTCGGCCTATCTGGTGCTGGGCTCGTCGCTCTTGCTCGACATGGTCCTGTACCGCTGGGTCCCCGACGTCGCCGTCTGCTACCGCTGCTCGAGCCAGCTCCGAGGGCCGGGGCTCGCCGCCAGGGGCCTGGGCGCGTTCGATCTGGCCGTGGCCGAGCGCTATCGCCAGGAGCGGTTCCGGGCCGAGGCCCTGAAAGCTCGGGGGGCGTCGGCCGGGCCGGGGGCGGGCGGGGACGCGGGCTGAACCAGTCTGAATCAAACCGGACGGGGCGGCGTCGGCCTCGTCGAGACGACGCCCGACCCTTCCACGCCTTCGCAACGGGATCGAGCCGCTCACGTGGACGAACGCCGAGCCCGCATCTACGACGACCTGCGCGGCATCGTTTCCGGGGACCTCTACTTCGAGCCCCTGGACCGGGCCCCGTACGCGCTGGGGGCGGGGCCGTTCGAGATCGACCCGCTGGGGGTGGTGGCCCCCCGATCGGCCGAGGACGTGGCGACGTTGGCGCGGTACGCCACCGAGAACAGCCTGACCTTGCACCCCCGAGGGGCTGCGACCGACGCCGGCGGCGGGGCGCTGGGGGACGGCCTGATCGTGGATTTCAGCCGCCACCTGCGGCGGATCACGGCGATCGGCGAGGATCGCGTGGAGGCCGAGGCGGGCGTCGTCTTCGACGCGGTGAACGCGAGGCTCGCCCCCCTGGGCCGCCGCCTGGAGCCGACGCCCGCGACCTCGGAGGCGGCGACGCTGGGAGGGGCGATCGGCGTGGACGCCTCTGGCTCGCGGTCCTGCCGATACGGGCCGACGAGCCGATGGGTGGAGCGGCTGGGCGTCGTCTCCGCGCAGGGGGAGACGGCCGATTTCGGCTTCGAGCCCTGGCCCGCGTACGAGGACGAGTCGGCCGACTTCAAGTCGCTGGTCGTGCGCAAGCTGCTCCGGGTCCACAAACGTCGGCGATGGGCGTGGGAGGCGCGGGGCGAGTCGGGGACGGCCGCGTCGCCGCTTCGCGATCGCGCCGGCTATCGGTTGGGGGAGGCGGCCGACGACGTGGGCGTCGACCTGGCCCGGCTGCTCTGCGGCGCCGAGGGGACGCTGGCGATGGTCGTCCGGGCGACCTTGCGGACGGTCCCGCTCCCGGCCGCGACGGCGGTGGTGATCCTGCCGTTCGTGCGGCTGGTGGAGGCGGCCGGCTGCGTGCCGTTCCTGACCGGCGGCGACACCTCGCCGACCGCGTGCGACCTCTACGACTGGCGTTCGGTGAGCCTGGCGCGAGACGCCGAGCCCCTGTTCCGCGAGCACGTCGGCGAGGCGGTCGAGTCGGTGATGGTGGTCGAGTTCGAGGGGGCCTCCCCGGGCGAGGTGGCCGGTCGGGCCCGGCTTTTGATCGAGAAGGCGTATCGCACCGGGCTGCTCTCGGCCGACCCGGCCGTGGTCCACCGTCGGGCGGACTGCGAGCGGCTGGTGCGGCTCAGGAAGTGGATCGAGCCGCTGTTCCTGCGCGGGCGCGGCCGGTCGGCGCCGTCGCCGATCCTGGAGGACGTGACGGTCCCCGTGGAGGGGCTCGCGCCGGCGATCCGCAGCCTTCAAGACGTGCTCCGCCGTCGCGACCTGACCTGGACGCTCGACGTCTTCGCCGCCGAGGGTCGGATTCGGATGCGGCCGTTCCTGGACCCGGGCGATCCGGCCGGTCTCGACCGCCTGGAGGACCTGGCGTCGGAGTTCTTCGACGTGGTCCTGGAGGCCGGCGGCACGATCGCGGGGTCGCAGGGCTGCGGGCTCCTGCGGACGCCGTTCCTCCCCCGGCAGCTCGGCGAACAGGCGCGCGCCTTCCGCGACGTCAAGGACGCGTTCGACCCGGGCCGGCTGCTCAACCCCGGCAAGGTCGTCGAGGACGCCCGCCAGGGGGCCCGACGTCTCAAGGCGTTCCCGGAGATCCCCGGCCCGACGCCCGACGTCGGCCCCGGCCCCGCTTCGGGCCTCGTCGCCGCGCCGGAGGCCGTCCAGGCGGTCGCGGCGGTCGGCGGGCCGGCGTCCCCCTTGATCCTGCCGGTCCTGCGGTGGCCGGGGGACGACCCCACGACGGTCGCCTCGTCGTGCAACGGCTGCGGGAGCTGTCGGGGGACGGACCCGGCCTTGCGGATGTGCCCGAGCTTCCGGGCCTTCGGCGAGGAGGCGGCGTCGCCCCGGGCGCTGGCGAATCTGGTGCGGCAGGCGTCGGCCGGGATGGTCGACCCGCGCTCGTGGGGCTCGGCCGAGTTTCTCTCCAAGGCCGGCTACTGCATCCACTGCAAGCTCTGCCAGACCGAGTGTCCGGCGGGCGTCGACGTGTCGAGCCTGGTGATGGAGGCCAAGGCGGCGTTCGTGGAGGATCACGGGCTGGCGCCCCAGGAGTGGATCTTCTCACGCCTGGAGATGTGGGCGAGGCTGGCCAGCCGGTTCCCAATCGTCTCCAACTTCCTGATGTCCCGCCGCGGCGCGCGATGGCTCCTGGAGCGGGCGCTGGGGGTCTCGCGGCGACGAGTCTTGCCGCCGGTGCGGCGGACGCCGTTCACGCGTCGGGCGGCCAAGCTGGGTCTCCACCGGCCGAGGCCGTCGAAGCCCGGCCCGCGGGTGGTCTACTTCGTGGACGTGTACGCCAACTACTACGACCACGAGCTGGCCGAATCGGTCGTCGGGGTGCTCCAGCAGGCCGAGGTGAACGTCTACGTCCCCCCCTCGCAGCGCAGCTCGGGGATGGCGCCGCTGGTCGTCGGCGACGTGGATCACGCGCGGGAACTGGCCCTGCGGAACCTCCGCGTGCTCGGCGACGCGGTGCGAGACGGCTACACCGTGGTCTGCTCCGAGCCGACCGCCGCGCTGATGCTGCGGCAAGAGTACGTCAAGCTGACCGACGACCTCGACGCGGCGCTGGTGGCCCAGAGCACGATGGACCTGGGCCAGTATCTCCAAGGCCTGGACGCGAGGGGCCAGCTCCCCGCGCCGGGAGAGCCGGTCCGGGCGCGGGTCGGCTACCATCAACCCTGCCACCTGCGGGCGCTGGAAGTGGGGCTCCCCGGCTTCGACCTGCTCCGGAAGGTCCCCGAGCTGGACGTCGAGTTCATCAACCGGGGGTGCTCGGGCATGGGGGGGACGTTCGGCCTCCGCCGCGACCAGTTCCGCGCCAGCCTCCGCGCCGGGAGGGGCCTGCACAAGCGGTTGATGGACGACGACATCGAGATCGGCTCGACCGAGTGCGGCGCGTGCCGGATCCAGATGGAACAGGGCCTCTCCAAGCGGACGCTCCACCCGATCAAGCTGCTGGCCCTGGCCTACGGGCTCAATCCGTCGCTCCGGCTCCACTTCAAGGACCCCAAGCCGAGACACGCGATGTCCTGAGCCGTGGCGGGGGGCGGCATTCGCCGCTTCCGGCCTTGCGTCGGTCCGGGAACTTGAGTAAAAAGCCCCCGCCTGTCACGTCTTCGTCAGCAGGCGGCGCAATCATGGGGGCGGTCGCGACCAGGACGGACGCGGACCTCGCCCCGCACGACCCCGGAGAGCGGGGACGCGTCGCGACTCATATTCGTGATCCGGATGGGATGAGGGGGCGATCGTCGCCTCCTCGACTTCGACTGGGATGATCGACCGAGCCTGGGCGACGATCCGACCTCTCCGCGGCCACGGCCCATGCCGAGGCTCGCCACGGTCGGCCCGGGTCGGGGGGACGATCGCTCATGACGCCTCAAGCAACCAGACGCCTTCCGGCGCCAGGGACGGGTCCGGTGGAGCGAAATCTCATCGAAGCCGACGTCATCAATAAGAGGCCGCCGCGCCGACGCCCCAGGGCGGCCCGCGTCCTGGCCTTCGTCGCCGCCCTGCTGGGCCTGGCGGCCGCGGCCTCCACGGCCTCGGCGCAGGCGGTCCCCAAGGGGACGGTCGTCGAGATCCGCGTCGAGGGGAACTCGGGGATCACCGCGGAGAAGATCCGCGGCAAGCTCCTGAGCAAGACCAACGCCCCCTTCGACCAGCAGAAGGTGGACGCCGACCTGCGGACCCTGATCGGCACCAAGTGGTTCACCGACGTCCAGCCGTTCTACGAGGAGAAGCCCCCCGGCAGCGGCGAGATCGTGCTGATCTTCCGCGTCAAGGAGATGCCCATCCTCCGATCGGTCGAGTTCCGGGGGCGCCGGAAGATCCCCCTGAAGGAGATCGAGGAGAACACCGGCCTGAAGGTCGGCAACCGCGCCGACCCCACCCGCACGCGACTGGCCGTCCAGCAGATCGAGCGGCTGTACGTCGAGAAGGGCTACGAGCTGGCCCAGGTCTCGCTCCTCGAAGGAGGGGAAGCCGACACCACCAAGGTGGTCATCCAGATCTTCGAAGGCCCCAAATATCAGCTGGCGTCGATCGACTTCAAGGGGAACGTCTTCGCCACCGACGCCCAGCTCTGGAACAAGATCTCCAGCCGCAAGCCGATCCTCGCCGGCTTCGGCGGCAAGTACCACCGCGACATGCTCGACGAGGACGCCCGCAAGCTGATCGAATACTACCAGTCCCAGGGCTTCTTCGAGGTCCGGGTCGCCCCCGTCACCCGGCCCGGCGAGGGCCTGGGGGACGTCCACCTCACGTTCGTGGTCTCCGAAGGGGTCCGCTACCACGTCCGCGACCTCGTCTTCGAGGGGAACTCGCGGATCAAGGAGGAGCAGCTCCGCGACGGGC
Organism: Planctomyces sp. SH-PL62; assembly: GCF_001610895.1. NCBI lineage: Bacteria > Pseudomonadati > Planctomycetota > Planctomycetia > Planctomycetales > Planctomycetaceae > Planctomyces > Planctomyces sp. SH-PL62. The sequence continues at coordinate 2,154,438 of NZ_CP011273.1, read as the reverse complement.
TCCAGCTCCACTCCGGCAAGCCCTTCCTCGACGTCGTCCGCGACGCCGACCGCGAAGCCATGCTCAAGCGCTATTATGAGCTGGGCTGCATCAAGACCCAGATCGTCGCCGAGCCCCGGTTCAGCAACGAGCCCGGCGTGGTGGACCTCGTCTACAAGATCGAGGAGAGCATGCCGTTCACCCTCGGCGAGATCGTCGTCCGGGGCAACTCCCGCACCCGCGACGAGGTCATCCGCCGCGAGTTCTGGCAGGCCGGGCTCCTCCCCGGCGAGGTCCTCGACCAGAACCGCCTGGCCCTGGCCCAGCAGCGGCTCCGCAACCTCGGGTACTTCAACGAGAACCCGGAGATGGGCAAGCAGATCGAGGTCAAGATCGTCAACGAGCGGCCCTTCGACAAGCCCTACCGCGACCTCATGATGCCCCTCATCAGCGAGATCGGCAGCACCCGGATGCAAGCGGCCGACGAGCCCGCCGGCGCCGCCGCTCCCAGGGAGATCGCCAGGGCCGGCGCCCCCGCGCCCGTGGCGGTCGCGACGACGCCCCTCTCCGCGACGACTTCCCCCTCCGCGAACGCGGCCCCGGCCGCCGCGCCCCGGGTCCGCATGCAGGGCGAGGACTACTCGGTCGTCCCCGCGCCCGTCGATTCGGCGGTCGGCGGGGCCGACTCCGGGCCGTCGATGCTCCAGCCGTTCGGGTCCGGCTCCGGGGGCTACTTCAGCCCCCCCGCCGACACCGTCCCGCCGATCCGCGTCCCCGCCCCGGCCGCCGAGCCCGCGCCTGGGTTCCTGGGGGCGGCCCCCCCCGCCGCGCCGGGGCGGAGCCAGCCGCCGGTGGGCTCGGGCGAGCCGCCGGGATCGTTCCCGAGCATCCCCGGCCTGAACATGACCGACGTCGGCCCCGACCGCAACGACCCGTTCCCGAATCGGTCCTACGCCGACATCGTGACCACGCTTGAGGAAGCCCCCACCGGCCGCCTGATGGTCGGCGTGGCCGCCAGCAGCTTCCAGGGCCTCTTCGGCAACGTCACGGTCTACGAGAAGAACTTCGACCTCTTCAACGTCCCGCGCTCGTTCAACGACATCTTCAACGGCATGGCCTTCCGGGGCGGCGGCCAGGAGTTCCGCCTGGACCTCCAGCCGGGCACGCTGATCAACCGCTTCCAGGCCAGCCTCCGCGATCCCTACCTCCTCGGGCTCCCCATCGGCGGCGCCGCCGCCGGCTACTACTTCAACCGTCTCTATCCCGACTGGTCCGAGTCGCGCGGCGGCGGCCGATTCTCGCTGGGACGCCAGTTCGGCACCAGCACCTACGCCGACGTCGCGGCCCGCGTCGAGGACGTGAACTTCTACGGCTATCGGAGCCCCGCCCCGGCCCAGTACCTCGCGGCCAGCGGCCATTCGTTCCTGGCCTCGCTTCGCCCCAGCCTCCGGTTCGACAACCGCAACAGCCCGTTCATGGCGACCAAGGGCCAGTACGCCGAACTCTCCTTCGAACAGGGCTGGGGAACCTACACCTGGTCCAAGTTCGACGCCGAGGGCCGCGTCCACTACACCACCGGCAGCCGCCCCGACGGCACCGGCAAGCGGTTCGTCACCCTCCGAGGCCACTTCGGCATCGCGACCCAGTCTCTGCCGGTCTATGAGCGGTTCTTCGCCGGTAACTTCGGCAGCCTTCGCGGCTTCCAGTACCGCACCGTCAGCCCCAAGGCGATGGGCGTCCCGACCGGCGGCGTGATGATGGCCCTGGGCTCGCTGGAATACCAGTTCCCCTGGACCGCCGCCGACACCGTCCACCAGGTCGTCTTCACCGACTTCGGCACCGTCGAGAACGACTACAGCTTCAACAAGCTGCGGGTCTCCGTCGGCACCGGCCTCCGCCTCATGGTCCCGGCCCTCGGCCCCGTCCCCCTCGGCTTCGACATCGCCATCCCCGTCATGTCCGCCGAGGGCGACGCCCTCCGCTACTTCAACTTCAGCATGAGCGCCAGCTACTGAGAATTGCTGTTTCTCCAGGAGAAGGAGAGGATCGACACTATTCAGCGGTACTAAACCCCCCGCGAGAGTAGGAGGCGAGACCTGGCGGACCGTGGTGGTGGCGCGAGCGTTCGAGGTGGGCGGCGACGATCGCCGGCAGGCGTCGCACCGCCCCGGCGGAGGTCGGCGAGCGCGACAGGGCGGCCGCCTAGGCGTGGTACTCGGCCCGCACCGCCGAGGTCGCGGCGCCCCGGCCCTACGTTCGGGTCGCCGACCTCTTCAATCTCTACCTCGACGCCTGCGGGACGCGGGTCGTCCGAGGGGACATGGACCGTGCGACGGTCCGCCTTGCGATGACCGTCCTGACCCAGGCTTCGGGATTCGTCGACGCGGGCGGCAAATTCGGCGCGATCCCCGTCGTGGAAGAACTCCCGCAAGAGCGGCAAGCCCCGCCGCATCGTCCTGCTGCCGGGAGTCCTCCGGCCCCGGCGTCGCCTCCACGACCGGCTTCGACCCGACCCCGACGACCTGATCTTCCGCTCGGCGACGGGGAAGCGTTGGGATCCCTCGCTGCTGGCCCAGGCGACGGCCCGGCTTCGTCGGGCCGCGGCCACGGGTGGCTTCGATCTGGGGCAACTCGGCGGAGACGGCGAGGGGCGGGCTCGCGGTTATCTGTGGCGGCATCTTGCGGCGTCCCAGCTCGTGATGGCGGGCGTCGACTTGCCGACCGTCGGCGAGTTGCTCGGGACGTCGCCGGCGATGATCGCCAGGGTCTACGGCCATCTCCGCGACGACCACGTCGTCGCCGCCGCGGAAGCCCTCGGGTCGGACGGGCGTAGGTTTACCAGCGGTCCAGGCGGTTCGGGACGAGGGGCCGGCCCCCGAGGGGCTTGACCTTCGGGGCTGGGGCGGACTCGGGGGCCGTCTGGACCCGCTTCCGCCCGGCCTCCCACGACTCGACGTCGGCCGTGTCGAACCGAGTCGTCGCCCAGCTCACGTTCCGGGCCGTAGCCCTGAGTTCGATCATCGGAATCCCGCCGCTCAGGACCGTCTCTCGGGCCTGACGCTCTGATACGTTCCATCGAACCGCCAGGTCTTTGACCGTCAGCAACTCTCGCGACACCGCTCGGCCTCCCCGGGATGATTCCTCTCGTATCGCCGATTCTCGATCGAACCTCAAACGGACACGTAGAGCAAAAATTGAAAGTCCTCCGGCGGGCTCCCGCGCTCTTCGCGACTGACTAGGTTCTGTCTGACGGCTCGATGAGCCGAAAGCAACGGCGGATCATGGCCAGCTTGACCATGGCCAGGAAGTTGACCGCCAGCTTCTCGAACCGCGTCGCCAGCCGCCGGTTCTCCTTCATCCAGAGGATGCACCTCTCGACGATGTTGCGGCGGCGGTAGGCCTCGGCGTCGAACGTCGGGCTTCGCCGCTGGTCCTTGCGGGTCGGGATCACCGCCTTGATCCCTCGCCGTCGCAGGTAGCGGCGGATGCGTCTGTAGCTATACCCCTTGTCGCCGGCCAGGCGGCGGGGCCGGCGTCGCGGCCGGCCCCGGCCGGGCCGCTTGATCCGCACCGCCTCGAGCGCCGGCTCCAGGGACCTCGACTCGTGGGCCTGGCCCGCGGTGACGACGGCCGACAGCGGGACGCCGCCGGAGTCGACGACCAGGTGCAGCTTCGTCCCGAAGCCGCCGCGCGAGCGGCCGAGGGCGTGGTCGGCCGGCTCGGCCGTCCCCCTTTTCCCCCCCGGCCCCGGCGGCCGCGCGGCCGGCCCGGATGGACGTCCCGTCGATGCACCAGAGGTCGAAGTCGATCCGCCCCGAGGCGTCCAGCTCGAGATGCAGCCGCTCCAGGATGCGGTCGATCGTGCCGTCGCGGGCCCAGCGGTTGAATCGGTCGTAGACGCTCTTCCACTTTCCGTATCGCTCCGGCAGCTCCCGCCACTGGGCGCCCGTATGGAGGATCCAGAGGACGCCGTCGAGCGTCGTGCGGTGGTCGTTCCACCGCCCGCCCGGCCTCCCGACCGGAGGGAGCAGGTCGGCGATCAGGGCGAACTCCTCGTCCTTCAGCTCGTAGCGTCGCGTCATCGCGGCCTCCTCGGGGAAGCCGCTATCGTAACGCCTTGCGAGCCGTCAGACAGAACCTAGCCCGGGACGTCGCTCGAGGCTTCGCAATCGTCCGCTTCTAACGGTGGGGCGGTTCCGGGCGCCGGCTTCCGTACCGGCGATCCCGTCCGACTGGACGCTCCGGTCGGCGACCCGCTCCACGACCCACCTCCGTCGGGATTCCCCACGTCCAGGTCGGCGAAGATCGACCCGGGCCTGGACCGATCGGGCAGGGCGCGCCCGATGGCGGTGGTTGGCAGGGCAGTCGATCCCCGACGAACGCCGGATCGGTTAAACTTCGGTTGAATCGTCAACTCGGTGGCCCACGAACTCCGTAGCGACGCATGACCGCCGAAGACTCCCCCGAACGCGAGGCGAGTATCATGGCTCGATTTGTGGAAGGATGTTCGTCATTCCGGTCCGGCTCGCGTCGCGAGTTTCTTCGCGCGGGTGGGCTCGGGCTCCTGAATCTGGGCCTGCCCACCCTGCTCCAGGCGCGCGAGATGACCGCGGCGCAGGGCGACGTGATCGGGGGCGCGTCCGCTTCGACTTTCGGCCGGGCGAAGTCGTGCATCCTGCTGTTCATGTGGGGCGGACCAGCCCAGCAAGAGACCTGGGACCTCAAGCCCGAGGCGCCCGAGGGCGTGAGGGGCGAGTTCAAGCCGATCGCCACCACGGTGCCCGGCCTGGAGATCTCCGAGCATTTCCCCATGCTGTCCCAGCGCGCCCACAGGCTCGCGGTGATCCGGTCGATGCACCATGGCGACGTGAACCACACCACCGCCACCCACGAGCTGCTCACCGGCCGGCCGATCCCTCGCGTGGGCGGCGGCCCGTTCGGTGAAGATTGGCCGCACTACGGGTCGATGCTCGCCCACCTCGGCAGGCACCAGGATCGCACGTCGCTTCCCACCTCCATCCAGATGATGCCGGTGAGCCTGGACGGAGCCCCTCGGTTCGTCGAATCCAGCCACGGCCAGGGCGCGGGCTGGCTCGGGCCGGCTCTCGACCCTTTCACGATCGACGCCGATCTGAACCGGCAGGCGGCCGCCGCCGACTTCCGGCTGCCCGCGAGCATCGCGCCCGGTCGGTTCGCCGACCGCCGCAAGCTTCTCCAGACGGTCGAGGATCAGGCCCGCAGACTTGAGCTGAACGCCCAGGTTCAGGCCATGCAGGCGCATTACGTCCGCGCCCACGACCTGCTGACCGATCCTCGTGCCCTGGCCGCGTTCGACCTGGATCAGGAAGACCCGAAGCTCCGCGATCGGTACGGCCGGCACGCCCACGGCCAGGCCGTCTTGCAGGCGCGACGCCTGGTGGAAGCCGGCGTGCCGATCACGACGGTCTTCTGGCAGAACGACGGAACCACGAACGTGAGCGTCTACTGGGACACCCACAACCGCAACTTCATCGACCTCAAGACCCGGCTGATGCCTCCCGCCGACCAGGCCTTCTCCGCCCTGCTCGACGACCTCGGATCGCGTGGGCTGCTCGACGAAACCCTGGTCGTCTGGACGGGCGAATTCGGCCGGACCCCGCGTGTGGGGCAGTCGGTCGTCGGTGGTGCGGGGGCCGGTCGCGATGGTCGGGACCACTGGCCGCACTGCTTCAGCACCGTGCTCGCCGGCGCGGGCATCCGCGGCGGCACCGTCTGGGGTGCGTCTGACCGCTGGGCGGCCTACCCCGCACGCGACCCGGTGACGCCGGCCGACGTCGCGGCCACGATCTATCACCTGCTCGGCATCGACCCTTCGCTCGAAATCCGCGACAAGCTCGACCGCCCGCACCGTCTCTGCCTCGGCGAGCCGGTGACCGGCGTACTCGCTTGAGCGGGCGAGGGGCCCGTATCGAGTTCCCGTCCGCGCCGAAAATCCTCGTCGACCATGGATGACCTCCCCCCTCAAAACGAGTCCGGCCGCCATGTGAGGATGGCGGCGAGATCCTCAAGGAGGCTGCCTCGGGAACCTTCCGGGCCCGGCGAAGCGACGCTCCGGCGTCGGGGCGCCGCGACGCGCGATGGGGTCCATGAACCATTCGGTCGCCAGGAAGTCGGCGTCGACCAGGCACGAGAAGAGCATCCGGGTGAAGAACCCAATGGCGAACGACACGCTCCGAGGTGGGAGCGAATTCGCGTAGTCGCGGACTTCCGGCGCCATGACTCGCCTTGGCCCGGCCTTATCTTGTTCGCGGTGTGACGCGAAACCTCGCGCCTGCGGCTTCTCGGATTGCGGCACGAGGCGAATGCCACCCGCGTGGCATCCACCGTCCCCAACGGAGTTGCGATAGCAGGCGCCCCGGGCCACTTGCCGCTACGCCCGTTAAACTCTCTAATATCGAAAGTCGATATCGGAAAGGCGAAACGTGGGCGATCTGCTGACGAAGATGTTCCTGGGAGGGTTCGTGCGGATGCACGTCCTCTACCACGCCGTGAAGGAGCCCATCTTCGGCGTGGAGATGATGGAGGAGCTCGCCCGGCACGGATACGACGTCGGCCCAGGCACCCTCTACCCCATGCTCCAGAAGCTCGAAGAGGTCGGCTACCTGACGTCGCACGCGGAGGTCGTCGCGGGGAAGTCGCGGAAATACTACCGGGCGACCACGGCAGGGGCTGCGGCCCTGGAGGCGACCAAGGCCAAGCTCCGGGAACTGGTCGAGGAAGTCCTCGAGGACGGGCCGCCGAGGCCCGGCCTGGAGCCCGACCGGTCGGACGATCCCGCCTGAGAGGCGGCCCGCCGATCCTCCTCGATCCGTTTCGACTCCAGGGCCGGTCGGCGGCCCAGACCCCGCCCGCCGCGACGGCCTGACCGGAGGAGACCCGTTCATGAACCCCATCGTCTTCGCCATGAGGCGGCCGCTCACCGTCATCGTGGCCGTCGTCGCCGTCGCCCTCGGCAGCGCGCTCGCACTCCTCCGGATGCCCGTCGACGTCTTCCCGAACCTCAACCTGCCGGTCGTCTACGTCTGCCAGCCCTACGGCGGCATGGACCCCGCCCAGATGGAAGGGCTGCTCACCAACTATTACGAATATCACTTCCTGTATATCGGCGGCATCCACCACGTCGAATCGAAGAACATCCAGGGCATGGCCCTGATGAAGCTTTTCTTCCACCCGGGCACGAACATGGCCCAGGCGATGGCCGAGACCATCGGCTACGTCACCCGCTCGCGGGCCTTCATGCCGCCGGGGACCGTCTCGCCGTTCATCACCCGGTTCGACGCCGGGAGCGTGCCCGTCGGCTACCTCGTCCTCTCCAGCGAGACGAAGAGCATCGGCGAGATCCAGGACCAGGCCCTCTTCAAGGTCCGCCCGATGTTCGCCAGCCTCCCCGGGGTCTCGGCCCCGCCGCCGTTCGGCGGGAGCCAGCGGACCGTCGTCGTCAGCCTCGACCCGGACCGGCTGCGTTCCTACAAGATGTCCCCGGACGAGGTGACGAAGGCCCTTGTCTCGGGCAACGTCATCAGCCCGTCGGGCAACGTCCGCATCGGCGACGAGATGCCCATCGTGCCGGTGAACTCGCTCGTCAAGCAGGCGGACGACCTCAAGGCGATCCCCATCCGCCCGGGCGCGACCCCCACCGTCTACCTCCGCGACGTGGCGACCGTCAAGGATTCCTCCGACACGACGACCGGCTACGCCCTCGTGAACGGACGCCGGGCGGTCTACATCCTCGTGACGAAGCGCGCCGACGCCTCGACGCTCTCGGTGGTGAGGAGCGTGAAGGAGGCCCTGCCGTCGATGCAGGCGGTCCTCCCCGACGACATCAAGGTCGGGTTCGAGTTCGACCAGTCGCCGACCGTGACGAACGCGATGAAGAGCCTCGCCACCGAAGGGGCGCTCGGGGCGTTGCTCACGGGGCTCATGGTGCTCGTCTTCCTCCGCGACTGGCGGAGCGTCGTCGTCGTCGTGCTCAACATCCCAGTCGCCCTCTGCGGGGCGGTCGTCGCGCTCTGGCTCACCGGCCAGACCATCAACCTGATGACGCTGGGCGGCCTCGCCCTCGCCATCGGCATCCTGGTCGACGAGGCGACGGTCGAGATGGAGAACATCCACGCGAAACTGGAACACGAGCACGCGGACGACGTCCCGCGCGCCGTCCGCCAGGGCAATTTGGACACCGCCGTGCCGCGGCTGCTCGCGATGCTCTGCATCCTCGCCGTCTTCATCCCGTCGTTCTTCATGCAGGGGGCGGCCCAGGCCCTCTTCGCGCCCCTCTCGCTCGCCGTCGGCTTCGCCATGGTCTCCTCCTACCTCCTGTCGAGCACCTTCGTCCCCGTCCTCTCGGTCTGGCTGCTCAAGAATCGACGCCGGCCCGAAGGCCGCCCCGGAAGGCGGACGACGTTCGACGCGACGCGGGACGCTTATGGGCGATTCCTGGGATGGGTCGTCCGACTCCGCTGGCTGGTCGTCCCCGCTTATCTCGCCTCGGCCTTGCTCATCACCTACGGGGTGGGCCGACGTCTCGGCATGGAGATCTTCCCGCGAGTCGACGCCGGGCGATTCCAGATCCGCATCAAGGCGGCGGCCGGCACGCGGATCGAGAAGACCGAACAGATCGCCAGGGCGGCGCTCGCGGCCGTGGACGAGGACGCGGGCGAGGGGGCGGTCGAGATCTCCGTCGGCTACGTCGGCCTGATCCCGTCGAGCTATCCCATCAACGCGATCTATCAATGGACCGCGGGGCCGGAGGAGGTGGTCCTCCGCGTCGCGCTCCGCCACGACGCCGGCGTGGACGTCGAGGCCCTCAAGCGGCGGCTCCGCGACAAGCTCGGCCGCGAGATGCCGGATGTGCGTTTCTCCTTCGAGCCGGCCGACATCGTCAGCGACGTCATGAGCTTCGGTTCGCCGACCCCCGTCGAGGTCGCCGTCAGCGGCCCGGCGTACGCGGACGTCCGGGCCCACGCGGCGAAGGTCAAGGACGAGCTCGCGAAGGTCTCCTCGCTGCGGGACCTGCAATACGCCCAGGCGCTCGACTACCCGACCGTGAGCGTCGACATCGACCGCGAGCGGGCCGGCCTGAGCGGCGTCACCGTCGAGGAGATCTCCCGCTCGCTCGTGACCGCCACGTCGTCGAGCCGTTTCGTCGTGCCCAATTACTGGCCCGACCCCAAGACCGGCATCGGCTATCAGGTCCAGGTCGAGATCCCCCCGGTCGTCATGGATTCGATGAGGCAGGTCGAGACGATCCCCGTCCAGCGCGCCGGCGGGCCGTCGGTGCTGATGCGAGACGTCGCCGAGGTGCGACGCGGGTCGATGCCGGGCGAGTTCGACCGCTACAACATGAAGCGCTCCATCAGCCTGACGGCGAACATCGCCGGCGAGGACCTGGGGCGGGCCGCGACCCGGGTCGCCGAAGCCATCAAGCGGGCGGGGGACCCGCCGAAGGGGGTCGTCGTCGACGTCCGCGGGCAGATCGTCCCCATGCGCGAGATCCTCGCCGGGCTCTCCGTCGGCCTCGCCATGTCGATCCTCGTCATCCTGCTCCTGCTCACGGCGAACTTCCAATCCCTGAGGCTGGCCCTCGTCGCCGCCTCCACCGCCCCCGCGGTCGTGTGCGGCGTGGTCGTCGCCCTCTGGGTTACGGGGACGACCATCAACCTCCAGTCGTTCATGGGGGCGATCATGGCCGTCGGGGTCGCCGTCGCGAACGCCATCCTGCTCGTGACCTTCGCCGAGCGGCGGCGTCGCGAGTCCGACGCCGGGGCGGCGGAGGCCGCGCTGGACGGCGCCAGGGGGCGGCTCAGGCCCATCCTCATGACGAGCTGTGCAATGACGGCGGGGATGGTCCCCCTGGCCCTCGGCCTCGGCGAGGGGGGCGAGCAGACCGCTCCGCTCGGCCGGGCCGTCATCGGCGGGCTCGTCGCCGGGACCCTGGCGACCCTGTTCGTGCTCCCGTCCCTCTTCGCCCTCGTCCAGGCCCGGTCGAGCAGGCGGTCGGCTTCCGTCGACCCGGACGACCCGGAGAGCCGCTACTTCGATCACCCGGCGGCGGACATGCCGGGCGACTCCCCGAACGGGCCGCCTTTCGAAGCCGCGACGGCCTCGCATGGCGAGGGCCGCCGGGGACTTCCCGGGGAGCCCCACCGATGACGCACGTCCCTCGAGAGGAACCATCGACCATGCGAGCCAGACGATCGCACGCGGCGTGCCTGCCCGCCCTCGGGCTTGCGGCGACGGTGTTCGCCGCCGGGTGCGACCGCACGACCGGCGAGCGGACGGCCCGAGCGGAGCTGAAGGAGTCCCCCGCCGTCGTCCGGGTCTCCGTCGTGAAGCCGACCCGGGCGACCGTCTCTCGGACCAGTGAACAGCCGGGGCAGATCGAGGCGGTCGAGACGACGCCCATCTACGCGAAGCTCGGCGGCTACGTCGAGGCCGTCGCCGTCGACATCGGCGATGCGGTCAAGACGGGGCAGGAGCTCGCCCGCCTCCACGTGCCCGAGACCGAGGCCGACCTCAAGCAGAAGCGCGCCGCCGTGCGGGAGGCCGAGTCCGAACGGAAACAATGCGAGGCCGCCGTCGAGGTCGCCCGGGCGGGCGTCGAGAGCGCCGGGGCGAAGGTCCAGGAGATCCAATCCGGCGTCAGGAGGGCCGAGGCGGAGGCCGAACGCTGGCGAGCGGAATTCGCCCGCGTCGAGCAACTCGCCAACGAGCGGGCGCTCACCGGCAGCCTCGTCGATGAGACGCGGAGCAAACTCCAGGCGGCCAAGGCCGGCCGCGACGAGGTCAAGGCCAAGGTGCGTTCGGCGGAGGCGGCGCTCGCCGAGGCGGAGGCGTTCCTCGGCAAGTCGCGTTCCGACCTGGACGCGGCCGTCTCGCATATCGAGGTCGCCCGCTTCGAGGCGGAACGGGCCGAGGCGATGGAAGGTTATGCGAGGATCCTCTCGCCCTACGACGGCGTCGTGACCAGGAGGGGCGTCGACGTCGGCCACCTCACGACGCCCGGGGCCGCGGGCGAACCGCTCTTCGTCGTCGCCCGTTCCGGGGTCGTCACCGTCGTCGTCGGCGTCCCCGAGACCGAGGCCCCCTTCGTCGACGTGGGTGACCGGGCGCGCGTCCGCCTGCAGGCGCTGGAGGGGAGGACGTTCGAGGGCCGAGTGACCCGGATCGCCTGGGCCCTCGACCCGGCGACGCGGACGCTTCGCACCGAAGTCGACCTGACCAACGCGGGCGGGTTGATCCGCCCCGGCCTCTACGCCTACGCGACCATCATCGCCGAGGAGCACGAAGACGTGCTCAGCGTACCCGCTTCCGCCGTCGCCTCCGAGGGGGGGAAATCCTTCTGCGTCACCCTTGAGGAAGGCCGTGCGAGGCGAAAAGAAGTGAAGCTCGGCCTGAGCGACGGCAAACGGACCGAGGTCGTTTCCGGGATCGGGGAGGGGGACGAGGTCGTCGAATCGAACTCCGCCTCGCTCGCCGACGGCCAGGCCGTCGCCAGGATCGATCCCCCGTCCGCGACTCCCAAGGGGAAGAATTGACGCAGGCGGCACGACCGGACCTCGTCGCGGTCGGTCGGCGAGACCGACTCATCCCGACGAACCCGCAGGAACGAAACAAGGGTGACGCCTCGACGCGGCGCGGCCAGGGAGGGCCTGATGAACGACAGCCTATTCAGGAGAGCCGGGCTCATCGGGTCGGCCTTCGCCTTCCTCGCGCTCGGTGCGGCCGACCCGCCGGAACGACCGCGAGACCGCCCGGCGGCGGCGACTCGCGACGCGACGCCCCCCCGCAGGACGCGCCCCTCCAGGCCCTCCCCGACGGGACGCGACAACCCGAGCCGACATCGCTGGCGACGCCCCCCGAGGACGACCTGGGGACGCCCCTCATCCCGGAACAGGTCATCCAACCCATCGACCTGCCCGGAGCCCTCCGACTCGCGGGGGCGAACGATCTCGACATCGCGATCGCTCGCGAGCGGGTCGCCCTGTCCCTCGCCGAGTTGCAACAAGCCCGGGTCATGTGGCTGCCCAGCCTCTACCTCGGGCCCAACTGGATCCGCCACGACGGCCAGGCCCAGGTCGTCGAGGGCCAGGTCCGCACCATCAGCAAGAGTTCGCTCTTCCTGGGGGGCACCGCGGCGGCCGGCTCCAGCGTGAGCGGCCCGGTGCCCGCGGGCGGGCCCGCGCAGGTTTCCGGGCTCACCTCCATCCTCCGATTCTCGGACGCCATCTTCGAGCCGCTGGCCGCGAGGCAGGTCCTGGACTCGCGGAGGGCCGGGATCCAGACCGCGACCAACGACGCCCTGCTCGGGGTCGCCGAATCGTACCTGGACCTGCAACGGGCGGCCGGGACGCTGGCGATCGCCCGCGAGGCGGCGACGAATGCGGAGGCGCTCGCGAGCCTGACCGCCTCGTACGCCCGGAGCGGCGCCGGCCTCGAAGCGGATCACCGCAGGGCGGCCGCCGAGCGGGAGCGGCAGCGGAAGAACGTCGAGCTGGCGGTCGGCGAGCTCGAGGCGGCCTCCGCCGAGCTCGTCCTCAGGACGCGGCTCGACCCCAGGCTCGTCGTGGCCCCGGTCGAGCCGCCGGAGGCCGTCCTCCGCATCGTCCCGGAGGGGTGCCCGATCGACGAGCTCATCGTCGTCGGGCTCCGCAGCCGACCCGAGCTGGCCGAGGCCCAGGCGCTCGTCCAGGCCACGCTCACCCGCCTCAGGCAGGCGAAGCTCAGGCCGTTCATCCCGAGCCTCGCGTTCCGCTACTCCGGCGGCGGGTTCGGCGGCGGGGCGAACGGCTTCTTCGGCGATTTCGCCAGCCGCAGCGACGCCGACGTGAACCTCTACTGGGAAATCCAGAACCTGGGATTCGCCGACCGAGCCATCACGAAACAACGGGCCGCCCAGCAACGCACCGCGAACCTGGAGCTGTTGAAGCTCCAGGACCGCGTCGCCTCCGAGGTGGTCCTGGCCGAGAAGGGGCGGATCGCGGCGGCGAGGCGGATGAAGAGGGCGGGCCAGGCCCTGCCGGAAGCCCAGGAATCGCTCGCCCTGAACCTCACGAGCATCCGGCGTGGGGCGGGCCTGCCCGGGGCGACCCGCCCCATCGAGGTGCTCCAACCGATCCAGGCCCTCGCCCAGGCGCGCACGGACTACCTCGACGCCGTGCTCGACCACAATCGGTGGCAGTTCCGCCTCTACCGCGCCCTCGGCAGGCCTCCGGGCCTGGCCCCGATTTCGATCGGGACGGATTCGACTCTCGAGCCGGACTGAACGCCGCCAAGCCCGCCGCGCGATCGGCGTCTCCCACGGCGAACCCGTTCCAAACGACGACCCCGCGACGCGGCGGAGACGCCCACCGACGTCCACCGGCCCAGCGAGTCGGCGACCTGCGCGAATCATCCCTCGGCGTCGCGGCCGAGGCTCGGGCCGAAGCCGAGGACCCGTCCCTCGTCGGTCGAGCGGCCCACGCCGAAGTCGGCCGGTCCGCAGGCGGCTGAATCGTTCGTCGGCGAATGCCGCTGAATCGCTGCGAAGAAAGCGGGCCGATCACCGGCGAACCTCACCTTGAAGACTTGCCGAAACGTCCCGGACGATCCAACATGGATGGAGCGGCCAGCTGCATCACGGAGGTGCCGAATGACCTGGAACCTGGCTGATGCGAAGAACCGACTCTCCGAGGTCGTGAACCTCGCCTTGAGCGAAAGTCCGCAGACCATCACCCGCCGCAACGATACGGTGGTCGTCATCTCGTCGGCGAAGTACGAGGAGCTCACGGGCAAGACGCTCGATTTCAAGGAGTACCTCCTCCAGGGGGGCGGGCTCGACGAACTCGATTTGACGCGGGACCAGGGCCCCGGACGGGACGTCGATCTGCGAGGGCGCTGCTCGACGCCGACATCCTCGCCGAGCTGGTGTAGCGCGACGGGAACTCGGCGGTGAGGGCCGCCCTCGACGAACTCCCCGCGGCGAACGTCTTCCTGAGCGTGCTGACCGTGGGGGAGATCGTCAAAGGAATCCCCCTCCTGGGCCCGGGCCGGAAGAAGAAACATCTCACCAAGTGGCTCGCCAGGCTTGAGAATCAGTACGCCGAGAGGTTGCTCCCGCTCGACGTCGAGACCGCTCGCATCTGGGGGGAGCTGACGGCTCGCACCCAGAAATCCGGGGTGGTCGACCCTCCCACCGACGGCCTGCTCGCGGCGACGGCTCTTCGGCACGGGTCGCACGTCATGACCTGAAACCCGAAGCACTTCGAGGCCAGTGGGGCCCTCATCTTCGACCCCTGACGGTGAGTCCGGACGACGCCTGGGTAGACGTAAGGCCCGCACCTCGAGCGAATCGCGACCGACTCGACCTGGCCCGTCCCGGCGTCGTGGGACGATCCCGGAGGAATGCCGGCGGCGAAGCCCGCGCCCCGATCATCGGCCCGGCCCCATTCGGCCGGGACCGGGTCCCCAACATCTTCTTGACGCGCCGCCGCAACCGTCGCGAGTTCTTGCGTCTCGCGGAGTGGCTGGGCCGCGAGTCCCGGGCCGATGTCGTCGAGCGATACGGCGGCGAGGGCGTGGAGGACAAGGGGTACTGGCCCCTCAGTGTCGACGGGTCGACTTGGCTCTCGATGCGGTGTTACTCCCGGAACGGGATCTCCTTGGGGGGCCCAACCGATGAGCGACCTGCCTACGTTCGAAGCCATCGCTCGCTCGTTCAGGGGAGCCGTCCCAGCCGATCGGCCTTACGACGACCGTGACGAAATGCAATCGGCGTTCGGAGCGACCACCGGTTCGGAGTCGTTTTCGTCCGCCTGCCGCGGGACGGCCGGGTTCGGCGTCGGCCGCTAGGCAGCCGGCCTTAGTCTTTCCGAAGGTTTGCGGGGGGGGCGCCCGTAGTGTGCGAAGGCCGTCTCCACCGCTTCCCACAGGGCGGTGCGAGTCGTGTAGATCCGCTCCGGCATCTCGTGGTACTTCACCTGCCGGAAAAGGTTCTCGATCGCGTTGAGGTCGGGGCTGTAGGCCTTGTCCTTACCCAGTTCTCTGGACTGGGTGGCGGGGTTCCAATGAGGTCTTCTCCACCGCCAGCCCGGTGGGTCCTCGCGCCCCAATCCTCGTGGCCGGGCGGGACCTCCGGATCGGTCGCGGTGTCACCGGATCGGCATGGCCATGGACCCGTTCCAGGGCGACGCCCACGCCTGGGCCCGCGAGCAGTTCGGCACGGCCGACCTGGGCGACCAACGACGCACCAAGCGGCTGACTCGCGTCGCCGCCCGGATGGCCGCCGACCCCTCCGCTAGCATCCCCGGCCATATGGAGGGCCGGGCCGAGGCCAAGGCCGCTTATCGCCTCCTGGACGCCGACGTCGTCACCTTCGAGGCGGTCGCCGCCCCGCAATGGCGTCGGACCCGGGCCTGTGGGCCGGGGCTCTTCCTGCTCCTGGGCGACACGACCGAGCTGGATTTCGGCATCCTCCGCCGGGTCCCCGACCTGGCCCCCACGGGCAACGGCGGCGGCTATGGCTTCCACCTCCATGCCGCACTGGTCGTCGGGGCCGAGGACGAGCGGGTCATCGGCTTGGCCGGCGAGCGGGTCCACTACCGCAAGCCCGCCCCCGCGGGGGAGGACACGAGCCAGCGGCTCGAACGCGACCAGGAGTCCGACGTCTGGGGAGAGGTCATCGACCAGGTCGGCCCGTTCGCCGCGGAGACGCGGTGGGTCCATGTGCTAGTACTAGTGGGTCACTTGGATTGCCTGTGGCCATAAGTCGGCACGCCGCGGGACCGGGACACGCGAGCAGGCCCCCGAGCCGCCGAGGTGGTGACGGCGCTCACGCTGCCGCCGCCGCCGGGCCGCCCGCTTGCCGCCCCACTGGAACGGCGTCGGCGCCGCGTCCCAGTGCCGCGCCGCGGCTTCATACCACGCGATGATCTGGGCCGCGTCGGTCGGGTACTGCCCGTCCAGCGCCCGGCGCTTGAGGATCCGCTGCAGGCTCTCGGCCATGTTCAGCCAGGAGCCGCCCACCGGCGTGTACAGCGGCATGATCCCGTGGTCGAACAGCCAGCACACCAGCTCGGGCGTCTTGTGGCCGGCCAGGTTGTCGAGCACCAAGAGCATCCGCAACGGCGGCGGTGCCTCCGGGAGCGTCGGCACGACCGTGAGGCCCTCCTGCCAGCGTTCCCAGGCCCCACGCCAGCCGTCGTCCGGCGTCGCCGGAGGGTCGGGCATCGCGGCAAGGATGGCCGCCAGTTCGCGCTTCAGCCAGGGGTGCAGGACGGCGTTGGGGCAGGCCGTCACGCCGCTGACGCGGGCGTGGCCGTCGGCCGGGCGGAACAGCGTCAGGGCCTTCGCCGTGCCGTCGCGGAGGTACTCGTGCGGCTGGCGCGCCGGGTCCCCTTCGGGGCGCCACGACCGTCCCGGGTAGGGGACCGTCTGGTAGGGGCCGGCCTGGTCGGTGCACCAGACCTCCAGCCCCGACGACGTACCCGTGAGGTAGGCCGCCTCGATCAAATTTTTTTCGCATCAGAATCCGGGTCGGCGACCTGGACCGGCCCGACCTTGCGGCGGCGCAGCGCCTTGCCGGTGGGGCACCAGGTCCGAGTGCGCTGGTAGCTGGCCCCGGACTCGCGCAGGACGCGGCGGATGGTATAGGTCGAGACCTTCGGCAGGCCGTCGGCGGCCGCGCGGAGCGTCCGCTGCAACGTCGAGAGCGACCAGGTGGCGGTGCCGTCGCCCTCCGGGGTCGGCGCCCGGGCCGCCTCGGCGGCGATCCGCGCCCGCTCCTGCGGGCCGTAGGTCGGGCTCCGCCCGCCGCCGTGGCGGGGCTTCAACGCCTCAAGGCCCTCGGCGTTGAAGCGGGCGACCAGGTGCGAGACGGCGTCGCCGGAGCGGCGGCCGACGGCGCGGGCCGCGTCCTGGTAGTCGTCGCCGGCGGCGACGGCCAGCAGGATCTTGGCGCGGACGACCTCGGCGGCCGGGGCGGCCGAGGACCGACTGAACTGGACCAACTCCCGTCGCTCCGCGTCGGTCAGCTCGCGGAGCGGGTCCTTCTTCTGGCGCGACATGGCGGCCTCCCTGGTGCGAGAAGCCACCGATTGTACTCGCACTCAGGTCTTATGGCTACGGGCATGGCACTTGACCCACTAGTTGGACTGTCACCGATTCCAGTAGTGCTTGTCCGTGCCAGGAGTTAAGAGGCTCGGACAAAACCTATCCGGCGATGGGCAATTCGTCGTGCGATAGCCTGTAGCAGATGACGCTCGCGGCGAGGGTGGCCCAGGCTTCCCGGACGACCAGCAGGCGGTCGTAGCGGACCCGCATCCGTCGCAGCCCCTTCAGCCAGCTGATCGTCCGCTCGACGACCCATCGGACCTTGCCCAGGCCGCTGCCGTGCGGCGTCCCCCGCCTGGCGATGTGGGGCTCGATCCCCAGCCATCGCAGCAGGTCCCGGGTCGCTTCCGAGTCGTAGCCCCGGTCGGCGAACAGGTCGTCGGGCAGCTCCTTCGGGCGGCCCGGCCTGCCGCCGACGCTCGGATAGTCGAGGACCAACGGGATGATCTGGCGGTGGTCGGAGGCGTTCGCCCCCGCCGTCCGGATCGCCAGGGGCACCCCCCGACGGTCGACCATCAGCGTGTGTTTCGACCCCTTCCGGCTGCGGTCGACGGGGCTCGGGCCGGTCGCCTCGCCGCCGCCGAAGGCCCGGATCGTCACCCCGTCGACGACGACCGTGTCGGCGTCGAGCCTCCCGGCCCGCTTCAACGCCCCGAGCAGGTCGGCGTGCAAGCGGGCCCAAACGCCCAGGAGTTCCCAGGCCCTCAGGCGCCGGGCCGCCGTGCGGCCCGAGCATCCCATCTCGGCCGGGACGTCCTCCCAGCGGCAGCCGGTCGCCAGGACGAACCAGATGACCCGCAAGGCCTTGCGATGCGGGATCGGCGGGCGTCCCCCCTTGCGGCCGACGGGCTGCTCCGGCGGAAGGTGGTGGGCGACCTGGTCGTAGAAGTCCTCGGGCATGCGGGCGGCGGCCATGGCGTGGGCCCTCCGGTGAAGGATCGACGCCATGGCAAGCCTTCAGATCACATGCCGATCAGGAGGTTTTGTCCGAGCTTCTAAGCTGAGGGTCGAAGGACTTCGACGGGAGGGAACGCCATGTCGCTCCTCGACCACCCCGACGCCCAGGCGCTCCTGGCCGACGCCGTCCTGACCCCGGAGGCCGTCCGCGGCTGCGAGGGCCGGCTCGCCGCGTTCCTGGAGCGCTACCTGCCCCGCTTCCGCCGTGTTGAGCAGCGCCACAACGCCGCCCTCGTCATCCGGGGCCTGCTCGGCGGGCTGCGGCGCAAGACCTGCGAGCCGATCGCCGTCGAGGCCGGCGTCCACCGCAAGCCGATCCAGTTCCTCGTCGGCGCCGGCCGGTGGGACGACGAGGCCGTCATGGCCGAGCTCCGGCGCCACGTGGCCGAGGAGCTGGGGGATGACCGGGCGGTCCTCGCGATCGACGCCACGACCTTCCCGAAGTCCGGGGCCGACTCCTGCGGCGTGGGCCGCCAGTGGTGCGGACGGCTGGGCAAGCAGGAGAACTGCCAGCGGGGGATCTTCCTGGCCTACGCCGCGGCCCGCGGCTACGCCCCGCTGGACCGAAGGCTCTACCTGCCGAAGGACTGGGCCGGCGACGCGGCGCGACGGGCCAGGTGCCACGTCCCCGAGGACGTCGACTTCCGGGAGGGCTGGCGGATCGCCGCCGATCTGATCGAGCGGAGCGGGCCGGGGCTGCCGCACGCCTGGGTCGTCGGCGACGACGAGTTCGGCCGCCCGGCCCGGTTCCGCGCCTGGCTCCGGGGCCGCGGCGAACGATACGTGCTCGACGTGCCGAGCGACACCGTCGTCCGCGACCTGGAACGCCCGCGTCCCCCGAGCCGCCGCGCCGGCCATGGCCGCCCGCGGGCGGTCCCGTTCCGCCGGGTCGACACCTGGGCGACGGACCAGCCCGAAGGCCGGTGGGTGCGGCTGACGATCCGCGCCGGCGAGAAGGGGCCGCTGCGGGTCGATGCGATGGCGGTGCGGGTGAGGACCCGGCTGGAGCACCGGCTGGGGCCGGAAGAGCGTCTGGTCGTGATGCGGACGGTGGCGGCCGAGCCGGAGACCCACTACGCGCTGAGCGACGCGGGGCCGGAGGTCCCGCTGGAGGAGCTGGTCCGCGCCCGGTTCGCGAGGCACAAGATCGAGGAGGTGTTCGAGGCGGCCAAGGGGGAGGTCGGCCTGGCGCAGTACGAGGTGCGATCCTGGGTGGGCTGGCACCACCACGTCACGCTGTCGCTGCTGGCGCTTTGGTTCCTCTGCCGCGAGCGGCGGCGGATCGGGGGGGAAAACCAGGGCGATCACCGTGTCGCAGGTGCGCGAGGCCTTCACCCGGTTGCTGAGGTATCCCGCGCCGAGCCCCGAGCGGATCGCCGCGGAGCTGTCGCGCGTCCTGCGGCGGAAGGAGGCGGCGCGGATCTACCACTGGCACGAGGCCACCGGAGCCTTCCCGCCGCGGCGGCCGCCACCAGATACCGGTTGATCACGTGAGGCTTCGTGGAATCGGTGACAGTCCAACTAGTTCGCGGTGCGAAATTGAAGTCGTTCTCCCAGTGAAACTTGCGTCTCGCTGGCCCGGCCCTGGCACGGTCGGTCTCTGACCCTCTCGGGCCCCGGCTCACCCCCGGGCCGCCCCCGCGACCTTCGCCAGGTTGTGGGCCAGGACGCCCCACCCGACCCACCGCCCGAAGCCCCGCTCGCCGCGGTACCGACATCGCTTCAACCCGTAATCCCGCTTCAGCGCGTGGATCCGCCCCTCGATCCCGGCCCGGAACCGGTAACCCTCGCGGAACCGCCGCCCCTTCTCCTCGGCCCGCCGACCCAGCGACGCCTTGCCGACGTGAGGCAGCGCGACGTGCTTGACGCCCGCCTGTTCCGCCAGCCGCTCGTTGGCCGCCGACGCCATCCCCCGGTCGGCGGCCAGGAGGCCTGGAGCCCGGCCGAATCGGCGCTCGTGGTCGGCCAAGGCGTCGCACAGGTAAGGCTGGTCCTGGCCTCCGGCGTGCTCCAGCACCGCGTAGCCCGCGACGATCCCGCCCTCGACCTCGTCCAGCCGGATCTTGCGGCCGAACTCCACCGGCCATCCCGGCTTGAACCGCGGGACCACCTGGGTGTGCGGCTCGAACAGCGACAACAGCTTCTCGCCGCTGGGGACCGACTCGCCCTTCAGGACGCGTCGCTCGGCCTGTCGGATGGCCCGCTTCAGCTGCGGGACGGCTTCAGCGAGCCGCTCGGCCAACCTTCGCGTCGACGGCTCGTCGGTCCGCTGGCGGAGCGTCTCGGAGACGCGTCGCCCCTGGGCCGCCGTCCGCTTGGCAGCGGCGATGAGCCGGCCGTACGCCGCCTTCATCGTCTCGCGGCCCTGGTCCCCCTTGCGGCGGGCCAGGCGGTGCAGCTGCTGCGCGACCCTGCGCGCCGTGCGGATCCGGCTGCGGAACGCCTCTCCCAGGTCGGCCGCCGTCTCGCCGAGCGCCGACCTGGCCCGACGCAGGAGCCGCGAGACGACCCGCACGCCGTCCACGAGCAGGCCGCTGTCGGTCGGGAAATGGACGTTCGTCTCGACGGCCGTCGTGTCGACCCGGAGCCTGCGGCCGCGGGTCGCCCTCAGCGACCGGGCCAGCTGGACGACCCGGTCGTTGAGCGTCTGCAGGGTCTCGGGCCCGATGGCAGCGGCCCAGCGGATCAGCGTGGTGTCGTCGGGGACGCGCTCGAAGTAGACTCGGCAGAACTGGCGGAGCACCAGGCTGTCGTTGACGAAGTACTCGGCCTGCTCGTAGCTCCAGCCGTAGAGCCGCATGACCACGAGCATCCGGAGGATCACCTCGACCGGGGTGGACGGCCGGCCTCGGGAGCGGGTCAGGGGATGGCGGCGGCCGAGGTCGCCGCGGACGAGCTCGAACAGCTCGTCGTCGTCGAGCAGGCGGTCGAGCTGCTCGAGCTGGGGCTCCAAGCGGAGCCCGAGCTGGGGGACGAGCGCGAAGAGATCCGTCCGGGGGTAGCGATTCCTGAGCATGGCACCGGCCCGCCATCGGTCCGTTCGGCGCGGTTCTGGACGTGCCTCGAGCGTATCAGATGCCGCGAATCCCGCCTGTTTCGCACCGCGAACTAGGTTCTGTCTGACGGCTCGTAGAGCGTTACCATGGCGGCTTCCCCAAGGAGGCCGCGATGACGCGTCGCTACGAGTTGAAGGATGAGGAATTCACCCTGATCGCCGACCTTCTGCCGCCGGTCGGGAGGCCGGGGGGTCGCTGGAACGACCACCGGACGACCCTCGACGGCGTCCTCTGGATCCTCCACACGGGGGCCCAGTGGCGGGAGCTCCCGGAGCGTTACGGGAAGTGGAAGAGCGTCTACGACCGCTTCAACCGCTGGGCCCGAGACGGGACCATCGACCGAATCCTGGAGCGGCTCCACCTGGAGCTGGACGCCTCGGGGCGGATCGACTTCGACCTCTGGCGCGTCGACGGGACCTCCATCCGGGCGAGCCGCGCGGCCGCCGGGGCCGGGGGGGAAAAGGGGGACGGCCGAGCCGGCCGACCACGCCCTCGGCCGCTCCCGCGGCGGCTTCGGGACGAAGCTCCACCTGGTCGTCGACTCCGGCGGCGTCCCGCTCTCGGCCGTCGTCACGGCGGGCCGGGCCCACGAATCGAAGTCCCTGGAGCCGGCCCTGGAGGCGGTGCGGATCAAGCGGCCGGGCCGGGGCCGGCCGCGACGGCGGCCCCGCCGCCTGGCCGGCGACAAGGGGTATAGCTATCGGCGCATCCGCCGCTACCTGCGACGGCGGGGGATCAAGGCGGTGATCCCGACCCGCAAGGACCAGCGGAGGAACCCGAAGTTCGACGCCGGGGCCTACCGCCGACGAAACATCGTCGAGCGGTGCATCCTCTGGCTGAAGGAGAACCGCCGCCTGGCGACCCGGTTCGAGAAGCTCGCGGTCAACTTCCTGGCCATGGTCAAGCTCGCCATGATCCGCCGTTGCTTCCGGCTCATCGAGCCGTCAGACAGAACCTAGTATTATCAGCGGGTTGGACGAAACCACGAACCATTGTCTCGCGGATGCTCGGGGCCTCGGAGCACCTACGATCATCGTCGGGGTCGGAGATCCCGAGCTCGCAGCGACCCGAAGCGAAGTCGATCTCGCGAACCGTCACTATTCGCGTTACTAAACCCGCGTTGGAACCCCCGAGTCGGCGTGGAAATCGGAGAGAATCATGGAATGCGAATTCGATGTTTGCTGCGTAATATATTGTGGATTAAGGAGATGAAATTTGGTGAGGCCGATCGGGAGGCTGCGGCGCTCATGAGCGCCAGCTACTGACGTCCGGCCGACCGGTCGATCGACCAGACGGCTGGCGCGGGGGGACGGGCCTGTTAAAATCGCGGGGGTGTCCGCCGGGTTCCAGGCCGTTGCGAGCGACTTCGAGATGGACGACGCCGAGGTGTCGAGGATGGAGGGCCCCCGCCCGCTTCCCCGGAGGCGGGGCACGGTCCGCCGGGCGATCGGCGTCTGGCTCTGGGTCGTCGGCTTCGCGCTGGCCGTGACGGCGGCGTCCTACGTGATGTTCGTCGAGCCGCCGCCCCCCCGTCGGCTCGTCATCGCCAGCGGCGCGGAGGGGGGTGCCTACTTCCGGTTCGCCAACCTCTACGCCGAGGACCTGCGACGACACGGCCTGGCCGTCGAGGTCCGCGAGACGGCGGGATCGGTCGAAAACCTGGGCCTGCTGCGCGACGACTCCTCGGGGGTCTCGATCGCGGTCGTTCAGAGCGGACTGGCCTCGGGAGGAGCGAGCGACGGCCGCCTCCTGGCCCTGGGGAGCCTCTATCGCGAGCCCCTCTGGGTCTTCCACCGTCGCGACCTGGACGTCGAGAGCCTGCGCGGGCTTCGTGGGCTCCGGATCGGCGTGGGGGCGGAAGGGAGCGGGACGCAGGCCGTCGCCCTCCGGATGCTGGCCGCGAACGGCCTGGCCGAAGGCGGGGGCTCGCCCGACGTCCCGGGCACGCGGTTCGTCCGCGACGACGCCGACGACTCCGTCTCCGCCCTTCTGAAAGGGGACCTGGACGCCGCCTGCTTCGTCGCCGGCTTCGAGGCCGAGTACGTCCAGAGGTTATTGCAGGACGATCGGGTGGAGTTGTTGAGCTTCGCCCGCCAGGAGGCCTACCGCCGCCGTTTCCGATTTCTCGCGCCCGTCACGCTGCCGGCGGGGGTCGTCGACCTGGGCCGAGGCCTGCCCGAGCGTGACGTGGCCCTGCTGGCGCCGACGGCCATGCTGGCGGTCCGCGACGACTTCCACCCCGCCCTGATCCCGCTCTTGCTGGGCGCCGCCGCGCGGGTCCACGGCGCGGGAAGCGTGCTCACGGAGCCTGGCGAGTTCCCCTCGGCGGCCTACTGCGACCTCCCCGTGAGCGAGGACGCCCGCCGATTCTACCGATACGGCCAGCCGGTCCTCCAGCGCCTGCTGCCGTTCTGGCTGGCCTCGCTGGCCGACCGGGCCAAGCTGATGCTCATCCCGATCGTCATGCTGCTGATGCCCCTGGTCCGCGCCGCGCCGCCGCTCATCCGCTGGCGTTCCCGACGCAAGATCTACCGCTGGTACGCCGTCCTCCGCGAGATCGACCAGAAACTGGCCGCCGGCCTCTCCGGCCGCGACCTCGACCCCGAACTCGCACGTCTCCGCGACATCGAACACAAGGTCGTCTGGGTCGACGTCCCCCTCAGCTACATGGAAGAGTTCTATCAGCTCCGAATGCACCTGGCGATGATGCAGCAACGCCTCCTCGCCTCCCGCCCCGATGCCGAGTAGCCATCCGCCCGCCCGCGTCGACCTGCCGGGCGACCAGGGCCGCTCGCGCGCCATCGCTCGCCGTCATGGCTCAGGGCCGTGATCGGCGGAGAGGTGGGCGCCGGAGCTTCGGCGAACGCCCACGGTTGCGGTGATGGGCGTCGGGCGGGCGTCGACCAGCGGTTGCGGGAACGGGCGGGGTTTCCTTAATGTAGAGGGGCTTCGGATGGGTCCTCGCGGCGTCCCTGGGTCGATCGGCTGGATTTGATGATTCGTTCGTATCTGGTGCTGGCGGTGACGGGGGCCTCGCTGCTCTTGGCGTCGTTCGCGACGGGGTTCCCGGCGTCGGCGGAGGTTCGCGGTCCGGGGGCGTCCTGGCGCGGGGTGCACGTCCTGGTCTCGCTGGGGACCGTGGTGGTGGTGCTGGGGATCCATTCGATCGTCTATACATATTTCGTGGCGACGGTGAAATGGGCCAAGGAAGTCTCGCGGACCTATGACCTGCCGGACTGGCTGGTGGCGCAGGCTTCGCGGAACAAGCGCCGGGCGTTCCGGTTCATCCTGGGCGGGATGGCCGCGGTCGCCGCGGCGGCCTGGCTCGGGGCGGCCGCCGACACCCGGGGGGCCGGGTACCGCGGCTGGCATCTGGCCGCGGCCGGCTTCGCGCTGGGGTTCAACGCCGTCGCCTTCCTGATCGAGTACGCCGGCGTGGTCGCGCACCACCGGCTGCTCGCCGAGCTGAAGGCCCAGGCGGATCGCATTCGCGAGGACCGCTACGGGCCCGAGCCGGAAATCGTCCCGGAGTCCCTCGCGTGAGCACGGCTGGAATGGATACGGACTTGAACGCCGACGAGAAGCCGCGAGACGCCGGGGCGCCGACGCGGCCGGGGGGCTTGCGCTCGCCGCTGGGACTGGTGATCCTGATCGTCCTGATCGATCTGCTGGGCTTCTCGCTGGTGATGCCCCTGCTGGGGCCGTTCGCGAAGGAGTACCAGCTGGAAGGCTGGCGGGTGGGGCTGCTGTTCGCCGCCTTCCCGATCTGCCAACTCGTCGCCGGCCCGATCCTGGGGAGGCTCAGCGACCGCCACGGCCGGAGGCCGATCCTGGTCCTCAGCCAGGCGGGCACCGCGCTCTCGTTCGTGATCCTGGGGCTGGCCCGCGACTACCCGACCATGCTCCTGGGCCGGATGCTCGACGGGGCCTCCGGCGGTAATATCATGGTCGCGCAGGCCTACGTCGCCGACGTCACCAAGCCCGAGCATCGCGCGCGGGGGATGGGGATGATCGGCATGGCCTTCGGGCTGGGGTTCGTGCTCGGGCCCCTGCTCGGCGGGCTGATGCAAGACCTCCCGCTCCCCCCCGGCTGGCACCTCCGCACGCCGTTCCTGGCGGCGGCGGGCTTCTCCACCATCGCCCTGATCATGGTGATCGCCCGGCTCCCGGAGAGCCTCCCCGCAGGTTCCAAGCCCCGCCAGGCCGCTCGGGTCCTGTCGCGGAGGGGGCTGGCCGACGTCTTCCGGCTCGAAGGGGTCGGCTCGCTGGCGCTGATCGCGTTCCTGTCGATCCTGGCATGGGCGGCCCTCGAAGGGACCTTCGCCGTGTTCCTTCAGCGCCGGATGGGGTGGACCCCCAAGGGGGCGGCCTTCGCCTTCGCGGCGACCGGGCTGCTCTCGGCGATCGTCCAGGGAGGGTTGATCCGCACCCTGGTCCCCCGCTTCGGGGAGCTGCGACTCATCCTCTCGGGGGGGCTCCTTGCGGGCGTGGGCTTCGCGATCGTCGCGGCGGCGCCGGGGACGGGAATCCTGCCGCTGGCCGTGGCGATCACGCTGTTCGCCGTCGGCTCGGGCCTGCTGAGCCCGTCGATCATGGGCCTGCTCTCGCGGATCACTCCCGCGAGCGAACAGGGGGCGGTCTTCGGCGCCCTGACCTCGATCCAGACCTTGGCACGGATCGTCAGCTACCTGATCGGCAACGTCCTGCTCGACCGCGTCTCCCTCTCCGCCCCCTACTGGTTCGCGACCGCCGTCTACGCCCTCACGGTCCTCGTCACCCTGCTCGCCGCCCCGAGGCTCGCCAAGGCGCTTCGACGCTCGCAGGCTCTGGCGCCCGAAGCCTCCAACGTCGAGGCGACGCCCGCCTGACGCCGGCTTCGGACCCACGCCCGTTCCCGTCGATCCCCGGCCGGCACCGCCGTCGGGAGCCGTCGGGAACGGGTCGGGCCGATCAGTCCTGGACGTGGCGGGGGTATTCCCAGCGTCCGACGTTCGCCCGGAGCCACTCGTAATAGACGCGGACTCCGCGATCCGATTCGCCCGTGCCGCCTCCTCCCATCTCGAAGTTCGGGCCGGTCCCCTGCTTGCCGGTGACGTCCTCGACGTAGGGGCTGCGGAAGAGCATCGCCAGGCGCGGCGATCCGGCGCGGTACACTTCCCACTCCTTCTTCAACGAGGCCAGATGGTACTGGTTGAAGACCCCCTCGTTCCCGGATGCGTCGCGGTCCGCCGTCTCCGTGTTGACGGCGAATCCCGTTTTTGGGATAGGCATGGCCTCCTGGAAGAACATCACGTCGGCGCCGGGGTAATCGACGGCCGAACCGGTCAGGTGGTTCGGGCAGACGCCGACCTCGACGTCGGGGGCGACGGCCTTGAGCCACTGCGTGAGCTTCGCCTTCTTGGCCGCGCCGTCGGGCTCGCGGAAGATCCCGTGGTCGGAGCGGAACCCGTGGTTGAACTCCTGGTAGAGGTTCACGAAGACGTTGCGCAGGCCCCGCTCCTCGAGCAGTCGGCCCGTCTCCTGAACGGCCCTCTCGATCGCCGGTTCGTCGTGGAGCAACTCGTCCTTGCGGGGCATGAAGAGGATGACGCAGACGACCATCCCGCGGCGGTCGGCCTCCCGGACGAGCTGTTCCAGCCGACGTCCGAAGGCCGGGGCCAGCTTGCCGTAGGAGGTGTAGGCGTTGGGCCCGGCGTCGACGTCGGGGAACCCGCCGTTGGTCCCCTGAAGGCTCACGCTGATCAGGTTGATCCCGTGCGCCGCCATGTTGTCCAGGTTGTTGATCAGCCGCTCGGTCACCGCCGGGCTCATCAAGGCGTTGTTGCAGCGTAGGCCCCAGAGCTTGACGGGCTCTCCGCCGAGGTGCGGCAGGCCGTCGCGGAGCGAGAACTCCCGGGTCGGCGTCGGAGCGTCGTCGGCCGCGGCGGGGGGCGTCGGACGGACGAGGGTCAGGGCGAGGGCCGCCCCCAGGACGATCGAGAAACGAGCCGGAGCCATCGCGTGATCCTCTAGAGTTGGTCCGCCGAGACGATCTCGCCGCGGTTCCGGGTGGCGACCGCGCGCCAGACGGACGCGGCCACGGAGTCCTTCGCGAACTGGACGTGGCCGTCGCAGAACAGGACGTTCGCCCCGCCCGAGTGGAAGCTCCTCGCCGCCGTTCGGCCCGCGACGTTGCCGGACAGGCAGTCGGGGGATTTGGAATTAGGCGTGAAGAAGTGATTGAACGTTGCGTAGATGAAGCTCCCCCGCGCCCACTCGCGGCCGCGCTGGCCGCTCCAGATCAGGATCGAGTCGGTGCAGAAGGCGTCGGTGACGGCCGTGAGCGACGCCCCCTGGGCGTACTGCGAGGCCCTATCCTGCGGCGTCGCGCCGAGGGGGTCCACGCCCGACCCCTTGATCGTCTCGCTGAACGCGGCGGTGTTGCTCAGGCCGTCGGTGATCTCGGCGAATCGGACCGAGTGCAGGTCGAAGAAGACGCCGTCGACCGGCTCGGGGCCGTCCTGGGGCCGGAAGCTCCCGCCGTTGGGGAGTCCGGAGCCGGCGTTCGCGACGTAGTTGTTCGGGCCGAAGGCCGGGTCGAGGCGCTCGGACCTCCGATCGGACGGGCAGAGGTAGGTCGCGACGGCGGTCGCGACCGCCGTCGTGTTCGCGTAGTCGCCCGGCCGTGACGACGTGGCGAGCGAGCCGTGGTCGAAGTTGATCGCGTTGTGCAGCGAGCCCCCCTCCAGGTTCGGCAGGATCTGCGCCAGGGCCGACCAGAGGTGGGGCGAACCCGTCCGGGCCGAGGGGAGCCGCCCGTGCGCCCCCTCGTACGTGTTGACCGCCAGGCCGATCTGCTTCAGGTTGTTCGCGCATTGCATTCGTCGGGCCGCCTCGCGCGCGGCCTGCACCGCCGGGAGCAGGAGCGCGATCAACACGGCGATGATCGCGATCACCACCAGCAGCTCGATCAGCGTGAAGGCGCGACGTCGCATTCTTTCAGCCTCCCCGGCGAGGAATCTGGGCGTCGCGGCCTGGTCGAGAAACCACACCGAGATCAATGCGACGCCGGGACGTGCCGGGGATATTCCCAGCGGCCCACGTTGTCGCGCACCCACTCGAAGTAGAACCGCACGCCGCGATCGCTCGGGCTCGTGCCCTGGCCGCCAAGCTCGGCGTGGGGCGCCGTGCCGCTCCGGTTGGTGATCCCTTGGATGTACGCCGCGTGAAACAGCAGAGCCGCGTTCGGCGCGGCCTTGTAGCGCTCGCAGTCGGCCAGGATGAAGTCGCGGTGCCCCTCGTTGAATACGCCGTCGTCCTCGTAGCTGTCCTGCTTCTGGGATTCCACGTTGACCACGAATCCCGCAATCGGGATCGTCATCTCCTTCTGGATGATCCGCACCTCCATTCCGGGATAGACGCCCCCCGTCGTCGATTTCTCGTACGGGCAGACCCCCACCTCGATCGCTGGCGCGACCGCCTTGAACCACCCGGTCAGCTTCGCCTTCTTCTCCGCCCCGCCGGGCTCCCGGAACAAGGGCTGGTCCATTCGAAGCGTGTGGTCGTACTCATGCGCCAGGTCGACGAAGACGTTGCGAAGCCGTCGCGACTCCAGGAAGCTGGCCGCCTCCTCGATCGCCCGACGGACCGCCCCCTCCCCTTCCAACTCCTGGTCCTTGCGCGGCGAGAAGAGGCCGACCATCACGACCATCCCCCGGGCGTCGGCCTCGCGGACCAGCCATTCCAGCCGCTTCGCCACGTCGGGTTTGAGCTTGCCGTCGCGGCCGAATCCGTTGAAGCCGGCGTCGGAGTCCGGCCAGCCGCCGTTCGACCCCTGGATGTAACAGCCGATCAGGTTCACCCCATGGGCCGCCATCGCGTCGAACGCCCGGACGTGCCGCTCCGTCACCGTCGCGCTGTGCAGCGCGTTGCCGCATCGCACGCCCCAGAGGTCCACCCCGCTCCCCCCCAGGAACGCCCGGTCGCCCCGGATTTCGAACTCCTTCGTGGCCGGTGGCCTTTCCTCGGCCCACGCCCCCGGCCCCGATGCGGCGAGACCGAGAAGCGCGGGCGCGACGAACCGGGCGAGTTGGATTCTCATCAGGATGGCTCGATGGTGAACATGGTTGCACTGGATGCGTCGTTCACGATCGAAGTATCGTAGACCGCCCCGGCCTCTGACACAAGTCATACGTCTGAGAGGAGGCGGGAATTCTGAACCGAGTCCGAGGGAGGTTGTCTCTCGCTCAGGGGCGACGCGTGAAGACGTATTCCATCGGGTCGACGAAGTCGGGCCGCACGCTCATGCGGAAATCGACCGGAGAGCCGCCCGCGTCGATTCGGAATGGAATGGAACTGGAGCGGAAGAACGGGTCGGCCCAGGGGGCCTCGAAGAGGTCGCCGTCCTTATGCCTCAGCGTGGCCTTGAGCCCCGCGCTGCGCGCGATTGCCAGGCGTAGCGAGCCGTCCTCGATTTCCACGGTCGCCTCGCCGAGCGCCTCGTTGCGGTACACGCCGGCATAGCGCGAGAGGTCGAGGCTGGGGCGGGCCGGACCGGCCTCGGGCCTGGCCTCGACCTTCTGGGCGGCCTCCTTCTCGCGGGCCTGCCGTTCGCGGCGCTCCTTCAGCAACTCGCCGCTCCAGTCGCGCGGCTCGGCCTTCAGGAAGGCGTCGACCACGCGGAAGGGGACCGCGCGGTAAAGTTCCTGCTCGTCGTAGTTGCTGAGCACGACCACCCCGAGCTTCTCCTCGGGGACCAGCAGCGTCAGCGAGAGCATGCCGTCCATCCCCCCTCCGTGCGAGACGAGCATCCGCCCCTGGTAGTCCTGAAGGAACCAGCCGAGGCCGTATGCGAAGAAGTGCGACGAGGGGAACGTCTTCCGCTGGCGGTCCGAAATCGGCCGGACCACCTGCTGCGGCGCATGAGTTTCGCGGATCACGGCGGCCGGGACGATTCGCTCCTCGCCGAGCGCGCCCTCATTCAGCTGCAGACGCATCCACTGGGACCAGTCGCGGACGCATGAGTTGATCCCCCCCGCGGCGCCGGCGTTGTCCAGGTTGCGGTAGGGGATCGCCGTGACCTTGCCGTCGATCAGGGTGTGGGGCCTCGCGACGTCTTCCACCCCTTCCAGGTCGCGCACGGACGTGTTGCTCCGAGACATGCCAAGAGGCTCGAGGAACCGCCGCTTGATGAAGCCGTCCCACGGCTCTCCCGAGACCGCCTGGACGACCTCGCCCGCCGCCATGAAGGTCAGGTTGCAGTAGGCGTAACGGTCGCGAAAGGAATAGTCGGGTGCGATGTGGCGCACCTGTTTCAGAACCTCGGGGGTCGTCCGGTCGGACCCGTACCAGAGCAGGTCGCCCTGCCACGTCCCCAGCCCCACGCGATGACAGAGAAGGTCGCGGACCGTCAAGGCGCGCGTCGAAGCCGGATCGGCGAGCTGGAAGTCCGGCAGCCGCTCGGTCGCCGAGGAGTCCCATCGCAGCTTTCCTTCGTCGACGAGCAGGCCCACGGCCGTCGCGGTGAACGCCTTCGAATTCGAGGCCATCGCGAACAGGGTCCGGTCGGTGACCGGCGCGGGCTTGCCCCCCTCCGCGACGCCGAAGCCCCGCGAATAGACCACCGCGTCGTCCTTCACGACCGCGATCGCCAGCCCGGGCAGCTCCCATTCGCGCATGGCGTTTTCGATATAAACATCCAGCCCCGCCAGCGGCTCGGGCGGCGCCTGCTGCCCTCGTACGCCCGCGACGAACGCCAGGCAGACCACCGTCGAGAGCACGAAGACCCGGATCGATCGCGACATCGTTTCCTGTCCCTCCGCGTCGCGATCGAACGCCGTCAGGCCGACTTCCCCGCCGGCCCGACGCTCGCGCACGCGGCGTCCATCATCGCGGTTGGGACGCGCCGGGTCCATCGCCGGGCGCCGGGCTGGATGACAGCCCGTAGAGCTCGCCGTATTTCCGGCGGAGGTGCGCCATCAGGGGGGCGGCGTCGATGGGGCCGCCGACGGCTCGCTCGATCAGGTCCGTCGGGGCGTATCGCCGACCCTGACGATGGATCTTGTCGCGGAGCCACGCCAGGAGGTCGGCGGACTCGCCTCGAGCGAAGCCCGCTTCGAGACCCGGAAGATCGGCCGTCGCCCTGGCGTAAAGCTGCGCGGCGTAGATGTTCCCCAGGGTGTAGGTCGGGAAGTAGCCGATCAGCCCGGCGGCCCAGTGGACGTCCTGCAGGCAGCCCTCGGCGTCGTTCGCGGGCGTGACGCCCAGCGTCTCCGCATACTTCGCGTTCCAGGCTTCGGGCAGGTCGGCAGTCGCCAGGTCGCCGCTCAGGAGCGCCAGCTCCAGATCGAAACGAATGAGCACGTGAAGATTGTACGTCACCTCATCGGCCTGGATGCGGATCAGCGACGGCTCCACCCGGTTGATCTCGCCGAGGAACTGTTCGAGCGTGACGTCGTGGAGCGCATCGTGGAATGTGCGGTGGGCGACCGGAAACCAATAGCTCCAGAACGATCGGCTCCGACCCACGAAATTCTCCCATAAACGGGATTGTGATTCGTGGACGCCTAAAGAAACCGACTCGCCCGCCGGAGTTCCCCAGGACTCGGTAGGAAGGCCCTGCTCGTAGAGGCCGTGGCCGACCTCGTGCAGGACGCTGAAGAACGCGTCGTCGAACCGCCGTTCGTCGTACTTGGTCGTGACGCGGACATCCCCCGAGCCGATCCCCGTGCAGAACGGGTGCTCGGTGACGTCGAGCCGTCCCCGCTGGAAATCAAACCCGAGAGCCGCAGCAGCCGATTCGGCCAGGACTCTCTGGCGGTCGATCGGGAAGCGTCGGCGGAGCACGGACTCGCCCGGATTCCGCATCCCGCCGGCCTCGGCGATCTGCTTGACGAATGGGGAGAGCGATTCGCGAAGGTCGCCGAAGACGACGCGTAATCTGGCAGTTCTCGCGCCTTGCTCGTACTCGTCAAGAAGCGGATCGTAGATCGTCGCCGCTCCCTCGGAGCCTTGCTCGTTTCCCAGGCCGTCTCGCCTGTCTTCGAGGCACTCGAGCAGGCAGGCCGACTCTTGCCGCTTCAGCGCCAGAACCCGATCAAGCCAGGGGCGGAAGCGGGCGAAGTCCGATGCGTGTTTCGCACCCACCCATTCCTGCTGGGCCAGCGACGTGGTCCGAGCCAGGTCTTCCACTAGGGCGCGCGGGAGCTTGATCCGGCGGGCGTAATCTCGCCGAAGCTGGCGGACATTGGCGGATTCGATCGAGTCCAGTTCGGCGGCCAGGGAGCTGTCGTGAAGATTTTCCAGGAGTTCGCCCAGCCGCGGATCAGTGCCGCGATCATGCTGGATTCCGGCCAGGAGGGCCATCTGGTCCCCTCGCAACGACGATGCGCCGGGGGGCATGTAGGTCTGCTCGTCCCAGCCGAGGACTGCGGCGCAGGAGCCCAGAAGTCCCAGTTCTCGGGACGATTTCAGGAGTTCTTCGTAGAGCGCCCGCGAGTCGGAGGACGGAGAAGCCATCGAATGATCTCGCATCGGTCGAAGAAGGATCTAGCCGTTCACGCGTCCAGGCTTCGAAACGACGAAGACCCGGACGCGATGTCCGGGTCTTCGTCCGAGCCGGATCGGACGTCGAATCAGGAGAAGTATCGGCGGAATCGCCGGAGCGTGATCAGGCCGGTGAGCCCGATCCCGAACAGGCTCATCGAAGATGGCTCGGGGACCTGGAACGGCTCCGGATTGGCCATGTCGACCGAGGTGGACGCCGTTGCTAGTTCATACACATCAATAGTTTCCGACGCTTCGACGGCGTCTGGGAGCGTAAGGCTCGGCTCAAGGTCGAACAGGCCGGCCCGGGGCTCGCCCG
Organism: Planctomyces sp. SH-PL62; assembly: GCF_001610895.1. Taxonomy (NCBI): domain Bacteria; kingdom Pseudomonadati; phylum Planctomycetota; class Planctomycetia; order Planctomycetales; family Planctomycetaceae; genus Planctomyces; species Planctomyces sp. SH-PL62. The sequence goes on along the minus strand of NZ_CP011273.1, from coordinate 2,121,480 downwards.
GAATCATCGCGTGCGGGCACGACGCGGAGTCGGTGATCGAGATCGAACCTCCCTGTGCCAGGCCGGCCCCGGCGATCGTGATGAGTAGAGCGGTCGCGAACCGGGCCATTCCATCCTTCATCGAGCCATTTCCTCCCACTGCCTCGCCATTGCGGATCATGAGCAGAACCACCCATCGGGCACATCATTAAAGACATGCCAGGCCCTCGTGGGCCGAAAGCCGGGTCGTAAGCACGCAAGTGGGACGACGTGCGTCCACGCATGCGATCGTCCCAGGGCTTGTCGCATCCTTGCTCATCGCCGCAGCAGTGGCCCGTCGCGGCGTTTCCTCGGCAGGCCGTGTGAGCGACCGAACGATCTTGAACCAACTGATCCGATGTCGCGGACCGAGCCGTCCAAGGTGGTCAATCCAAGCGGTAGTGCATCTTTCGAGCCGAACCGATCGAAATCGAAGTACACGCCGACGGTGAGGTGGGAAGCGATCCCCCATCCTCGATTTCGGCGAAGGCTCGGTCACCCTGGTCCTATCGAAAAAGGATCGAGGCGACCGCCGCGGCGTATCCCGAGTCGATCGGGGCGACGGGACGGATTGTAACCAGTTCCTTCGGACTTGGCGAGGGGGTCGGCGTGAAGCGATCTCAGGCGACCGTCCTGAAATCCGGCTGATCCGCCGAAGCCGCGGACCCCAGCCGGACGCCGCTATAATAAACGACCCGAGCCGAACCTATGCGATGTCGACGCTTGCCCAGCCCGGGGATGGCCGCGTGAAGGTCGCGCCCTAGGGCCTGCTCGTCGCCCACCGCGTCGCGGCCGTGGCGGCGGCACCAGGAGCGCCAGGCGTCGTAGAGGTCGGACGAAGGGACCGATGCCCCGGGCTCGACCACGCAGCAGTCCTCCAGGAACACGGCGACCGGGCTCGCCAACTCATCCATCGATTCCAGCAGCGATCGGCCCGAAGCCGGCTGGTGGAACCGACCCCGAAGCTGGAGCCTGCGCCAGCCTTCCAGGGCCCAGATCAGGATCCCCGGCAGTTCCTCCTGGAGCCTGGTCAGGAGTCCCAGATCTTCCTTGCCATAGAAGGAACGGGTGAACCGCAGCAGGATCAATCGGCTGGAAAGGGCGCGGCTGGAATCCTTCAAACGGGGGAGTTCGTTCGAGATCAGAACGAACCGCGTCGGCAGTTTCCCCGTCCATGCAGACTGGTGCTTGCGGTCGATCGCCTGGTCGTCCTCGCCGCTGATCGACAGCAGGGCCTCGACGATCGCCGCGTTGTCCGGCCGGCTCGACAGCCGAGCATCCGGGAAGATCGCCACCGGTTTGTCGATCAGGATCGAAAGCCCGAACGGTCGGGCCAGCGTCGAGAGCGTCGGGTTCACCACATTGCTCGGCCCCGCCAGCGCCTTGAGGACGCGCGCGATCGTCCCCCGCCCCGATCGCTTCGGTCCGATCATCATCAGCACCTTCTGGAGGCGAGTCTCCGAGGTCAGCAAGTAGCCGAACCATTCCTGCAAAACCGAAACGCTCTCCGGGTCGTCGGGCCACACGTCTTGCAGAAAGGCGAGCCAGGCGCGGGGGGGCTGGGCTTCGGGATCGAAGTCGTAGTCCAGGGCGAATGCGTTGAAATAGCGGGGATTCGGCCGCGACATGCACGCGGCGCCCGTGACGAACGAGGGGGGATGCACCAGCGCGTTGCGCATGGCGACGAGCTCGGTCGCCGGCCAGCCCGAGAGGTCGCACCACCAGCGCGCGGAAGCTCCCTCGCCCGGGGTCGCCCCCCCGCCGTCAGCCGCCCCCGCCAGGGGTTCGGAGAGAGTCTCGACCCAGGCCGGGCGCGTCGGACAGGAAGCCATCGGGACGAGCGTGAGCCCCGCCAGTGCCTGAACCACGTCTCCCACCAGGCGGGTGGTCACCGGTGTGGGGCCGGGAGACCGCCCCCCCCGTCGCCCCTTGCCCGAATCCTTCGCCTCCTCCTCGGTCCGCTCGCGGTCGCGTCGATTCAGTCGCCCGAATTCCTCCGCCAGGTCTTGCGCCAGCAACGCCCGCAATTCCGTCGTCGGGACGAGGCGGTACGACGAACCGTCCCAGCGATGAAACCCGTCGTCCCAAAAACGCAGGCCCATGCCTCCCGCATGCGAGAATCGACGAGCGAGGAACAACCGCGCGAGCCGATGCGGGTTCGTCCTCGCCTCCGAGTCCTCGTCCTCCTCCTCGATCACGACAGTCTGATACGCGGGGGGGCTCGGGCTCGGAGGGGACCGAAACGGAGTTTGCGCGGACGGGACATTGGACTGGAAAGGGCGTGCAGCGGTCGCCGGCGTCTCACGAACGGTGAGCAGCCAGCCTCTGGGGCGATCGTCGGGGGCCTTGTCGGCCTCCTTCAGCTTGTGGTCCAACTCCCGATCCGACCACGGCGGATCGCAGCTCCGGTTCCACTCCTCCAGGATCGACCGGGCCTCCTCGACACCCAGGTCGAACCCCTTGATGAGCACGCAGGCCGCACGAAAAGTCCGACCGTGGCCCCCCTGTCCCGAGACGGCCGGAGGAAGCGCGGCGAGGTAGGCCGAGGCCCGATCGGCGATCCTCGGCGCGAGGCGGGAGACCGACCTCGGCCTCGTCGCCGATCTAGCAGGCGCCGGGCCCGGCTCATCCCCGCCGACGCCCTTACGTGCCAGCCAACCCGCTAAATCAACCGCCCGAGTGCGGGGGCGAGGGGCGGCACCTGGGGCGTCGCTGGGGGGATCATTGGGGGGGCCTGTAGGAGAAATGGTCATGCGACGATCGGTGTGTTTGCGGTCGCGGGATCGAATTTTGGGGCCCGTTGCACGCGGGAGTCTGGGGAATCACTCCGTCGCCAGCGGACCCGCGCCGTCGAACGTGACTCGACGCCAGGGGCGTTCCGGTCGCGGCGAGCCCTTGGCCTTGACGGTGCCCGGCAGCCCGATCAACCGTGAGGGATTGACGGTGGCCGTGTCGATGATCACCGAGTCGTCATCGTACACACGGGCGAGCGCCTTGACGGTTCGAGCGACGAGGCCGCGATGGGGGGCGTCGTTGGGATAGTCGGGGAGGCGGACGAGGATCCAGGCGCCGTTGCCGGACTTGCCCCAGAGGGCGGCGGCGGCCATCTCGGGCTCGCCGGCGAGGATCGAGTCGCGTCGACGTACCGCCGCGTCGAGTTCCTCGTCGGTGCTGCTCATGTCGGCCGGGCGTTTGGGATCGATGTCCAGGTACATCCAGCGCAGGGCGGTGACGTCGTCGTCCTTCGTCGTGTGCCGCGACCGATCGAGCCGATTGTCGGACCTCGCCAGCAGGTCGCGGCGGACCGGGTTGATCGTGACGTAGCCCGAGACGGCCACGAGGCGGCCGGCGTGGCGGGCCAGGCGGGCGAGGTCGTCGTACCATCCGGCCAGGGTCGAGCCCTGATAGGTCGGGCTGATTCGGTCGGCCCGGTGGAGGTCGCCTCGCCTGTCCCAGGCCGCCCGCAAGACCCGAAGTTCCACGCATTCGACCGTCGGGACGGTCAGGTGCTCCAGGAACCGACGCGCGATCTCGGGCCGGACCTGGGGGATCGGGGCCTCGCCGTCGCGGTCGCGTCGCCCGGCGTACTCCCGGTATTGCAATGCCGTCACGGCGTTCTCCTGTTTATGCAATGTTGGGAAGTCAGGCAGAGCGGCGGGCCGGCGCGGGCGCGTGTCGGCGAGGGTTTGCGGGGGCTTCCAGGACCTCGCCCTCCGCCGCGACGGCCCCGTCGAGAATCTCGTGGAGTTTGACGATGGCGGCGCGTTCGACCTGGCGGAGTTGATGGATGGGCTTGCCGATTTCGTGGGAGAGTTCGCGGTACGTCCGGCGTCCTCCGGTGCGGGGGCCGGGGCGTCGCGCCTCGGCACCTCGGCGCCGGACGCGGGACGCGGCCTCGTCCACGACTTCCTCGGTCGAATCGTCCAAGCGATAGCGGCGGCGGAGGACCCAGGCTTCCAGCAGGGTCAGCCGGCGCATCGCGGCGTGCAGCCGCTCCATCGTCTCGGCGATTTCCAGCGGGCTCTCGGGCGGGAGCAATTGGGAGAGGGCGTCGTCCTGCGATTCATCGTCGTCGAGCGAGGTCGTGGAATAGGAGCGGAGGTCGACTTGGGCGTTGCGCAGGTGCTTCAGACGCCGGGGCGCGACGCCCATCCGCTCGGCCACTTCCTCCATGCTGGGCTCCATAGGATCGACCGAGGCCGGCGCGGCGCGAAGGGCCTCGACCATTTGCGCCCTGACCTTCTCGAACCGTCGACGGAGGACTACGACGTAGTACGGGAAGCGGATCAGCGAGGACTGCTCGGCCAGCACGCGCTGGATATGGTGGCGGATCCAGCAGGAGGCGTAGGTCACGAAGCGGGTGCCGTGGGCCTCGGGGTCGAAGTCGCGGACGGCCCGCATGAGACCGATGTTCCCCTCCTGAATCAAGTCGTCAAGGTCGATCGCGCGGTTCCGAGCCCGGAACTCGGCGGCGATGCTCCGGACCAGGCGAAGGTTGGCGACGATCAACTCCTCGCGGGCCTTCGGGTCGCCGGCCTGGATCCTTGCGGCCAGTTCCTGCTCCCGCTCGGCGGTCAGGATCGCCGAGGACTGGGCGGTTGAACGGCGGCCCGAGGCGGGAGGCGACGTTTCGGACGCGACTTCGACGGACGAAGAGAACATGGCGATGATACCCTTCCTGGAATAAACGAATGATCGCGTGTGTGAGAAGCTGGAGATTCGCCAGGGCCTTAGATTGGGGGCCGCCGCCTCAATTATCCGAGTCGGGAGTCGCCCAGATCACGCGGAGGCGATGGCGTGCGGGGGGATCGGCGGGGGCGTCGGGCGAGATGATCCGCAGCCGCCAGGCGTCGGCGGCGACGGCCTCGACGGCCTCGCGGGCGGTGGCGAAACCGATGCTACGCGGGACGCCCCCCACGCCGGCGACCGGCCTGATGTACCAACGGCCCGCCCGGTGGCCGTTGTCGAACTGCGACCGAAAGGTCGGCGTGTAGACGAGCATCTCCTCGCCGCTCGATCGGTCGAGGACGCGGAGGGATCCGGCCGCCTGGGCGGGAGGGACGTGGACCCGGGGGAGGCTTGCGGCGTCGATCGGCGCCAGCCTCAGCATGGCTAGGTCGCGGCTCGAGGAAGGGATCGTGCGGGATCGGCGCGGCTTCGGATGGGCGGAAGACATGGGGGGCGCTCCCGGATGAAGGCGGATTTCGGATGAACGATCAAAGGGATGAAAGTTGGATCGCGTGTGAATTAGCGCCTGCGAGGCTCGGTCCGGCGGCCTCTCAGCCCGACGGCACGTGTCCAGTAGAGCCGCTCGGTCGGCTCGGCGTCGGGTGGGGCCGGGACGTGAGCGGGGGGCGGCGGTCCCGGCGTCGGCGGCGAGGCGGCGGAGGATCTCGGGGGCGTCGTCGCCCGGGAGGATGGCGCGGCCGAGGATGGTGCAGGCCCAGTCGACGACTCGGGGGCTGCTGCGGAAGAGGGGACGGAGCCAGGCGTAGGGGCGAACGTCGCGTTCGAAGGCCAGCTCGACGACGAGTCGGAGGGCGTCGTCCCGGCAGTCCGGATCGCGGCGGAGAAGTTCCACGGCGAAGCCGGCCCATCGCCAATCGATCAGGGCGCCGTCGATCAGGGCCCCGGTGAGTCGGACGCCTCGCAGCTTCGCCCCGAGGAATTGGGCGTTGCGGAGGTCGGCGCGGCGGAGGTCGGCGTCGCGAAGATCGGCGCGGCGGAGGTCGGCCTGGCGGAGGCTCGCCCCGGCGAGGAGCGCGCCGACCAGCGTCGCCGTGCGGAGGTCGGCTCGGCGAAGGTAGGCGCCGGGGAGCCTCGCGGCATCCAGGTCGGCGCCCCGAAGGTCGGCTCCGGGGAGGAAGCATCGGGGAGCCTCGCACCCCTTCAGGTCCGCATAGGCGAGCGTCACGCCGGCCCTCGCGGCCAGCTCGACCGCCCGGCCGCGACTCTCGGCCTCGACCAGGGCGAGAGGCCCAGTCCGCCACCGACGGAACAACGTATGCAGAGTCATAAGTAAAGTCCCGCGACGAGGAGGAATCGGAACCGCGAGGAAGGGACGAGGGCGAGCGCCTGGAAACACCGAGAGGGCGCCCCGCCGTGAGGCGAGACGCCCAGGGGACGCGGTCGGGCCGGCGGGGAGATCAGCCGGGGCCGACGGGGCCGCCGATCGGGGGCGGCGGGAAGACGGGCGGCGGGGGATAGCCCGGGAAGTCGCCGGGATCCTCTTCGGGAGGCGGGGTCGGGTCCGTCGGAAGATTCGGATCCGGATCGGGGACCACCGGCCCGTCGCCCAGCGTGCGGGTCGAGGGGGCGGAGATCGCCGAGACGAGGCTCAGGCTCAGGCGCTGCTCGAGCCCTTCGAAGCCGCTGGAGAGGGAGAACTCGCAGAATCGGTTCATGGGTCGTTCCTTTCGGGCTGTCGGCGACAGGCGGCGTCGCGACGTGCGGCGGGTGAAGCTGGGGCCGCATCGGACGGTCGGGGAGGCCCGTCCGTCTCGACCGGCTTCCCTCGCTTGCTCAACAGGATGATCAGCAAATCCGATTGCGAAGTTCCAGGAATCCGGGATAAAAATCCTGGTTGCGGAATATCGACCGGCTGGGCGGACTTGCGTGATCGGGATGCCCCGGAGAGAGGGCGGCGGGGGATGAGGCGGGCCCCGCCGCGGATCGTCACGCCGAGGGATCGGCGAGGTCGGAAGAGAGGATGCGGGCGATCCGCTCGCAGGCGGCGATGCGCATGCGGTCGAGGGCGAACTGGACGCGAGGGTTGGGGGCGGGGTCGGCGGTCGTCGCCTGGAGGAGCGGGGCGATCGCCTTGATCCAGAGGCGGTCTCGGGCTTCGATCGCCTCGTACTCGCTGAAGTGCTGCAGCAAGCCCGTCCCCTCGTTCATTCCCGTTGACGGGAGATCGTCAGGCTCGGGCTCGGCTGTGGGATCGGGAGCGTCGGGGGTCATGGCGGGATCCTCTCTCGGGGGGGCGGGGCGTCGCCGAGCTCGGGGGGAGCCAGGCAGTCGAAGCAGTCCACGATCCGGACGAGGCCGTCCCGTCCGCCGCCCCGCGAGCACGAGGCGGCCCCGGCGCAGCCGCAATCGGTGCGCTCCTCTCGGTGAGGGCAGGACTTCATGGCACGGAGCAGCCGCAGGGTCTCGGGAAGCGGGCGTCGGGGGGGAGTCTCCGCTTCGGCGCCGACCGCATCGGGCCGAGGCCGATCGGTCGTCGTCAGGACGGCCTTGTAGGCGGGGTCATGATCGGGGTGCTCGGGGTCGACGAGCTGGCAGAGCCGTCGGATGTCGACCCCGGCGCAGGGGGCGTCGGGCGCGAGCGGGCATCGCCGACATCGCGTGCCGTCGTCGGCGTGGTCGGTCATGGTGGGAGTCGGGATGGGGGGAGGAAGTCAGGAGTCGAGGTCGCGGGGGGCGTCCTCGGCCGAATCGCGGAGGGGCGATCGAGTCCGGCCGCGGACGATGTAAGTCGGTCGGCCCTTGGTTTCCAGGAAAATAAGCCGGATATACTCGCCGATGATGCCCAGGCTCAGGAGCTGCACGGAGCCCATGAACAGGACGATGACGGCGGTGCTGGCCCAGCCGGCCGGGGACTGGCCGTTGGCGAAGGCGTCGTGGAAGATCCAGAGCAGAAGCCCGGCGGCGACCGCGATGGCGGCCAGCCCCAGGTAGCTCGCCAGCCGGAGCGGACGGCCGCTGAAGCTGACGAGCCCGTCGACGGCCAGGCCGAGCAGGCGTCGGAACGTGTATTTCGGAGCCCCCGCCGCGCGTGCGGGGCGGTCGTATTCAAGGCCGACCTGGCGGAAGCCGACGAACGACCGAAGGCCCCGGATGAAACGCATGCGTTCGGGAAGATGCGTCATGACGTCGACGACCTTGCGATCCATCAGGCAGAAGTCGCCGCTGTCCAGGGGGATCTCCAGATCGCTGATCGCGCTCAGCAGGCGGTAGAAGGTATGGTAGCCGAGCCGTTTCGGCCACGATTCGTCGCGACGGCGACGGACGGCGTAGACGACCTCGAAACCCTCTCGCCATTTGGCGACGAGGGGGGCGATCAGTTCGGGGGGGTCTTGCAGGTCGCCGTCGACGACGATCACGGCGTCCCCGCGTGCGAAATCCAGGCCGGCGGAGACGGCCGGCTGGTGGCCGAAGTTCCGGCTGAGGTGGATCGCGACCACCCGGGGGTCGCGGCGGCTCAGCTCGTCGATCAGGCCGGGCGAGCGATCGGCGGAGCCGTCGTCGACCAGGACGATCTCGTACTCCAGTCCCAGACCGGCGAGGGTCTCCGTGAGCCGCCGGTGCAGCTCTGCCAGGTTCTCCTCCTCGTTGAAGAGGGGGGCGACCACGCTGAGCGTCGGCGACGAGGGGCGAGGGTCGGATCGCTGCGGGTCGGTCATGGGCCTCACGTCGGTAAAGGACGTCGGCGGGGCGTCGGATCGTGTTCGGGCGAGGCCCAGGCTACTAGCCGCGGCCGATCGCAGGCAATCCTAATCGGGATCGGCGCGGGCGGCGACCTCAGATCGTGATCGTGAACCGCGTGTATCCCTGCGCGGCGAGCGAAGGGCAAGAGGCCGCCGAGAGGGAGAATTGCAGCAGGAACGGCGTGCAGGACGACCCCGTGGGCGTCAGTCCCAACGGGGCCTGGCCGGGCGACGAACAACTGACGGGTTGTCCGCCGGGACAAGGCGTTCCGGTGTGGTAAGTCGCCTGGAAGCTCGATTGGCCGTTGCGGCAGATCAGCCGAAGCGTCAACTGGTTGACGCACCCGCTCGTCCACTCGTCGACCCCGTTGAAGGCCATCACGGCCGAGCCGGGGCCCAGCAAGCTGTTCGTGAATGAGACCGTCAGGTCTCGCCGAGGGGCCGTGCAGCCGCCGCACACGGGCGAGGGGGGCTCGCCCGTGAGCGAGGCGATCCATCGGCCTCCCACCGCGAAGGCGACGATCAGATCGCCGGCCTGCGGCACCTTCGTGCCGACCACGACGACCGGGACCGACCGCGAGGCGTCGACGGCGACGGTCGCGAGGGCCCCTTCGGACTCGCCGCCGTCGAGCGAAGCGGGGTTCACCAGGAAGACGCGGCCGGTGGCCGTCGGGATCGCGCCGGCGTCGCGCACGCGGCCGACGAATCGAGGCGTCCCGCGCGTGGGAGCGGCGTCCAGGGCGGGGACTCGCTGGCGGCCGGTCGCGGCGCCGGGGTCGCGAAGGTCGTCCCATCGCAGGCGGAGCGGACGGAGCGGATCGCTTGGCATCAACCACCGGGAGGAAAGGGGGACGGGATCGGTCGGTCAGCCGTTGTAGAGGAACGTCCATCGCCCGGAGCAGGAGTGGGCGATCAGCCGGGTCCCGACGGGCGGAATCTTCGTCCCGAGGTTGTAGGCGAAGATCGTCCGCGACGCGTCGGGGACGAACGTGACGCCGGCGCCTTCGACCTCGGAACCGTCGACCTGGAGCGGCGTGCAGGCGAAGAACGCGGAGGCGATCGTCGGGTAGGTCCCGACGGCCCTGGTCTGGGCCAGGACCGCCTCGGAGCCGGTCTCGTCCGGTGCCCCCAAGCGTCGAACGGAGGCGGCGGCGGCTTCCTGGCGGTCGCGGAGGATTCGTGCGGACATGGTTCGAAAGGCTCCCTTGGCGGTGCGGTCAGGAGGCGTGGTCGACCTCGGCGTCGGAGAGCTCGATGACGGTCGCCTGGCGGTCGTCGGTGAAATCCCAGACGACGGCCGTGACGATCGGGTAGACGGGGGTCTCGCCCTGGGCCTCGCCGACGTTCGTCTGGAGGCCGACGTCACGACCATTGATTCGGGCGATGCGATCGCCGACGCGGTACGCAGTGACGAGGCTGGGGACCGTCGCGCCGCCGACCGTCGGCGGAAGCTCGTGCGCCGCGCGGAGCTGGCGGGCCCACGCGACGGCCCTCGGGGTGTCGTCGCGGACGGTCTTCGGCTCGGCCTCGGGGTTGTGCAGCGAACGGGCGGCGACCGTCTCCAGTGCGAAGTGGTCGCGGGCGTCGACGCGGCACCGGCGCGTGAACGCGGTCGGCGAGGCGGGCCTGGCGTCGACGCTCGCCGGCAGCATCAGGTCGTCCTCGACGACGGCGGTCAGCCGGAGGTGGAATCGCGTGTTGGGCGAGGACGGGTTCGCCTGGCTGGTCACGCCCCGGAGGGTCCGGCTGGGCTCTTGCGGGTGGTCGCCGGTGTAGTCGCCGATCGCCCAGGATTCGGGGTCCTCCACCGCGACGTAGATCCCCAGCCGGTCTTCCAGAAGCTGCCAGCCCCCGGAAATCGGCTGCCAGTGGCCGGTGCCGTCCCAGACCGCCGGCGAGCGGCCGGCGTAGTCTCGCGAGACGGCGAGCTGGGCGCGCATCGGGCGGCCCTGCTCGTCACGCGTGATGAGGGTCGACGATCCCGGCCGAAGCCGCTTCACATAAGTCGACGCCCCCTTTTCGTCGTCCCGAAAGACTTCCGAGAGGTCGAGGGCGGCCGTGGACCAGGACGAGGACGGAGCGTGCCAGTGGCCGTCGCCCGCTTCGTCGGCCACGTAGAGGCGATACTTGCGAGCGTCCTCGCCATCGCTCGCAGCCAGGTTGGCGCGGAGGAATTTCGCGCGACGAGACGCTGATTCGTCACCGGCGACGGGTTGAAAGCCCGGCGCGAGCACCACCGACAACTCGACGCGACGTTGGGCGGTTTCGACGGTGACCGCGTTGACGATCGCCCGCGAGTCACGCCTCAGGTGAAGCGTCGAGACGTTGCAACGTGCCGGGTTGAGGTCGGCGCCAGGACCGGGGAGCAGCAGGTCGCGAACCGGGCCGGCGGCGTCGGCGTCCTTGCGGTAGACCTCGATCTCGCTGCGGGGCGAGCCGTCGCCGTCCTCGCCGGTGAGGAACCGGAGCCCGAATCCGGCCAGGCCGAGCTGGTCGGCCAGAGCCTCGGGCCACGGGACGTTGGTCGCGTCGTAGTCGCGGATGACGACGTCGGCCGCCGTGCCGCCGGCACCGCCGATCGGGCTCGCGTCGGGCGCGGGGCCTCGCGATTGCAGCAGCGCGTCCAGACGGTCGAAGTCCGGGTTGAAGACGTACGACTCGTCGTTGTAGACGCCGAGGATGTAGCGGACGAACTTGCCGAGCGTCCAATAGGAGCGAGGGTCGGGGCGGCGGTCGACGTCGGGGTCGAAGAAGACGGGGTATCGCACGGAGGCGTCCGCTTGCTCCACGTCGAACCCATCGGGCGTGCAGTTGGGCTTGCCGTCCGGGTTGAACCGCGAGGGCAGGTGCACGGCGACGGCCTCGCCGTGGAACGGATCGTCGGCGTGGCGCTGGAGCCGACCGCCGATGGGCTCGTCCCAGCATCGCGAGGCTACGCCCAGGGCGATGAAGCTCACCCGCTGCGATTGCGGCGTGAGGTCGACCTGCGGAGCCTGCGCGAAGCCGTCGAACAGCACCCGCGCCTCGCCGTCCGGGGTGGTCGCCAGCACGACAAGCCGCTCGTCGTTGCGGACGACGTATGGGCCGGCGGCCTCCAGCGGCCAGAGCCTCCCGAAGTCGGCCGGAGCGACCGCCGCGGGGTCGGCGTCGTCCAGGACGTAGCGGAACCAGGCCGTCGGAGGCTCGGGGCCCTCGGCGTGGCGGATCCGCTCGCAGGTGACGTTGGGGAGGACTGCGTAGCGAGCCTCGCCCTGCGCGTCGGGCTCGTATCGGCAGACGCGGATGGTCGCCGCCGGGCCCGACAGCGGGACGTCGTACGGATCGAAATCAAAGCTCCCAGGCATGCGAGGCGTCCTCTCATGACGACCGTCGATTCGCGACCGATCGGCCCGATCGCAGCGATCAACCCAGCAGGCCCATCGCCTTCAGGTCGTTGATCAGGGCGTTCAGGAGCTTGGTCGTGTTCTCGGAAAAAACCCGCAGGTTTTCATATGCAGACTGGAGATTGTTCAGGTCAGCCGCCTGAGCGTAAGGCGAGCCCCCCTGCCCCGCCGCGATGCCGGCGAATCCCCCGGACGCGGGGCTGGGCGTGTACGCGGGAAGGCTGCGAGACGCGCTCGTGTACGCTTGTGTATAAGGGCCGGGGCGGGCGACCGGCGCGGCGTTCCAGAACCCCAGCTTCTGCGCGGCCGACGTCCCGATCTTGAGTCCCGAGGTCGACCCCAGGGCGAAGGTCGCGCCGTCGTTCAGCACGCCGCCGGCCGGGGTCAGGAACGGTCGTGAGTCGCTGCCGACGGTCGCGCAGACGACCCGGACGTCGGTGACGTCGGCGACGGCCGAGGCCCCCGCGACGACGATCGCCAGCGGGACGTGCGAGGTCGCCGGGAAGCCGGAGGTCGACGTGAGCGCCTGCCCGGCGTCGTCCAGATAGACGTAGGTCGTCGAGCCCCCCGCCAGGGCGATCGCGGGGGCGCCGGCGAAGACGCCGATCGTGCCGTCGCGGCGCTGGAATCGGCCTGGGGCCGCGCGCACGCGGAGGGTCGCGCTGGGGACCTCGGTCGGGGCCACGCAGAGGCCGCCGACCGGAGCCAGGGCGTCGATCGCGTCGGCGTTCGCGTTGAGCGGGACGTTCCAGTTCCGGTCGGCCGGGCCGGGCCTGGCGAGCTTCGCGTTCGGGGTGTAGGTCATCGACATGGCGGGTCGTGGTCCTTTGTCAGGCAGGGCTGGGGTTCCAGGAGAGGGTCGCCTTGCGCGTCGCCGGGTCGTAGTCGCACCGCAGCCGAGAGCCGTCCGGGAACGCCTCGGGGGGGCGGGGCGCGGCCGCGATTTCGGTCGTCAGGAACGTCGGCGTCCCCTCGTTGCCGGCGGCGTCGAACGAGACGACCGCGAACGTCCAGGTCCCCTTGCTCAGCGCGGGGCTGGTCCATCGGTAAGTCGAGGCCGACCGGCCGAATCCCCCCTGGCCGAAGCCGCCGAGGCCGTAGCCGTCGATCGGCGAGCCGCCGGGGTAGGCCGGGATCTCGGCGACCGGCTCGGTGAAGTCGACGGCCCAACCGGCCCGCCGCGACCCGAACACGCGGAAGCCGCGGACGTCGTCCCGGCCGGTCGGGTCCAGGTATGATCCGCCGAGCCAGGAGAGCTTGACTCGGTCTTCGGGAGACGCGGGGAGCGAGGCCGAGAAGTCGGCCGTCGCCTCGCCGGGACCGACCGCGCCGACGTCGATCCGCACGCGCGACTCGGGCATCGTCAGCGCGACCCAGCGGCTCGCGCCGTACCAGGCCAGCCTCCGACCGACGTACACCTGGAAGGTCGTGCCGGCGGGCGCCGTCGAGGTCCACGACAGTTGCAGCGTCGAGCCGTCCCAGAACGGCGGGCGGACCTCGACGATCGATGACTGGTCGAAAGGCATGGGGGGCGTCGCCTCGTCTCGTATCGAAGACGGATGATGTCAGGTCAGTCCGTGAAACACGGCGCGGTACGGGAGGGCCCAGCCGCCGCCGCAGGGGACTGCGCCTCGGGCGTCGGGCGTGAACTCGCCTCGGAAGACGACGTGGGGCCAGGATCGGCCGCGGTTGTCCACCAACATGCGGGCTTCGCCGTCGGCAAGGTCGGCGAACCGCGCCTCGGCCTCGTCGAGCCCCGCGAGCGTGGGCGCCGCGAGGACTCCCCGGATGAAGAAGACGCGGCCCCGACCCCCGCCGTCGAGGACCTGCGTGCCGCTGACCCCGAAGAAGGCGTTGACCTGCTGGGCCCTGGGCCGGGGGACGTGCTGAAACTGCACGGCCGAGCCGAAGATGTTCTCGCCGTTGTATGTGACCATGTCTAAGATTCCCATTCCTTTGCGGTCCGAGGCCGGATCGCCCGCGTCAGCCGTCGATCCGCCCCCGGAACGTCCGGGGGCGCGACCCGATCGAGGGGGGCGGCGGGTCCAGTCGCTCGACGGCCCGCTCTAGCCGCTCCGCCACCCGAGCGAGCCGTTCCAGCGCCTCGTCCGCCGCCGCGCCGAGGCCGTCGGCCGGCTCGTCGCGGGGGCCGGACCGAGCCGGGACCGCGAACGGATCCGGGAGCGTCGGCGACGGCGTCCCGAATTCGGGAGTGCGTCGCGGGTCTGGATCCGCGCCCAGGGGGGCTGCATGGGGCGAGACGAGGTCCATAGGGTCGAGGACCGCGTCGTCGACGAACTCGCGAGGCCAGCCGGCGGGCGAAGGCTCATCGATCGTGGGGGGGGCGATGATCGCGAGATCGGCCACGGCGGACCCGTCCACGGCGATCGGTCGAGTGGGCTCGAACGCGGTGGTTGCGGCGGCCGGGGCCTTGGGTCGGGGCGTCGTCCCGACGAGCGGCGCGTCCTCGACGCGGCCCTCGGCCTCGACGGGCTCGGGGAGCGTGGGGGGCGCGACGAGGAAGTCGTCGAGGGCCCCCCCCGGCGGGACGAGCCGTCCCGGCGTCCGTTCTCGCGAGATCAGGAATTCGTCGAGGCCCATGATTGGTTCTCTCGTGTCGGGCGTTCGCGTTCAAAAAAGGGCTTCGAGGGCGGCCTCCCGGGCGCGGGCTTCCAGGCCGTCGATCCATCGCGAAGGGGGGACGGCGCGGCCGAGGGCGACGAGCATTTCAGAGACGCCGATGGCGTCCTCCCAGGGAAGGTCCTGGGCGACTCCGTTCGCGATCAGGGTGCAGCGGAGCCATCGGCTGAAGGTTTTGGGGCGCGGCCCGTCATCGCCTGGTTGATCGTCCGCCAGCGCTCGCGGCAGTGCGGGTCCTCGGCGTCGACGATCAGAAGTTCGCGGAGGTCGCGGTCGGCCAGGTGGTAGTTGCGGGCCAGGAGCAGAGCCGTCATGCGGAACTGGATGGTCAGTCGGGAGGTGGCGTCGTCGGCGTCGCAGGCGGCCAGGTCATCCATCAGCGCCTCATACTCGGCGCCGAAGCTCGGCCCGCCGCCGACGGCGATGCGGCCGTCGGCGTCGCGCACCGGGAAGAGGCGGAGCGAGGGCCGGGGGAGGGTCCAGGTCTGCCCGTCGCCCAGGACGACTTCGGGGCCGGGCGTGAACGTCGGGCGTCGGAGAGTTCGTTCGTCAAGCATGCCGCGCCTCCTCGACCAGCACTCCCCGCTCGGAGCCGTCGACCGCGGGGGTCCAGGTGTAGCGGGGGCGTCCCTCGCGGGGGTGGCCCACAGGGAAGGAGAGGGTGTCGCGAGGGTCGGCCGTAATGAAGAGTCGGCCCCCCGGCTGGCGTCGGATGAAGGCCCGCCCGCCGCGCGGCCGGTCGACCCCCAGGAGGGGTTCGGCCACGCGGAGGACGGAGTCGATCCGGTCGAGCTGGGTGCCGCCGCTCTTCCACGATTCCGGGACGATCAGGGCGTCGAACGGTTTGGGGTCCATCGGATCTCGCCTGGTCTGCCGTCGTTTGGAGAGTTTTGATTGCGAAGTCGCAGTCGGTCCACGATCTGACTCGGATGCGGGAATCCGTCAGGCTCGGGTGAAGCTCAGGGGATTGGTGACGCCGTCGCTGGAGTAGGCCATGAGGCTCAGGGTGGCGACGCCGAACTGGCCGTGGGCGCCGGAGGTTTCGGCGTTCTCGGCCACGGCGTTGGCGAGGACGTAGAGGATGTCGCCGCCGACCTCCCCCTTCGCGTCCTTGTGGGTCGCGCTGAAGGTGTCGGCGGTGCCGGGCGCGATCGCCATGAGCGCGGCGGGGTCGGCGCTGGTGACGGTGGCGCGGGGCTTGTTCATAAGGTTGACGACGACGGTCGGGAAGTGGTCGCCGTCGGCCGCGTAGGCGGCCAGCGAGCCCCCCTGGGTGAAGGTCACCTGGGAGACCCGGGAGATGGCGTTGGTTCCGAATGAGACGGCCGTCCAGTTCGCCTGGAGCTTGGTCGCGGCCATGGAGCTACTCCTTGTCGGGGGATCGGGGAGGGAAGCGGGCGGGGGGCTTATTCCGAGAAGTCGAAGGCGTTCCAGCCCTCGACGAGATACTGGAATTCCAGGATCGCCTCGATCCGACGTTCGGGGGCGATGGGCTTGCGCCAGGCCCAGGATCGGATGCGGGTGGAGCCGGGGAGGGTGGAGCCGGCGAGGGACCGCCCGTTGAGTGCCGCGGCGGCCGTGTGAAGGAGCCGCTCGGCCTGGTCGTCGCGGGCGGCCGGGTCGTCGTCGCGGGCGAGGAGGACGAGCGTGACGTGGGAGGTCGCCGCGAGGGCGCCGGAGACGTCGTCACCCTGCCCCGCGACGCGAGTCTCGCCCGGTTCGACCGCGGCGGCGAGGCGGTCGCCCGATCGCTCGCCGCGGTCTTCCGGGAGGCCCGCCGTGTAGACGGCGTCGAAAGCGCCGGTCGCGTCCAGGATGTCGCGGATCGCCCCTCGGACGTCGCGTTCGCGCGAGGTCGGCATGGTCGTTCGCCCTTCATGGCTACGGATGCTGCAAGAAAGAAATCGGCTCGCTCGTGCATCCCTAATGCGGGATTTCGGCGGCCGGTCCGGCTGTGTCTTTCATCGATAGCCGCGAAAGGCGCGGCTGAAGGAGCCGAGCGGGACGATCCTCGAGGGCTTGCGCGAAACGCCCTGGCCCGGGAGGCCGGGATTGGGCCCCGGCCCCGTTTCCGGGTCGGTGCCCGGATCAGGGCCGGTGCCCGGGTCGGGATTGGTGCTGTTCGAGTGCAGGAAGAAGTCGCGGTTCTGGTCCATCCAGGCCTGGAGCCGGACCGAGTCGTTCGCGGCGTCGGGGCCGGTCGTGAGGTCGGCCGAGTTCGGCAGGCCCTTGCGGAACAAAGCTAATCGGTTGTCGCGACTCCCATTGCGACCGTCGCCGTAGCCGGGTTTCTGGCGGGGATGGTTGATCATCCCCCAGAGGTGGCCGACGTCCCCGCCCGCGACCAGGCCGTAGGCGTAGACCGCGTAGGCGTCGACCTTGCCGACCCGGCGGAAGATCGAGTAGACGTCGCGTTCGACGTGATACCACAAGGGGTTGTAGCGGAGGTCGCGGGATCGCTCCTTGCGGGCGACGACGTCGGCTCGCTGGGGGACGGCGAAGTCGAGCCCCCCCTCGTAATAGAGGTTGAGGAGCTTGCGGCCCGTGATCGCCTCGTGCTCGGCGATCGCCTTGACGTTGCGTTCGGCGGCGACTCGGTAGGAGAGAGTGTCGACGTTGAACTCGACGGCGGTCGCGAACAGGTCGCACGCCTGCTCGTCGTCGATGATGTTGACCGATCGGACGTAGGCGGCCGTCTCCGGTGCCGCAATGTAGGCCGCCATCGAGACGGCGTCGGGCTGGATCCCCAGCCGCCTGACCGCCGCGAGGATTCCGGCGGCCTGGCCTTGCTGCCAGGCGATGACCTGAAGGATCTCGCCGGCCCGGCCCTGTTCGCTGAAGACCTCCCGGAAGATCGCCGTCACCCGATCCTGGCGGAGCAGCCACCAGTCGACGGGGGTTGCGCCGGAGGGTGCCCGCATCAGCAGGTCGAAGGTGAGCCCCTTGCCCCAGAACGGGAAGACGGTGTTCCAGAATTCGTTCGCCAACTCCACGACGACCTTGCGGCCGGCGGGGAGGTTGTCTCGGACGGCCTTGGCGATCCGCCGGACCAGGGAGTCCGAGGCCAGGAACGGCACGTTGGCCCAGCACCAGCCGCCAGAGGTCAGCGAACTGAGCTTGCCGACCATCTCATAGGGGATCGAGGGCTTGGCGTAGACGTCGAATCTCAACCCGGTCCGGGCCGGGTCGTAGATCTGCTCGCCGGCGGCGAACTGGGCCGTCTCTTCGCCGCTTGCGAGTTCGCCGTGGATCAGGAACGACCGCCTCCCGGTGGGGAGGCAGATGCAGGCCCAGTACACGGTCGACTTCCAGACCCGGAGGCCGCCGGAGGCGTCCTGGAAGAGGGCCAGGTCCGACTTCGTCGCGCCCGCCGCTCCCGGAGCGTGGACCGCGCCGGCGGTTCTGGGGCTGACCGTCACCGTCCCGGCGGATTCGTCGGCCGACGCGATCGTCATCGTCTCGCCGCCGACGACCAGGGTCAGGCCCTTGGCGAGGTAGAACCAGTCGCCCGGTTCGGCGGGGGCCACGGCGAAGGTGACGGCCGTCGCGTCCACGCCGTTGGGGAGGGTCAGAGACCGCCTCGCCGTGATGTTGCAGTCAGGCAGGATTCGGAGCGAGTCCCGAGCCGGCGCGATCCCGAACCGGGGGGGCGTCGAGTTCTCGTCGAGGACCACCTCGTAGAATCGCCTTCCGGGCCGTACGTACTGAGACGGATCCGTGATCGGGATCCGCCAGCCGACCTGGATCGGTCCGGCGGGGTGGGCGGTCGCGGCCGTGTCGTCGATCCCCCGGACGACCTTGTACAGGCCGGGCCCGGCCTCGCCGACGACCCGCATCGCCTCGCCGCCGATGAACAGCCGCGAGCCGTAGCAGACCGGGGCGGCGTCGCCGTCGGGGATCGAGATCGTTTCGATCGACTCCGAATCCGCGGCGGCCAGCGGAGCTCCAAGGGTGGCTGTATAGAGTTCGGCCCCGGGGAACTCGCCGATGTGGGCGTAGACGTAGGGGCTTCGGACCGGGTCGAAGGGGCGGATTTTCTTGATCCGCAGGTCGTCCGCCCACCGCGGCGAGGCCCAGTGGGGGTCGTCGGCCTGCGTCACGTGCTCGGGCTCGGTGGCGTCTCGAGTCGTGGGCAGGGAGTCCATGCACCGCGTGATGCCGCTCCCGGACGAGAAGTTCCGCAGGAGGTCGACGTCGAGGTCGTCCCAGGCGACGTGGGCGACGGAGGCCGGGCCGGGGGCGACGGGCGGAGTCCAGTTGTCGGGGCCGAGGATCGACAGATTCGCATACTTGAGGTTGCCGGACGTGCTCTTCAGGGACATCGTGAGCACGACGTTGACGTTCGCGTAGCGGATCTCGACCGGGGACCCGGCGGCGTGAGAGGTGGGGGTCGTACCGTTCCAACCCCGTGTGCAGCCCACGACGGTGGACTTGTTCGTCCCCTGGGACCCGACCCGGATCTGTTCGCCGCCAAGGACGATGAAGCAGTCTCGCGTGGCCGCCGAATTCGCACGTGAGTCGACCATCGTGGTCATCGTCAGGGTCGTCGCCGAGGCGTCGACGTCCGAGGCGAGGACGTGCGTGTAAACTCGCCGACGCAACTCGAAGACCCGGACCTTGCCGACGCCGGCCGCTCCGTCGTTGCGATACTCGACCCGCTCGAAAAGGTCCAGGTTGTCGCTGGAAGTCGTCAGCGTGATCGTCACGGGGTCGGCGAGATTGAGATCATCCCAACGCACGGCGTAGAGACCCAGCGGAGCCGGCGGCCCCACGTTGTCGATCCCGTTGTGATTGAGCTGAACGATCGTGGCGTTCGTCGACCGGGCGTACGTCCCGTCCGGATTCGCGTCGCTGGGGCTCATCGGAGCGTTGTGCAGGGCGAGGTTCTTGGGCACCCGATAGATGTCGTAGTAGGTCATCGACGGCAGGGGGATGTTCACCCCGACGCGGAGCTGCTCGGCTTCCGGCCAGGCCGCCATCGACGACGGCCTCCCGGCTCGGTTGTGGACGACACGGTCGACCATCGTCGGGACGAGGCCGGACTCGGAGACCGCCCAACCCTTCGGAGCCGAGATCGTGACCGCGTCGATCCCCGGCCGGATCACGACCCCCGCCGGCAGCGGGAAGAGCATGGCGGTGCACTCGTCGGACTGGTAAGCCCCCTCGGCGACGGTCGGCAGTACGATCGGCGGGCCGCCGTTGATCCGGATCGTGGGGGGGGTCTGGAGCCCGTCCGGGGGCATCAAGGCCCCCTCGCCGGTGACTGCGTTGGTCAAGGAGACGCAGATGGTCTTGCCGCTCGATCTGACGAACGTCTGGTCGACCTGGACGGCCCGGATGAACGCCATCCGCGGGGAATACGCCACCGAGGAACCGTCCGTCGCGAGGGTCGGATCGCCGAAGCTGAGCGCCGGGACCCCCGGCGTGGTGATCCCCGGGCTCCCGGCGGTCACCGGCTGGCCGGGATCGCCGTCGAACGTCCAGAACGCCCGCGAGACTCCGGGCCCGTCCCCGATCGTCGTCGCGACCTCGGGGTGGTCCTGGATCGCGTCCAGATCCTCGTCGGAGAAGGCGTGGCCCTTCAGGAACAGCAGGTCCTGGACCGTGAACGCGACGGGGAAGCTCGTCACGCTGGGGTTGCCGACCCCGAACCCCACGTTCGCGAAGTCGATCGGCAGGCTCGACGTGGTCGCGTACGGGTACTTGATCCCGTTGACCGCCATGAACTGCCGCGTCGGATCATCCTTGTCGTAGACCATCGCGAAGTGGGCCACGTGTCCGGCCGCGAACTTGGGTTTTTGGGCCGTCAAGATCGAACCCGTCGGACTGACGAGCCCATACATTTTGATCTGCTGGGTGTTTGGGCTCCCGCCGTTGGCCTGAATCGACCACTTGCCCCGGGTGAGCGGGGTGTGGAACATCCCGAACGCCGTGACCTCGTCCATCCGCAGGAACACGGAGACGCTGAATTTGCCGACCCCCAGGTCCGATGACTTGGGGGTGGCGAGATAGCCCGACTTGTAGATGGTGATCGCCAAGGCTGGGGTCCTGATGATGGGCCGAGGGGATGATTCGGCGCTCGCTCTGCGTATGACCGCGCGAAGGCGGACCGGCGGAACGACCGTCGTCGGCGTCGAGGCGATGGGGGAAACCGGGTCAGGCCACGCTCGCCGAGGTGGCGGCGGAGAGCGAATCGACCTGGGTCGGCGGGGCGGAGTCGGCCGTAAAATAGTATGAACGCGTGTTTGATTCTTCGCCCGTCGCGTTCGCCGCGCGAACGACGACCGCGTAGGTCGCGGCGTCGGTCAGCCCGCCGACCTCGACGCCGAACGAGTCGCCCCGGGCCGAGGCCGCCGTCGCGACGATCGTCGGCGCGGCGTAGGACGCGATCTCGTCAGGCTGAACGTAGACGTTGAAGTGCGAGGCGCGTCGCGAGGCCGGCGTCCCGGCGACGGTCCACTCGATTCGCGCCCGGCCCCCGGGGCGAGGGAAGACGCGGAGGCCGATCGGCGCGGGGGGGACCCGGGTCGCGTCGCGCCCTTCGTCGTCGAGGATCAGGGCGACCGAGGCGTCGAGGTTCTCGTCCACAAGCCCAGTCTCGGCGTCGTAGGCCCGCACGGCGAACCGGAAGGACGAACCCGGCGGCAGCGGCCCGCTCGTCCACGTCGGCTCCCAAACCAGGGCGACCGGCGCGTCGTAGTCGACCGGCCCGCCCATTCCATCGTTGATGTAGATGTGATAGCCCATGTAGGGCGATAGCGAGACGCCCCCCACGGCCAGGCCGCCCGTCGCTTCCACGAGGATCGACCGCGAGCCCGTCGCGGCGCCGCCGACCGTCGCACCGCCGACCGCCGTGAAGGCGATCTCGATGAAGCCCCCGGCCCTCCCGCCGAACGTCGCCCCGGCCATCGCCGAGGCCGTCGCGCCGAGCCGATGGGGCGAGACGCCCGCCGCGGCCAGCCCGCCGGCCGAGACCGCCGAGCCCGCCACGCGATTCGGGCCAATCCCGCCGATCGACCACCCTCCCGACGGAACGAACGCCACGTCGCGTCGAGCTTCGGCGGCGCCGCCGAAGCTCCCCGTCGCGGTCGCGGCTTCGTGGTACGTCGCCCCGACCCTCACGATCGCAAGGCCGCCGAAGGCCAGGCCCCCCTCACCCGTCAGCGAGATCGCGACGCCGTCGAGGCGAGCGGCCGACGGCAGGCCCAGCATCCCTCGATAGACGTGGCCGAAGCCGCCCGAATGGGGGCCGAGGGAGTTCGAGACCGGGCGGCCGCGATACCAGTACGCGAACGACCGGGCCCGCAGCGCCGGGTCGAGCAGGACGCCCGATCCGCCGGCCGTCCATCCTCCCGAGGTGACGACGACGCAACCGACGGCCGCGCCGACGGACCCGCCCCACGACGCGCCGCCCGAGGCGGCGACGATCTGGTCGAGATTCGCGGACGAGGCCGCGCCCAATCCCAGGCCCCCCTCCCCCTCCCTCGTCGTTGAGAGCGTCGACGTCGAGGCCCCGCCCAGACCGAGGCTCGCGGAAGCCGTCGCCGACCACGCGAGGCCGAACGCGGCCGAGCCTCCCGCCGCGAGCCCTCCCGCCGCCCCCTCGTCGAATGTCGAGGCGGTGCGAAAGGCCGGGGTCGTCAGCGAGCCCCGGAGCCCCCGAAAGGAGGAAGTCGAGGACCCGGCGGCCGCCGCGAACGACGAGCCGCGATACCAGTGCTCGAAAGATCGTTGCGGCATGACGACCCGTCAGGAAAGGGTGATCGAATCGAAGTAAGCGGTCCCCGTCGCGGCCTCCGGTCGCGAGACCATGCGAAGCATCACGACCCCCGCGCGGCTTGGCGTGAACGCGGCGAAGGTGAGCGTCTCATAGGCGTTCGGCGTCGAGCCCGACCCCCCGGTCGAGGTCGCGGTGACGACCTGATCGGCGACGAGGCCGATCTCCGGGTTGGCCAGAAGGATCGCCCGCGGCTTGCGCGAATCGCCGTGAGCGCCGTCCCAGCGGACCTTGACCCGGACCACGGTGGCCGTCGGGTCGACCAGGATCGGTCGATCAAGCGAGCCGGGGCCTCGAAGCGCCAGGCAGCCCGGCGAGCCGAGGTCGGCGTTGATCGAGTCGAGTTCGCCGGCGTCGTGCCGCTCCAGGCAGCCGGCGGCGGCGTTCAGCGAGCCGAAGCCTTCCGGCCTCGCCCGGTTCAGGAGGTCGGCGGTCGGGAAACCCGCGGCGGCCGGAACGATCCCCCCCAACGGCGACCCGGCGGTCGGCTCGCCGAACGGTCGGAGCGGGACGCCGACCAGGCGGCCGTCGCCCAGGTCGACCGCCGGGCGGGCCGTCGTATTGGAGTTGGCCCCGACTGCGATGGTCGTCCGGGGCGTGCTGCAATGGAAGACGTTCCAGTCCTCGACGGCCTGTGAGACCGCTCCGATCTGGATCCCGTTGGCGCAGCGGACGAAAAAACAGCCGACTACCTGACAGGGGTTCGCCAGGGGGATCGTCACCCCTTCGTAGACCACGACCCCGGCCGTGAACCCGAGGAACGTGCAGGAGCGGATCGTCAGACCTCGGCCCAGAAAACCGAGGCCGGTGGCCGCAATCCGGTCGAGCTTGACGGCGCGGTTGGCAGCGGCCCCCGAACCGAAGAATCGGCAGTTGCGGACCGTCGTGCCCAGGTCGTACTCCGCGGCCGTCTCGGCCGTCGAGATCCGGACGCCCATCGCCCCGTACTGGGCTCCCGAGTGCAAGTCGCACCGGTCGACCGTCAGGTTGAGCCCGGCACCGGCCGTGGCGGCGTAGATCGTCGCCAACGAGGCCTGGTGGCCGGCCAGGATGCAGTCGGTCACGGCCCAGTCGGTCCCGGTCGTGATGTGGAGGCAGGATCCGTTTGCACCCGTGGACCCGCCGTGCATCTTGATCCGCCGCACCGCGACGAAAGACCTTGAGGAACCGTTCAGGCAGGGCGAGGAGATCGCCGTCGCGTCGTCGGTCCAGGCCGACCAGTCGACGATCCCGGTCCTGGGGTTCGTCCAGCCTCCCGCGAGGTACCCGGCCCCGTCGCAGTCGCCGACGATCTCCAGAGGTGCGACGGCCGAAGGCGAGAGCCCCAGCGTCACGGCCTCGTAATAGGTGCCGGGCTCGATGTAGAGGCGGGTCGACCCCGAGCTGGGGAGCGTGATCGCCGGGGACGCACCGATCGCCTTGCCGATCGTCTTCCACGGGTTCGCGGCCGTGCCCGTGCCGGTCGCGTCCGATCCCCTCTTCGTGGAGACGTAATAGTTCGCCATGAGAAGCCCTTTTCAAGAGTGGATGCGATCGCGACGAGCGGGGCGGGCGCGGGCGACGGACGGCTGAGAAGCCGCCCGCCGCGTCGCGCTCAGGCGACCTCGAAGACCGGGGTGATCGACAGCGTGTCACCCGGCTGGAGGGTCCGGGGCGAGGCGAACTGCTCGGCCAGGATGAGCTTTCCGCTGGTGGCGCCGACGAGGAAATAGCCGTGGACCACGTCGCCGACCGCCCCCACCGTCCAGCTCTGCGGCGAGTCGCCGTACTTCGCGTGGGCCACCTGGGAACGGGCCGACCAGGCCGGCGAGCCCGAGGGAGCCTGGAGCACGGGCGGGTTCCAGGTCGTCGCCGAGACCGACCGCGTCAGCGTCTTCCGCGCGTAGGTGGTGAAGGCCGCCTCGTGCGCTGAGTAAGTCGCGGCGGTGTCGGTCTCCGCGGGCGTGATCGCCATGTTGTACAGGCCGAGCTGCCAGTCTTCGGCCGGGCCGCCGCCCAGGAGTTCGGTCAGAAGCCGAGCGTCGCCCTCGCGGGAAACCAGGAAAGGCATGTGTGTTCACCTCACGATTCGGGTGGAAAAATACGAAGACGACGAACGGTCGGACGGCCCCGAGCCCCAGCGCAGCTCCAGTCGGGCCAAGGCCTCGGAGTGCTCGGTCCTGGCGTGCTGGAGCTTTAGCGCGAAGTCCCCCTCCCCCCCCCGCGTCTCGGCCGCGTACCGCTGGACCAGAACGCCCAGAACGCACGCCTGGCGCAGCTCGCGGAGGTCGCGGAGGTCGGCCGGGGTCCGGCCGGGGAGGAGTGGGTCGATGTTGAACCGACGGTTGAGCTCAAAGCTCGCCTCGTCGATCTGAGGGTCGAGTGTCGCGACCAGGAATTCGACGCCGGTCAACCCCGAGGCGGGTGCCGGCGGGGCCCCGAGCCCCTCTGCCGAGCCGATCCGACGGAGGGTCAGCGACCCCCCCGCCGCCCTCGCCACGGCGAACAGCTCGCCTGTCCCTTTAAAGGCCGTCGCGGGCTTGCGAAGCTGCACGACGTGGCCGTCGCGGACGCCGGCCGCCGAGAAGTCGACCGACCCCGAGACGAGCGTCCAGGGAGACCCCGGCGCGAACGCGCCGTCGGTCCCCTGGGCCGCCTTCTGCCACGCCGGCGCCAGGACGGCGAAATCGCCGGTCGCGCGGACGGCCACGTCCTCGTCGCTGGCGTAGAGGGTCGAGAGTCGGTCTGCCTGGCTCATGGCGGGCTCGCTGAGGGATGTGCTGATGAGATCGGACTCGAATGGAGCTTCAAACCCGCTTGCGCCGCGACGACGCGGCCCGTTGCGGCTCCGGTTGGAGGGAAGTTGAGGCGGCCAGGTCTGACGCCGGGGCCGAAGCGCCTTCCGGTTCGCCCTCCACCGCCTCGATCGTCTCGCGGACGGCCAGGTCGATCCCCTCGACCGCCGCGGCCAGGGCGTCGCGGACCCCCCGGACGTGCGCCAGCAGCTCGCGCCGGCTCTCTGCGTCGAGCGCCGGGAGCTGCCCCAGGGCGTCCTGGACCTGCTTGGAATGCCAGAGGCTCCGGCCTTGGCCGAGATGCGGGAGGTCCCGGCCCTCGGCCGCACGCGCGATGTAGGGCCACAGGCCGGGGAACGTGAAGATTGGGCGTGTGTTCATAGCGACTCGCGTCGATGGGCGGGAGGGGCCGCCCGGGGCCGGCGCAAGGCCGGCGTCCCGGACGGCCCCCGAGGGGGCGGGGGTCGACGATCGGCGGGGTTCGCAGGGAGATCAGGCGGCCGAGAAGGCGGTGATCCCGGAGACCCAGGCGTGATGGGCCTCATTGTCCACCTCGACGGCGCCTTCCATGATGATGTCGCCCTCGAAGGCGTCGCCCCGCGAGCCGCGCGGCTTGTCGATCATCGACCGCTTGAGCCGGATGCGGGATTCCTGGGCCGACAGGCAGACCGCCGTGCCGGGACGGAGCAGGGGTGCCGGAACGATCGAGATGCCGGAGAGGAACGGAGCCTCGAAGAGGTCGATCGGGGTCCCGAAAACGTTGCTCCCAGCGTTCACCCGCATCGCGGCGTGACCCCAAACGGCGAACGCCGAGAGGAAGTCCGTGCTCACCAGCAGCAGGCTCGGGTTGCCGCCGCCGTTGAAACACGCCTGGATCGTGTCGCGGATCAGGTCGGAGGGCTTGTAGGCGGCGGCGTTGGTGGGCGCGGTCACCTTGTTGGTCGACAGGATCGACTGGATGCCCTTCATGAGCGGGCGACTCGTCGGCGATGTCAGGCCCACGCCCTTGCCGTAGTAGACGGCCGACTCGAAGTCGTCCATCACGTGCTGCATGGCCAGCATCCGGTCGCGGTCGAGCGGGGTGGCGAAGGCCGAGCCGTAGCCCGAGTCCGCCTGCAAGGCCCCACCCACCTGATAGGCGTGCTGCACGGTCTGGCAGTACTGGGTGGTCGCCTGGGGGATGCGGCTGAGGCCCGAGACGTTGGTCTCGGCGCCGGTCCTCGTGTTGCTGACGAGGAAGATCGGCTGCGCGTCGGCGTGGCCGGCGGCCGTGGTCCCGGCATAGCCGCGGGCAACCGTCAGGGTGTTGCTCGCCGCGTCGACGGCCGTCACCAGCAGGTACTCCTGCTCGATCTGGACGACGTCACCCGAGTCGAAGACCGAGGCGTCGGCGGCGACCAGGCTGGTCGCACCGGCCGACAGCGCCGCGCCGTTGTTCAGGGCGATCGAACGCGGCCGGTAGTTGTCGTTGACGATCAAGAAGTGGGGCGAGCCGACCGGCAGCTTGGGCAGACGAGAGGTCAGCGGCGTCCGGTTGACGAACCAGTTGATCGCCACGCCGAACACGTCGTTCGGAAGGACGCCGGCGTTCATGGCGGAGAATTGGGTCAGCGGGCCGTTCTCATACAAAGGCATTTAGGTCGACTCCGATTGAGATCCGATGGGATGGAGCGACGGCCGACGTGGCCCGGCGCTCGAGGGGCATGGGGCGGTTCGAGGCAAGGCCGGACTCGGCCCGTTTCGATTCAGGCCAACGGGTGCAGGCCGAACGACTGGTACTGGTTCTGCCGGTCTTTCCACTGGTTCACGATCGCCTCCAGCGATCCCGGCTGCGCGCCCCTTGGTGCGACGTAGGGACGGCTGGCGTCGCCGCCGGCCCCACCCCGCGAGGTCGGGGCGAAGAAGATCGCGAACTGGGGCGATTCGAGCCGCTCGCGAAGCGCTTCGGAGGCCGGACGGCCGCTCGCCCTCTCTCGCACCGTCAGGGCGCCGGAGGCCTCGCGGACCGTCTCGAACTCATCCTGCAAGAGCCTGCGGACCATCGCGGCGGCGGCCGAACGCTGCTCGGCCGTCTCCCCCACGAAGGCCCTTCCCTGGCAGGCCTCGGTGATCGCCGCCGCCTTCCGCTCGCCGAACACCTGCTGCTCCAGCAGCGTGTAACGCGAGACGGCCTCGGCGTGCTTCTGCTCCCAGGACTTGCGCTGCTGGTCCAGGGCCTCCTCGATCTGGCCCTTCTCGGCCAGGGCCCGCAGCCGCTCCTTCTCCTTCATCTCCAGCGCCGCGTCTTGCAGCCGCTGGTACTCCTTCAACTGCGACTCCATCGCCCGCAGGCGCTGGTGCTCCTCGGCCGTCGGCGGCGGCGCGGAATCGGCCGCGCCGGGGCCGGACTTCAGGTCGACGTTCATATGCTCGCTCACAGGTGGACCTCGCTCGAAGACGGGATGGGCCGACGTCGCGGGGTGCGGTGCGAGGGGCCCCTCAGGGCTCAGCCCGGCCCCCCGCGACGTCGATATCCAGGTATGCGTCGATCTCGGCGTCGAACACGCGGTAATCGCCGTCGTCCAGGCCCGGCAACATCACCCGGACGAGCTTGCCGAGCATCTCGCTCTCGGTCAGCGGCGCGTTACCGGCCGCCGCCAGGATCGACTGGAACTGGCCCATCGTCCGGGCCAGCTCCTCGCCGGTGAACAAATCGAACGACGTAGGGTATTGGATGCGAACCGCCTCGCGGTCCTCGGCCGAGGCCGCTCCACCCCCCATCACGACGAGCGCCAACTCGGCGAGCCGACGCTCGGCCTGGCCGAGCGTCGACGCGACCTTGCTCAGCAGGTCGTTCCCCGCCGCTTGGTCGATCCGCTTTGATACGCCGCTCTGGCCGACCGTCGAGCCGCCCGTCCCGGCGACACCCGCCGGCTTCAGCAAGAGCGCGGCGCGGTCGGCCGCGTCGCGGAGGTCGGCCTTGTTCAGCCGCAGCGAATCGGCCCCCTCCTTCGGGAACTGGACGACGTCGAAGCCCTCATAGGTCGCGGCCCCCCCCTGCGAGTTCTTCTTCTTGGGGAGGAGCCAGTTAGGCCCGATGGGGACGGCCCCGTCGGCCTTGACGTAGTCTTCCGGACCTTGCAAAAGCGGGTGGGCCTGGGTCGTATCGCTGAGGATCAGCTCACTGTCGCGGTTGTAGTATTCACGCTGGATCTCAGCGATGGATTCATATCTTGGTAGGCCGATGTTGCGGCAGCGGGGCCGCCGGCGGTCGAACACGCGGACGATCGGCACCATGCCGTAGCCGTGCTCGACCGGACCTTTGACGACCTCTCCCTTCTCGTCGAACAGCGTCCAGGTCCGGTCGTCCCAGTGGCGCCAGAAGGAGCGGCCCTCGTCCTGGACCTCACGGACCAGGCATTCGAGATAGCGGCCCGCGCGATCGAGCCGCCACCAGACCATGTTCTCGGGGAGGATGTAAGAGGCCACGCACGAGTCGAGCCCAAGCCGGATCTCGTCGGCCCGCGTGCGGACCGACTCGTCGTCGGGCGCCGCCGGGCGGTCGACGATCAGGTCGAGATGGCCCAGAACGAGCAGCAGCGGCGCGACCGAGCCGGACATGAAGTCGTCGATCGATGAGCCCCGTCCGTCGACGTCGCGCCACCAACCCGCCAGCCGTTCCGGCCCCCCCCGCTTGACCTCGCGGCTGTAGATGCGAGCCAGGTGAGCCTCCACGGCCTCGGACACGAACGTCGGCACGGGCGTACGCGCCCGCCGCAACTCGTAATCGTCGTCGGTCGCCTGATGGGCCGGGTCAGTGCCGATGGGCCTCCCGTTCGCGGAATAGGCCCCGGCTTCCAGAGCCGAGGGATATTCCCGCTTGTGTCGGACGAGGTTGCGAACGGGCATCCCCTGGGGATCGTAGCCGTAGACGGCCGTCCGGTAGGCCTCGCCCCCTTCCCAGGAGTCGAGCAGCCAGCGCCAGCGTAGCTGATGGGCCTGCCATTCGGGGTGAGGCCGGTCGATCCGGCGACCGTCCGGCAGGGCGAGGCGCGGCAGGCCGGCGGACGTCATCGGGAAGACCGACCCGCCGATCGTGTTCGATGTGAGCATGGCGTTGGTGTCTTCTACTCGTATGAAGGATGGTTCAACCGAGGACGCTCAGAACACGCGGCCGGCCTTTGCCCGGCGGAGTGGGGGCTCCGCGGGCGACGCCCCCTCAGGCAGGGCCACGCTGAGCCCTCCCCGGAGCGCGTCGATCAGGTCCTCCCACGGGTGCTGCGGGTCGGCCGGGTAGTCCATCCACTGGCCTGAGCGACGCGCTCGGGCGTAACTTTGGAAGGCCGTGATCAGCCGAGAGCAGCGTGGGTGGATCGCCAGTCGGGTCGATCCGTCGGCTGATCGCACCAGGCTCTCAATTAGGTTGAGTCCCTCCAGCACGCAGCCGGGATACTTGGGCCAGGGCTGCAGGCCCGTCTCGCCGACCAAACCGCATCTCTGATATTCCGAGACGACCGTCGGCCCGACCGGGTTCCGAGCCCCTCCCGCCGAGTCGGTCGAGACGTGGCGGATCGTCGACCCACACATCCGGTCGAGCAACGCGACGATCTCCAGGGCGCAGATCTCGGCCGAACGCCCTTCGGCCAGGTAGTCCGCGAAGACGTGGATCCGGGCCGGTTCGGGAGTAGGCGCCCAGGCCCATCCCGGCCGCACCTGGAAGAAGACCGCGCCGGTGAAGACGCCCGAGTCGATCGCGACGTGAACAGGGAGCGAGGGGTCGAAATCCGCGTCTTCGCGGACGTTTTCGGCCGCGTCGAACTCCTTGAACCAGATGCCGTCGGTCTTCGGGCCTCGGCAGAGATAGTCGCTCGCGAAGACCCGAGGTGAGACCCCTCGGACCTTCTGGATCAACGCGTCGATCCCGTAATGTCCGTCGCTCCGCTTGGCCTTGGGGCGCCCCTTCGGATCCGCGTCGCGGTCCTCGTGGCACCACGGCATGAGAGGGCACTGGGGGCATTTCTCAAGTCTTCGGCCGCTCCGCTCGGTCGGGCAACGTTCAAGGACTTCAAAGATGCAGTAAGTGTGGATCGGGAACGCGCCGGCGTTCGCCTGTTCGACGAGCGCGGCCATCGGTCCGGCCGGGCGGTGCCAGGTCGAGGTCATCAACACGCTCGCTTTGACCCCCCGGAGGTCCATAGCCATACCCAAGGCCGACTCGCGGATCTCAGGGTCGATCTCGTCGACCTCGTCGAGTTTGAGACTGGCGACGTGCGGGCCGCGGACGCTGGTGGGGCTGGCGGCGAGGATCGCCACCCGCGACCCGTTGACGTAGGTCGCCTCGGTCTTCAGCAGCCGCTTCACCGAGTCACGATCGCCGCCGAAGACTCCCACGCCCTCGACCACCGTCGCCTGGAGGGCGCGATAGATCTGCTCGGATTGGGCCCGCGAACCACCGAGAACATGAGTTTCATGCCGGGGGTGGAAACGGCTGGCCAGATGGGTGTCCAGCGCCGAGAGGAACGATTTGCCGCTTCCACGCGGGCCGTGCCAGAGGGCGAGCGAGGGCCGGTCGAGGACCTGGGCGGCGAACATCTCGAACGGGGCAGAGTGCCCGCGGCAGACGGCCTTCGCCGGCATGCGGACGCCGGCAAAGCCGCGCACCCAGTCGCGGAGCTCGGCTCGCGTCTT
This sequence comes from Planctomyces sp. SH-PL62, assembly GCF_001610895.1. Classification (NCBI taxonomy): domain Bacteria; kingdom Pseudomonadati; phylum Planctomycetota; class Planctomycetia; order Planctomycetales; family Planctomycetaceae; genus Planctomyces; species Planctomyces sp. SH-PL62. The sequence goes on along the minus strand of NZ_CP011273.1, from coordinate 2,090,792 downwards.
GGGCCGGCGTTCACGTACGGATCTGATCAGATGAACGAGCTTTGACGGGTTCACGGACGGCCTCCAACACTCTGCGGGCGGTCTCGTCGTCGATCGCCGGCCCTGTCGCCTCGATCGAGGACGGCGCCGTACCCACGCGGCGGGAGAGCACGTTCCACGCGCGGAGATCCCCGCCGACGGCCGCTGCGATCAGGGCGTCGATCGCGCGTTCGGCCCAGGTCCGGGCGGGGTCGTCGCTGGTCTCCTTCAGCCGCTCGCGGAGCCGATGGTCCAGGCCCGCTTCGTCGCCGGCCTCGGCCTCGCTCTGGTCCGACGCTCCGACGGCCCTCGTCACGACTCCGTCACCCATGATCGAAGTGTCTCATGAAGAATTGGGATTTGAGGCGATGAGCATCGGCCTCTTCAGGGGTCTTGGGGAAGCCGAGACAGGATCTGCTCCAGCTTCTCAAGCATCTCGCCGTGCAGGCGAAGCTCGGCGTTCCGAAGTTCTCGGTCGCGTTCCAGCCTGGTCGCGAACGAGCCGGGCTCGACCCCGGTCCGATCGGCGGCCGGGCCGAACCGTCGGCGAGATTGAGACAGGGCCAGGACCACGGCCGCCGTGAGGCAGACCGTCGCGATAAGGGTTGGTAGCCGGCTCCACCGGCTCGTCGTCCAGACTCCAAATGATCCGAAGACATGCTTAAGAGTCATTGCGTGGGTCCGCGAAGGGTCTGATTTCGGGGGCGGGGGGAAGCGTGTCGTCCCTGTCGTGGGCGGACTTGATCCAGCCCAGAACGGCCTCGACCACCTCGGCCGCGTGGTCGGCCCGCGCCCGGAGACGAAGCGTCGCCAGTTCGTGCTCTCGCTGCTTCTGCCGGTCTTGCCAGAAGTCCTTCGTAAAGGCCGAGAGGGCGGCGATCAGGCCGGCCCCCCCTAGCAGGAACGAGCCGGCCCCGACCGCCGGATCCGTGGAGACGGTATCCGCGACCAGGGCCGTGCCCGTGGCCAGAAGTCCCCCCGCATAGGCAAGGTTCAGAGAGACGTCCGGGAAGTAACTCATGACGGAGACCTATCCTTGTTCGGGGAGTTGCGCCGGAGGATGCAGCCCTCCGGTCGGGACGCTCAGGGGCGATCGGCCTTCGCGACGGACGCCGCATGAAGGCCGACGGCGCTGGCGCCGCTGAAGAGGACCAGCATCGCCTGGAAGATAGTCTCCAGGCCCTGGTCGTAGTTCTTCGAGAGGATCATCCCGATCCCGGAAACGACTGCGGCGGCCACCGCCGCATAGGTCTTGTAATTGCGCAAGAGTTTGAGGAAAAGAACAAACGACGTGTTCATGGCTCGTCGGCCTTTCGTACCGGTCAGTAGGGGGGGAGCAAATCCCAGACGGATTCGGAGGCGACCAACAAGACGGCGGTGACGATCAGGATCGCCAGCAGGATGCAGTCCTCGAAGCCGATCGCCGCCGCCCGAGCCCTGACGCTGGCCGGTGGCGGATGCGGGGGATCGTGTCGGAATCGCGGCCGTCGGTCGCGGCGGTCAAGCGGCCCGATGGTAGCTCCAGTGCTCCGGGAGCGTTCGCGACGCGAACTCGGGAGCCTTTGCCAGCGCCCAGGAATCCCCTTGCGAAAGGATCGTCTCGACGGTGGTTCGGTCGGCCCAGAAGCTGTATGCGGGCTGGTCCAGCGTCAGCGGCCCGGTCGGCTGGCCGGGCCCCCAGCTTTGGAGAATGCACGCGCCGGGGCGGTCGAACCGGACCCCGCCGATGAGCATGCAGTGGCCCCACGAACCCTGTGCGGCGCAGAAGCCGTCGCGGTCGCGGGTCGTCGTGAAGCCCTGGTTCGAGCAGATGGAGACGGGGTAGCCGTTCCGCATGGCGGCTACCAGCTCGGCCCAGGTCGCGACCCGGGCGGCCGATCCAAGCCGCAGCGTCGCGGCCTTTTCCTTCAGTTCAGCCGGGGCACCGTAATAGCCCCACGACTTGGCCCGTTCGCCGCTATAGACGCCGTCCGGTCCCAGCATCTCGCGGCTGACAACGCCGATCGTGGACATTGCGGAGACCGCCGCCGAGCCGTACGACCCGTCGCGGTGGCTCAGGATCCCGGCCACTTCGCGAGAGGCTGCATAGATGAACTCGGTCGACGATTCGCGGTATTCCGAAAGCTCGCCCAGAGCGATCTCGATGCACTGGAGCATGTCGAGGCCGTGTCCGTGTCCGAATCCCACGCAATCGCCGATCTGCTGCGCGGGATACGCCGGGTAGGCGCCCAAGACGTCCCGGAACGACTTGTAGAGGAGGATCGGGGAACCGCCAGGCTCGTCCTCGAGCAGTTGGGGCGCGGCCGACGAAAACATCGGACGCCAGGCGGCGAAGCTCCGCTGGACCTCGTCGGCTCCCAGCCAGCCGTCGACGGCGTGAAGATGCGTCGAATCACTCATGGGATTTCTCGCGTGAGAGGTGGGACCGGAGGGGGCACGGCGATCGGGTCACTTCGCCTCGGCGAGGCCCGCCGCGAACCCTCGCCACAGCGAGGCCAGGGCTGCCTTGTCGGCCATCGAGACCTCGGCGTCGGGTTTTCCTTCAGGGACGACCGCTGCGAAGGCCGGGGCGACGGCCCGGTCGAAGAGTGTGATGCGGGATGCGGCCCAGGTGTCGGCAACGACCGTGAGCGAGTCGTTCACGCTTCGTCCGGCGTCCAGGGATTCAGCGCCGCGCCGCCAGGATTCGGCGTACACGGCTCCCAGCGCCTTCGGGTAGGCTCGGCCGACGGCCGTCACCCCGGCGACCGCGTCGGGTTTTCGCGAGCCTCCCCGATGGGTCGTCCAGGCGACGCCCGCCGAGGCGGAAACCATGATGACGGCGAGCGTCGGCCCCCAGCGCTTCGCCAGGAGGGCCGTCGTCGACGCGGCGGCTTCGAGCGTCATGCGGATTCCCGAGACCGACATGGTGAATCACCCTGATTGCTGATGCGGGATTCGTAAGGGACGTACGTGAGGGAGGGGAGAATCGAGCGTGCGTCGGCGGGATCGATGTTCCTCGGGGGAATCCCAGCGAATCGCCGCGCACGCCGCTCTCGCCTCGATTCCGGACTGAGGGGGATCGCGACGACCTCGCGGCGGTTCCGACCGGGGGCCGTCGAGGAGGTCGGCTCGGGCTTGGGGTCGGTCCCCGGGTCGCGCTTCATCGCCGGGTGATCGTCGATCCCCGACTTCGAGCAGACCATGCAGCAGAAGAGGGAGCCCGGTTTGATCGGCCCGTGGTGCGGGCACTTCGAGGCGGGAGTGAACGAGTCGATCGGAAACAATGGAACGAGTTCGAGCCACCATGGCGTACGTGGAGTGGCCGGGCTCGGCGGGGGCGTTTCCTCATCCCCAGCGACAGCGTCCCGAAACGGCAGGATTGCGTTCGCGGCGTCATCCTGAATGCGGGAGGCCTCCTGCTCGCGACTTCGGGCCAAAGCCCGTCGCACGAGTTGGACGCTCACGCCGGCATCCTCGGCGATCGCCGAGGTCGACTTCCCCTCCTGGTTCAGCCGGAGCCATTCCTGGTCACGGATTTCGCGGGTTTCGCCGTACGCCCGCTTCCGAATCGTCGTCTTCGCCATGACATCTCCCAGGCCCGCCCGGCCCTCGGTCGACGTCTATCTCAGTTGTGCTATACGAAACGAAGTGCGGAAAGGCAACTCAATCGGCGAATTCGGGATAATCGCCTAAGTCGTGTCATGGTATGGAGTAGCGATTTGGAAATATCTGGCGGATGGGAAACTTTCGCGGCGTGCGTGGGAAATATCGTGCAGAATGGGGATGTGGACCGAGGGCCTTCGAAGTCGAATGGCCTCGCTCAACGACTGGTCTGACACGCACGAACGAACGCCCGCCCGGCCCTCGCTCGACGTTTCGACGGTATTTCGATTGGAGTTCGAGGGGCCGATCCGGCCTCTATTGAAGGTCCGCGGCTTTCACGAGCCGTTTGCCGGCGACCGACTTGTGAAGGGCCTTGACGGATTGGCCAAGGAATTCGTCGAATGCCGGGGTCTGGAAGTCGGCCAGGGTGTGGCCGGTGATCGTGATCTCCTGCGCGCCGGGGGTGCTTGAGACCTTCAGGCGGGGGGCGTCGGAGAGGACGGGCGTCGGGGCTTCGTGGAAGGGGACGAGGCCCAGACTGGCGGCCAGGGCTTTCGCCTGGAAAGTGTTACGGGGGACGCGGACTCGCAGGGTGACGATCCATTCGCCGCCGGTCGTGGCCTGGAAGAAGACGTAGTCGGGCTCGCCGTTCTGGCTGAGGAGCCCGATGCGGACGGCTCCGCGCTGATTCCAGTCGGTCGGGGCGAGGAGGCCCCGGCCGAGTTCCTCCAGGCGGTCGACGATCCGCCCGAGGATCTGGCCGTCCCAGCGGGCGGGGCGGCCGTTCCGGGAGGTCCGTTCCTCGGTGTGCCACTTCCGGCCGTCGCGCTCCCAGGGGGCGAGGGCGACGGCCGGGTTCGGTGACTCGGCGGAGCCGTTCGCGCGAGCTTTGGCGCCCCTGGCCGGCGTGGGCGCGACGGCGGCCTGGGCCTGAGCTTCGGCCTCGGCCTTGGCGGCGAGGCGGGCGGCCTTGGCCACGGCGGCGGCCTTCTTGGCGGCTTCCTTGGGGTTGAAGCGGAGGCGTTCGGCGAAGGGTCCTTCGGCGAGGAGAGGCCGGAGAAATCGGGAGGTGTAGCCGCGTTTGCAGGCGGCGACGGTCTCCGGGGGGCCTTCGGCCACGATCTCGCCGCCGCCGCGACCGGCCTCGGGGCCGAGGTCGATGACCCAGTCGGAGGTTTTGACGACGTCCAGGTTGTGCTCGATGACGACGACCGAATTGCCAAGGTCGGCGAGCCGGTGGATCACGTCGAGCAGCTTGCGGACGTCGTCGACGTGGAGGCCGGTGGTCGGTTCGTCGAGGACGTAGAGGGTCCGTCCGGTGTCGGGCCGGGAGAGTTCGGAGGCCAGCTTCACGCGCTGGGCTTCGCCACCGGAGAGGGTCGGGGCCGACTGGCCGAGCGGCAGGTATCCCAGGCCGACGTCGTGGAGGGTCTGGAGGATCCGCTTGATCCGGGGGACCTTGTCGAACAGTTCGAGGGCCTGGTCGACGGACATGTCGAGGACGTCGGATATGGCCTTGCCGCGGAAGCTCACGGCGAGGACTTCGGGGGTGAAGCGGCGGCCCTTGCAGGATTCGCAGACGACCCAGACGTCGGGGAGGAAGTGCATTTCGATGCGTTTCTGCCCGGCTCCCTCGCAGGCTTCGCAACGGCCTCCCGCCATGTTGAAGCTGAACCGACGAGGGGTGTAGCCGCGGACCTTGGACTCGGGGAGCTTGGCGAACAGCTCGCGGATCAGGTCGAACGCGCCGGAGTAGGTGGCGGCCGTGGAGTTGGGCGTGCCGCCGAGCGGCGACTGATCCACGCGGATCACCTTGTCGATGAGTTCGAGCCCAAGGACGGCCTCGACGGCCCCCGGCGAGACCTGCGCGCGGTGCAGGACGCGGGCGGCGGTCTTCCAGAGCACGTCTTCCACGAGCGTGCTCTTGCCCGATCCCGAGACGCCGGTCACGACGGTCACCACGCCGAGCGGGATCCGGACGTCCAGGTCTTTGAGGTTGTTGTGGCGGGCTCCCTTGACGACGAGCGCGGGGACGTCGGCGTCGGGTCCGGCGGGGCGGCGGTTGGTGGGGATCGGGATGGCTTTGGAGCCGCTCAGGTAGGCGCCGGTGAGAGAGTTGGGATCGGCGGCGACCCTGGCGGGGGGGCCGACGGCGGTGACCTCGCCGCCGAACCGGCCGGAGCCGGGACCGAAGTCGACGAGGGCGTCGGCGGCCTCGATGATCTCGCGGTCGTGCTCGACGAGGACGACGGTGTTGCCCAGGTCGCGGAGTCGTTTGAGGGCGCCCAGGAGTCGACCGTTGTCGCGGGGGTGGAGGCCGATGGTCGGCTCGTCCAGGACGTAGAGGACGCCGGTCAGGCCGCTGCCGATCTGGCTGGCCAGCCGGATGCGCTGGCTCTCGCCGCCGGAGAGGGTCGGGGTGCCTCGGGCCAACGAGAGATAGTCGAGGCCGACTTCGACGAGGAACGAGAGCCGTTCGTGGACCTCGCGGACGAGGTCGCCGGCGATGTGCCGCTGTTCGTCGTCGAGGTCGAGCTTCTCGAAGAACTCAAGCGCCTGGCCTAGAGGCAGGCGGTTGATCTGGTCGAGGGTGAGGCCCCGGAAGCGGACGGCGGCGGCGTCGTCGCGGAGCCTGGCCCCCATGCAGGACGCGCAGGGGACGTCGTCGACGAGCCCCTGAAGCTTCCACCGGTACTGGAACGAGACTCGGCCCGCTTCCTCGATCGCGGGGAACAGGCCTTTATATTGAAACGCGAAGCCGGGGACCCCGTCGGCGGCCGGCGCGTCGTACCAGGCGTCGGGGCGGCCGTGGAGGATCGTGCGGCGGTGTCGACCTTCCAGGTCGTCGAACGGGAGGTCCAGGTCGATCCCCTCGGCGTGGGCGACGGCCTCGATCATCCGGCCGAAGGCCTGATTCTCGCGCAGGTCGGGCCAGACGGCGACGGCCCGATCTCGGAGCGAACGGCCGGGGTCGGGGATGAGGACGGCGGGGTTCGCCCCTTGCTGGACGCCCAGACCTTCGCAGACCGGGCACCAGCCGAGCGGGCTGTTGAACGAGAAGTGGTGGGGAGAGAGTTCCTCGAAGCTTCGGCCGCAACGGTCGCACGAGCGATGCTGGCTGAAGCGGTCGACGGGCCATTTCGTCTCGTCGAGGTCGTCGACCACGCGGGCGACGAGCACCACGCCCTTGCCCAGGTCGAGGGCCGATTCCACGGCGTCGGCCAGGCGGGCGCGGGTGGCCCGACGGACCACGGCGCGGTCGACGACCACCTCGATCTGGTGCTTGCGGCGGCGGCTCAGCTTGGGGGGGGCGTCGAGCTCGATCGTCCGGCCGTCGACCCGGGCGCGGGCGAACCCGGACGCCTTCAGCGTGAGCCAGAGGTCGTCGTACGACTCGGTCTCGCGGCGGTCGACGGGGGCCATGACGTGGACGCGGGAGCCTTCGGGAAGCTGGAGGATCTTCTCGATGATCTCGTCGGACGTCTGCGAGCCGATCGGGAGGCCGCAGGACGGGCAGCAGGCGTCCCCCAGGCGGGCGACGAGGATGCGCAGATAATCGTGGATCTCGGTGACGGTGCCGACCGTCGATCGCGGGCTCTTGCTGGTGGTCTTCTGCTCGATGCAGACCGCCGGGGAGAGGCCGGTGATCTTCTCCACGCGGGGCTTGGGGAGCGGCGCCAGGAACTGCCGGGCGTAGCTGGAGAGGCTCTCCACGTACCGTCGCTGGCCTTCGGCGTAGAGCGTGTCGATCGCCAGCGAGCTCTTGCCCGAGCCGCTGGGACCGCTGCAGACGGTCATCTTGTTGCGCGGGAGGTCGAGGTCGAACCCCTTGAGGTTGTGCTGGCGGGCGCCGCGCACGGAGATGAGGTCGAGCCCCTCCTCCGAGGACTTCCCTCCCTTGCCTTTCCCCGCCCCCTTCGCGGCCGATTTGGGCCGTCCGACTCGTCGCCGGGGGTTGGGCTTCAGGACCCGTTCCAGGGCGCGTCCGGTGTGGCTTTCGGCGACCTGGGCGACGGCTTCGGGGGGACCCTGGGCCACGACCTGGCCGCCGCCGGCGCCCCCTTCCGGGCCGAGGTCGATGAGCCAGTCGGCCGTCTTGACGACGTCGAGGTTGTGCTCCACCACGACCACGGTGTTGCCGCGCTCCGTGAACCCGCGAAGCACGGCCAGGAGCTTGCGGACGTCCTCGAAGTGGAGCCCGGTCGTCGGCTCGTCGAGGATGTAGAGCGTCTTGCCAGTCCCTTTGCGGACCAGTTCCCGGGCCAGCTTGATGCGCTGGGCTTCGCCTCCGGAGAGGGTGGGTGAGGCCTGGCCGAGCTTCAGGTAGTCGAGCCCCACGTCGTGGAGGGTCTGGAGCATGGCCGCGATCTTGGGGACGTTGGCGAAGTGCTCCAGGGCCTCCTGGACGTCCATCTGCAACACGTCGCTGATGCTCTTCCCTTTATAGCGGACGTGGAGGGTCTCTCGGGTGAAGCGCCGGCCTTCGCAGACCGGGCAGACGACCCAGACGTCGGCCAGGAAGTCCATCTCCAGCTTGTTGGAGCCGTTCCCCTCGCAGGCCTCGCAGCGGCCCCCGGCGACGTTGAAGCTGAACCGGCCGGGCTGATACCCTCGCGCCCGGGAGTCCGGCAGCTTGGTGTAGAGGTCGCGGATCAGATCCCACAACTTGATGTAGGTGGCGGCGTTGGAGCGCGGGGTCCGGCCGATCGGCGCCTGGTCGATGTCGATGACCTTGTCGAGCTGGTCCAGGCCCTCGATCCGGTCGTGCTCGCCGGGGACGGATTGGGCTCCGTTCAGGTCCCGGGTGAGGGCGTCGCGGAGGATGTCGCCGACGAGCGAACTTTTGCCCGAGCCCGAGACCCCCGTGACGCAGACGAACAGGCCCAGCGGGAAGGCGACGTCGATCCCCCGCAGGTTATTCTGACGGGCCCCGCGGATCACCAGCGCCCGGCCGTCGGGGACCTTCCGCACCCTGGGGATCTCGATCTTCGCCTTGCCCGAGAGGTAGGCTCCAGTCAGGCTTTCCTTGGCTTTTTCCAGGGCTTTGAGGTCTCCCTGGGCGACGACCTCCCCCCCCTTGACGCCGGGGCCGGGGCCGAAGTCGACGAGCCAGTCGGCGGCGCGCATGGTGTCTTCGTCATGCTCGACGACGATGACGGTGTTGCCCACGTCCCGGAGCCGCTGCAAGGCCGAGATGAGGCGGTCGTTGTCGCGCGAGTGGAGGCCGATGGAGGGCTCGTCGAGGATGTAGAGGACCCCCACCAGCCCCGCGCCGACCTGGCTCGCCAGTCGGATCCGCTGGGCCTCGCCGCCGGAGAGGGTCGGTGCCGAGCGGTCCAGCGACAAGTAATGCAGACCGACGTCGATCAGGAACCCGAGCCGCCCCCGAATCTCCTTGAGCAACTCCTCGGCGATCGTCCGCGAGATCGGGTCCAGGGGCGTGGGGGGCGGGCCCTCGTCGTTGGTCGGCTCATGCGAAGGTTCGGCGAGGGCGTCGAAGAACCCCTTGACCCGGCCGATGGGGCGTGAGGAAAGCTCGACGAGAGTCCGCCCTCCGACGCGGACGGCCCGCGCGCGGGCGTTCAGCCGAGCCCCCTTGCACTCCGGACAGGGGAGGCTCCGCATGAACGGTTCGAGCATGGAGCGGGTGGGGCCGCCGCCGGAGTTCTTGTAGCGGTCCAGCAGCTCGGCGGCCACGCCGGGCCACTTCTCGGGGTGGGTCCAGGCCTTCCCCTTGGTCTTCCAGTGGCAGACGATGGTCCGATCGCCGGCCCCATAAAGCCAGACCTGACGCCACTTTTCGTCGAGCTTGCTCCAGGGCCCGCGGAGCATGGTCCCGGCCGCGGGGCCGTCGGCGTCGGCCTCGAAGTTGCGAGCGACGCCTTCGAACAGGTGCTTGCGCCACTTGCCGATTTCCTTCACCGCGCCGAGCGGAGCGATGGCCCCTTCCCAGACGGAGAGCGACGGGTCGGGGATCAGCAGGGCGGGGTCGAAGTCGTGCCGGATCCCCAGGCCGTCGCAGGCCGGGCACATTCCCTGGGGGCTGTTGAAGCTGAAAAGTTGCGGGCTGGGGGGGTCGAAGCCGATCCCGCAGTGGGTGCAGGCGTAGTGCGCCGAGAGGACCAGGTCGGGCTGGCCCTCGATCGCCACCAGCAGGGTCCCCTCCCCCAGCTTGAGCGCCTGCTCCACGGCCTCGGCCAACCTGCCGCGCGCGTTCTCGGCGGCGGTCGCCTTGAGGCGGTCGATCACGACCTCGATATCGTGCTTGATCTGGCGATCCAGCCGGAGGTCGTCGGCCAGCGCGTGGATCTGGCCGTCGACCCGGGCGCGGACGTACCCGGCCTTGGCGAGATCGACGAACAGGTCCTTGTACTCCCCCTTCTGGCCCCGGACGACGGGGGCCATCACGCTGAACGGCGTCCCTTCGGGGAGGTCCAGGATGCGCGCGACGATCTGCTCGCGGGTCTGGGCGGCGACCGGCCGGTCGCAACGGGGGCAATGGCCCTGGCCTACCCTGGCGAACAGCACGCGCAGGTAGTCATTGATCTCGGTGATCGTTCCGACCGTCGATCGCGGGTTCCGGCCGCCGGTCTTCTGCTGGATCGAGATCGACGGTGAGAGCCCTTCGATCCGGTCCACGTCGGGCTTGGACATCTGACCGAGGAATTGCCGGGCGTAGCTGGAGAGGCTCTCCACGTACCGCCGCTGGCCTTCGGCGTAGAGCGTGTCGAACGCCAGCGAGCTTTTGCCCGAGCCCGAGACCCCCGTCAGGCAGATCAACCGTCCTCGCGGCAGGGTCAACGACACATCCCGGAGGTTGTGTTCGCGCGCCCCCCGGATCACCACGTCCGATGCCGCCATCCTTGCGAAGCCCTCCCCGCCGCAATCCTGAAACAACCCCAGGAAACGTACTATACACGCGTCCGCCTAATCTTGTCCAGCAGCCGTTTCGATTCTGGCGATTCCTCCTGCAGAAGTGGCCTGGTCGACATCGTGCGGCCATCTTGTCCACGGTCCATCCATGGCTTAAGGACGAGGCTGTGGACAGCGCAAGGTTAGATTTGGATTCAGGTTGCGAATGGTTTTCCTGCTTCGTCCCTACTTGACTCTCAGAAATTCAGATCAAAAGGAGAGGGAAGCGGGATTGGCACCTGGTGAGGGAGAGTCGCTTGCTGCCTGAGGCAAGAAAGTGAGGGGGGACGGTGGACACCGTGGCCCGCTTAGGGAGGGATGGGGGATCGGTTTCGCCGGGGGGGCGGAGCAGTGTAGGATGGCCTTCGCGTCGTCGGGTCGGTATGTGCGGGGTTCGCCTGACGGTCGGGCCGCGATCAGCGAGCAGGAGGTGGAGATGGTGCGCTTGGGAATGTGGCTGGCGGTTCTGGGGTTGTGGGGGGGGACGGTGGTCGCGGCGGGCAAGTCGCCGAACGTGGTATTGATCGTCTCGGACGACCACGCCTGGGGCGACTATTCGTTCATGGGGCATCCCCACGTCCGCACGCCTCGCATCGACCGGTTGGCGAGCGAGGGCACCACCTTCCGGCGCGGGTATGTGCCGTCGAGCCTCTGCTCACCCAGCCTGGCCACCATCCTGACCGGGCTCTACGCGCATCAGCACAAGCTGACCAGCAACGACCCGCCGGGCACTTCCAACCGCAATCCCGCCGAGGTCGTTCGCGAAGGCCGGCGACGGATGGTGGGCTTCATCGAGGCCGCGCCGACGCTCCCGAAGCTCCTCGCCGAGCGGGGATACGACTCGTTCCAGGCGGGCAAGTGGTGGGGCGGGAATTTTCGCACCGGCGGCTTCACCGAGGGGATGACCCACGGCGACCCCGCCCACGGAGGCCGCCACGGCGACGACGGCCTGGCGATCGGCCGACGGACGATGCAGCCGGTCTTCGACTTCATCGACCGCTCCGTCGACGCCGACCGCCCGTTCTTCCTCTGGTACGCCCCCATGATGCCCCACCAGCCCCACACGCCGCCCGAGCGGCTGCTGGCGAAGTATCGCGACCAGACGTCGAGCCTACACGTCGCCAAATACTGGGCGATGATCGAGTGGTTCGACGAGACCTGCGGCGCTCTTCTGGACCACCTCGACGCGCGAGAGATCGCCGACGACACGATCGTCGTCTATCTGGCCGACAACGGCTGGATCCAGGACCCGGACGCCCCGCGCTTCGCCCCTCGTTCCAAGCGTTCCCCGTACGACGGCGGCCTGCGGACGCCGATCCTGGTGCGATGGCCCGGCAAGGCCCGCCCCGCGATGATCGACCAGCCCGTCAGCTCGATCGACCTCGCCCCCACGATCCTCAAGGCGATCGGGGCCGAGCCGACGCCCGACATGCAGGGAATCGACCTCCTCGACCCTCAAGCCGTCGCTCGCCGCGAGGCCGTCTTCGGCGAGGTCTTCACGCACGACGCCGTGGATCTCGACCGACCAGCCGCCAGCCTCACCGAGCGCTGGACCGTCGCCGGCGACTGGAAGCTCATCGTCCCCGACCCCCGCAACGCCCCCGACGCCCCCCTCGAACTCTTCCACCTCGCCGCCGACCCCGACGAACGCCAGAACCTCGCCGATCGCGAGCCCGAGAAAACCGCCGAACTCACCCGCCTCCTTGATGCCTGGTGGAGCCCGGCGGACTGATCCGTCCTCGCCCCCCCCGCCAGGGGAGAAGGCATGAGTGCGACGGCCGAAGGTGGAGGGGCTCCCTCAGACGGGCGACGCCGCGCGGGGCGGCTTGCGGGATCGCAAGCGGAGGCCGAAGGCCGAGGCGGCGGCGAAGACGAGCCAGGCGGCGGGTTCCGGTACGGGGGCGGCCTGGGCGTCGTCGGCGAGGGCCAGGGCGGCCGTTGCGGATTCGGGGGAGGACTGGGTCTGCATCTCCCCTTCAAGGACCTGCGCGGCGACCCTGGCGGGAGGGATGATGACCGGCTTCGGCGACGGCGGCGTGAACGCCTTCTTCAATGCGTCGGCGATCTGGTTGTTGATCTTCTTCACGGCGTCGGCGCTCGAGTCGAACCAGCCGCCGACGGTGTCGCCGATCGACTTGCCGGAGGGGTCTCCCTGGACGCCGGGCCGCCAGTACTGCACGGAGCCGTCGCCGCCGTGCGCCAGCGAGGACGGCGAGGCCGACTCGACCAGGAAGGCCTGGCGCGCCCCGACGACCGCCACGCGGTCGTGGCCCGCGAGTTCGGTGTTGAGCGACCGCAGCGCCAGGGCGTCCAGGCGGAGGGGGCCCGCCGAGTTCCGGCCGGCGGCCGAGGCGACGAGCGGGACGCCGTCGGGGACCTGCGAGCGGCCGGGGAGGCGATAGGCGACGTAAGTCGGCGTCGTCCCGGCGGGGAATTCGCCGCCGGCGCGGGGGAGGGCGATCCGACGACCTTCCTGGTCCAGAACCACGGCCCGACTCGTCGGGGCACCCAGCGTGTAGCCGGTGCGGAGCGGCGCGGCGGTCGCGTTCGGGGTCGAGGTCGCGAGCGGGCCGGTCAGCCCGATCCCCAGCAGGATCGCCGTCGTCGTCAGCGACGATCTTCTCCGGGCCGCGACGCGGCGATTGCGTGCGTTGGTCACGAGATCCATCCTTCCTCCCGTCCCCGGGGACGAGGTGCCGATTCCTTGGCGAGCCGACGAAAATCCGAAGCGTCGAGCGACGGTTCGACGGCAGGGCGCAGACAGGGGGCGGCGACGTGGGTATTGCGTTCGCGGGGCGTTCTAGCACGATCCCCTCAAGTCGGGCAACCCGAAAACCGACGCGCCCGCGCAGGCGTCCATCCCTTGAATACCCCGCGGCCTTCGCGAAGAATGCTGAACGACGACTCATGGACGCAACACGAACAAGTCGAAATTCTTCACGCGACGGAGGACCGAGGACATGGCCAAGACGGGCGGCGAGACCCCCAGGATCCTGGATGTGGGCCAGTGCAATCACGACCACGGCAAGATCACCGGCTTCCTGACGGAACGGTTCGGCGCCACGGTCGACCGCGCGCACGGCCTTGAAGACGCACGCGAGCTGATGAGCAAGACGCGCTATGACCTCGTCCTGGTTAACCGCCTGCTGGACGTCGACCAGGAATCGGGCCTTGAGGTGATCCGGTCGCTCAGGGAGGTCGCCGACCCAGGCATCGCGGCCGTGCCGTTCATGCTGGTGAGCAACTATCCCGAGGCCCAGCAGGCCGCCGTCGAAGTCGGCGCCGAGCTCGGCTTCGGCAAGGCCGAATTCGACGACCCGACGACCTTCGACCGCCTCTCCGCCCTGCTGAACTGAACGGATCGACCCCGGCCCCTTCCTTCTTCTTGCGGGGGAAGTGGGCCGGAGGCGGGATCCGGCGAGCCCGAGCGACTAGACTTCGATCGTCGCCGACCGTTCCGACCGCGTGCGGCTCTCCGCAGAGAGCCCCGCCTCCCGCAACGACGGCGGCTGCGCGGGGACGACGACCTGGAACAGGAACGCGACGTGCGCCGCAGTCCCGGCCAGCACGAACAGGTGGAAGACCTCGTGCGAGCCGACGCCGGGGAAGAATCCCGGAGACCGGGTCAGGTTGACGATCGCCCCCACGCTGTAAAGTGCGCCGCCGATGGGGAGGAGCCGGAGGGTCCGCCGGTCGTAGGACCGTCGGATGTCGGCGTAGCAGAGGGCCATCCCCCAGCCCAACCCCAGATAGATGCTCGTCGCCAACCATGTCGGAAAAGCCCGGCCGAGGGCGACGGCCCCCGCGCAGGTGATCGCGACCCCCCACACCACCACCATCGCCACCCGCCGGGGTGCCGGACGCATGAGCGACCAGGCGGCCGGCGTGAACGTCCCCGCGATCAGCAGGAAGATGCCGACCAGGTCGAGCCGCCGCAGCAGGTCGCGGCCTGATTCGTCCGCCGGGATGCCGTGGAACGCCGCGCTCCCCGCGTAACAGGCAACCATCCCGAATCCGAAAATCGCCAGCGACGCGACCTTCCCGGATTTGAAGGATTGCGCGGCCGGGTCGGTCGCCGGGGTCCGCATCGCCGCGCGGACGAGGAGCCAGGTGATCGGGAAGGCGGCGGCCAGGCCCAGCAGGTGCGTCCCGGTGCTGACCAGCTCTCGCGATTCGGACGGCGACATGAGGACCCCCGGTTCGGTGGCGTCGGCGTCCTCGGCCGCCCTTCGCCGTTCGCGGCCCGTCTCGCCCGTCGCGAGACGATCTGCATCCGCTATTCGATTTTCGAACCGTCTCGACTTGACCCGATCCCGGCCCGGCCGTCAACCCGCCGGCGGGAGGTCGACAGGCGAGGGGCCGTCGACGACCCGGCCGACGCGGTCGAACCGTGAGCCGTGGCAGGGACAGTCCCAGGTCTTCTCGTTGTCGTTCCAGGCGACGATGCAGCCGAGGTGCGGGCAGACGGCCGACATCTCGTGGAGCGTCCCGGACTCGTCCCGATAGGCCGCGACCTTCGACGCTCCGCGCCGCAGGACGGCCCCGCCCCCGGCCGGGATGGCCCCGGCGTCCGACACATCGCCGCCGGTCACCCAGTCGACGTACTGGCGGGCGACGTTCGCGTTCTCCTTGAGGAACGCGCCGACGCCCCCCACGGGCTTGCGCGAGGGATCGTACAGCCCGGCCCAGGGGTTTTTCCGCTTGAGGATCAGGTCGGTGATCAGGATGCCGGCGATCGTGCCGTGCGTCATCCCCATCCCGGAATCGCCGGTCGCGATGTAAACCTCGTTCTCGTCGAGCGGGTTCTTGCCCAGGAACGCCAGGCCGTCGATGCTCTCCTGCACCTGTCCCGACCATCGGAATTCGATTCCTTGCATCATCGGGAATCGTTCCCGCGCCCAGGATTCCAGCCGATCGTACCGTGCCTCGTGGTCGGACGCCTGGCCGGTCTTGTGGTCCTCGCCGCCGACGATGAGCAGGTCGTGCTCGGGATGGTTCGGATCATCGGAGAGGTCTTGCAGGCGAACGTAGTGGTAAGGGTCCATCGTGTCCCAGTACAGGGCCTTGGGGATCGCGCCCCGGGGGACTTTCGCGGCGATGACGTAGGTGAGGTACGGGGCCTGCTTGGTGTGTATGGCGTAGCGATCGTTGATGGGCGAGTTGGTCGCCACAACGACGGCCGAGGCGCTGACGGTGTGGCCGTTCTGGGTCTGGACGTTGGCCGGCGAGCCCCCCTCGACCCCGTTGACGTGCGTGCCGTTGAAGATCCGACCGCCGTGCTTCTCGAAGGCTTTCGCCAACCCGTCCAGGTATTTCAGCGGGTGGAACTGGCCCTGGTCGGGGAACCGCAGGCAGGGTCCGGAATCGAACGGAGCGGAGGGGACGTCGGGGAGCCGCTCGACGCGCGTGAGACCGGCCCGGTGCGCCGCGGCCTCTTCACGGGCCAGCAAATCGCCGGGGTCGTCGGGGCCGAGCATCAGGTAGCCGTCGAGCCGCGCGAACTCGCAGTCGACGGCCTCGTCGCGGACGATCTCGGCGATCTTCTCGATGGCCGCGGTGTGGCTCTCGGCGGCCAGCCGGGCGCCCTCGACGCCGTGGATACGCTCGATCTCGATGTAGCGGTCGTCGAGGGCGTTGGAGAGGTGCGCCGTGGTCCGCTTGGTCTCCCCGCCGCCGATCGGGCCGTCGTCCAGCACGATGACGGACTTCCCCTCGCGAGCCAGCAGGTAGGCCGTCGACAGCCCCGCGATCCCCGCACCGACCACGCAGACGTCGATCACCAGATCCTCGCCCAGCGGCTTCCGATCGGCGATCGCCTCGTCGGCCGTCCAACTCGTCAGGTTCCGCCCCTCTTCGTCGCGCTTCATGGCCCGCCCCCTCCCCCTCCAATTCCGATTCCCAGACCGATTGAGCCCGGCTCGCCGCCAGCCGCACGCATTCCTACCATGCATCTCGCGGGCCGAACGCTTACGCGGTCCCTCCTGGCGCGGGGCGTGTTAGGATGGCGGGAGCCCGACGATCCGAGGGGCGAGCTTCCTGGAATGGGGAGGATGCGGAGCGATGGAGATCTACGTCAGCACGGACGTCGAGACCGACGGGCCGATCCCGGGGCCGCATTCGATGCTCTCGTTCGGGTCGGCGGCCTACACTGCGGACAAGCGGCTGATCGCCACGTTCGAGGCAAACCTGGAGACCCTGCCGGGCGCCGAGGCCCACCCCGAGACCCAACTCTGGTGGGACGCCCAACCCGAAGCCTGGGCCGAACACCGCCGCGACCCCCGACCCCCCGCCGAGGCGATGCCCGAATACGCCGCCTGGGTGAAGGCCCTGCCCGGCAAGCCGGTCTTCGTCGGCTATCCGGCGGGATTCGACTTCATGTTCATAACATGGTATCTGTATCGCTTCACAGGCGCGTCGCCGTTCTCGTTCGCGGCCCTGGACGTGAAGACGTTCGCCATGGCCACCCTGGGGACCGACTTCCGCGCCACCGCCAAGCGCACCATGCCGAAGTCCTGGTTCGACCCCCTGCCCCACACCCACAAGGCGCTTGACGACGCCGTCGAGCAGGGGGCGCTGTTCTGCAACATGCTGGCCGAAAACCGGGCGATCCCCCGCCCGTCCCCTCGCGATCGGCGGCCGTGACGACTTCCGCGCGCGAAGCGAGCCGGGGGAGAGAAGGCTCTCCTCCGGCTCGTTCGTCGATCAGGCTTCAGATCGAACGATCAGGATGTCAGTGTCAATAGCTGTCGGACGAGATGACCTCGCCGCCGTTGCCGGAGCCGAGACCCATCCAGGTCTGCTGATTGATGGAGTCCTTGATGAACCGGACGGAGCCGTCGGCCAGCAGGGCGTTGACGCCCCCCGAGTGGTTGCTGCTGTTGACGAACAGGTGGCCGAAGTCGGACCCGCAGCCGTTGCAGCTGTCCCACCGGCAGTACGAGAAGGTGTACTGGCTCGAGTTCGGGGTCAGGACGGTGTTGGTCAGGGTGAAGCCGGGGGCGCCCAGCGCCCACATCTCGCCCCGGTTGGGGGTCGAGGCGTTCGGGTTGCTCTTGTAGTTCTGCTGGCAGGTCTGCGCGCCGGTCATGACCAGCGGGAGGTTCTGCCGGACGTCGAAGAAGTTGCTCGTGGTGTCCAGGCCGCCGCCGGCGAAGCCGCCGCGGAACCGCGCGGCCCGCTGGTTCGAGTCGCCGACGAGCGACTCGACGTGCGAGATCGTGTTCGAGCTGCCGTCGACCAGATCGGCGATCGTGGTGCCGGCGCCCTGGGTGTTGAACACGCCGGGGCTGGTCGCGCCCCAGGGATTCGTGGTCGGGCCCATCGAGCCGTGGTAGCTGTTGATGTTGGCCCGGCCGGCGGTGCCGTCGGAGGGGCACAGCAGCACGTTGATCCGGGTCTGCGCGGCCGTGCTGTTGACGTCCTGACCGCCGCCCATCACCCAGACCGTCCAGTTGAAATTGCAGGCGTTGTACACGGCCGTCTGCTCCATGTACGGCAGAAGCAGCGCCAGGTGGCCGAAGGTGCCCCACGTATAAACGTCGGTCAGGTTGCCGTGGGCCTTGGAGTTGCCGATCGGGAACGAGCCGATCGCCTGGTGGTAGTTGTGCATGCCCAGCCCGATCTGCTTCAGGTTGTTCACGCACTGCGACCGCCGGGCGGCCTCGCGTGCGGCCTGAACCGCCGGGAGCAGAAGAGCGATCAGGACCGCGATGATGGCGATGACGACGAGAAGTTCGATCAGCGTGAAGCCGCGCTTCCGCGAATGAGTCATAGGATTACCTCGTCAAATGAGAATGAGGACGATCGACCGAACGTCGGCCTCGTCGGGAACGATCCCCGCGTCGGGGCGTCAGGACTTCTTCTTCTTGGCCGACTTGCTCTGCATGTATTCGATCGACTTGTTACGCGCCTCTTCCTGCTCCTTCTTGACCTCCGGAGCCGGGCCGGACCCCGCATCCTCGCAGCCGGAGACAGCCGCCGCCAGACCGCAGGCCGCCGCCGCCGCCAAGGCCGATCCGAAATTTCTGCGGTTGATCATGTCAGATCCTTTCGATGTTCGGGCCCGGGACGCCGCTCGCTGGGCCTCGCCTGGGGCGAACCCGTGCGGACGACGAAGGCCCGGCGCGACGAGGCCGCACGCGGCCCGAACTGCGATGACATTCGGGCGAAGTCCCGCTCCTCGACGCCGTCGCGTCATCGGGGCGAGAGGCCGTCACGCCCGGTTGGGGTGGGTTGATCGAGCCGTTTCGATCCGCACGACCGCCTCAGCCTCTCCGTCGGGGACCGAGGAGCAAGCGAGCATAAACTGACTCTCTACCTTTCTAACTTACTCCGAAGGCGCGCGGAGTCAAGCAATCGCCCCTAAGAAATACGGAGTTCTGCCTCCGCCGTTCGGCCGGTCAGCGATCGGCGGGGATGATCGAAATGTCGCCGTTGCGCTCGAGGATCGCGTACTTGACCTGGGCGAGCGACTCGAGTCCCTGCGAGCGTCGGGCCGCCTCCAGCACGTCTTCCAGGTCGACGCGCGCCCAGGCCAGGCGATCCTCCAGCGGCCTGCCCGATTCGATGAGGATCGTGGGGAGCCCGTCGACGACCCGATCGAGCGGCTTCCACCGCCGCTTCGCCGCCGCCAGGGAAAGGTCGAGTCCGAGGAGCGTCAGGATGACCAGCGCGGCGCTCGTCAGCGAGAAATCGTCGCCGATCATGGCATTCTGGGTCGCCTCGCTCATGATCAGGAGGAGCACGAAGTCGAACGTCCGCATTTCGCCGAGCGTGCGACGCCCCGCCGCGCGCACCACGAAGAGGAGGAACACATAGACCGCGACGGCGCGAAGAATCGAATTCATTTCATGGGTTCACATGAGAGACGGGAGTTCTCGGCCACTCAACGGTTTTCAGGGATAGACGAACTGCCGGAGCGAGAGCATCTGCCCCCCTTCGAGTCCGATCTCGATCCGCGCCGGGCCCGGAGACCTGGGGCGGACCTCCAGGGCGACGACGACCTCCCCGACGCCCGGCCTCGCCGGGATCGAGAAGGTCACCCCTTCGCCGTCGAAGACGGCCGCGGCGGAATACGATTCCAGTCCCTCCACCGCGAAGTCCTCCAGGAAGTGCGAGCCCAGGCGGAGCCCGAGCCGCCCGTCGGCGCCGGGCTCGACCCTGACTTCGACCGTGGTCGGCGAATCCAATCGGCCGAACCGCTCGTAGGAGACGCGGAGGCTCCGCGTCGCGTCGAAAGCCTCGGTGGAGGAGAGCGGGCCGTCGCCGAAGCCGCCGAGGGCCGCGAACGCGAGGACGGCCGCGATGGCCCCCCATGCCCGGCGCTGCCAGCTCCACATGCGCTGCTGAAACTCGATCTCCTCGTCGATCTGCAAACCGTCCGCCGCCATCCTCGCCGTCCCCCCGTCTTCGGGATCTCCCGGGCTCACCTTATCCACGCCTCCAACGGCCGTCCCGGCCCGACGACGACTTCGGACGGGAGCGTCAGGTCGATCATCCCCGGTGTCGCGGCCGGTCGCGCAACGACCCCCGCGATCGGTGCGACGCCGAGGCTCGCCTCGACGCGAACCGCATCCGCCGGTCGGGTCGACGCCAGGCCGAGGGTCGCCAGCGCGAGCCTTCCGTGACGGACGTCGACCGTTGCGACGAGCGCCTCGCCTTCGCGACGCTGCGCGAACGTCCCCCAGCCCTCGGCGGCGGTGAAGGCCGCTCGGAAGTCGTCCGGGGAGAGCCGGGGGGCGAAGGCGAGGCGACGACCCGGGCCGTGGTACTCGAACCCGCAGGCCGCCAGGTACACGCCGTAGCTCGCCATCGACCGCGCGTAGTGGTCGCCGCACTCCACCTCGTTCCACGGGTTGCGACGGCCGGCGTCGTAGCGGTCGTGCACCGCCCGCGCGACCGCCAGGCCCTGCTCGACCATCCCTTCCCAGATCATGTGGCCGGCGACCTGGTATTCAAACCCGTTCATGCACTCATTGAAATACATGGCCGACCATCCCCCCGAGGGGTCGTCGATCGGCGGCCGGGGGCTCTTCGGGAACGTGACCATCAGGAGCCCGGCCTCGCCCGGCATGGCGTACCAGCGGCCCGCCTTGTAGGCCTCGCGGTACGGGCCCACGTCGGGCGTGAAGTTGTAGGTCCAGAGCGAGCCGAGCGCCTTTTTCACCCGAGACTCGTCGAGGATGCGGCCCAGGCTGACCTGGAAGGCCCAGTGCTGGCCGAAGACCTGATCGATCTCGCAGCCGTCGTATGAGCCGACGGCCCTGGCGTGCGCCGGGTCGGGACGCTGGATGAAGTAGCCGAAGTCCTCGTGCCAGAGGAGCTTCGCGAGGTTCGCGGCCCCCTTCTCGGCGAGCCCGCGGCAGCGAGCCGCGAATTCGTCGTCGCCTCGCTCGCGGGCCATCGCCTCGCCCGCCTTGAGCGCGGCGAGGTAGAGCGACGAGAGCCAAGGCACCTCGCCGAACCACGAGGCGTCGAGCGTGTTGTGCTGACCGCCGTCGAGCAGGCCGTCACCGTCGGAATCGTGGCGGATCAGGAATTCGAGCGACGCCTTGACCCTGGGCCAGAGTCGGGCCAGGAACGCGCCGTCGGCCGAGGTCTGGTGCTCGCGATAGGTCCGCAGGATGCTCCCCGCCTGACCGTCGACGGCGGGGCCGACGGGTTCCTCGGCGCGGTGGCTGATCGCTCCGGTCGTGGGGTCGAAGCCGACGCCCTCGGCGTAGTCGACGCGCTCGCGGAGGATCCGCTCCAGCTCGGGGAAGAGTCGACTGACGGCCTGCGCGTAATGCCAGACGTGGGTGCAGGTCCCCGCGCAGCAGCCGACGCCTTCCCAGCCGTAGAAGCGGCCGTCGCCGAAGCGGTGACACGTGGAACTGGCCAGGATCGACGTGTTCGCGAACGTCCGATCGAGGAACCAGTAGGGGAGCGTCGAATCGTACCAGACGTCGCGCCAGAGCCTCGTCTCGCGGTCCAACCGCTCCCAGTCCGCCGCGACGTACCGCGCCACGGCGTGAGCATCCGAGAACCTGTTCGCATAATGCCGCCCCAGGTCTTTCGGCAGGTTGACGCCGGGGAGCGACAGATTGGGGAAGCGCCAGGCGACGACGAACGTGGCCGACCGCTCCTCGCCCGGCTGCAAGGTCATCGGTCGGATGATCGCCCCGACGAGCTTCGATCCGAACGGAGCGTGCGGCTCCGGCGGGGCGTCGAAGAGGCCGTCGGCGGGGCTGCCGGAGCGAGTCGCGGCCAGGGCCCGGTCCTCGTCCGTGGGGGCGAGCAGCGTCAGGGCCATGGTGCCGAAGTCGCGGCGGCGTTCGACCGGTCCCTGCCCGGCGCGAGGCTCATCCTCCTGGACGAACTGGTCGGCGTCGATATGTCCCCAGTCGCCGGAGTGGGCGTCGACGATCTCGATGCGGGCGGTCTCGCCGACGTGGCGGCGGACGTCGAACGACCGCCAGGTCATCGCATCCGAGCGTTCTCCGACGGCCGAATGCACGACGCGCCCGCTCACCGTCAGGTTGACGCAGGTTCGATCACGGTGGTCTCCGCCGCCGATCAGGAAGTTTACGTAATCGCGGTCGATCACGAATGGCGGAGAGGTCAGCCGGCCGGTCAGGGCGTCGGTCCCGGTCCAGGTGTTGACGAGGCCCTTCCCCTGATAGCCCCTGAGCGTCTGACCGGGCCCCTGCCCCGCGCTCGGACGATCGCCGAACGCTTCGCCCTCGGCGATCCAGCCGCCGTAGTCCTCGCCTTCGAAGTCGGCGATCGGGATCGGCGGGCGCGACGGCTTCGAAGTCTTCGGAGCGGGCTCGGCGCGGCAGGCGACGGCCAGCAGGCCGGGCTCGCGGACGGCCTCGTTGACGAGCGTCCCCTCGCCGGCTTCCCCGGTCACATGGCAGACGGCGTTCTGGAGCCACCCCCCCAACTCGATCTCGACGGCCGCGTCCGACGTGTTGCGGATCGTGTAGGTCAGTGTGGTCGCGGGCAAGCTGGAGGCGTCCACGTCCAGCGGGACGAACGGCGAGAAGGCTTCGAGCGTCACGCGCAAGGGGACGCCGGGATCTTCATAAGTGACGACGCCAATGGGATACTCGCCCCGGAAGCGGACCTCGGCGAACCCCTTGCGGTCCAGCGTGCGGACCTCGCCCGCCTCGCCCTTTTTCACGCGGATCGCGAAGCCCTGGTCCACCGGCGACGCCGGCCGCAAGGGGTTCGCATAGTGGGCCTCGTTGGTGCGGATCGTCTCGTTGAAGACGTCCCAGTGCCAGAGCGTACCGTCTCCCCCCAGGTAGAGCTGCCCCGCGCAGAGGCCGCCGATCGGCATGCCGATCAGGTCGAGATCCGACCCTTGATGAACGGTCGGCCGCCCGCGTTCGAAGAGCGAGCGGACCCAGGCGGGATCGAGCTTCTTGTCGGCGGGGACGAGTCGTTCGAAGTCCTTCGCGTCGAAGGGACCGGCCATCGCCCCGTTGGGTCGGCCCCCCGCGAGCACCGCCCCCGCGCCGAGGCCTATGACCTGGATGAACCGCCTGCGGTTCGGCCCGCAGCAGCCGGAATCCGGCGTGCACGACTCGTTCGACATGGCCTCGCCCCCGTTTCGACCCCGATCGACTCCGAAGCGCTCCGTTCGCACCTCGCCGAGCTTATCCCGACCGGCGACGGCCCGCCAGGCTGCGCCGGGCGGGCTAGGGGAACATCTTGACTCCGGTGGATATGTTCAGGTCGAGCATGTCCTGTCGCAGCTCGATCAGGGCGTTGCGATACTGCTGGACGACCTCGTCGAAGTCCTGCTGCTCTCCCAGGAAGTCGCCGGCTCGAGAGGGATCGGCCTGGAAGGCCCGGAACGCCGCGTCGCGGCTTTTGCGGGCGGCGGTGAGGCCGTCCCGCTCCAGTTCCTCGACGGAGGCCAGGGTGTCGCGGAGGTCCTGGGCCTGATCCTCGACCTCGCGGATGATCTCGTATTCGAGGGCCTGCGCCTCGGCCTGCGTCTGGGCGACGTTCGCCTCGGCGCGGCGGATGTTGCCCTGGTTGCGGTTGAACATCGGCAGTGCGATGTTGACGCCGAAGCCGTACGACCGCGCGCTCTTCACGCCCTGATACTGGCCGTCCTGGAAGGTGTAGGGCTGATAGACCGCGTAGACGTCCGAATAGCGGTTGGCGCGCGCGAGCCGGACGTCGGCCCCGGCGCGAAGGAGCCCCAGGCGATAGGCGGCCAGATCCGGCCGGTGCTCCAGGGCCGTGCGGACGAGGCTGGCGTCGTCGGGGATCGGGACATCCTCGCGGAGCCGCCCGCGGAGCCGGAGCGACCGGATCTCGTTGCCAGGCATGAAGAGGAGCTGCCCGATCGTTCGATGGGTCCGGGTCGACGCCCGCTCCGCCTGCTTGAGCTGGAACGCCGCCTGGCTGGCGCGGCTGCGCAACTCGGCGACGGCCTCGTCGAGGTCCTCGCGATCTTGGCCCTCGGCCTGGTCCCGGCGGCGTTCGGTGGCGTCCAGGATCGTGGTGATCCCGTCGCGGTAGGCCTGGCTGTAGCGGACCGTCTCACGCGCGGCGAGGGCGTTGACGTAGGCCGTATAGAGCTGCTCGGTCATCCTGCGCAGCTCGTCCAGCAGCTGGGCCTCGGTGACCTTCCTGGCCTTCGCGGCGACCTCCATCCTGGCCTTGCGCTTCCGGCTGACGTCCAGTGGTACGGAGATGTTCACGTCGTATTGCGGCAGTCCCCCGCCGCCGGGGCGTTCCTCGGTGTATCGCCCGTAGGGGGCTCCCTGCACGTCGGCGTAGAGGATGGGATTGCTCCGCAGGCCGGCGGTCAGCAGGTCGGCGTCGGCCTTGGGGATCTCATAGCGGAGGGCCACGATGTTGAGGTTGCATTGCAGCATCCGATCCAGGGCCGCATCAAGGGTCAGGCCCTCTGCGGGGCCTGGATCGTCGGGCGTCGAGGGGAGTTCGAGCCTCGGACGTTTGGCGAGAGTGCCCGCGTCGAAGTCCAGGGGCTCGACATCGGTCCGTTCCTTCTGGATCCGCCCTGCCAGCGGCGAGGCCCGGCCCTGTTGCGATCCGCCGCCGGGCCGGATGTTGGGGATCGCGGCACGGCCGAGGCGGCCCCCCAGCAGGCCCGGCCCAGAGGCACCCGGCGAGCCGTCGCCGAGATTCGCGCCCGACGATCCGATCGGCGGCGGGAGGAGCGACTCGTCCGGGTCGCCGGGGCTCCCTTGCGTCAGGCTCCGTCCCGACGATCCGGTCGTCCCCCCGGAGCGTCCCGCGCCCCCTTGCAGGCCGCCGAACCGCTCCGGGTCGCCCGGCTCGCCGCCGTCGAGCGGCCCGAGGGCCGACCCGCGTGCGCCCTCCTCGGCCTCTCCCGTCGAAGGCGTCCCACCCGAACTCATCCCCTGGGCGGCGGCGGAATCGACCAGGACGCAAAGGCCCAGCAGGACGACGATCGCCGCTCCCATGAGCCGTCGGACGGTCGTTCCGTCGATCCTCCGCTCAGGGGCCGTCCGTCCCGCCATCGCACATTGCCCCTCGGAAGACTGGGTGGTCCTCTCGGGTTATCGGTCGTCGGGGTCGGGCGGGTCGAGAGGATTTCCGGGGCGGTCGGATTCGTCGCCGGGGTAGGGCCGATTTACTCGGCGTCCGCGCTGATGATCTCGGAGCCCTTGCGCGAGAGGAAGGCTGAGAAGACCCTGAGGTCCATCGACTCTTTGAGGAACCGGACCGAGCCGTCGACCATCAGGAAGTTCGCCCCGCCGACGTGGTACGAATGGAACTCCTGACCGAAGTCGCAGCCGAGCTGGCCCTTTCGCTTGTCGGTGTTCATGACCTGGCACGATGCGAAGGTGCCGGTTGGGGACGAGCTGTAGCGGGCGTTGAGCGGCGCGCTCTGGTCGAAGAAGTTTTTGTGGCCCATCCAGAGGCCGTGCAAGGCGTTGGGGGCCTCGCCCAGGACGGCCGTATAGGTCGTGCCGTCGGGGATATCCATCAGGGTGATGTTGGGCTCGTCGCGATGCATGATGACTCCCCGACCCTCGCCGGCGGACGTCCCATAATTATTCTGGCAATTGGACGCGGGATAGCAGCGCAAGGCGCGCTCGCCCCAGTTGCCGCCGTAATCGTTGCGGCCCATCACCGGCGAGGTCGGGTCGTCGCCGTTGGGCTTGCCCACGTCTCCAGCCGGGTTCGACGGGCAAAGGAAGGTCGACAGCCGGGCCTGGCTGGCCGTCAGGTTCTCGTCCTGCACGTACCACCGGGTCTGGTTGATGGCGTTGTAGATCGGGGCCTGGTCCATGTACGGGAGCATGGCCGATCCCCAGCTCAGCACGCGAAGCTCGTGGCCGGCGGGCGAGGCGAGGACGCTGGGGGAGACGATGCCCCCGGGGCCTCCCTTGGGGAGCACGTTGTAAACGCTGAGATATTGATGCATCGCAAGCCCCAATTGC
Source organism: Planctomyces sp. SH-PL62 (assembly GCF_001610895.1). Classification (NCBI taxonomy): domain Bacteria; kingdom Pseudomonadati; phylum Planctomycetota; class Planctomycetia; order Planctomycetales; family Planctomycetaceae; genus Planctomyces; species Planctomyces sp. SH-PL62. Next base: position 2,064,843 of record NZ_CP011273.1, on the reverse strand, counting down.
TTGAGGTTGTTGCGACACTGGATGCGCCGGGCGGCCTCGCGGGCGGATTGCACGGCGGGGAGCAGCAAGGCGATCAGGACGGCGATGATCGCGATGACCACCAGGAGTTCGATCAGCGTGAACCCCCGGCGCAAGGGGCGCGGGGCGGGGAAGGGAGGCATCGGGGAGGGCCTTTCGATTCGATCGAGCCGGGTCGGGCTGGGTGGGTCGGCGCGGGGGCCGCATCCGGCGGGCTCGATCGAGGCGGGCGTGGGCCTGCCGTCGGGGCTCGCGCGGACGCTCGCGGCCGGGGCGTCTCGACATCGATTCGACGGGCAGGTCTTCTGGCTCTCGGCTCGTAGCGGCTCTCGGACGACCTTCCCGCCTTTCGGCAGTGGTCGCAGCGTCCGAAGCCTGGCCGATTACAGCGGCGGCCCCGCGCCGGATTCCCACCGGCTTCCCTATTCTCCCCCCCGCGGCGCGAAGCCGGGGCGGGCACCCGTCGATTTTCTCCAATCTAACGAAATCCGGCCGATCAGACAACCCGCGCCGCGACGCCCGGCCGCTTCATGAGCCGAAAACGTTCACGCCGTACAAGGAGTAGTTTTTGGTCGCGTTATAGCGAGTCATGTAAATGCGGACATAACGTCCGCGCGCCTTGAGATTCGTCTGCTCGACGACGCCACCGGAGGTCGCGCCGACGACCGAGCGGACGGTCGTCCAGGAGTCGCCGTCGTCGCTCGTCTGGATCTCGTAATCGACGGCGAACGCGGCCTCCCAGGTCAGCCGGACGCGGTCGAAGTCGCGGATCGCGCCCAGGTCGATCACGAACCAGGCGACGGAGGAGGGGCGCATCCACTGGCCGCTCGACCATCGCGACGCGGCTGAGCCGTCGAGGGCCGCCGCCGCCGCGTGGCCGGGGCTCTCGTCGCTGGAAGAGGTCGCGGTCTTGCCCCGGGCCAGGTCGAAGGCGGGCGCGACGATCTCGATGCCGGAGACCTTGGCGTAATCGGGCTGGCCGTCGCCGTTGAAGGCCACGACGATGCTCCCCGCGGCGTCTGCCGTCGCCGTAAACTCGCGGACGATCGCCCGGTTCCCGGCCCCGGCCGCGGCCAGGATGTCGAACCGCTCCAGGACCTTCGTCCCGTTGAGGAAAACGTCGAACGTCCGCCGGCCGATCTCCGACCAGTAGATCTCCGCGAAATGCAGGCGTACCGTATAGATCCCGCCGGGCGTCAATCCCGGGATCGTATACGTGAAATTCCCGTATCGCTCGGCCTGGTATACCGATTGCGACGCGGGAGAAGCGACGCCGCTCACGTCGATCGCGTGCGTCGTGCTCGACGTCATCCCGCCGGTGAAGTAGGCGTCCGACCCGAACGGAGCCGTGGAGGGGGGCGGGGACGAGGACGTCGACCCTCCCGAGGCGACGGCGACGACCCGATGGGTCTGGAGAGTGATCTCGCCGATCTGGATGATCGGGTCGCCGTTGCTGACGATGGCGTCGAGCCGGTAGAAGTGGAACGCCGTTGAATTGGCGATCGTATAGGTCCGGCTGGTGAGGTTCGTGATGATCGCCTCATCATTGCGGACGTCGAGGGTCGTCCAGGTGACGCCGTCGTTGGAGCCCTTGAGGACCCAGCTTTTGGGGGCGCGGCCTGGGAAGGTCGCGGTGTCGTTGGCGCTGGTGATCGTGTATTGGGTGACGACCTGGGTGACGCCCCCGGCGAATTCGTATTGAATCCAGCTCGTGCGGGAGAAGTCCAGCCATTTCGTGCGGGGGTCGCCGTCGAAGGCGTGCATTCGAGACTCCCCCGCCGTCGCGTTGTCGCCCCTCGCGGTGATCGCGGCCGTCGCGGCCTTGTTCGAGACGTTCACCGGCATGGGCAGCTTGGCCGAGGCGTACAGGCTGTTCATCATCGCCCGGGAGGAAGTGCCGTCCGTATAGTAGATGTCAACGACGAGCGACCGGCCGGATTCGTCTTGATACGGTTGAATATATAGGTCGGCCTTCACGCCGTTGCGAACCAGGACCGCCCGATCGGTTCCCGGTGCGCCCTGGTATCGCCATTCGCCCCCGCCGGAGCCGGTGACGACGACCCTGGCGATCGTCTTCCCGGCCGGGAGTCCGGCCAGCACGATGTGGACGTCCTGGAAGCCGTCGGGGCCTGTCGAGTTCGGCCCCGAACCGATGAAGTCGCGCCCGTCCTGGCCGTGCGACGCGGCCGAGACGATCGAGGCGGTCGGCAGGCTCAACAGTCGGTCGTCGGCCGTCGCGCCGTCGAGGATCGCGGCCAGCACGCGCATCGTCGCCGGGGCGCCCGTCGCGGGGGCGCGTCCCCAGTTGCCGCGCGTGGTCAGGACGATCTCGACGGGCGTCATCCAGGGGTTGTTGGAGAGAGTGTAGGGAAGCTCGCCCCGGCCCGGATCGCCCATTGCGCCAATGGTCACGGCGGGCCGGGAAGGGTTAGACCAGAGGATGACGTTGTCCGAGAAATCGCCGGCGAGGTAGGTCCGCCCCGCGCTCGCCTTGCTCGCCCATCGGTCGTGGGAGACCCGGATCGTCGCGGCCGAGTCGACGAAGGTGTTCCCCTTGATTTTCAGCCCGAGCACCGGCAGCCGCGACCATCCCCAGGGTGCGGGGTGAGGGCCCTCGAAGGCCCCCTCGCTGGAGCCCGCCTCGATCCGCAGCGAGGAGCCGCCGAGGAACGTGTTGCCTTCAATACGCTGGTTCCAGTGGTTGCCGCTGATGACCACCGCCACGTTATTCGCGCTCATGCCCCGGAGGTCGATCGTATTATCGCGATACGTCTGGTCGACGAACCCCCGGCCGACGGCGATGACGAAATCGCCCTGGGGGAGCGGCTCGTCGAGCAGATACCTCGTGGGGCCGAGCGTCTGGGCGATCATCCGCCACTGGCCCGCGAAGGGACCGGTCAAGATCGAGACGACGTCGCCGGTTCGTGGAACCGGGCCGCGCAGGTGGGGGATCTGCACGATGAAGCCGTCCGGCGAGACGGCCGACGGGACGCCCTCGAACCTCGGCTGATAGGTCTCCGTGAGGATGATCTCGGGATTGTTCGTGTAGCCGTCCGGCGCGCCCGAGGCGGGGGTGCCGATGCCTCCGTCGATCGTGTTCCTTTCGATCAGGTTGCCAATCCCCTGCCCCGAGTCGGCGTTGCCCAGGACGAGGAAGCGCTGAGTGATACCCCTTGGCGCCATGACGTGGGCGTGATTGCCCCGGATCACCAGGTCGAAGCTCCGGTGCGCGTTCAGAAATGTGGGGGAGATGGTGTCGGCGAGGGCGCCGCGATAGTCGTTGTCGACGACCCGCCAGGGGGCCGCACCGAGCTGGATCCAGCCCCCTTGCAGGACGTTTTCGGCGATCAGGCCGGTGTCGCCGTCCTCGAAGTTCATGAGCGCCACGGCCTGCTCGTAAACCCCCGCGACGGCCGCCGCCGGAGCCGTGATATTCAGCCTCGTGAACGCCAGGTCGACGTCCACGGTCCCCATCCCGGCCTGGATCACGTTGCGGGCGGAGGATTTCCAGAGGGCCGTCGAGCCGAGGAATCGGATCGCGAAGCCGTCGAGCGCGACGTGGCTGGCGCGGATCTGGATCGCGCCCGTCGCCGAGGCCCAGGGGGAGCCCGCCGCGTCCGAGAGGACGAACTCCAGCACGGCCCCGGCCGCAGCCGTGATCCGGACGGGACGGTTGAAGTTCAGAGGTTGATGAAGCGCGTAGACGCCGGGTTGGAGGTGGATCGACGGGGCTCCGGCGTCGATCGCGGCGAGGAGCCCGGCGGCGTCGGCCACGATCCGGGTCGTCGCCCCGACGCGGGGGTCGACGGCCAGGCGGCCGAGGTCGGCGGTGGCGGCGGCGAACCGGGAGACGGCCTCGGAACCGTCGTCGAACGTCAGCCGAAGCGTGAGCGTCGATCCGCTCTCGTCGCGGACGGGGGGGAAGTCGAGGACTCCCGAGGCCGCGTCGAGCCGCATCGCCGTCGGGCTCGGGAAGCCGGTGTACGGGGCCGGTGCGCCCGGCTTGAGGAAGAGCCAGGCCGCGCCCCGGCGATCGCTCAGGACGGCCGATCGGATGGTGGCGAACGACTGCGGCGACGGCAGCGCGGCGAGGCTTGCGGCGTCGATCGCGGCGTGGGAGAATCCCGGATACTGGGCGTCCTGGGGACGGCTCGACGCGACGAACCCGGACAGGTTCGCCTCGGCGACCGCCGGCGTCGCCAGGCCGGGGGACGTCGCGCCGGCCGTGACGACGACGACGTCGCTCTTGCCGCTGCGATTGGTGTAAGATCGGTAGTCGGGATTCCAATGGTCGTAGAAGACCTGGATCGTCAACGGCACATTGGCGAGGTTTACGTCCGAGGAGAAGAAGAGGTCGGCCGTCGTCCCCAGCGTGGCGCTCGTCCCGGCCCGGTCGAGCATTTCGGCGTTCCAGCGGCCGTCGGGATTGACGCCGGCCTCCCAGGAACGCGGCGGGGTGGTCGCGGCGGTGATCCGGACGTAGCCCGCGGCGCCGGCCGAGAGGTTGGCGATGGCGACGTGGACGTCCTGATGGCCGTCCGGACCGACGGCGATCGAGGCCCCGGTCCAGTCCTGCCCGTCCTGGCCGAGAAAGCTCGCTTCGAGACCCTTGCCGGGCGTGCGGAGGTTGGGATCGACGGCCGTGGTGGAGCGCACGTCGGCCTGGGCGACGGAACCGTCGGCGTAGATCACCCGAACGGCCTGGTAGAGCGTCCCGGCCGGGTCGGCGAAGTAGGGCTCCAGATAGAGGTCGCCGAGGGTCGGATTCGAGGGGTCGGGCCGGAAGAAGGCATTTTTGCCCCCCAGGGGGCTCCAGCTCCAACCGCCGCCGCCGTAACGCTCGACCTCGACCCGCGCCACCGTTTCCCCGGTGAGGCCGGTCAGCCGGAAGTGGACGTCTTGATAGTCGTTGGGCGCCTGCTGGACGAGCGTCCCTTCGGTGCCGACGTAATCGCCGCCGTCCTGGCCCAGCCAGAGCGCGGAGAGGGTCAGGAGCCTTCGTTGTTCCAGAACGCCCGCCACGGGAATGAACGAGCGACGACGCCTTCGGATGCCCATCAAAACCGGACCCTCTTTCTGCTCTCGACGAGGCCAATCAGGAGGAACGCGATCGAGCCGCCCGCCCGATGATAAGTTTAGGACGCGATCCGCCATCAGGCCCAGGGACATCCTGGATCCGGGAGGGTCTGGTCGAGCGGATTTGACGTGCGGGATTGTGGCGGAAGGGGATCTGGCCGGTGGCGTGCGAGCGGAGACTGTGACAAAGTGGAAGGGAGCCCCGGCGCGGGGCCGCGGTGTTTCGGCGGGGGCCGTGAGTATGTCCGAGTGGATCGATCGCGAGGTTGAGGTGCTCGTGGTGGGTGCGGGGCCTTCGGGCCTGAGCCTCGCCTGCGAACTGCGGCGCCGGGGCGTCCCCTGTCTGCTCATCGACGAGGGGGACGGTCCATCCCCAGAGCGCGAATCCCGCGCCCTGGCGATCCACGCCGGCACGATGGAAGTTTTCCACCGGCTGGGGGTCGCCGACCGGATGCGCGCGGAGGGGCGGGCGGTCCACGGGATCAGCGTCTATCGCGGGACCAAGCGGATCGTGGACCTGCGCCTCACCCTCTCCCCGGACGAGACCCGGTTTCCTTACATCCTGATCCTCCCCCAGGCCCGCACCGAGCGGATCCTGCTGGAACGCCTGGAGGAACTGGGGGGCGAAGTCGAGTGGCGGACGCGCCTCTCCTCGTTCAAGGCCGACCTCGACGGCGCGACCGCGGTCCTGAAGGACGGAGCAAACCGGGAGACCCACGTCCGGGCCAAATGGCTGATCGGCTGCGACGGAGCCCGAAGCGCGGTCCGGCACGGCCTGGGGCTCTCGTTCGAGGGGGGCGAGTACCCCGAGCGGTTCCTGCTGGCCGACGTGGCGGTGGATTGGGGGATGTCGGCCGACGAGGTGGCGGTCGTGCTCACGAACGAGGGGCCGATGGTCGCCGTCCCACTCCCCCAGGATGGCCGTTGGCGACTGATCGACGGAACCGGCAAGGCCGACGTCGACGCCCCCGAGGCGATCGTGGCCCGACTCCGCGAACTGGCCGGGCCGATCTCCGGCCTCGGAGGCAAGGTGGGAGGGGCGTCCTGGACCTCCCCCTTCGTGATCCACCGCCGCGTAGTCGACCGCTACCGCGCCGGGCGATGCTTCGTCGTCGGCGACGCGGCCCACCTGCACAGCCCGGCCGGGGGCCAGGGGATGAACACGGGAGTCCAGGACGCGGCCAACCTCGCCTGGAAGCTCGCCATGACGATCCGGGGCCAAGGCCCGGAATCGCTCCTGGAATCCTACGACGCCGAACGCCGGCCGGTCGGCGAAGGAGTCTTGAAGGGGACCGACTGGGTGATGCGGCTGATCGCCGCGCGGAACCCCCTGACCCGCGCCCTGCGCGACGCGACGGTCGCCTCGCTGGGCCGGCTCGAGGCCGTCCGGCGTCGGCTCTCGCGTGAGCTTTCGGAGCTGGCCGTCTCCTACCGCCGGAGCCCGATCGTCGCCGAGGACCGGCCCGGCCGGCTCGTCGCGACCGTGGAGGAAGGGGCGACCGGCTATAACGCGAGCCGGGCGTTCCTCCAGGGCCCCCAGGCCGGCGACCGCCTGCCGGACGTCCTGCTGGCCCAGTCCGACCCGGTCACCGGGCTACCCCTGCGGCTCTCGGACCTCGTCTTCCGCAACACTGACGCGGAATCCCAGCCCGGGGCCGGTACCGACGACGCCGGCCGCCACGTCCTGCTCGTCTTCCAGGGGACCAAGCCCGAATCGGGAGCCTTCCGCGTGGACTTCCTTGTGGAAGAGTTCATCCCCCCCCACCTGGCGAACCGACTCCGCGCGATCCTCATCGAGCCGAAGTCCCCGATCGAGGCCTCCCCCGCCTGGCGTGGAGAACGCCTGGCCGACCCCGCCAACGCCCTCCACCGCCGGTTCGGCGCCGAGGGAGCGTGCCTCTACCTCGTCCGGCCCGACGCCTACATTGGGTTCCGCGCCCGACCGCTGGACCCCATGGCCTTCCGCGATTACGTCAAACGCATCTTCCTCTGAGTTCGAGTCGAACTATCAGGAGCCCAGACATGGCCGGAATCGGGAAATTCAAGCTCAGCGACGCCATCGGCAAGCCCGCCGGCTCGCCCTCGAAGTCGGTGAAAAAGGCCGCCAAGGGCCAGGCCCAGGCCACGGCCGCCGAGCAGGCCCGCGAGGCCCTCGAAGCCGCCCAGGCCAAGAACGCCGAGGCGTCCATCCGGGGCCACATGGTCGAGATCGGCCGGGGCAACCAGCAGGCGGGACGCCAGCAAGGGGGCGGCCGCCGAGGCAAGTGACCGCTCACCCGCCGACCCCAACCGATCGGGCTTGGAGTCGGCGAAGAAGAAACGAGGGCGGCGCCGCCGTCGGTGTCATTACCCAGCCGCTCCTGTCGCGGTCGAGTCCGTTGGGATCGAGGTCCAGCCGTCCAGGCGTGCCAGACCCTCTTCCTCCCGATACACCGGGCGGACGCCGCCGCCCGCCTCGTTGTGCTGTCGCAATTCGCTGCGCCGACTCAATCGGCGCAGCTTGCTGAACCTGCGTAGTTTGAAGTCAAGAGCCAAGATATCTCAGCGGAAGTCGCGGATCAAGACTCCGTGTCGTCGACTTTCAAATTTTGTTTGATATTTCGGCTTGCCGAGAGCCGTGTCAGGCCAGCCCTTCGATCCGGTGACGGAGCGCGGAGAGGAAGGGATGGAGCTTCCGAAGGCCGAGGCGATCGATCTCCCTTTCCAACTCGGCGACCTCGTCGCGGATGGATCGAAGCGTCTCCGGGGGCGTCGCGGCGTCTTTCAGGGCGTAATGGGCGCGAAGCGTGGATTGCCGCAGGGCATCGGCGATCTCCTCGGCCGACGGCGACGTCACGGACTCGAAGTCCACCGTGGGGGCTTCGCGACCAGTGGCCGGACCTTGGGCGACGACGTGATGCGGCCCGTGATCGGCGATCCGCTTCAAGCGTTTGGTCGGGACTGGCGTCAACATGAGGACGTCCTTGCGTTGAGAATGCGTGCTCGCGTTCGAAGTCGTTTTGGGGCGTCTTCGCAGGTAGCAGTCGTCGCAACGGGGGGGCCGGCGACTCCAAACCCTTCGTCGATCCCGATCCAGGACCCGTCGACCATCTCTCCTGGATCTATCTAGGCCACGAAATCCGATTCGTCCATCCGGGCGCGGTTCGATCCTGGCGACAAGACGCTCCCCGAGCGCCGAATGTTCACGCGGATATTCGCCGAACCGGTCGAATCCTTGTCGAAATCCAACGTCTCGGGTCGAAATCCCGCCGCACGTCCCCCCTTAAGGTCTGGAAACGGCGAGCATCGGTTCGGATGTACAGTCTATCGTCGCCTGTCGCGGTGTCCATGATAATTTGTACAGTTTGGTGGGTCGGGTAGTTTTCCGGGACGCGCGGATATGGTAAGTTCGGCGTTCGTCGCGTTCCCGAACGTGTCGGGACGTGGGATGGATGCCGCCTGGAAGGAGCGATTCGCTTGAAGACCGCCGACAAGTTGGCCCGGGTGTTGCTTTCCGCGGCGCTGGCCGGGTTCATGGCGCTGGGCTTCTCGGCCGCGGCGACGGCCCAGGACGAGAACAAGGCCGCCAAGGAGAAGAAGATGACGAAGACCGAGAGCGGGCTGGAATATCGCGACACCAAGGAAGGCGACGGCGCGACGCCCAAGAAGGGCCAGACCTGCGAGATGCACTACACCGGATGGCTCTGGCAGGATGGCAAGAAAGGCAAGAAGTTCGACAGCTCCGTCGACCGGGGCGAGTCGTTCGAGTTCACCCTCGGCGTCGGCCAGGTCATCAAGGGCTGGGACGAGGGGGTCTCGACGATGAAGGTCGGAGGCAAGCGCGAGCTGCTCATCCCCCCGGCGCTCGGCTATGGCGCCCGCGGCGCCGGCGGGGACATCCCCCCCAACGCCACGCTGCTGTTCGAGGTCGAGCTGCTCGGCGCCCGCTGAGTCGAGCCGCTCGGACCTCCACGCGAACCTTCGTCGCGCCCGCGTGGAGCGGGATGCGGCGAAGGCACGCGCCGCCGCCGCATCCGGATCAGCAGGGCTCGGGCGGTCGGGTGAGGCGGACGAGCGTCCCGTACCCGAGCGGGGCCGCGATCGAGAAGGCGCCCCGGTGCCGTCGCCAGATGCTCCGCGCCAGGGGGAGGCCCAGGCCGTAATGATCGGGCTTTCCGGAGACGAAGGGCTCCAGGGCCCGTTCGAGGATGCTGGCCTCCATACCTGGCCCGTCGTCGCGGACGTCGAGTTCGAGCCAGCCTCGGGGATCGAGCCGGGTCGAGACGGTGACCACGCCCCCCGTCCGGCGTCGTCCAGGGCCTCGAACGCGTTGTCGATCAGGCAGTCCAGCATCACGAGCAGCTTCGAGGCGTCGGCCGGAAAGACCGCGTGGGCCTTAAGGTCGGCGACGAGTTCGACCCCTTCCGGCGCGTCGTCGATTCGCTCGTCGACGTGGTCGGCGATCAGGGCGTCGAGGTCCAGGAGGCTCTGCGCCGAGACGTTCGTGCGTTGGCTGTATTCCGAGAGCCGGCGCGCCAGGGCCGCCCCGCCGAGGGCGGCGGTGAGGATCGAGTCGGCACGCCTCGCGACCTCCGACTGAGATCCCTTCTGGCTCTTGAGCATCTCCGCCTGGCTGACGATCGCGCTCAGGTAGTTGATGACGCTGTGCACGACGGACGAGGCCACGTCGGGCAGGATGTTGGGCGGCTCGGCCTGGTCGCGCCTCGGGCCGCGATGATCCTTGGGAGAGGGTTCAGCCATTCTGGAACGTGCTCGAATCTCGTCTTAATGGGCGGGTTCGGTCGACGGGAGGGCGTTCAAGGGCGGCGGAGGATGCGAGCCTCGGCCCAATCGGCCAGGTCGCGGACGTCTCCGCGCTCTCCGAACTCGGTCGCCAGGATCAGGAGCTTCGCCCCTTCCAGATCGACGTCGACCGCGACCGGAGCGTCGCGGTACGTCAACGAGGGGCTGGCGAATCGAACCTCGCCGTCGGTCAGGACGCGGAAGACCACGCTCCCCAGCGGGCCGGCGCGCTCATCGACGCCCACGATCGCCTGAAATTTTAAATCACCGGGCTGGATTTTATAAGCCAGTAGCGTCCGACTCTGAGTTCCCAGTCCCCGTTCATAGGTCCGCCCGCCCAGGAGCAGCGGTCGGCCTTCGGCGTTGGCGTCCGCCTGGAACGGCCGAACCAGGTCGAAATAGGGGACGTAGCTCTTGCCGTCGACCGGCCGCTCCGAGAGGTAGACGACGGCCGACGTCCGGGGGGTGATCCGCGTCACGTCGGACAGCGGCGCGTCGAACCGCGAGCCGAAGCGGGAGGCGCCCGAGACCCGGCCTCGTTCCAGCTTCACGTCGGCCAGGCCCAGGCGAGAGCCGTCGATCAGGCCGACTTCCAGGTAGGGGCCTTCCGGCTTCGGATAGGAGACCAGGGCGGGATCGAAGCCGAGGGCCAGGATCCCCTCGCGCGCCAGCTCGCGCGCGGCTCCGCCGACCGAGAGCTTGACGACGCGGTCGTCCATGCCCAGGAACGAGCCGGACAGCCGATCGCCATTGGCGAGCCAGACGACCTCGCTGGTCCGGGGCTCGGTCCGCACCCGGCGGACGAGCTGGTCGAAGGCGTCCGGGTCGGTGGGAGCGGAGAGGACCAGGCCGAGGATGGCGTCGAGCGGGACCGACGCCTTGCCGATCGCCGTCGCCTGAACCTCGACCGCCGCGTCGGTCGCCGCACCGATCAGGGCGCCGGTGATCCGGTCGCCGTCCGGGAGGACCACGTAAGCCCCCTCTCCGATCGTCGTCGCGGCCTCTCGCCAGACGCGGATCAGCTCGGACGTCGACCGCTCCGCGGCGGCCTCTCCGGCCGGCGTCACGGCGATTCGATCGACGCCGAGCGAACTGATCCGGCCGGTCGGGCCGGGGCCGGTCGTCGTGAGCGTCTCGAAGCTCGGCTCGTCGCCGTCGACCTCGGACGTGAAGCCGGCGGCGAGGGCGCGGGGGCCGGCGAGGGCCGCCAGCACGACGAGGATCGCGCCGAGGCGCCCGATCTGGGAATCGTGTCGATGCATGTTCATTTCCGTCCCGGTCGGCGTCGGCCCGCCCGCTAGCGCTGGAAGATCGGCAGGAAGTTGTTGGGCATCTGGAGGATGATGAGGGCCATGGCGGTGCCGTACTCGTTGCAGATGCTGTCGTTCCAGAAGCCGGCGGCCGACTGGCGGTGGACCAGCTCGTTGCGGATGGCGGGGAACCAGTCGTTCCAGTCGTCGCCGCCGCGGATCCACATGGCCTGGGCGGCGTAGTAGTGGCCGTAGAAATAATGGCTGTAGCGGCTGCCCAGCTTGATTTCGCGCATGAACTGCTTGAGATAGGCGATCCCCTCGGCGACCTCCTTGTCGTCGTAGACGCCGGCGCTTTGCAGCGCGACGACGCCGGCGGCCGATCTCGGGAAGGCGCTGGCGCCCCCCTGGAGCATGTACCGGAATCCGCCGTCGGGGTTCTGGGCCTGCTTCACGTACTTGATGCAGGCTTCGACGGTCTCCTTGGGGATGAACAGCCCGGCGTTCCTCGCGGCGCGGAGGGCGTTGATCTCGCAGATGGTGACGGAGACGTCGGCGTCGTTGCGGACCGGCTGATACCGCCAGCCCCCCTCGTGGTTCTGGGTGTCGATGATGAGGCGGACGGCCTTTTGGAGCTTCTCGCGGATCTCCGGGCGGCGGGTCATGCCGTAGGCTTCGGCCAGGAAGAGCGAGCCGAAGCCGTGGGAGTACATCGGGCCGTGGGTCGACGCTGCGGCGACGGCGATGAACCCGGCGGGCGAGGTGTTCTCCATCACGTATGCCAGCGCCTTGTCCACCTGTTCTCCGTAGGGACCTCGGCCGGGGCTCGACCCGCCGGCCATGAACGCCAGGCCCGCCAGGCTGGTCACGGCGATGTTGCCGCGATAGGTTCCGCTGCCGAATGAGCCGTCGGCCTGTTGCGAGCGGGCCAGCCACGCCAGTCCGTTCTGAATGGCGCGGTCGGCCTCGGGCGTGAGCATCTCGCTCGTCCCGTCGGGGACGTCGCCGCGCACGGCCTCGCCGAAGACGCCCACCGACTTGGCCTTCTCGGGCTTGGGGGCGTCAGACGGGGCGGCTTCGGCCTTGGGGGCCTCGGCCTTGGGAGGCTCCTGGCTGGCCAGGGCGGTCGCGGCGAGGGTCGAGGCGGTCGCGACGAGGCCCAGGATGCGGCGACGCTGGATCATCGGTTCAATCCCCCCGGTTGAGCTTGCCGCGCGAGACGGATAGGTAATAGCGGCGGATCAGCTCCTCACTGCTGGGGAGCGAGTCCTCCTTGGCGACGTTCTCCATCTCCTGCCGAAGCTCGGGCGGGAGGTGGCCCCAGGCGTCCTTGCCGCCGGCCAGCGAGCGCCGGTCGGTGGGGGTCTTGGGGCGTTGGTTGGGAGCGCCGCCGGGGTTGTTCCCGGCCTGATCTCCCGGCTGGTCGCCCGGTTTGCCCCCCTGCTGCTCGGTCTGTCGCTGCGTCATCCGAGATTGCTGTTGGCTTTCCTGGCGGATCTTCTCGATGAGCGTTTCGAGCCGCTTGACGAGCTGCTGTTGCTTGCCGCGGGTCTCCTCGCCGGTGTCGGGCTCGCCGAGCCGTTTCTCGACGTCGCGCATCTCCTTGATGAGTTCACCCATCGGGCCGGAGCCTTCCCCCTGGCCGTCGTCGCGGTTGCGCTTGCGACGCCGGCCGGAAAGCTCCTCCAGTTCCTCGTCGAGCGCCTTGTCCTTGTCGGTCAGCCGGGGCTGCCGGTCGCGGCCTTCGCCGGGATCTTGCTTCCGGTCCTTGTCGTCCTCGCCCGGTCCCTGGCCCTCGTCCTTGTCCTGGTCCTCGCCGCCAGGGCCGCCGGGGGGCTTGCGTTCGTCGCGGGCGGCGGGCTCGTCCCGGGTCTCGCCGAGCGATTCGAGGAGGGCGTCCAGGTCCTTGTCCTTGCCGGAAAGCTCGTCGGGCTTGGGCTGACCCTGGGGCTTGGCGGCGGGCTGGTCGTCGGCCTTCGGCTTTTCGACCTCGCCGGGCTTGGGCTTGGGTGAGTCGCTCGGTCGGGGTTCGGGACGGGGGGCGTCTTCCTTACCGGCGTCATCGACCTCCTTGATCAGGGCGTCGAGCGCGGCGTCGTCGGCGGCGTCCTGGGCACGCGCGAGCGGCGGGGCGAGGGCGATCAGCGCGAGCGTGAGCGCGGCGGCGAGCGGGGGGAGGCCTAGCGGGACTCGATGGAAGAATAGGAGCTGGCGCATGGATCATTCCTCTCCGTCGTCGCGGCGGGGTCGGGTCATGTCGCGGACGATGTCGGCCAGGGCGCCCTGGTCGGCGGCGAGTCGGTCGGCCTCGGCGGTCTGGTCGGGGGTGAGTTCCTTGCGGCGGCGCTTCAGCTCGTCGAGGGCCTCGGTGCGTTCGTTGATCTCTTCCTGGAGGGCCTTGATCATCTTGACCTGGGCCGCGGGGGGGATGCCGTCGCCTCCCCCGCCGCCGCCTCCTCCGCCTCCCTCGCCGCCCCCTGCCCACCGTTCTTGCCGTCGTCGCGTTTCAGGGCGTCCATGAGCTGCTCGAACCGTTTGGCGGCGGCGCGGGCGGCGTCGAGGGTCTCCTGGTCGGTCTTGATGGCGGCGAGGCCGGCGGCGGCGGAATCCATGTCGTCGGAGGCGCGGCGGAGGGTGAGGGCGAAGACGGGGGCGCCGTCGAGGCGTTTGACGAGGTCGCCGGTCTCTTCCTTGAGGCCCGACTGGATCTGGCCGAGGTTGCGGACGCCCACGCGCTGGCCGCGGGTGAGGTCGCCGGCGTCATGGCGGATCTTGTCGAACCCCTCGGCGTCGCCGACGAGCTTGGTCTGGCGTTCGGAGAGCGACTTGAGCTGGTCCCCCATGCGGGCGAGCTGCTCGTCGGCGAGCTTCTCCTCGGCGTCGCGGCGGGTCTGCTCCAGCTCGTCCTGGGCGTCGTTGAGGTCGGCGAGGGCCTCTTCCTCCTCGCCGCCGGCCTGTTCGGCGTCGTCGGCGTCCATCTGTTCCTGGGCCTTGCTCATGCGCGAGGAGGCCCGGCCGCCGGCCTTGGCGGCGGCGTCGGCGTTGAGCTTGGCGAGCTTCTGGAGCTGCTTCTTGAGCTCCTCCTGGATCTGCGCCTGCTCCTTGCCGAGCTTTTGCAGTTCGTCCTTGCGCTTCTGGGCGTCGGCGATGTTCTTGGCTTCGCGGGTGGCCTTGAGGTTCTCGGCCTGTCGGGCGCGAAGCGCGCGGAGGTCGGTCTCGGCCTTCTTCAACTCCTTGACGAGCCGGGCCAGCTCGCGCTCGCGGCGGTTCTGGACGAGGTCGACCAACTCCTTGAGGTCTTGCTTGGCGGCCTCCTGCCCGGCCCTGGCCTGGCCCATCTGGTTCTTCTCGACCCCTCGGGCGGCCTCTTCCATCTTGGCGGCGGTCTGGGCGTCTCGGCTGGCCTGGGCCGCTTCTCGCAGGGCCGAGGCGGCCAGCGGGTCGGTCTGGTCCAGTCGGGCGGCCATCTGGTCCATCTTCTCCTGGAGGTCTTGCAAGCCCCCGGCCAGCTCCTGCTGGCGGGTGGCCTGGTTCGCCAGGTCGGCCTTCTGCTCCGGCGTGAGCTCGGCCTGGTCCTTGCCGGCGAGCTCGGGCCTGGCGGCGGCGTCGGCCGACTGCTTGATCGCCTGCTCCTGCTTCTTCAGGAGGTCCTGGGCGTCCTTGACCACCCCTCGGTAGGTCTCGAACTCGCCGAGTTCGTCGAGCATCTTCTGCAACTCGTCGGCGACCGCCCCCTGGTTCTCTCGGGCTTGCGCGAGGGCCTCCTTCGCCGCCTCCTTGGCCCCTCGGTCGGCCGCCTGCTGATCCTCGCCCGCCTCGCCCGGCTGGGCCTTGGCGGCTTCGGCGTCGGCCTGGCCCGCCGGCTGATTTTCGCCCGGCTGGTCCGCGACCGCCTCATTCGGCTGGGCGGGTTGGTTTTGGGGCCCGGCCGGGGCCTGGTCGCGGGCGGCGTCGAGGTTCTTGCGGGCGCGGTTGAGGGCCTGTTCGGCGGCGCCGAGGTTCTTCTCGCGCATCTGGACGATTTGCGCGAGCATGTGTTCCATCTGTTCCTTGGCGGGGGCGTTGTCGAGCTTGAAGTTCTGGAGGTCGTCGAGCAGGCGGCGGAGGTTGCGTTCGAGGCCGTCCTCGCGGTCGTCGAGGCGGCCGGCGACCTGGCGCTGGACGAGGCCCGCGTTGTCCAGGTCGTCGCGCTGGGGCTTGGTGAGGGCCTCGGCCTGGTCGAGCGCGCGGGCGGCGTCGGCGACGGGGGCGGCGGCCTGCTTCTGCATGGCCAGGGTCCGGGCGATTTCCTCGCGGAGGGCGCGACGGGCCTCGTCGAACTGCCGCGCGGCTTCTTCCTTGGCGACGATCCGCAGGCGTAGTTCGCGGCTCTTGCCGCGGTTGGGGCCGGAGATCGCGTCGAAGTCGCGGGCGTCGGCGTGGAAGGTGACGATCGCGCCCGGCGGCAGGGCCAGGGGGCCGAGGTCCCAGTCGTGGCGGATCGACTGATGCTTGATCAGCGCGGCGGCGGAGGGGGCGGCCGTCCCGGCCGAGCCGGGGCCGACGCTCGCTTCGGCCGCCTCGGGCGGGGGGGCGGACCAGAGCGGCAGGGCCACGGCGTCGTGGGGCTCGGAGTCGCCGCTGGCGATCTGATAGAGCATCCGGGCCGAGTGGATACCGTAGTCGTCGTCCACGTCGATCGCCACCGGCACTAGGGCGTCGGGGGGGACGTCGCGATCGGTCTTGGGCTCGACGATCGCCACCCGGGGGGCCTCGTCCTTGACCAGACGGACGTCGTAGCGGACGGCTTCGCGGCTGGTGAAGCCCTCGGCGTCGGCGAGCGCGAACCAGAAGGTCAGGTCGGCTTCCGGTGTGAACGACGTGGAGAACCCGGTGGCGACGGCGTCGAGCCGGGCGGGCGTCGGCTCGACGCCGTCGCTGCGGTGGACGGTCGCCGAGGAGAGGGGCTTGTCGGCCGCGGCCTCGACCTCGACGCGGGTCCCCTTCAGCACCTTGAATGAGGTCAGGCCCGAGGCCAGCACCTGCGCGGGCTGGCCGGTGTACGTCGGGGGCGTCAGCCGCACGGTGGTCCGGGTGAGGGCCGGCGGCGGGACGACGCGGACGGCCACGTCGCGGATCGAGGAGGAGTCGTCGCCGCCGGAGACGGAAAACGTGAACGGTCGGTCGACGGTCTCGATGCGGCCCCGGAACTCGCCCCCCTCGACGACCGCCAGCGGCTCGGCGGCGGTCTCGCCGTCTTCATAGCGGTAGACGGCCCGGACCGAATCGGGGACGCGGTCTCCTTCGCGGACGCGGACGACGAGGCTGAAGGCGTCCCCCTTGGCGAGCTTGAGCGTGGTCCCGGCCGGGTCCAGGGCCAGGTGGGTGCGCTGGGGCCAGCGGTCGCCGCCGAACGGGACGAACAGGCGACGGGCGGCGATCCCGGCCGAGGCCGGGTCGAGGACGACGGCCGACGCCGCCAGCAGGGCGGCCGCGGCGGCGAGGGTCGCCGCGCGGACCATCGGCCGGGCGTCGACGACCTCGCGGAAGTCGAGCGATTCGACCTCTTCCTCCGCCTTCCGGATCGTCGCCTCTCGCAAGGCGGGGGAGCCGAACGACGGGTCGTCGGCCGGCGTCCGGAGGAACTGCACGGTGCTCGCCAGCCGGTCTTCCAGGCCCGGCCAGCGCTTTTCGATCCGCATGGCGGCGTCGAGGTCCTGGAACGGGACCAGGGCCGGTCGGACGACCCGCAGCCAGGCCGACCAGCCGACCGCCGCGACGATCGCCACGAGCGCCGCCAGCCGGACCAGCGGATCCAGGTGGAACGCCCAGTCGGCCAGGCAGGCCGCCAGGATGAGGGGGATCGCCGCCGCCGCGACCCGGCTCGCCCCGTACGCCAGCAAGAGCCGACGGATGCGGTTGCGGAACGAGGCCAGGCGCGTTTCCAGTCGTGTGCGGGGCCGGCTCATCGAGACCCTCCCGAGGACGGGCCGACGCAGCAGCGACGGCTGAGACCGGGCTCTGTAATCAGGCGAGGTGACCTGATAATCATCATACCATCCGCGCCCTTTTTCGGAGAATCCATTCCGAGGCCAGCAGCAGTAGGAACAGCGCCAGGATGGGCCAGGAGTTCCACAGGGGGATGGGCGGGTCGGTGTCGAGCGGGACCTTGGAGGGCTTGGGGAGGCCGTCCAGGAGGCCCGAGGCGGCGACGGCGGGGAGGTAGGCGCCGGGGGAGACGGCCGAGGCCCGCCGCAGCTCGGATTCGTTCATCTGCACCTTCTCGAACTCGCCGGCGGGGGCCTCGACGCGGAAGGCCGCGGTGGGGATCGGCCCTTCGAGGACCGGCGGCGGCAGGAGCCTCGCGGTGTATTCGCCTTCGGTCGCCTGCGCCAGTACTCCCTCGAAAACGTTGCGCGCGCCGGGCGACCGCTGGAGCTTGAGCGTCCGCGACGCGCCCCCCTGGCGCTCGATCTGCACCGAGGCCGAGTCGTCGATCGGCGTCAGGCCCGGGTTGGGGAATCGGACGCGGACCTGCACGGGTTGGCCTCGTTCGTAGGCGCGTCGGTCGGTCTGGATCTCGGCCTGGCGCTTGCCGGCCAGCCGAGATCGCGCCAGGAAGCGGATCGTCTGGACCCAGAACCGGCCGAAGTACCGATCGCCGGCGCGGAACCGCCAGCGCCAGGTGTCGTCGAAGGCGTGGAACATGGTCCGGCCGGAGCCGGCGAACTGGTAGAGGATCAGCGGGAGCTTGCCGTCGCCGCCGGTGGCCGTGGGATGATCGACCAGCACCAGGGCGGCGGGCTTCTTGCGGGGCGCCTCGAAGTACCAGAAAGACTCGGGGAGGTCTCGCCAGATGCGGGCGCTCTCGGCCTCGTCGCCGCCGAAGCGGAAGATCGGGCTGGCGCGGCCTTCCAGCGTCAGCTCGGGGTGGAACGGGAGGACCGACGCGCCCACGGCGGCCGGGTCGCGGGCGTCGGACAGCTCGATCGGCAGGAGCGCTTCCAGGGGGGTCCCCCTGTAGGCCAGCGGGTTGAAAAGCTGGCCGGCGACGAACAGGACGCCCCCCCCCTTCTCGGTCGCGAACTCGGCGAGGTTCCGCATCTGCGCCTGGCTGAGATAGCCCGGGTCGACGTCGCCGAAGAGGACCACGTCGAAGCCGAACAGGTCCTCCTTCGACGCCGGGAAGACGGGGATGGCCGAGCGGTCCTGCTCGCTGTATTCGGGGTCGGAGGAGAGCAGGACGACCGATAGGTCGATGGTCTCCTCGCGCTCCAGGTAGTTCTTGAGGTAGCGGAATTCGTAGCGCGGCTCGCTCTCGACGAGGAGGACCTTGAGCTTCTCCTTGCGGACGGAGACGGTGCGTTCGATCCGGTTGTTGTCGACTTGCAGCTCGCGGGGTCGGGGGTCGACCTCCAGCACGAACGTCTTCTCCCCGGTCTCTTTCGGCTCGTGGACGATCTCCACCCGCGCGGGCTTGCCGTCGGGGGGGGCGTCGACTTCGATCGACTTGATCTCGACGCCGGGCTCGTCGGCCTTCGCGCCGGGGGGCCGCTCGCGGAGCCGGAGCGTGACCTTGCGGCCCTCGAAGCCGCGCGCGGCGAGCTTGGCCTGGAACCGGACGGCGTCGTCGACGAACACCACGTCGTCGACGAGCAGGTCGGTCAGCTCCAGGTCCCGCGCCGGCTCGGCGCTGCCGACGCCCACGGTGAACAGGGGGACTCCCTTGCGCGCGGCAAGCTCGGCGGCCTTGGTCAGCGGCTCGCCTTCGGTGGTCTGGCCGTCGCTCAGGAGGATCAGGGCCGACGGCGGCGCCCCTCGCAGTTCGGTGAGGACCTGGCGGACGCCGTCGCCCAGGCGGGTCTGGGGGCCGACCGGCTCGACGGCGCGAAGCTTGGCGACGGCCGGCTCCACGTCCTCGGGCCGGTCGATCTCGGCGAGCAGCCGGGTGGCGTTCGAGACCAGATAGAGTCGGACTCGGTGCTGCTTCTGGAGGGCCCGGAGCATCGCGGCGTCGTCCTTCAGGAGCAGCCCCTTGGCGACGGCCAGGCGGGTCGCCTCCTCGCCGTTCGCCCCGGGCGCGGACGTCTCGCCGGAACCCTTGCCGGCCTCCGTCGCGGCCTTCGCCGAGTCGGAGGCCAGGGCGGCGGCCTGGGCCTGGACCTCGGGCTTCTCGTACTGGTCGGCGATCTGCGCGGACGCCGAATCGTCGACCAGCACGGCGAGGTAGGGGAGCCCGGTCCGGTCGACCGAGAGGGCGGCCTCGGAGAGCAGGAAGACGGTCAGCAGGACGAGGCTGATGCGGAGCCCCGCGAGGACCGCCTTGACCCCGGCCGGCGCGCGGGGCTCGCGGCGGTAGAGCCAGACGACGAACGCCGAGCCTCCCAGCACGACGGCCAGGAGCGCCCATTGCGGCCACGGCTGTTCGAACCGGATGTGCGGCGAGACGGCCTCCCCGGCGCGGGGAGGTTCGACGCCCAGTCGGTCGGCCAGGTACTGGAGCAGCGATTCGATCAACGCAGGCGGTCCTTGCTCGGGCGGTCGCGGGTCGGGTTGATTTCGGGGGGGCTCGGCGTCATCGCGAGCCGACCCGGCCGAACCGCCAGGCGGCGAACGACTCGATCATCAAGAGGGCCAGCACGCCGTACAGGAGCGGCCGGTGCAGCTCCCCCCGGCGGCCGACGGCGGCGGCGTTACGGGCCAGCTCGCGGCCGTCGGCCAGGAGCACGAACTTCCAGCCCGGCAGCCGTTCCGCCAGGCCCGCCCGTTCGAGCCTCGCCGGGTCGCTCTCGGCAGGGTCGGGGTTGGCGGCGAACGCCAGGTCGGTCGCGGCCGGCGGTCCCAGCTTCACCTGGTAGGCCCCGGCGGCGTCCGTCTGTTCGAAGTGGAGCCGTGCCAGGCCCCCTTCGGCCTTGAGCTTCACGGCCGTCGCCACGCCTTTCGGCGTCGTCACGGTCGCTGGAGCGCCGGCCGAGGCGGCGGGGAACGTCTGATCGAACGCCTGACCGACCTGGATCGTCCGCTCGGCCTGTCGTCCCGAGGCCGCCTCCATGATCAGGGCGTGCATGACCGGCGGGTAGCTCCGGTGCGCGGGCCAGTTCGACCAGTCGGCGTCGGCCGGGATCGCCGACAGGAACAACCGTCCCCGCCGTCTCGACGCCTCGACCACGGCCGGGTCGCCGTCGTCGAACGCCAGCGCGACGCGGGCCGCCGAGTCCTTCGGCACGGCCAGTTTCAGGTAGCTCCAGATTTGGGTCTGGGTCAGGCCGGCGATCACCGGATCGGCCTGGTTGCGGAAGTCGGCCAGGATCGGGTGGCGGAAGCCCAGCGGGTCGAACCGGAAGGCCGACTCCTTCTTGGCCGCGTCCCCCACGACCTCGCCGACCGCGGCCGGCAGGATCCCCCGGCCGTCGGCGAACAGGAGCCGATTGTAGTTGTCCGCCGAGACCTGATCTCCGCCGAAGACGACGACGCCCCCCCCCTGCTCCAGGAAGCCTTCCAGGGCCTCGACCTCCACCGGGCTGAACTGGGCCACGTTGCAGAGGGCCACCACGTCGTAGACCGCCAGGTCGCGACGGGCGAGCCGACTCTCGGGGACGACCTCCACGCGGATCGGATCGGTCTCTCCCTCGGCCGATTCGCCGGGGGCCAGCGCCTGGGCGAGGAAGTCGGTCTCGGCCAGGAACGCCTCCGACTTGTAGTCGCCGTCGACCAGCAGGACGTTCACGGCCTCGCGCACCGTCGCGACCAGCAGGCGGCGGTCGTCCGGCGGGAGCGCATCCTCGTCGAGGGTCGCCTCCAAAACGTGGTCCCCCGGCGCGGTGAACTGCTGGTTGAAGACGACCGGGACGACCTCGCCGACGGGGAGGTCGACGACCTGTTCGGGCCCGAGGCGGCCGTCGGTCGTGAGCCGGACCCGGACCCCCTCGGCGGGCGTCGGGCCGAAATTCTTCACGAGCGCCGTGATCGCCACGGTCGTCGCCGGCGTGATCACCGGCCGATCCGCCGCCAGCTCCACCACGGCGCGGTTGCCGCCGCCCGCCTTCCCCAGGTCGATGACCACCGAGCGGGGCCGGCGGGCCTCGATCCGGTCGATCGAGCGTTTCAGCCCCTCGTCGCCGCTCGACTCTCCTTTTTCAACTCCGTCTCCTTTTTCGCCTCCGTCGCCGTTCCCGATCCGGGGCCGCCAGCTCGCGGCCTGCAGGTCGGAGAGGAACACCAACTCCTTCTGGGCGATCGAGGAGGCTTCCAATACGCGGTCGACGGCCTCGAAGGTCGCTTCCAGGTCGACGCCCCCTTCCCCCTGGGTGAGTTCGCCGATCTCCTTGCGGATCGCGTCGAGGTTGGGCGAGGGCTCGCCGACGACGACGCGGGGCGGGTCGCTCATCAGCACCAGGCTCGCGGCGTCGCCGCGGCGCGAGTCCTTGATCAACTGGGACGCGACGGCCTTGGCCTGGTCGAACCGGGTCGACCCGCCGGACTTCGCCGCCATGCTCATCGAGGCGTCCATCACGATCACCCGATGGGTCCGTCCCCCCGGGATGACGTTGCCGAACGACTCCAGAAACGGCTTCGCCATCGCCCCGACCACCAACGCCACCAGCAGGCAGCGCAGCGCGAGCAAGAGCCACTGCTCGATGCGGATCCGCCGCTGGTTCTTGGCCAGCGCCGCGGCGAGAAACCGCATGGCCGCCCACCGGACTTCCCGGCGCTTGCGGCGGTTCAGCAGATGGATCAGGATCGGGATCGACGCCGCCGCGAGCCCATAGAGGAGCCCCGCGTTGGCGAACCCGACGGCCAGGATCGGTGCGAGGAATAATGACGCGGCCATCAAGGGGTCGGCACCTCAAGTCACGATGAAGCGGGCGCGAATCATCTCTCCCCTCGTGGGAGAAGGATGTTCCCGGGATTATCGCTTCCGCGCCGCCCGCGAGGCGAGGTAGGCGGAGAGGGCGACGTCGAGCGGTTGGTCGGTGCGCAGCGGGACGTAATCGATGTCGATCATCCGGCAGCCTTTTTTCAGGGCGTCGAGGTAGTCGGCCACCTCCTTGCGGTAGGCGGCGCCCAGGACGGCGGGGTCGGCGGCGACGTCGGGGAGGCCCTCCATCCCCAGGAACAGGGTCGGGTCGCGGAATGGGAAGTCGACCTCGTCGGGGTCGAGCACGTGGAAGACGACGACCTCGTGGCGACGGTGGCGAAAGTGTTTCAGCCCGGCCAGCACCTTCGTCGGGTCGTCGAGAAGGTCCGAGAAGATCGCGACCACGCCTCGCTTTCGGAACCGTTCGGACAGGTCGTGGAGGACGGCCCCCAGGTCCGACTTGTCCCGCGCCGGGGTGACGTCCAGGAGGTGGATCAGCTCTTTCAGGTGCGACGGCTGCCCCGCCGGCTTGAGGTAGCGCCTCACCGAGTCGTCGAACAGGGCCAGGCCGACCGAGTCCTGCTGCTGGAGGATCAGGTACGCCAGCGCCGCGACGACGAACTGCGCGTACTTGAACTTCGAGACCCGGCCCTCGGAGGCGTAGGACATCGACTCGCTGGTGTCCAGGAGCAGGTACAGGAGGAGGTTGGTCTCCTCCTCATACTGCTTGAGGTAGAGCTTGTCGGTCTTGGACCAGACTTTCCAGTCGACGTGGCGGACGTCGTCGCCGGGGACGTATTCGCGGTGCTCGGCGAACTCGACCGAGAAGCCGTGGTACGGACTCGGGTGCATGCCGGCGACGTAGCCTTCGACCAGCAGCCGGGCCTGGAGGTCCAGGCCCTCGACGCTAGCCAACGTCTGCGGATCTAAATAGCTTTGGTAGTTTTCCACTCTGATCGGCCTCGCGTTCGTCGACCGGGATGGTCTTGATCAGGCGCTCCACCACGTCGTCGGGCTTGAGGCCCTCGGCCTCGGCGTTGAAGTTGGTGATGATCCGGTGGCGGAGGACCGGCTGGGCGACCGCGCGGATGTCCTCGATCGAGACGTGGAACCGTCCGTGGAGCACGGCCCGCGCCTTGGCGGCCAGCACGAGGTACTGGCTGGCGCGGGGGCCGGCGCCCCAGCTCACGTAGTCGCGGACGAAGGTCGGCGCCTCCTCGCGGTCGCGACGCGTCGCCCGGGTCAGCCGCACGGCGTACTTGACCGCGTGGTCGGCCGCCGGCACCCGCCGGACGATCTCCTGAAGCGCCAGGATCTCGTTGGCCGACAGGACCTTGGAGACGCCCGGCCGCGCGATGCTCGTCGTCTTGCGGACGATGTCGACCTCTTCCTCCTCGTCCGGGTAGTCCACCAGGACGTTGAACATGAAGCGGTCGAGCTGGGCCTCGGGGAGCGGGTATGTCCCTTCCTGTTCGATCGGGTTCTGGGTCGCCAGGACGAAGAACGGGTCCGGGAGGCGGTGCCGCTCTCCCCCCACGGTCACCTGCCGCTCCTGCATGGCCTCCAGGAGCGCGGCCTGGGTCTTGGGGGGGGTCCGGTTGATCTCGTCGGCCAGCACGATGTTGGCGAAGACCGGCCCGCGGAGGAACTTGAAGTGGCGGACGCCGGTGGCCTTGTCCTCCTGGATCACCTCGGTCCCGGTGATGTCCGAGGGCATCAGGTCGGGGGTGAACTGGATCCGGTTGTAGGTGAGGTTCAGGGCGTCGGACAGGGTGTGGATCATCAGCGTCTTGGCCAGGCCGGGGACACCGATCAGCAGGCAGTGGCCGCGGGCGAAGATCGAGACCAGCAGCTCCTCGACCACCCTGTTCTGGCCGACGATGACCTTGCTCATCTCGGCGCGGAGGGTGTCGTAGGCGGCCTTGAGGCGTTCGACGGCCGCGATGTCGTCCGGGGCGGCCGGAACCGGCTCGTCGGTCGTCGTCGGGCCGGCGGGCTCGTTGGGGTCGGCGTCGCTCACGCGGGGTCCTCCCTTCGTTGGTCGTCTTCGGCGACCGATCCGGTCGTCGGATCGGTAGTCTATCGCGGTTCGCGGCGGGATGTCAGGGGCGTCCGTCCGGGGGGCGGTCGCCCAGGGCCCAGAGGCCGCCGGGGGTGGAGACCACGGCACCGCGGGGGTCCAGGCGGAGGGCCACGGCCTCGATGGCGGTCGGCAGCATGAACCGCTGCACCAGCGCCCCGTCGAGCTGGCGGCGGACGACCACGGGGAGCGGACCCGACGGGTCGTCGGCCAGGACCGCGGCCTCGGGGTAGGCGAGGACCGCGTGGTCGCTCAGGGCGATCGACCAGCGGGCCGGCGACGGCCCCGCCAGCGGGCGGCCCCACAACGAGGCGCCGTCCTCGAGCGAGAGGGCCCGGAGCCGGGCCCCGCTGGTCCAGTAGAACCGCCGTTCGTCCATCGCCGAGGCGTCGGGACGCTCGCCCAGGTCGTCCACCCCCAGCAGCGCCGACCACCGCCGCGCCCCGTTCGCCGGGTCGAGCCGGATCAGGGTCCGGCCGTCGTGGATGACCAGCAGACGCTCGGCGTCGACCAGGGGGCGGGGCGCGCCGTAGGTCGGCAGCTCCGCGCTCTCGCGGTACTCCCAGTCGAAGCGGCCCCGGGCCAGGTCGAGCTTCTTGACGGTCCGACGGTCGGTCACGACGATCGCGTGGTCCTCGTCGAGCGCCGCGGGGACTCGTTGGAGCGACTCCCCCTCGGCGAGCGGGACCCGCGCGACGCCCCGGCCGGTCTCCGCCTCAAGCACGACGATCTCCGACGGCTTCCCGGTCTGGAGGACCAGGCGTTCGGGGCCGAAGCCGACCAGCGGATTGAGGCCGCCTCCGCGAGCCGAGAACGACCAGTCGATCAGCCCGGAGTCGCCGTCGAGGGCGAGCAGCTCGTCGTCGCCGCGAAGCGCGAAGAGCCGGCCGCCGACCGCCTGGAAGCCGTGCAGCAGGGCGACGGGGGCGGGGGCGGGGGCGGGGGCGGGGACGGGGGCGTCGTCGTCGGCGGGCGCGTCGGCCTTGGGCGTCCCTTCGCGGGCGAACGGGTCGAGCTTCGGCTCGGCCGCGGGCTCGGCGTCGGGGCCGAACCGCCAGCGGACCGCGCCGGTGCGGGCGTCCAGGCCCACGACCCGACGAGGCGTGGCGGCGACGAGCTTGTCCGCGAGATAGCCCACCCACACGGCGCGGCCCCCCAGGTCGGCGGTCCAGCGTCCCTCGCCCCCCGCCGGGTCCAGGGCCGTGAGGGCGGTCGCGCCGGCGAGGAAGGTCCGGCCCGATTCGAGCGCCGGGGGGACGCCGGCGGCGGTCAGCGGCCGGGCGTCGGCGAGCGTCTCCACTTCCCGACGCCAGCGGCGAACCATCGGCGACGGGGACGCGGGACGCGCGCGGTCGGCGGCGATCCCGGCGAGGGGCTCCCGCGCCAACTCGGCCGAGGCCAGCTCGGCGGCGTCCGCCTCCTTCGGTTCCGCTCCCGTTCCCGCCCCGCCGGCGATCCGGACGCCTGCGAATCGAGACTGGAGCCGCAGGTAAGCGTCGCGGGCCGAGATGAGGAATCCCTGCGCCTCGTAGGATCGGGCGAGCCGCCAGAGGGCCCGCGCGCGGGCCTCGTCGTCGGCCGCCGGGAGGGTCAGGAGCCGCTTGTAGGCCGACGCCGCCTCGGCCGATCGGGCTTCGGCCTCGAGCGTCTCGCCCAGGGCCAGGAGCGCATCGGGGACGACCTCGGCGGCGGGGAAGGCTCGTGCGGCTTCGGCCAGGAGTCGGGCGTCGCGGTCGCGCCGGCCTTTCTCATAAATCTCCCGCGCCCTACGGTCGTATTCGGCGTAGGCCGCCCTCCCCCCTTCGCGGACGACGTCGGCCAGGCGGTCGTCGACGAAGAGGTCGGCGCGCACGGCCCGGCGGCCGTCGTCCGAGGCCACCGTGAGCGTCCCCAGCCGATCGTCGTCGCGGAGCCGTTGCAGGACGCCGATCGCCTCGGCGGGGCGTCGCAGGTCAGAGAAGGCGTCGGCCAGGGTGAGCCGGGCCCGGAGCCGGTCTTGCGGCGAACGGGCCACCCGGGCCGCCGATTCGAGCCGTTCGAGGGCCGCCTCGGGCTTCTTGTCGCGCCTCAGGTCGGCGGCGATCCGCAGCAGCAGTCGGAACTCGTGGTCCCGCGCCGCCTCGATCAGGGGGGCGTCGTCGACCGTTGCGGAGGGCCGGGCGAGGCGTGCGGCCGTGTCGTACGACGCCAGGGCCAGCTCGGCGTCGCCTCCGGCCTCGGCGGCGCGCGCCAGGCGGTAGTGGGACTCGGCGTCGTCGGGGCGGTTCGCGATCCGCTCGCGGTAGCGCTCGATCAGGCGGCTGTTCTGGCAGAAGACCATCAGGGCGTCGTTCTGGGCGACGATCAGGTAGCCGTCCCCGGCGACGAGGTTGCCGCCGGTCGTGCGGTAGGTCTCCGCCAGCCGGATCGGCGGCGCGGCGATTGTGGCGGTCGCCTGGTCCAGAACGTGGATCTCGGTCCGGGTCGGCCAGTAGATCCGGCCCCCGGCGAGCAGGCCGCGGCCGAACCCTTCGCGGCCCCCGGCGTCGGGCCAGGCGTGCAGCAGGCGGCCGTCGCGCACGTCGAACAGGAGCACGCGGTCCCCGGTCGCCACCAGTCGGCCCTTGGCGACCCCCAGCAAGTGGCTGATCTTGACGTCTTCGGGGATCGAGTCGGTCTTCCAGCGCAGGCGGCCGGATTGGGCGTCGAAGGCGAAGATCGCCGAGGCGTCGCTGGGGGCGACGAACACCAGGCCGTCGTGGACCACCGCCGGGTTCAGGTCGCGCTCGCCGCCGCCGGGGCCCCGGACGGCGTTGTTCCGGGGATAGGTGGCGACCCAGAGGATCGCGCCGGTCTCGGCGTCGAGCGACGCCACGGCTCCCAGGTTCGTCTGGTAGTAGAGCGTCGGGCCGTCGAGCGAGAGAAGCCGACTCCCTGAATCGCCCCCTCCCGCCCCCATCAGGCCCATGAAGGCGTCGTTCTCGGACGAGGCGGCCCCCAGGTAGCGAATCCAGCGCGGCGAGCCGTCGGCCGCGTCGTAGCAGGCGACGTAGGTGGCGGTCTGCTCGCGGCGGTCGGTGACGGCCACGTACACGTTCCGCGAGTCGGCGACGGGGGAGCCCTCGAAGGAGACGGTCCGGCCCCCTTCCTCGCCCGGTCGGCCGGGGAGGGCCAGCTCGCCGGAGCGTCGCACCCAGAGCTTCTTGTCGCCGGGCCGGTCGAGGTCGAGCGCCAGGATGGAGTTCCCCACGTCGGCCCCTCCGCCCCCCTCCCGCATCGCCAGCCTCGGCATGTTGGGGAAGCCGGGGGCGGTCGGACCCATCCGGGCGTAGACCCGGCGGCCGACGGCCGTCAGCGTGTAGCGGGGGATGGTCCAGATCGGCATCCGCGATTGGGGCAGCGATTCGGGGCCCTCGGCGTTATACGTCCAGGCGGGCTCGACGGTCGTCCCCTCCCCATCGGTCATGGTCTCGGGGCGGTCGCCCAGGTTGTACGCCGTCACCTTCGAGCCGCTGGCGACGAGGACCTGATCTCCCAGGACGATCGGGTGGTAGCCCAGCAGGCGGTCGGGGGGGAACGTGGTCCCCTGGCCCGGGCCCCGGAATCCGGGATAGCCGCCCCGGCTCGGGGTGATCTTGTCCACAGCCGCACGCCATTGCAGCGAGCCGACGTCCACGGCCTCGGCGAGCACCTTGTCTCGGGTCGGCGCGCCGCCGAACGTCGGCCAGCGGGCGTCGCCCTGCGCCGGGGGGGCCAGGGCGTCGGCGGCGATCGCCGCTTTGAGGCTCTCGGCGAGCGGGCCCTTGCGTCCGGCCAACGCACCGGCCGCCCCGCCCCGCCGCTCGGCGAACGAGGCGGCCTCTCGGGCGACGGTCTCGGCGTCTCCCATCGCCGCGCGGGCGAGGATCTTCTTGGCCTCCACCCTCGGCAGGTCGACGGAAGGGTCGGGGTGGGGGAAGTCCGGCTGCCTGTCGGGATCGTCCGGCACGAGCCGACGGTACATCGCGACCGCCTCCGCGAACCGACCGTCCTGGAACGCCAGGTCTCCCAGGAGTTCCAGCGCGTCGTCGCCCCAGGAGGTGCAGAACGCCTCGTCGACGATCCGCCGCAGCGGCGCCGCGTCCCGATTCTCCTTCCCCTCGTCGTACCACCGCTCGGCCTGGGCGTCGCGACGCGCCCGATAGGCCGCCAGGGCCGCCGGGGGGAGGCTCGCCAGCGTGCGTTGGCAGTAGGCGCGAAGGTCGACGTAGAGGGTGAAGTCGTCGTCGGCCGCCCGCCCCGGAGCGGCGAGATCGCGAGGGAGCCGGGCGACCTTGTCTCCGAACTGGTCGATGACCCGCTGGTAGATGGCCACGGCCTCGGGCCACTGCTCCGTGCGGGCGTGGTTGGCCGCGTTGCGCAGGAGCGATTCGGCCGCCTCGCTGGAGTCCGGGTAGAACTTGGAGGCGCTTCGCCCCGGCCCCTGGCCTCGGGCCGAGGTCGCGACTCCGGCCAGCATCGCGGCCAGCGCGCAGGCCAGGAAGACTCCGACGGTACGGGACGGAGTCGCGGCGCGGTCGCGCCGGTGGAGCCGGAACCAGGTCATCCTCGCTCCCCTCTTCCCGATCCTCGTGATCGGTTTCGGATCGGCACCTCAGTCAGTCGTTCGCATCCCGCTCGTCGATCGGACGACGTCCGACGTCATTCGCCTCGTTATTGTACGCCGATCAAGCGCGGGCTTGGCAACCCCCAACGGCAAATCCGATACCAGACCCTCGAACTCCCCGGTTCCGTGCTCCTCGGGGTGTTTTCTTTCGGTCCCTCTCTCAACGAGAGCGACGTTTTTCGGCGGGACGGCCGCGGATTGCCACATCTTTGGGCCTCGTCCCCCGGACTCACCCAGGAGTCGAGACGTTCGTCGATCAGGACGGACCCTGGATCAGACGTCCCAGATAGAAGCCGACCATGCCCGTGCCCGAGATCAGCAGCGAGCCTCGAAGCCCCACCGCGCCGTTCAGTTCGGAGGCGATCCCGAAGGGGACGAGGATGAGCCCAAGCAACTGGAGGGACCGGCCGACGCGTCGGCGTGACATCGGGCTTGCTCGCGGGGAAAAGGCCCAGGGAAGGACCGCAGGACAGGTGAGGTGGGGAGCGTGGGAGGCAGGAAGCGGAAGGCGAGAAACACGCGGGGGGGCGAAGCGAGGCTCGCCCCCCCGTCTGGGTCACTTGACCTGATTCGGCTGGAGCTTGATCTCCCCGACGTCGGTCGCGGCGCCGGCCTTGACGGTGACCGGGGCGCCCTTGGCCTTCCCCTCGTTGATCCATCCGGCCTTTTCCTGCCAGACCACGAGGTTCTGGGCACCGGCGGGCACGCCCTTGAGTTCGAACGAGCCGTCCTCGCCGGTTACGGCGAAGTACGGGTGGTCGAAGACGGCGATGTAGGCCTTCATCCAGGGGTGGATGTCGCAGGCGACCATTAGGGGACGGCGCTCGGCCTCGAGCTTGACTTCCATCGAGCCGCCGACGCCCAGCATCTGGTTCATCGAGGCGTTGCTGAAGCCGTTGTAGCGGACGTTGTGGTTGACCGGGTCGCTCGACTTGATGACCAGGGGCTGATCCTTGTAGATCCCCTGGATGTACGGGATGAACTCGCAATTCTTCTGGTCGAGCACGGCCTTGGGGTGGGCCTTCATGAGGGCCTCGACGGCGGCGGGGTTGGAGCCGGTCGGCTTGACGAGGTACACCAGGGCCCCGGCGACGCCCTTGGTCTCGGGGTCGATCTGGAGTTCCTGCGAGACGATCGGGCCGTCGACGCCGCAGACCTCCAGGTCCTTGGTCGCCTTGCCCTTCTCGACGAGCACCTTCGGGGTCGGGACGGTGCTGCCGGCCCACACCACGCGGCCCTTGATCGTGCCGGGTTCGTCGGCGGCGGCAGGGGCGATGGTCAGGCCCGCCGTCGCGGCGGCGAGGGCCAGGGTCTTGAGGAGATGCGCTCCACGGGACATGAGGGATCCTCCATCTTCGCTGTTAGAAGCCTGCTTTGATCCGCGGGTGGGATATCGGGGGAGAGCGACCGGGCCGGGGGGACGCCTCGGCCCGACCGGGGGACGCTTGGGTCGCGGTCGGAGGTCGCGGTATCTTCACGATACCAGGGCGGTCGGCTTATGTTGAGCCTCCACCCCGGAATGGCGGACGAATCCGACGATCGCGTCAATCGGCCTTCGGGGTGTCGGTCGGGGCCGTCCGGGGGGGATCGCCGGGGGCGACCGACGGGTCGACGACGTCGGCGGGGGTTTCCGCCGGCTTCTCAGCTTTGGCGGCCGGGGCCTCCTGGCCCGGGGGGACGACGACGGCGTCGCCGACCTCGGGCGAGCCGCCGCATCCCACGGCGCCGATGCTGATCGCGGCGATCGCCGCCGGGACGAGGAGCTTACGGGTGCGCATCATGTCGTCTCCTGGTTGTCGCTAAGGTGTGATGTTCGGGGGAGGGAGGCGGCTTCGGGGCGTGAGGGCTCGTCCCCCCGCTTCCGACGCTCGCGTTCGACGCGTCGGGACTGGTCGAGGCGGCGGTCGAACAGGATCATGAGGGCCGAAATCGGCAGCATGAGCGCCAGTTCGGCCGTCAAGAGGCGGGGACCGTTGCGGTCAAGCCAGATTGCGGCCCGTCGTGAGCCTTCGGCCTGGGGGACGGGACGGGCGGGGTCCAATGCGAACCCGCAGGCCAGGTAGGCCAGGGCCGTGAGCACGAAAAGCGCGCTCACGGCCAGTAAAGCCAGGTGGAACGGGTTCGCCAGGACGTCGCCCTTGCGGGGGGGCTGGGTCATGCGGACGCCTTTCGGCTCGGCGCGACTCAGGCGCCGTCGAAGACCCACTGGGAGCCGGCGATCGCGTAGTCGACGACCTCTTCGGGCTTGAACCAGAGGGCGATCTCGCGGGCGGCCGACTCGGGGCTGTCGCTGCCGTGGATCAAGTTGTTCTGCTTGCTGATGGAGTAGTCGCCCCGGATGGTGCCGGGGGCGGCGGCCGTGCCGTTGGTCGCGCCGAGCATGGTGCGGACGACGGTGACGGCCTCGTTCCCTTCCAGCACGCCGACGACGACCGGGCCACCGGTGATGAAACCGATCAGGCCGTCGAAGAAGGGCCGGCCGGCGTGTTCGGCGTAGTGCTTCTCGCCCAGGGCGCGGTCGACCTGGAGGAGCTTGAGGGCGGCGACCCGCAGCCCCTTGGCCTCGAACCGGGCGAGGATCTCGCCCACCAGCCGACGCTGTACGCTGTCCGGCTTGAAGATGATCAGGGTCTTCTGCATGAGAGGCAACTCGCGGCGCGTCGCGCGCCGCTCCATAAAGGGGAGACAAAGGGGGGGCGTCGATCGGAAACGGATTTTCCGCGACCTAGTCTATTCGCCGCCCGGCGGGTCGTGCAACGCCGGCTCATCCACGGCGACCCACGGCAGTTCCCGGTAATCGTCGCGGTCGAGCCGCCAGACGCGGACCTCGGGGGGGGCGTTCAGGAGGGAGACGATGATTCGGGGGACGGCCCCGTAATGGTTCTCTTCCAGGTCGGTCCGGCTGGGGACGGCCTCCCAGCGCGGGTGGGAGTGGTAGATGGCCAGGATCTCGGCGTCGCGGCGGCGGAGGTCCACCACGGCGTCGATGAGGTCGCGGGGGTCGGCGTCGTACCGGGTCTCGGCCGTCGCCGCGGCGTTGCGCAGCGGGTGGAATGACGAGACCCGGGGGGGGACGCCCCCCAGCAGGCCGCAGCATTCGCGGGGCGACTCCCGCAGGCAGTGCGCGATCATGTCCGCGACGACGCCCGAGGGGATCTCCAGGGGGCCGTTGAAGCCCTCGGGGTCGAACGGCGGTCGGCGCACGGGCTCAGGCCTCGGGGAACAGGGGCGTCGAGAGGTAGCGTTCGCCGAGGTCCGGGAGCAGAACCACGATCAGCTTGCCCGCGTACTCCGGCCGCTTCGCCAGCGCGACCGCCGCGGACGCCGCCGCGCCGCAGGAGATGCCGCAGAGCATCCCTTCCTCGCGGGCGAGCCGGCGGGTGGTCTCGAACGCGTCCTCGTCGCGCACCGTCAGCACCTCGTCGAGCACCTCGACGTCGAGCACGTCGGGGATGAACCCCGCGCCGAGGCCCTGGATCTTGTGCTGGCCGGGCCGCAGCGGATCATGGTGGCGGTGCTGGCTGATGACGGCCGAATTGGCCGGCTCGACCCCCACGATCTTGACCGACGGCTTCAACTTCTTGAGCGCGTGGCCGACTCCCGTGATCGTGCCGCCGGTCCCCACCCCCGCGACGAAGACGTCGACCGCGCCTTCGGTGTCCCGCCAGATCTCCTGGGCGGTCGTCGCGCGGTGGATCTCCGGGTTCGCCGGGTTCTTGAACTGCTGAGGCATGAAGGCGTCGGGGAAGGTCTTGAGCAGTTCCTCAGCCTTGCGCACGGCTCCCGGCATCCCTTCCGAGGCCGGGGTGAGCACGATCTCTGCCCCGAACGCCTTGATCAGCCGCCGCCGTTCCAGGCTCATGCTCTCGGGCATCGTGACGATCAGGCGATAGCCCCGGGCCGCGCAGGTGAAGGCCAGCGCGATGCCGGTGTTGCCGCTGGTCGGCTCGACGATCACCGTGCTCGGGGTGATCTTCCCCGCGGCCTCGGCCGCGTCGATCATCGCCACGCCGATTCGGTCCTTGACC
The DNA here is from genome assembly GCF_001610895.1 of Planctomyces sp. SH-PL62. Taxonomy (NCBI): domain Bacteria; kingdom Pseudomonadati; phylum Planctomycetota; class Planctomycetia; order Planctomycetales; family Planctomycetaceae; genus Planctomyces; species Planctomyces sp. SH-PL62. The sequence goes on along the minus strand of NZ_CP011273.1, from coordinate 2,032,148 downwards.
GACCACAGCGGGTTGAAGCTCTCCAGCTTCGCGGCGACCGTCGCCTGCGCGCCGTCGGTGATCCGACGCAGACGCACCAGCGGCGTGCCCCCGATGGTCTGCGTGATGTCGTCGTAAATCCGACCGTGCGCCCGAACCTGCTCCTCGACTCTCATAACCTTCCCCCCCGACCTTCCCTCGCCATTCCGCGTCCTACTGAAGATCGGCTGCGACTCGCCGCTCGATTCACAAGACCTCGCCCGAATTTCCGATCGGACCAGTATCGCCAAGGCGCCCTGGCGTTTCAAGCGTCAGGCTTTGACGCCGTTTCGTCGGGGGGACTTGCGTCGACGTCGGAAAGTCGGGAGCCGTTCGGGCTCCCGGAGACTCGGCGATTTCTTCGACGCCGGCGCCGGGGGGCCGGGCCTCGGCCGCGAGCACCCAGCCCCTCTCGGGGCGGCCCCCTTTCGGATCAGGCCCGATAGATCGCGGCGAGGCCCGATCGGGTCGGCATCCGATCGGATGGGACGACGAGGACCTGGCCGCCGTATTTCAGGACCAACTCGCCGAGGTCGTCGAGCAGGTCGTCGACGGTCGGGTCCGCCAGATCGTGGAACTCGATGGCCCCCGTCGCGGGATCGACCCGGCCGGGGACCTTGCGATCCGCCTCGATGAGCAACGTCGCGACCCGTCCGGCCACCGCGGCTCGCATGACCTGCGCCAGATCGGCGCCGCCGAGGTCCCTCGATTGAGCCAGCCCGAAGAGGTCGACCAACCGGGCGAGGCGGGCGAGGTAATAGGGCTCGACGGCCTTCCATGCGCGATCGCGGAGTTCCTCGATCGAGAGCGCGTCGGAATTGATCTCGATCCCCTGGTCGATCAGGAGGGGGTTGCGGCTGATCCGCCGGAACAGCGCCTGGTTCTCCGGCAGGGCGACGAGCAGCAAGGGGAGGCCGGACGGTCGCGTCTCGTTCTCCAGGATCGCGCGGTCGACGGCCCGGAAGATCCGTTCCGCGTCCTGGTCCGCCACGTCGGCCGCCGAGGCGTGGCCGTGGCGCACCCCGGCCGGGCCGGGGCCCGCGCCGAAGGTCCAGACCTGGACGTGCGGCTCCTTCTTGTCCGTACTCACCGCCTCGGAGATCCCCCGCTCGGCGTCCGGCGAAAGTTGGACGGGGTCGAGGGCGTCGCGGTTCCCCTCGAAAAGCTGGACCCCCTGCCGACTCAGCCCCAGGACGTGGTAGCGGTCCGCCGACTGGAGGATGCGGAGCAGCGGCTTGATGTGGAAGCTCTCGGCTACGACTGCCAGCTCCCGGACCGGCCGCTGGAGCCGGTAGACCCGGAACAGGCCGGGCGCCCCCAGCGCGACGAGCCCCTCGTTGGTGCGATTCCAGAAGTCGGCGTCTTCGGCAAGCTTCCGGAACGGGTTCAGGAGCGCCTGGACGTCTTTCGCCGCGGGCTCCCGCTTGAGCGAATCCTCCAGCGACCTGAGGAGATTCCGGAACCGGATCGGGTCCTGCTGGTTGTCTGGATGGCTTCGGTGGGTCGGCTGATAGAGCGAGAGGCAGGGCGCTTCCTGGGTGTCGAGGAAGACCCCAGCGGTGTAGTCGTTGTCGAGTGAATCCATGACGATCAATCCCCTCTGCAACTGCGCTTCAGTTCGATCACATGGTCAAGCTCCACGATTCGCGACCGATCCCGGCGATGCACAAGCCCGGCACCGACGATATTCGATCCATTTTCTCGATTGTAGCAAAAATCGACCCGTTCGGTCGATTTCGGGACGCGGACCGCCCGAGGTGGGGGACTCGGGCGATGGCGGCGGGTTCCGGCCCGATGCGCCGGAAAGGGCGTGTCGGCGGCGGGGTCGGGGCGTATGATGGGGCCGAGGCGGGGACCAGCCGGGACTTACGGAGCTGGGTGTCATGCGACGACCAGGACGCCGCGACGCCGTTCGATGCGGGGCGCTGGCCCTCGCGGTTTTCCAGGCCGCCGCGGCGGTCTGGGCCGGCGACGATTCGGGCCGCGACTTCTTCGAGGCCCGGGTCCGTCCGGTCCTGATCGAGAATTGCTACCCCTGCCACTCGGCCCAGGCGGCGAAGTCGAAGGGGGGCCTGCGGCTCGACGACCGCGAGGCGACCCGCGCCGGGGGGGACTCGGGACCGGCCGTGACGCCCGGGCGCCCCGACGAGAGCCTCTTGATCCAGGCTGTCGAGCACGCCGACGACGGCGAGGTCGCGCCGATGCCCCCCAAGGGGAAACTCCCCGACGAGGCGATCGCCGACCTTCGACGCTGGATCGAGCAAGGGGCCGTCGACCCGAGGGATGCGTCCGAGGCGTCTCGCGAGGAATCCTCGGCCGATCGCTGGGCGCTCCGGCCGATCGAGCGGCCGGCCGTGCCCACCCTCGACGACGAGGCCCGGCGGGGGAGCCTCGGGCCGGTCGACGCCTTCATCCGGGACCGCCTCCGCCGCGAAGGGCTCGGCCCCTCCCCCGAGGCCGATCGCCGGACCTTGATCCGAAGGCTGAGCTTCGACCTGATCGGACTCCCGCCGACGCCGGAAGAAGTCCGGGCGTTCGTCGCCGACCCGGCGTCCGACGCTTACGAGCGGCTGGTCGACCGCCTGCTAGCCAGCCCGCACTACGGCGAACGATGGGCCCGGCGCTGGATGGACCTGGCCCACTTTGCGGAGACCCACGGCCATGATCAGGACCGCATCCGGCCCAACGCCTGGCCTTATCGCGACTACCTCGTCGAGTCGTTCAACCGCGACAAGCCGTACGCCCGGTTCGTCCGGGAGCAGGTGGCGGCCGACGCCCTGTATCCCGACGAGCCGGGGCTGGTCGCGGCCCTGGGGTTCCTCGCGGCCGGCCCCTGGGACGAAAGCTCGCTGCGGGACATCCGCGAGGACAGCCAGGACCGGCAGGTCGGCTACTATCTCGACCGCGACGACATGGTGGCCACGGTCATGTCGACGTTCGTCAGCAGCACGGTCCATTGCGCCCGGTGCCACGATCACAAGTTCGACCCGATCAGCCAGGCCGAATACTACGGGCTCCAGGCCGTGTTCGCCGGCGTCGGCCGGGCCGACCGCGCGTACGACACCGATCCCGCCGTCGCCCGCCTGCGTCGCGAGTCGACGGCCCGGCGCAAGGCCCTTGCCGAGCGTGACCCGGAACTCCTCGACACCCTTCAGGGAGACGCGATCCAGGCCGAAGTCGAGGCTTGGGGGGCGCGGTGGTCGGGGCCGAGGATCCCCTGGACGCCGCTCGACCCCTCGGCCATGAAGACCGAGGCGGGGACGATCCTTGAGGCGCAGGCCGACCGATCGATCCTCGCCGGGGGACCGACGCCCGCCGAGGAGACGTACACGATCACGGCGACGACCGAGGTGGTCGGGATCACTGCATTTCGGTTGGAGTTGCTGCCCGACGACCGGCTGCCGTCCGGCGGCCCCGGCCGCAACGCCAACGGCAACCTCCACCTAACCGAGATCGCCGTCTTCGAGGCGTCGTCCGACGCGCCCGACGGCTGGCGGCCTGCGCCGATCGCGACGGCGACGTCGGACTTCGACCAGGCCGGTTGGGGGATCGCCGCCGCGATCGACGGCGACCCGAAGACCGCCTGGGGGATTCATCCCGAGGTCGGCAAGCCGCACGAGGGAGTTTTCGAGTTCCGCGACGAGGTCGGCCGCGCAGGGGGCGAGACGACGCTTCGGTTCGTCCTCCGGCAGACCTTCCCGGCCGGGCATCCGATCGGCCGCTTCCGGCTTTCCGTCGTCGCCGCCCCCCGCCCTGTCCGGGTGGGCTCGCTCCCCGGCTCGCTCGCCGCCTCGCTGGCGACGCCCCCGGATCGCCGGACGCCCGAGCAGCGGCGGGAGCTTGGAGAGGCGTACCTGGCCGAGACCCTGGACCGTCAGATCGCCGCGCTTCCCCCGGCCCGCCTGGTCTACGCCGCGGCGGGCGACTTCGTCCCCGACGGCAGCCACAAGCCGGTCCCCTCCCCCCGCCCGGTCTTCGTCCTGAAGCGAGGCGACATCCGCCAGCCTGGCGAGCCGGCCGTCCCCGGGGCGCTCGGGTGCGTGGCGGGGCTCGAAGCGCGGTTCGACCGGCCGGGCGAGGCCGACCGCCGCGCCGAGCTGGCCCGCTGGCTGTCCGATCCCGGCAACCCGTTGACCTGGCGGTCGATCGTCAATCGGGCCTGGCAGGCGCACTTCGGCCGGGGGCTGGTCGACACCCCCAGCGACTTCGGCCGCATGGGCGCCGCGCCGAGCCACCCCGAGCTGCTCGACTGGCTGGCCTGGACGTTCCGCGAGGACGGCGGCTCGCTCAAGCGGCTCGATCGCCTGATCGTCACCTCGGCGACGTATCGGCAGGCGTCCGGGTCCGACCCGGCCCATTCGGCCGTCGACGCCGACAATCGGCTGCTCTGGCGCATGAACCGATCCCGGCTCGACGCCGAGGCGGTTCGCGACGCGGTCCTGGCCGTCTCGGGAAAGCTCGACCGGACGATGGGGGGGCCGTCGATCCGTCATTTCGAGCTGGGAGCGGCCGTCCACGTCACCCCCACGGTCGACTACACGGCGTATGATTGGGACGCCCCCGGCTCGGGGAGGCGGGGCGTCTATCGCTTCCTGTTCCGCACGCTTCCCGACCCGTTCATGGACGTGTTCGACGCCGCCGACGCCTCGCAGTTGACTCCCACGCGCAACGCCTCGGTCACGCCGCTCCAGGCGCTGGCGATGCTCAACGACCCGTTCGTGATCCGCCAGTCCGAGCATTTCGCCCATCGGCTGGAGAGTCTCGCGGACGACCCCGAGAGCCGCGTCCGCGCCGCGTTCACGCTGGCGTTGGGCCGCGAGCCCGACCCGGACGAGGTCCGCGAGTGGGCCGAGTACGCCTCCCACCGGGGGACGGCGAACTTCTGTCGGATGCTCCTGAACACCAGCGAGTTCCTGTTCGTCGATTGACCGCGAATCACAAGGGGCCGGGCATGGATCGACGGAACTCGCGACGGGAATGGCTCTGGGGGCTGGGCGGCGGGTTCGGCGGCCTGGCGCTGGCGGACCTGCTGGGCCGGGCCGAGGCGGCGTCGGGGCCGGATCGCCCCCGTCCCGAGTTCGAAGGGGGGCTGCATCACCGGGCGAAGGCCCGCCGGGTCTTGCAGATCTTCCTCAACGGCGGCGTGAGCCAGATGGACACGTTCGACCGCAAGCCGGAGCTGGATCGGCTCCACGACCGGCCGTTCGACCCCGGCGAGCACGTCGAAGGGGTCACCAGCACGCCGGGCAAGTTGATGAAGTCGCCGTTCGCCTTCCGCCAGTACGGCGAATCGGGCCGATGGGTCAGCGAGGTCTTCCCCCACCTGGCGACGCGGGTCGACGACCTGGCGTTCGTAATGGCGTTGACCTCACGGACCAACGTCCACGGGCCGGCCAGCTATCTCATGAACACGGGCTTCCTCACCCCCGGCTTCCCCTGCCTCGGGGCGTGGGTCTCCTACGGGCTGGGAGCGCTCGGCGACGACCTGCCGACGTTCGTCGTCCTCCCCGACCCCAGGGGGCTCCCCTACAACGCCAAGGGGAACTTCTCGGCGGGGTTCCTGCCGATGGCCCATCAGGGGACGACCATCAACGCGGCCTCGCCCGAGCCGATCCCCGACCTGTTCCCCCCCGGCTCCGCCCGCTGGCCCTCCGCCGAGGCCGAGCGCGACGGGCTCCAGCGCCTCGCCGCGATGAACCGTCGGTACGCCGACCGGAACGCGGAAGACTCGCGGCTCGAATCCCGGATCGCGTCTTACGAGCTGGCCGCTCGGATGCAGCTCAGCGCCCCCGAGGCCCTCGAACTGGCGGGCGAGTCGGACGCCACGCGACGACTTTACGGCCTCGACGAGCCGGCGACCGCCGACTTCGGCCGTCGCTGCCTGCTGGCCCGTCGGCTGCTGGAACGCGGGGTCCGCTTCGTCCAGGTCTGGAGCGGCGCGGGGGGCCCCAAGGACAACTGGGACAACCACACCGACATCCCCAACGAACTCCCGGCGATCGCCCGGTCGGTCGACCGTCCCACCGCCGGGCTCCTGGTCGACCTCAAGGCGAGGGGGCTGCTGGACGACACCCTGGTCGTCTGGTCCACCGAGTTCGGCCGGATGCCCTTCACGCAGGGGGCGACCGGCCGCGACCACAACGGTGGTACGTCGGTCGCCTGGCTGGCCGGCGCCGGGGTCAAGGCGGGCGCGGCCCACGGCGAGAGCGACCCCTGGTCGTGGCGGGCCGCCTCCGGGGCGAGCACCGGCTACGACCTTCACGCCACCATCCTCCACCTGCTCGGCATCGACCACGAACGGCTGACCGTCCGCCACGACGGCATCGACCGCCGCCTGACCGACGTCCACGGCCATGTGATCCGCGAGGTCCTGGCCTGAGCCATCGCCCGGTTCGTCGCCGTCCCGGTCGGTCGGCCTGGGCGACCGACCGGGACCGTGAATCGCGGGTCAATCCCCCTGGCGAACCCAGGCTTCGGGGAAGGTCGCGTGCATGATCGTGCTCTTCTTCGCCGTGCCGGCGCCGAGGCCCAGCGAGTGGGTGTAGCTCAGGTGGATGGCGCCGTCGCGGGCCTGCGTCATCGAGGGGTAGTGGAACGAGGAGCCGGGCTCGTCCAGCTCGACGTGGCGGGTGATCGGCCAGGTCGCCCCTTCATCGTCGGACAGGGAGACGGCCAGCGAGTGTCGGCCTCGCGGGAGGTCGTTGTAGACCATCGCCCAGGCCCCGCTCTCCAGGCGGATCGCCTCGATCCCCGCGCCCGGGTTCGGCAAGGGGGTGTCGACCACGTCGGTCCACGACTTCCCCTCGTCGGGCGAGGTCGCCATGCGGATCTTGTTGTGGGGGCCGTTGTCGCGGAAGTAGGCGACGAGGCCGCCGTCGTTCTTGCGGACGATGGTGGGTTGGATCGCACCGAAGCCGACCGTCAGGTCGCTGGCGGTCCAGGTCTTCCCCTGGTCGTCGCTGATCCCCATCAGTGAGAGTGAGAAGGTGTCGCAGTAGAGCGGCAGGATCCAGCGTCCCGAGGGGAGGACGATCCCCCGGACCCGGGGCATCCAGCCAAGTCGCTGATAGAGCAAATCGGTCGACCGGGCGGTGAAGGGCTCCAGCTCCTTGGCGTACTTCGTCCGTTCCTCGTCGGTCAGCTGGGCGACCGACGCGGCGATCGCCTTCTCGAACTGTCCGCTCTCGGGCGTGATGTGCAGGACGTTCGAAGACTCCCAGCGGATCGGCCCCGGAGGGCCCTGCGAGGGGTCGGCGACGGAGTATTTGAGCAGCGCGCTTTCCCAGCGGTGGTCGAGGATGGTGGGCCAGAACATCCAGACCCGGCCGTCCGGGGCCGTGAGCAGCGCCGGGTTGCAGTCGGGATAGCCGGGGGTGTCGGCGGTCTGGAATCGGGGGCTCCAGGAGTCGGCGCCCTTGGCCATCCAGGCCGCCTGGATCACGACGTCGTCCGCCTTGCGTTCGCCGGTCCCCGAATACCAGACGGCCAGCAGGTCGCCCCGGGGCGTCTCGGAGATGCAGGAGGCGTGGTTGTGCTTGGCCTCGGCCTCGAAGATCGGCCGCTTGACCAGTTCCGGCGGCGCGGCCGCGGCCGTCATCGTCGTCGCGCCGATCGCCCCCGCGAGCCAGAGCCAGCCGACAGCCTTCGTCGTCGTTCGCGTCATCGTCGTGTCGTCCTCGTTCGTGTGGCCGAGAGAGAGGCGGAGTGGCAACGGCCCACGAGTCTAGCGCGTCCGGAAGGGGCGGGCAAGACGCCGGAGCGGCGCGCGTCCGCCCCATCCGACAGCCCTCAGCGACCCCCGCCCTTGGTCGCGCCGGGGGCGGGCCGGGTCTCGGCGCGGGGGAGTTCCGAGTTCTTGTCGCGGGTCGGCTGGCTGTTGAGTTCGGCCGCGCGGACGACCAGGGACGGGCCGGGTCGACGGCCGGAGGGGGCGTCGAGCGCGTTGCGGGCGGCCGCCACCCTCAACTCGCGGGGGTCGCGCGAGTGGGGCTCGCCCACGACCACGCCGAGCAGCGGGCGGTCGCCCGACTTGCCGGCGGCGCGCGCGGCGGCCGTCTTCCGCAGGAAGGGGTCGGTCCAGCGGATCACGTTGTCCTCGACGGTCGCCGACATGTACACGCGACCTGAGCTGAATCGGATGTGCTTGGGGTCGTGGGCTACGCTCACCCGCAGGCCCTCCCGCACGTCCTCGAACGTGTTCCCCCGGACGACCACCCCCATCGCCGGGCACCGCGACCACCCCCAGTGGATCGGCGACTCCGAGGCGCAGGCCGTCGCGGTCAGCCCTTCGGCGCCGCCGAGGAAATGGTTGTTCTCGACGACCGTGCCGAACTGGTTCCCCGGCAGGATCAGGCCGTACGAGGTCGAACTCCCCCGGATATCGACGGTGTTGCCCGCGTAGCGTAGCCCGCTCATGCCGTCGACGATCGAGACGGCCGTCGTCTCCTTGGGGATGGGGGCGTCCAGCAGGATCGTGGTCTGGTCGATCGGCTGCGAGAGCCTGCGGAACGTCCCCGCGGCCGGGCCGGTCAAGATCGCCGCGACCTGGCCCGCGCGGATCGGCTCTCCCTGGCGCTCGCCGATGCGGATCAAAAGGCCGTCGGGGGAGACCGCCCGCACCGCCCCTTCGTAGCCGATCCGGTAGCACTCGGTGAGCATGATCTCCGGGGCGTTGACGCGGGGGACTCCGTCGTCGTCCATCTCGCCGACCCCTTCCACGACGTTGTCCTCGACGGTCGCGTTCCAGGCCATGTGCGTCAGCGCCAGGAACCGCCAGACTTTGCCCAGGGGCTCCGCCTTGACCCGGTTCCCCCGGACGACGACGTCGTTGACGAAGTGCCCCGCGATGGACGAGTTCGACCGGGTCTTCGCCGGGACGCCCCGGAACGTGTTGTCGACGAACGACCAGGGGCCGTTGAAGAACTCGATCGGCCCGCCCAGGAGCCGATTCCCCTCGACGCGGCCCCCGTTGGCGTTGGTGAACCGCATCACCCGCACGGCGTCGGTCCAGCGGCTCGGGTCGTCCGACGCCGGCCCTTCGATGTCAAGCCTGGCGATCACGATCCCCGTCTTCCGCTCCCAGGGGTTCGAGTCGCGGTCGTCGCTGGTGCCGATGATCGCCGGGCCGTAGCCGACCTGCTGGTCCCAGCGGATCGCGCCTTCGAAGCGGATCGCAAAGCCTTCGAGGGTCGTCCTCCCCTTGTGGATTTTGATGGCCGCCGTCCAGGGCGGCTCGCCGGCAGGATGCGAGAAGACCAGGGTCGCGCCGGGGGCCGCCGTCAGGACGACCGGCTTGTTGAGGGTCAGGGGTCGGGTCAGCCGATAAGTCCCCGGGGCGAGGCTCACCGTCCCCCCCTGATCGACGAGCTTCTGGAGGTCGTCGCCGGGCTTCGCCGCACGTCGGGAGGCGTCGGGCGCGGGGAGTCGTTTGTCCGGGTCGCACCGTCCGCCGGGGAAGCGCGCGAACGTCGAGCGGCCGTCGCGAGCGATCATCCGGAGGGTGAACGTGGCGTCGGACTCGTCGCGATACGGGGGGAAGTAGAGGTCGAACGACCCGGAGGTCGCGCCCGGCCGCACGGCGAGCGCCTCGGCGCCCCCCCACTCGGTGGAGGACTTCAACTGGTCGTTCCCCGGGGCCTGGAAGACCCACGAGCCCCGCGAGGAGTCGGTGAGCACGGCGCCGGCGAGGTCGCGGGGGGCGTCGAGGCCCGAGATCGCGACGTGGACGTCGCCCGGCCCGACGACGTCGGCGCCGTCCTGACCCAGCCATTTCGCCCTGGCTTCCGCCATGCGGACCGACGCCGCCGGGAGGTCGGGCATGCGGCGTTTGGGGTCGATCCGGCGAGAAGCGACGGTCGCGCGGTCGCCGGTGTCGTTGGCGTAGAGGAATCGGATCGCGATCGACTTCCCGCCCAGGTCGCGGGTCGGCTGGAAGAACAGGTCGCCTTCGCCGGGCTTGGCGGGGTCCATTCGGAACTCGCAGGCGGGGAGCATCTCGGGGTTGATGTGGCTCTCCCACTTCGCGCCTTCGGGGCCGTCGATGCGGATGGCCTTGATCGGGACCGCCTTGGAGACGCCGGTCAGCCGGATGTGGACGTCCTGGAGTCCGTCGGGACCGACCGACGCGCCGGGGCCGACGGCGTCGCGGCCGTCCTGGCCCGCCCAGGTCGCCTTCATCTCCGCGCCGGGCATGCGCAGGCCGGGGTCCACCTTGCGGCCCTGGATCGTGAGCTTGTGCTCGCGGCCGTCGTCGTAACGGATGGTCATCTCATGCTTGCGAGGGGCCGTGAAGGTCGACGGCTCGATATACAGGTCGGCGCGTGGCGAGCCCTTCTCGCGCACGAGGGCGGCCTTCCACGAGAAGGAATCGGCGTTGTACTGCCACTGGCTGGGGTCGCCGCCGACCGCCAGGAGGTCGACGAACGTGACCTCGCGGCGGGGGTCGAGCCCGGCGATGGCGATGTGGACGTCCTGCACGTCGCTCGGTTCGACCCGGTTGTGCGGCCCGACGAAGTCCTTGCCGTCCTGCCCGATCCAGCGGACCACCGGCGTCCCCCGCCCCGCTCCGCCTTGCCCGAACGCCTCGCCGACGATCAGCGATCCGAGGCCCAGGACGATCCCCATTCCCGCCGCGCGCAGTCCGTCCATGCGTCGACCTCCCTGCATCCCGAACGTCCGTCCACCCTCGCAACGACCTTCTCGGGAGCTTACCAGGCCCGCCGACGCGCGGGAACCCTCGTCGAAGGTCGGGCGCGACTTCAATCGACGTCGGCGACATCGCCGCCGTTGCGAGTCCCCAGCGCTCGCCAGACCGGCAAGGCGACCGCATCCTTCACGAAGGTGACGCGGCCGTCGACCATCAAGGTGTTGACGCCTCCCCCGTGGAGGCCGCCGGCCGTCCATGCGCTTTTCTGGACCAGACCGCCGTTGCTGCAACTCCGTCGATTCGGCCCGTTGCCGTGATTGTACAGCGTGGCCTTCAGGTCGCCGTGCATCCAGGTCAAACCCTTGCCGGCGTCGGAGAACGGGATCACCTGAACCTCGGGCGAATCGCACTCGCTCATGAAGCGGCCGAAGTCCGCGGGCTCTTGATGGATGCTCGTCAGATAGGTCGATCGATTCGTCTCGCCCGCCAGCCTCGTCGGGGCGCCGATCAGCCACTCGCTGAACGCGGCGGTCTGGCTCAGGCCGTCGCGGATCGCGGCCGGGCCGATGCCGGGGCTCGGGGTCGAAGTGGCGAGGCTCGCGGTCGGGTGGACGAACAGCCCATTATCCAACGCGCCCGCGAGGTCATAGCCGACCCCACGATTCCCCGCGGAGTTCATGGCGCCCTGATCGGGGCGAGCCGGGTCGGCGGGACAGAGGTAGACGGACAGCCTCATGTGCCACGCCGTGGCGATCGCCGGCGACGAGTCGCCCCCCAGGCGGAGGTCCGGTCCCGTGAGCGTCACGAAATTGATGGAATCGTAGAGGGCCTTCTGCTCCAGATGGGGGAGGAGGACGACGTGGGGAGAGTACCCGGGGCCGTTATTAGGTGCGCGAGTAGACGCCGTGGTCGGCGACGTACGCGTTCAAGGCGATCCCGATCTGGCGGAGATTGTTCAGGCACTTGGTCCTTCGCGCGGCCCCCCGCGCGAGCTGGACCGCCGGTATGAGGATCGCCGCCAGAAGGGCGATGATCGAGACGACGACCAGAACCTCGATCAAAGTCAGACCGCGCCGCGACTCGGATCGACGAACGCCACCCTCCGGGCGCCGGCTCGTCACGCGCTTCATCGCTCCACCTCGATGTTCACCCCCGCCTCGGCCGCGATGCGACGGGGCGTTCCATCGACCGGCTTCGGGACGGATGCGGCGGATCGCGAGCGGGCCACGACCTCGACGCGATACTTCCCGTGTGCTGCGGGGCCCCGCTCGAACACGGCACTATGGAGCGGGCCGGACTCCGCCGAGTCGTCGGGGTTTTGACTCGCCGGCGTCTCCATGAGAATCGTATCGCCTTGCTTGATGCGCGCCATGACGATTTGGCGGGGGGGGCTCCCCTCCAGGCGGAAGGCCACCTCAATCCGCGACTTGGGGGCGTATCGGCGACCCTCGGTCGGCTCGATGAAGTGGATCGTCGGCGCTCCCCGATCCGGCTCATCGTCGACCCGGCCCCCCGAACATCCGACGACCAGGAACGCCGCGATCAGGAGAGCGAGAGGCGGCTTGAGGGATTCCCCGCTGGTGCGGCTGACGAAACGTTTCATGTCGTAGTCCCTCCTGGATCCGGCCAGAGTCGGCCGAGCAAGGGCCGCCGTGAGCAGCCTTGCTCGGCCCGTCGAATCGTTCACGATCCCGTGTTCGTCGCTTTGACGGTGAGCGAGACGGAATCGGTGGCGACGACGCTGGAGCCGTTGGCAATGAGCCCGGCTTGAATGTGGAATGCCCGGGTGCCGCTCGGCGTACCGAGCGGGGCGACCGCGGTCCCTAGCCAATCACCCGTACTTGAACTGAAGGACGAGGCGAAGTAGTCGTTGGGGACCACCGAGCCGTCGTGCGAACAAACCCTGATGCGGACGGTGGAAGGGGTGGAGTCGAACCAACTGGTCCAATTTGACTCGCCACCCACCGCGATGGTGGCCAGGCTGGCGTACAGCTCGTCATTTTGAGGTGTGTTGATCTGGATCGAATAGGCGGCGATTGCGACCGATGGCGCCCCGCTCCAAAAGGCCGCGAGCAAGATGCAGAACAGAGGACGTTTTCGCATCGTCGACTCCTTGATCAGCTTGCGCGTGTCGTCTTGGTTCCGTCGAAAGATCCCTCGTGCGTCTCATGAACTTCTTTTGAGTCGTCCATATCGAGATGTTTGGATCGGGCCGCCTCCAGCGCGGCGAATTCAAAACTTACTGACTCCAGCGTAGTCAAAGGAACACTCGGACGGCTTCCGTCGTAGTGAGGGCATGAGACCCGTTGGAACCGCGCAGGAACTGGAACGTCGCCGTCGCCATGCCGTGGAACTGATGCGGCGGGGGGAGTCGCCCACCGTCGTCGCCCGCATCCTGGGCGTCGGCCGCACCTCGCTGTATCGCTGGCTGGCCTTGGCCGGAAAGTCCCCCGAGGCCCTGGCCGCCAGGCCTCATCCGGGCCCTCGGGCGCGGCTGAGCGACGAGCAGGTCGGGGAGCTGGAGCGCCTGCTGCTGGAAGGCGCCCGGTCGCACGGCTGGCCCAACGACCTGTGGAGCGCCGCCCGGGTCGCCGAGCTCGTCCGTCGTCGCTTCGGCGTCGAGTACCACGTCGAGCACGTCCGCAAGATCCTCAGGCGGCGGCTGCGTTGGAGCAGCCAGCGGCCGCAGAAGAAGGCCCGGCAACGCGATCAGGAGCGGATCGACCACTGAAGGGCCGAGGAGCTTCCTCGGATCCTCGAGGAGGCTCGCGAGCGGGAGGCCCACCTCGTCTTCCTGGACGAATCGGGCTTCCAGCTCACGCCGGTGGTCCGTCGCACGTACGCCCCGAGGGGCCGGACGCCGATCGTCGAGGCGTGGCATCGCAAGGGTCGGATCTCGGCGATCAGCGCCGTGACCGTCAGCCCGAAGCGACGCAGGCCCAACCTCTACTTCCGCCTCCTGCCCGACGACGCCGACGCCCGGGGCGAGGACTCCGTCGCCTTCCTGAAGGGCCTGCGGGCCCATCTGGGCGGGCCGATGACGGTCCTCTGGGACCGGAGCCGGATCCACGGCCGATCGGGTTTGGTGAAGGCCTACCTGGCGAGGCATCCGGAGATCGTCGCCGAGGACTTCCCCGGCTACGCCCCGGAGGCCAACCCGGACGAGGGGGTGTGGGGGTGGGCCAAGTACCATCGGCTGCCGAACTACGCCCCGGAGGATACGGCCGAGCTGCGATTCCGGCTCTGCAGAGAGCTGTCGGCCCTGCGTCGACACCCGGACCTCCTGGCCTCGTTCATCCGCCACGCCGAGATCCCGCTCCGCTTGTGACCGGTGTAACTTTGGCCGGGCTGGAGTCAGTAAGAAGGGGTAATCCTAATGTCAAGGATATTGATGACCGTTCAGAATAATTGATATCGCCTGGGTCCGGCGGCCAAACTTGCTGAAGATGGCGTTTCCGAAGTTGGCGAGGGACGAGGATCCAGTTCGGACCGATCGCGACCGAGGCGCGTTGGTTCGTCCGATGTGGGGAACGGCGGGACCTCGCCGCGACGGCATGGTAAAATAATGGACGGTTGGACAGAGACGACGGGCGGACGCGGGGGAAGGGCGGGATCTGATGCGACGCGAATCGACGGGCTCCCTGTTCGGGGGGGCGGATGAACCGGAGTGGCGGGACGAGGCGGACTCGTCGGCGGGGGCCGACGCCCCACTGGCCGAGCGGATGCGGCCGCGGTCGCTGGAGGAGTACGTCGGGCAGGAGCACCTCGTCGGCGAGGGCCGTCTGATCCGTCGGCTCGTCGAGGGGGGCGGGCCGCTGCCGTCCCTGATCTTCTGGGGAGGCCCCGGCGCGGGGAAGACGACGCTGGCGAGGCTGGTCGCGGGGCCGAGCGGGGCGCGGTTCGTGCAACTTTCGGCCGTGCTCTCCGGCGTGAAGGAGCTGCGCGAGGCCGTCGCCGAGGCCCGCGCCCGACGTTCGCGAGGGGTCCGCACGGTCCTCTTCATCGACGAGATCCATCGCTACAACAAGTCGCAGCAGGACGCCCTCTTGCAGGCCGTCGAGGACGGGACCGTGATCCTGATCGGCGCGACGACCGAAAACCCGTCGTTCGAGGTCAATTCGGCGTTGCTTTCGCGGTCTCGGGTCGTGACGCTGAACCCGCTCACTCCCGAGGACGTGGCCGCGATCCTCCGCCGCGCGCTGACCGACCCCGAACGCGGGCTGGGCTCGCTGAGGCCCACGCTGGACGACGCTGAGCTGGAGCGGCTGGCGAAGGCTTCGGGGGGGGACGCGCGGGTCGCGCTGACGGCCCTGGAGACGGCGGTGCTGGCCACGCCGACGGCCGCCGACGGCACGCGCCCCGTCGAGGCCGAGACCCTGGCGGAAGCCCTCGGCCGCGCCCGGTACGCCTACGACAAGGGGGGCGAGGATCATTACAACCTGGCGTCAGCCCTGATCAAGAGCCTGCGCAACTCGGACGCGGACGCCGCACTCTACTGGCTCGCCAGGCTGATCGAAGGGGGGGCCGATCCGGTCTTCATCGCCCGCCGCCTCTGCATCCTGGCGTCGGAGGACGTGGGCCTGGCCGATCCCCAGGCGATCGTGCAGGCCTCGGCCGCGGCGCAGATCGTCCAGATGATCGGGCTGCCGGAAGGCCTGTATCCGCTCTCCCAGGCGACGATCTATCTGGCCCACGCGCCCAAATCGAACGCGATCAAGCGGGCCTACTTCGCCGCGGCGGCCGACGCCGCCGCCACGGCTCGCGAGCCGGTCCCGCTCCACCTCCGCAACGCCGTCACGTCGCTGATGAAGGCCTCGGGCTACGGCCAGGGATATCGCTACGTCCACGACGATCCGAACGCCAGGGGGGAGATGGCCTGCCTCCCCGAATCGCTCGCGGGCCGGGTCTACATCGAGCCCGGTGAAGCCCGAAACGCCCGCGACCGTTCCTAAAGCCGCCCGAGTGCCAGGGGCGAATCGGCCGCCCTCGGCGTGGGGGGCGGAGGACCCGACAGGCGGCCGCTCACCGCAGACGATCGGTCGGGTCGTTCGTCCCTTCCATCCGCTCGGTTCGGCCTGACGCTCCCCGAGCCGAGCAGAAGACTCCTCGGCTCGGGAATCGCCTGATGGATCGTGGGGGATGTCCGTCGAGGTGCGGCGTCAGAACGAGTCGGAGCCGACGACCTCGCCCCCCGCGACGGTGCCGAGCGCCCGCCACGTCGGCCCGGCGATCCCGTCTTTGATGAACCGGACGCTGCCGTCGCCGAACAAGGCGTTGACGCCGCCGGCGTGATGGCTCCGCGCGGTGATGGCGGCGAACGTCGGCCCCCCCTTCTTCTCCCTCTGACCGGTGATGTCGAGGTCGACCGGCTCGCCCGAAGGGGAGGATCCGACGGTCTTCTTGTTCGGCGTCCAGGCCGTCGTGAACCCCGTGTGGTGGGCCTGCCCATCGGACCACTCCGAATGGCCGGTCTTGAACTCGCAGCCGCCGCCCCCGTACTCCGGGACGACGTCGAGGGGGGCCTGTTCGGGGCCCGGGATCGCGGACGGATTCTTCACGAGCGAGAGGCCGCCGCAGTCCCGGTAGAGCGGCTGCTTGGCCTTGCCTTCGGCGGCGACGAGGGTGTTGCTCGCGCCGTCGACGAAGTCGCTCCACCGCCGACTGCGATTCGGGCCGAAGGCGCTGCGGTTCTCCGGTCCCTGGAAGCCGCCCCACACGAACCAGTCCCCCATGCAGAAGCCGTAATTCGTGACGTTGGAGATTCCCACGTTCGCGGTGGCCGGCCGGGCGTCGGGCTCGCTGGGACAGAGGAAGGCGGCGATGCTCAAGGCGGCCACCGTGATATTCTGCGGGCTCTCACCCGAATGATCGAAGTTGATGGCGTTGAAGGTCGCCCCGTTCTCCATCAGCGGCAGGATGCGCCCGTGGACGCTCCAGCCGATCCAGGTGGTCACGACGTTCCCCTTGCCGCTCAGGACCCCTGCGGGGGGGAGCGCCGCGGCGATGCTCTCGTAATTGTGGAGCCCCAGCCCCAGTTGCTTCAGGTTGTTCGTGCACTGGATGCGGCGGGCGGCCTCCCGGGCGGCCTGGACGGCGGGGAGCAGCAGGGCGATCAGCACCGCGATGATCGCGATGACGACCAGCAACTCGATCAGCGTGAAACCCGGACGAGCCGGACGGTTCTTTGTGGAATGAAGGTCGATCAGCGGAACATCCTCGGCTTGATGGTTGCGACTGGAGCACACCGAAGAAGGTCAGGATAACTCGTCACTCCCAGGATTTCATGAATCGGCCGGGAAGGTCGCGAGAAGCTCGGTGGCCGCCTGCCTCCGGTCCTTCGACTCGTCCCTTTGAATGAAGCCCCGGCTCAAGACTCGGACTGGGAACCGATTCAAACCATCGCGCACGAATTTGACCAGGGGGGATTTCGGGGATAGGTTCTACTTCGAGTCCACGTCGCCTCCTCGGCGGGTTGAGACTCCCACCCTGACGAGCCCCTCCGATCGACCCTCGGGAGCCCGCGCCCATGAATCCCCGCCTCCCCTGCCTGGTCGTCGGTCTCGCCCTCGCGGCCTCGTCGGCGACGAGCGGGCAGGCTGTGTCGAACCTCAGGCACAGCCGGATCGGGGATTCCTCCTGGGTCCGGCTCGACTGGACGGCCCAGGACGCCGGCGAGGAAGGTTACGAGATATGGCGACAGGTTCGGAAGCCGAATCAGGCCGTCCGCAAGGAACTCGTCGGCCGTACTTCCAGCAGCCGGCCGGACTCCCGCGTCTTTGTCGACCAGAGCGCGAAGGAGAAAGGGGTCAGCTATTTCTACACCGTCCGCGGCCTGCACGCCTCGGAGGAATCGGAGCCCCGCAAGGTCGAGTTGACTAGCATCCCGAGCAGCCGGCTGATCCGCTTCGAGGACTTTGACGCGGGAAGGCTGATGGAGCCCTTCGAGCCGCGCGAGATCCGGCTCGAAGCGGGAGCGACATCCGCGTGGGCCGTCCGCGACGGGAGGTTGGATTGGCTGCACGTCCCCAAGCTCTCCGACTCCTCCCGAATCTTCCTCGACGCAGACGGCTCGGCGACCCAGGTCACGGCCCGCATCGCCCTCCTCGAGTCCTCCGACGTCGCCGACCGCAAAGACGCGAAGGTAGGGATCGGGATCGCCTCGGCCGACGGCCTGCGCGTGTACTCGATCGTGGTCCGTGAGCGGCAGTCGGGCGAGTTCAAGGTCTCCCTCTTCGACGAGGATTTCACTGCGGGGGACGCCCCCGATCAACGCGCCTCCGTGGAGGTTCAGGAGGATCCTTCCGCCGTCGATCTGGTCGCCGCGTCCCCCCCCGTGCGATGGATCTGGCTCAAGCTCGCGATCACCGGCGATGGGAAGCTTCTGGGCAAATTCTGGATGGACTCGGAATCGGAAGACCCGTCCAACTGGCAGCTCGTCGATGAGGCGATCAACCTGACCGGATGGTCCCGGGGACGGGCCGTCCTGATCGGCGGCGGTCGCGGGATGCGGGCCGGCTTCGGCGAGGTGTACGTCGAGCAACACGGGACGCCCGTGCCGGCCGCCGAAACGCAGCCGGCGGCCCCCGCATCGCCATCGGCCCCCGCGCGGACCGAGCTCGCCTCGACGGACGACGAGAAGTGCAAGGTCCCCCTGGGGACGGCCTTTCAAGACCTCCCGACTGTGATCCGCCTGGTGCGCCGGGGGTCCTTAAGGCCTGACGAATCGACCGATTCGGATCACGAGGAGTTCCCCTATCTCGAACAGTGCGACACCTCGGCCCGGCCCTTCGATTTCGCCAAGCCCGCCCGGTTCGCGGTGCCGCGTTTCGACGCCTCAGGGTGCGAATTCGAGGATGAAGGCGCGGTGATCTATGAGGGGATGCGGTTCGTCGTCGCCCCCAGCGGGGCATATGAGCTGCGTTTCGTCGTCTCGACGCCCGCGATGCCCGTGACGCTCCGTCTTCAGTTGCACGTCCCCTGCTGGGATGGGACCGAGCACACCGTCACCATCCCCGCCATCGACCTCCCCCCCCACGCCAACGCACGGGGCCAGTTCGAACCCGCCGTCTGGAAGGTCCGTCACATCGGCGTCTCCCAGGTGCTCGTCAGGCCTGAACCGCGGCTGGGGGAATCGCTGGGGATCTGGGCGATGCGCACCCTCGTGAATCGATCCCGATCGTCCTTCTCGCAGCATTTCCCTCAGGAAGTCTACGACGGGCCGTTTGCGATCCGCCGCACCGGCACCGCCCGGTTCGGCTCCTACCCCCTCGTGGCCTACTGATCCGCCTCGGCCGTTTTCACGGCTCGCCTTGTGCTTTCCCTGGATCCCGCAAAATCGTCGATTTCGTTGAGGCCGGCAAAAACGTTTGAGCCCGATGGAGTAAGAGAACGCTTCGGTCGATAAACGGGATATTCGTGCGCTTGCGCCGTGCGATGTCCAGGCCCCTCTCGATCCCGGAGCGACCCGATGACAAGGATGTCTCGGCCTGATTCTGTAATAAAGCCGATCCTCTTTGTTTTCATGGCGTGTTGCCTGGTCGCCGGCTACTGGAAGTCGACGGGCGTTGTGGATTCGCGGAAGGCGACCGAGCCCATCCTGACGCAGTCGCCCGACCCGAAGCGCGACGAGGCCGTGACGCCGGCCGGCGGCATCGCTCCGGCGTTCCTGTCGGCCGCCGTGGTCGGAGAGCAGGGCTCGCCCGCGACCGAGGTTGAGGCGCGGACGTTCAAGGTCACCGGTCTACCGCCGAACGCGGACTCGGGTCTAGACGTCACGGTGACGCTGAAGACCGACGAGGGGCGTGCAATCGACCCGGCGGAGTACGAGTTCGAGCGCACCACTCCCCCGAGGCTGCCGGTCGCGATGGGAACGGCCTCGGGCGATTCCTTCACTGCGACCCTGCCTTCGAGCGGGAAGTACACGGTTCGTCGGCTCGGTCAAGCGACCCCCGATCAGCTTGTGATCCAGGTCGCGCCGATTCGGACCGTGCGGAAACCACGCATCGCAGGTTTCCAGGAGAAGATCCAGGGACCTGCGCTCTATCAGACGAGGTTGCCCATTCCGGGGGGCGGGGAGTTCCGCAACAATCCGGCCGCGATCCTCTCCGTCATCGTGACGGGACATGGAGGACGGCAACTTGTCGTGCTCGACGACGCCGACGACGTGCTGGGAAGTCTGCCCGCCGAGGATCCAGCCACCGCCCCTGCCGAAGTCGTGATTCCCCTGGATGCGAACGCCGGTGGAAGGCGACGGATCCGGGTCGTCGACGCCTGGGACTTGACCTCGGGCGACGGGACCGGCGTCCGCGTCCTGCTGCAGGATCCGCGTGGGGTCACCGCTCGGCCGACCGTTCGACGGGCCTCCCAAAACCTGTTCATCGAGCCGGTCGGGCCGATCTCCGGTTCCGACCCGATCGAGTCGGTCGATGGCTACCTGCGGCTCGCCGGTGCCACGGGCTCGGCCGAGACGCTGAAATTCGCCGTCTTCAACCCGACCGGAGACCAGGACGTCTTCATCAGGCGGGCCGACGACGCCAGGGCGAGGACGTGGCGGCGGTCCAGCAAGGGCGATTGGGACGTGGATCTCGACTTCGACGCGGGTGCTCCCCAGCCGGATCAGGTGACGTCCCACCTCTTCGCGATCGACGAGAGGCCCGACGGGCAGGCGTTCTCGCTGGCCGTGCCGGTGGAACGGACGGCGCTGGGCGACCCGGACCGAGTCCCGCCCACGCTGTCGAGCGTCGAGCCCGAGCCCACGTCCTCGGCAGGCTCCGACGGCGGGACTGCGGACCCCAGACACATCTTCACCGCGTCGAAGCGCGTCAAGATCGCGGGGGCGGGCGTGCCCGAGGCGGCCGTTCAGGCCGGGGCGGTCGTGGCGGTCTTCCACCAGGACTCCCAGGTGCCGATTGGCGTGACGGCCCCCGAGGACGACGGAACGTGGACCCTGACGACCGGCGACCTACCCGAGGGGGATTTCCTCCTCCGCGCTGAGATCATCCAGGGGGCCACGCGAAGCGACTTCCAGCGCACGCCGCGGACCGATGCCACCAAGCCCTACCAGCTCTCGATCCGCCGAAGCGGGCCGGTCATCCAGGAGTACGTCCCCTACGACTTCGGCGTCGTGGCCGGCGAGCAGACGCTCACGATCCGATTCCGGGGGAACAAACTACTCAAGTCGGCCGTCGAGGAGCCCACGAATTACAGCATCAGCCTCGCCGGGGCCGGAGGGAAGTACGCGCCGGTCGACCCCAGCAAGTACACCGTGAGTTATGAAGAACCGACGAACTCGATCCTGATCAAAATCTCGGATCTTATCGCGGGCAATTACCGCGTCGAGTTGACCGCCAGCGTGGCCGCGCTGCGAGACGTCTACGGCAATCCGATCCAGGGAGTCCAGGGCGATTCGGAACGGGGCCTGATCCGGATGTTCGAGCGTACGGCCGGAGGCGGCGCGGGGGGGACGTCTCGCGATCGGCTCGCCGCGCTGGAGCTGGCGCCGATCCCGCCGGCTCGCCAGGCGCCCTTCGTGGCTTACCCCGAATTCGTCTCGCCCCGGGACCCGACCAACGGGTTCAATCCGTCCGACAAGGTGGAGACCCGCGTCGTCCGGCTCTACTACAACCGCGATGCGCATCGAGTGGCGCAGATCGTCAACCGGCACGTCGAGTCGTACAACCGGGTGGCCGTCGATACCCGTCGCCGGCTGGCCACGGAGACCCGCCGCGAGGCCGACCGCCTGACGGACACCCGACGCATCCAGGAGATGACCGCCATCAAGGCCGCCGAGGAGGCCCGCGCCGCCGAGCGCGAGCTGGAGCAGGCCCAGCAAGCCCTGGGGACGATCCAGGCCCGGGGCGCGCAGGCCGTCGGCCGCATCCCCAGGCTTCGCGCGGATCTCACCGCCGCCCAGAACGAACTGACTGCGGCGAAGGCCGCCGATCCGGTCGGCACGGCCGAGCGGACCCTCCAGGCGCAGGCCCAGGTCGACGGCCTGAACATCGCCCTAGAGAAAGCGACCCGCGACGAGACAGAATCGGTCGACGGTCTGAGCGGGGCCCAGGACCGAGTCACCGCCGCTCGCAACCTCGTCCAGTCCCGTCGCGAGGCCGAGGCCGCCGCCCGGATCGAGTCCGCCCGCGAAGGGTTCGACGAGGACCGCGCCCGCGAGCAGCAGTTCCGCCTGGAGGTCGCCGCCGCCCACGAGGACCCGGACACCTTCGCCCCCGGCAACCCGAGGTCGATCGACCCCGTCGAACAGGTGTCGGTCGCCGTCGTCGGCGAGGCCCTCATCCAGCTTCGCGGGCCGATGAAGGGGGTCAACATCGTCCGCAAGATGATCAACGAGCTGGACGGCCCGGCCGGCCAGGTCCGCATCGCCATCCACACCGTCCAGATCAACGGCGAGCACGGCGACCGCATGGAGAAGGTGGCCTCGCGGATCAAGGATTACATCGACCACTCCCGCTTCCTGACGATGCAGTCCGGCCAGTACCTCCGCAACGCCGTGGTCAAGGTCGCCGCGCGTCGCGCGGTCGAGGCCGCCGCCGAGTGCCCCGAGGGGGCGAGCCAGGAGACCCGCGACCAGAAGTACATCGCCGCCTTCTTCGGCGAGGACTTCCTCCGCGAGCTGATCGAAATCGACAGCGAGTTCCTCAAATCCGGCAACAAGGTCCTCTCGCTGCACTCGATGGATTCCACCAGCCTCGCCTCGGCCCTGTTCCTGATGGCCCTCGCCAAGAACGAGACCCGCGTCGAGATTCTCGACGAGTTCCGCGCCAGCCTCGCCGCCGAACTCCCCGCCGCCGAGATGAACTACTACGAGGCCGGCGGCGACCGCGACCCCAAGAAGAAGCACGCCCATCCCCACAAGAAGAACGACGACTTCGTCTTCCTCGCGAACAACGCACGGTTCCAGTCGCTGATCGGCTACTTCGACCACCAGCTCGACGGCAACGACACTCTCAATCCCATCCAGCGCGAGTTCATCCGCCTCGCCCAGATCTTCAAGAGCCGCCTCGTCACCGAGATGCAGTTCAACCAGCGCGTCAAGGAACGCGCCATCATCGAGGAACGCTTGGGCAACCGCCTGGAAGAACTCCAGAAACAGAAGGACCGCCAGGAAGCCGCCGAGAAGGCCCTCGCCACCCAGCTCGAAGCCCTGAACCAGCAGCGGACCCGGATCCTCGCCGCGTTCGCCCCGCTCAGCGCCCAGATCGCGGGGATTCAAAATCGTATCGGCGAGAGCCAGGAGCTTTATGCGCAACTGGAGAACATCCGAATCCTGGCGAATGTCGACGACGCGCGTCGCATTAGGGCGGATGTGAATAACCAGGTCGCGCGTTACAGGGCGGCTTCGCCGGACGCAAGTTCCTCCAGGACCATACTTCGGGACCTTGAGAAGGCGCTCGAACAATATAAATCGGTGGTCAAGAAGTCCGAATCGAATATCAATATTCCCGAAATGAAGGATTTGATGAGCCAGGACGGCTTCTTGAATGCTCCTGATCAGAAGAACGATCAGCCATCCGAGGAGTTCACCGTCTCAGTTGGCAGGGCCAAGGTGAGGTTCCATTTCGTAGGAGATCTTCTGGAACTCGAGCCGGTCGGGGAGGTCGATGGCGATCAGGTCCTGGCCGAAGTCGGCGTGATGTTCGGCAAGTGGGTCGACCTTGCGGGGAATATGAACGACGCCCTGTTCAGTGAGTTCGCGCTCGATCCCTCGATGAATGCGAGGGTCAAGTCACAGGTCGAGACGTTGCGGAAATTAAGGGAGGTGCGGCCGGGCGAGAAGCTGAACTTTACACATTTCAGCCAATTGCATGCGCTCCTCTTCGCCTACAGGCCTGTGCTCGAACACATTCAGGCCGAGATGCAAGGCTTTATCGCCAAGTTCAATACGTTGAACGCGAATCTGGGCGACAGCGAGGTGGATCCGAAGGCGCTCCATCGTGAGGTGCAGCTCATCCGGGCGATCGTCGAGAACTGGGTGCAAGGCAGCCTCCGCGCCACGTCAGACGTCATCTTCAACGAGATCGAATTGAGCTTCCGGCCGCTGATGGAAGCCAACCTCCGCCGACAGTTCGCCGACAAGGCCCTCCGCGAGGCGCGCTCCGCCTTCGACCACAAGAAGCTGCTGGAGATGCACATCGACGACATGGAGGACAAGTACATCGAATTGCTGGAGGGGACGCGCTCGCACATCGCGGTGATGGACGGCTTCATCAAGGCGCTGGCGACGGCCCTGGACGACGACTTCAACACCCAGTATTACGACCCGGCCTTCCGCCGGATTCGCGAGGCCAGCCGGTTCTGGGACGTGCAGCTCGCGCAGATCGAGAAGACCAGCGTCCTGACCAACAACCGAGGCTTCGGAAAGGTCGACCCCACCGCGACGATGGAGTTCGACCTCCCCAAGCGCGACATCCTCATCACCGAGGCCATGAACGGCGCCAAGGCGCTGGTCGATGAGTACGGCGCGCTGCTGAACGACCCCACGTTCCTGTCGCTGACGAAGCTCCGCAGCGGCCAGCCGACCAGCTCTCTGGCCCAGGGGACGCTGGGGGGCGGCGCGAGCGCCGTGCGGAGCGTGCTGCCGGAACTGTCTCGCAACGACGACGAGGAGGTGCTCCGCCAGGCCGGCCCCGGACGCCGCGAGTTCGGGTCGGCCCTGGAGGCCCTCATCCCCGACCCGGCCGTCTACAAGTTCGAGACCGGAACCGGCTACGAGGTCCGCCCGGTCCTCCAGCCCGACGGCCAGGCCGTGACGTTCGATTTCAATTATATGTACACGACGAACGTCCGCGAGCCCGTCCGGGCCGACGAGAAGCACCTGGGTCGCGTCAAGCGCCACTTCATCCACACCCCCGTCCAGCTCACGAACTACGAGCTGCGCGAGGTGAGTACCTATCAGGTCGCGCTCAAGGCGTCGCGGACGAGTCGCGGGGTACCCCTCTTGGAGGATGTGCCGGGTCTCGGCGTACTCTTTCGGCCGCTACCGAACGCGGAATCGTCGCTCCAGGAGAACATCGTCATGGCCCACAGCGCCATCTTCCCGACGCTGTTCGACCTGATGGGCCTGCGCTGGGCGCCGGCCGTGGCCGATCTGGATACGCTCCGGCTCCGCAACGACGACTTCGTCGTCCGGGGCCGTCAGCGCGAGGTCTCCAACCGGGCGTTCGACAGCTCGTCGTCGCGCGTCGACGATTTCATCCGTACCCCGGCGGCCGAACGTCGGACCGATCTCTATCGCAGCCAGGAGACGATCCCGGACGTCCATCCCAACGGCTATCGCGGCCCCGGCCTGAACCTCAAGGACAGCCCGCTCCGCGAGGGATACGACCCCGAGGCCATGAACCCGCCGACCCCCTACGTCCCCAGCTCGTCGTCCAGCGACCTGGGCCTCCCCGCGGGCGACGTCGGCCTCCCCGTGGGCCCGGCGGAGGCTCTCATGCCGGAAGGGCGCCCTCTGGGAGGAGCCCCGATCATGCCGGAGCATGGGGGTCCCCCCCACGCAGGAGTCGCTCCTCCGAATCCACCCTTGCGAGGCTTCGATCGGCCCGACGCGGCAGAGCCCAGCCGGAGGAAACCGCCGCCGGGAGGAACCTCGCGGCTCCAGAACGAGGATTTGAAACCTGCACCGACGAGCGAGCGTTCGCCCTTTGAGAACGATGATCTGAAGTCCGCACCGCTCGACGAGCGTTCGCCGTTCACCCTCGATCCCTTGCCCGACGCGGCCCCGGCCCCGGCGCTCGTCCCGCCGGGCTCGGACGAGGGGGCCGCGCAGCGGACCCCGGCGGGGGGCGTCCCCACCAACTGGCGACGGCCGCCGGTCGCCCCGGCTCGCGCCGCATCAGACGCCCGGCCGAGCCCCGCCGCGACCCGAGCCGCGACGACACCCCCGGCTCGATCGCCGGCCTCGGCGCCTCGTCCGGCCTCGATCCCGCCGTCCGCCGCCCCGAGGACCTCCTCGATCCCCCGCCCCACGACGATCGTCGACCCGGCCGTGCGCCAGGCCTCGGCCGCGACGCTCGCCCCCGCGAATTCGGCGGGCGATGCATCCCCCGGCCCCCGCAAGAGCCTCCTCTCGCGGCTCCGGGGACGGTGAAGCGTCGAATGGGTATGTAGAAGAGTCAAACAGTGATTTTTCGGTCGATCCGGGCGAGGAGGTGACGGATGAGGCGCAGAGAGTGGATCACGATCTCGGCGGCCGGCCTGACGGTCGGGCTCGCCGCAGCGGCCGACGACCGCGTGCGGCTCCGCACTCGCGTGAAGTGCGTGCCCGGAATCCCGGCGCGGGATTATCAGTATCGCGACTTCTCGGCCACGGCCTTCGCCGTGAGCGCGGCGGCCGTCGCGCTCGCCCCTTTCCCGGCGGTCGCCCGGCTCCGGGCGTTCGAGTCCCGCGTGGTCGCCGCGAAGGGAGAGCCGTTCGTCGTGTCGGGCCTGGAGGCGGCCTCGGAGGCCTTCCCGGCCGTGCCGACACCCGGCGTCCGTGCGAACATGTTCCAGTTCATTGATCCGACCTCGCTCCGGATCGACCACTGCATGATCTCCGAGATGGCGGCGGTGATCGACGAGGAGGGCCAGTGGGTGGTCAGCCTCCGCGCCGACCAGAACCCGATCCTGGTCCGTCGCCGCGAGGGCCTCATCGATCAGGTCGTGGTGGACGACGTTCGCGAGTCGGTCCTCCAGACCAACCAGTTCCTTCGGAATCTGTTCCACGTTCGCGTCTTCGGCTACGCCGCGCCGGCGTCTCGCGCGGCGACCCCCGCCGTGGGCGTGACCGACCCGGCCGTGTTCGAGGCGACGATCCCCCCCTTCTGGGTCCAGCGAGGCCGCCCGCGTCGGATGCGCTGGACGGGCTCGATGGATGCGGTCCAGGCCGCGCGGGCTTACGGGCTGGTAGATCGGATCGGCGTCGAATTCTCCTATCAGATGCAGCCGGGACTCCGGGCGGATCGTCCTTGAGTCGGGTCGCGCGGGATCGTCGTCCCGGGAGGGAGCTCGTCATGGCTCGTCGCACGCTGGTCTGCGCCTTGTCGATCGCCTGCTGGTGGGGCGCGGCGTCGGGAGCGTCGGCGCAGTCGTTGCTCCGATCGTCGCTCGGGTCCGCCGGCCACGGCCCGCCGCGATCGGCCCCGGTGCCGCCCGGGCAGGAGATCGAGATGCTCGACCCCAACGCCGACCCGGTGGGGAATCCGGCCGTCGAGCTGACGCCTGGGCCGGACGGGCGCATGCTCGTCGACGTCCCGCGCCTGGTGCTGGTGCATCGCTACTACTATTCGGGCGACCGATCGTTCCAGTTCAAGATGATGCCGGGCGGCCCCTGCATCCTCGTCGTGAACCACCCGAGGACCGGCGAGCGGCTCTACCTTGAGGCCACCTTGCCGCCGGGCGCGCCTCGCGTCTATTACGACGCCGGCTCGATCGAGTACGACTATGGCCCGCAAGGGATCAAGATCTTCTTCGGCACGGGCAAGCACGGCCCGCCGAAGATCGTCTATCGCCAGGGGGCGAGGGGGGGCGTGATCGGCCGCCTGAGCGAAAGCGGCGCGACGCGGATGAAGGAGGCGGGCGCTCGCCAGCGGGACGAGGCCAACGGCGTGAACCGCATCGAGGGGGCCCCAGAGCCCGATCGTCGGCTGGGCGATCGGAGCCGTCGCCTCCTCGCCGGCGCGAGGCAGGGCCTCCGCGAAGCCCGTCGCACCGCGACCGACGGCGCCTCGCGGGCACTCCGCGCCACCCCGCTGGGCAGCCTCGCCGAGCAGGCCCACCAGGAGGGAGCCGCGCAGACCCAGGCCCGAGCCGAGGAGGCGAGGCTCACCGAACCTGCCGCCCTCGACGCGCAGCCGACCGTCCAACGGGAGAATTGAGCCGACCTCAACCCCGGCCGGCGAATCGCGGCGGCGCCGCCCGTCGGGGCTGAGGCCTGGCCTTCTGGTTGTTGATGAGCTTGGCGATGAAGTTGCCCCCGGGGACCCCGTCGCCCGACGGCAAGGCCCCGGTGAATTCGCCATCAAGCGCGTTCCCCGCCCGATCCACGACCCCTCCGGAACGGACCTGGAACATGTAGCGCCCGCGCGACCAACGTCGGCCCTCGCCACCGCCGAAGTCGAGCTGGATCGTGTACGCCGAGGCGTCGCTGTAGAATCCCGAAATCGCCGGCGACTGGAACGGATTCTGCCCTCCCCCGCGGCCCGGATGCACGCCGATGATCGTCGACGGTGGGATCACGGTGTAATTGGTCGGATCCTGCGCCGAGGACTCGTCCAGCCCGGCCCCGACGTCGCTTATGACGGTCGTGATCGTGCCGTTCTTGGGGTTGAACGCCAGTCCGTGGACCCTCGGACCGATCGTGTCGATCGTCAAGGAGTCGACCAGCACGACCGGCTGGCTCGGCGAGCCCTTGGAGGGGGTCTGCACGGCCGTCACCGAATAGACGCCGTCGGGCAGGAACGCCGAAGTGAGCGACCACGTCCCGTCGCCGCCGGCGATCGCCTGGCCGAGCAGCCGCGTCTCCGTGGGCCAGGACGACGCCCGCACGGCGTAAAGCTGCACGACCGCCCAGGGCGTCGACGAGCCCAGGAAGGTCGGCCTGCTGACGTTCGTCACCCCGTCCGAACCGGAAACGCCGCTGTCGCTGGACGGAGCCAGGCCGCCCGTCAACGGGGCGACGAGCCGGCCCACGCCGGCCGTCGCGAGCGAGACGACCGTCTGCTTGCGGATGCCGTCCTCGATGGTCACCCGGACGGGGAACTCCCCCGCGACGGCGTAGGTATGCGTGTCCTTGACCTCGAAGCTCCCCCCTTCAACCTCCTGGACCACGCCGTTCGTCTGGGCCGTCCCGTCGCCCCAATCGATCGTGGCGGTGAAGTCGGCGGCCTTCGCGCCGGGGGCCGTCGAGGTGAACCGGGCTACCGCCGGGGTCGCCGGTACGCCCGGCTGCGCGGCGAACGACGAGGCGGTCAGGCTGATCGAGGGGGTGCCGATCGTGGCGGTGGCGAGAACCCTGGCCGAGGTGTTGCGGACGTGGTCCACCACCGTCGTCGTAACGGGGTAGGAGCCGGCGACGGGATAGGTGTGAAAGCCGAGCACCTGGAAGCCCGAATCGCCGGCCGGCTGCACCACGGCCTCCTGAGTCGTCCCGTCGCCCCAATCGATCAGAGCGGTGAAATTCCCCGCCTGGACCTCGGCCGGAGGCGCGGTGGACTTGAAGGTGGCGACCGTGTCGTTGAACAAGCCGCCGGGCTCGGCGGTAATCGCCAAAGCGACGACCTCGATGGGCTGAGCGGCGATGGTCGCCGTGGCGAGCGAGGCCCCTGATATCCCAGTGCCGCCCGACACGGTCGTCCTGATTGCGTAGGAACCGGGGCCGGAATAGGAGTACGCGCCGACGACCTCGAATTCCCCGCCATCCGCCGCCCGGACGACGGCGTTGGTGGTCGTTCCGGGGCCCCAGTCGATCGTGGCGGTGAAGTCCGCGGCCCTGGCTTCGGGGTCGCTCGATTGGAACGTCGCGACCACGCCGTTGAACAGCCCTCCGGCCTTGGTGGAGACGTCCAGGCCCGTCACGCTGATCGTCGAGGAGGGGTCGAGGGCCGGGATGGCCCGGGGGAGCGCGACCCTCTCGACGACGCCGTGGGCGACGAGCCCGAACGCGGCCAGGAGCTCTCGACGCTCGACGCGTTCGGCGGTCGGCCGGAACCGCCGCGATCGTCGGCCTCGCCCCCCGCTCCGGCGAGCGGACGTGGCGGCGGCGCTGGCGGAATCGTTCGATCCGTCGTGACCGGAATGCATGGCGGCGTCTCCCTACGCGAACTCCAGGTGATCGCGCGCGCCGTCGCGCCCGGATCGAGGGGCCGGATCGTCGGCGGGCCGCTCCTCGGCGGTCGGCCCTCGGCGCCTCGTCGCAAATCTATCTCATGAACGCCGACGCCGACGGTCGAAAACCAGGAACGGGCGTCGCGATGCGCGGGTCGTGCGGAAAAGCATGACTCTGTGTGGATGCGGCCCGTGGGATGGATCGGGAACGTTCTGAGGAGGATGAGATGCGACGGACGCACCGACTGACCCCCACGCTCACGGAACCGCTCGAACCTCGGGTGGTCCTCAGCGGGGGGATCGCCATCGCGCCGGCGGCCGTCGCGCCCCTGAACCTCTCGGGGCGCGTGAGCAAGTTGAACGTGGCCGCCATCGAGCGGGTGAATCAGGCGTACGACTCGTTCGCGCAGGACTACCTCTCGGCCCTCGGCGCCTACTTCGACGACGGCTCCGGCGCGAACCCGGCCGAGGGTGGGGCCCTGGGCGCGACCTATTTCCGCCGCCTGGTCGAGCAGCGGATCAGCCTGCTCTCCGAGCAGTTGACCCAGGTTTTCGTCCAGCTGCCCAGGGCCACCAAGCAGGTCTCCTCGGGGGCGCCGCAAGGCTCGATCGCCCTCCAGTCGTTCCTCCGCTCTCGGGTCTCCGGGAACGGCGTCAGCTCCCTCCAGCGCAACCTCGTCGGCCCTCCGAATTCCACCAACGTGATCCCGCCCGCCGACTCGCCCCAGAACGTCGCCACCCTCTACACGGCCAGCTCCCTGAACGCGATCGAGACCGCTCGCGCGGCGACGGTCAACGCGACGGGCTACCTGATCCGCGGGACCTTCTCGCACGGCCGACGCTGATCCAGATTCCGCATCGGACGGGCGCAGCGACGAGGCCGGTGGGGCGTCGGGCAACGCATCCCACCGGCCTTCGATCGAAAGGGTTCCGCGATCACGGCCTGCGCTCAGCGCGGGGCGTTGCGGAGGGCCCGGTAGGCGATCGCTCGCCTCACGGCCGGGGGCTGGGGAGCGTCCGCGCCCTTGACGGCGTGCCAGAGGATCTCGTTCAGCTCGAAGTCGTCGATCCGGTCGTACTCGCTGAAGTCCATCTTCGACGACCGCTCGGCCCCGTAGGCGAGGGGCGAGTTCCGGGCTTCGAGGTCGATCCGGGCCGGCAGGTGGTCGTAAGGCGTGAGGTCGGCGACGTCGGTGAACGACTCGAACATCGGCCGCGCGGCCGCGTCGAACTGGCTCAGCGGGGGCAGGCCCAGGATCAGCTCCATGGTCCGGATCATGCTGACCGTCTGGTACTGGGTGCTGTCCAGGTGCTGGCGCTTGGTGTAGGGGCTGACGACCAGGCCGACGGTGCGGTGGGCGTCGACGTGGTCGGGGCCGTTCTGCGCGTCGTCCTCGATGACGAAGATGGCCGTCTCCTTCCAGTACCTCGACTTGCTCACCGCGTCGACGAGCCGGCCGAGGGCCAGGTCGTTGCTGGCCACGCAGGCCTCCGGCGTGAACGCGCCGGGGGTGGTCCCCGAGGTGTGATCCTCGCCCAGGCTCATGACGATGAACCGGGGTAGGCTGTCGTTCTTCTCGAACTCGCGGAATTCGCGGAGGAACTCCTCGACGTTGTCGGTGTCGCGGGCGCGGCCGCCCGGTTCCTTGGGGATGCCGAAATTGGGGGCCATGTGGCCGACGAGGCCCGGCACGGAGGCCTCGATCTTGACGGTCCCGTCCGGCTCGCTCACCCGCCGACCGGCTTCCCGATAGCTGCGATAAGTCAGCCCCGCGCGGGCGCAGGCGTCCCAGATGTAGCCCGAGGGGGCCTTCGTCAGGTTGCCCTCGTCGTCGTCGTCGATCCCCTCGCGGCGCGAGTAGGTGAGCATCCAGTCGCGGGCGACGTAGTCGGTGTTGTAGGCCATCGTCGACCAGGGGTGGCCGTCGCGCGAGACCTGGCCGTTGCAGTAGAGGTTGTCCAGCAGGACGAACTCCTCGGCCAGCTTGTGGTGGTTGGGTGTGACCTCGCGGCCGAACATCACCAGGTTGGGGTCGCCGTTGCCCTTCTCGATGTCGCCGAAGACCTGGTCGTACGTCCGGTTCTCCTTGATGATGTAGATGACGTGCTTGATCGGCGACGGGTCGCCGACCTTGGTCGGGATCGCCGTCTTGACCGGATGCGGGGCGTCGACCAGCAGCTCGTCGGAGTACGGGCAGTTCTTGTAGACCTGCTCGGTGTAGGCCGCGAGCGCCTTCTCGTCGGGGATCGGCACGACCGAGAGCGCGCCCGAGAGCGTGGTGCCGATGTAGGGGAAGCGCCGGCCTCTCCCCCCCTTGGGCTTGGCGGCGTCGGGCTCAGCGAAGAGCGGGTTGGCCCGGGTCTGGTTCCCCTTACCGACGCCGACGAGGAGACTCTCGCCGTCGGGGGTGACGGCGACGGCGGTCGGGTACCAGCCGGTCGGGATGAAGCCCTTGATCCCGCTCTTGCCCGGCACGGCGACGTCGACGACGGCCACGCAGTTGTTATCGGCGTTGGCGACGTAGAGGGTCTCGCCGTCGGGGCTGACGGCCACCGCGTCGGGCGTGCTCCCCTCGGGGGCCCGGGGGAACAGGCTCGTCATGATCGTCTCGACGACGTATCCCGCCTTCGTGTCGATCACCGAGACGCTGTTGCTGGATGCGCAGGCGACGAAGATCCGGTCGTCCTTGGGGTGGACGGCGATCTGGTTGGGATGCTCGCCGACGCCGATCCGGGCGACGACCCGGAGGTCGGACGGGTCGAGCGCCAGCACGGCGCGGCCGGCCCAGTCGGAGACGTAGAGCCGGGAGCCGTTGCGGGCGACGGCCACGTCGTAGGGCCGACCGCCGATCTCCGCGATGCGATCCGGGGCCTTGCCGGTGAGGTCCGCGGCCATGATCGTCCCGGCCTCGACGCCGAGCGTGTAAAGGACCTTGGCGGACGGGTCGAACGTGACCCCGCCCGTGAAGTCCTTGCGCCTCGCGAGCGCGTTTCGCTCCTGCTTGGTCAGGGCCGAGTCGTCGGGCTCGGCCGGGCTGGTTCGCTCCAACTCGCTCGCTTTCAGGTTGAAGGTGTGGAGAAGCCCGCTCCCGCCGCCGGCCCACCAGAGCCGGTCGGTGGCCGGGTCGTGCGCCAGGCCGAACCAGCTCTGGCGGACGTTCTGGCGGGCGACGACCTTCTTCTTCTCGAGGTCGATCAGGCTGAGGTCGTGGTCGTTGTATCCGCTGTTGGAGACCAGGACGCGCTTGCCGTCGGCCAGGGGTAGGATGTTGAGCGGCAGGTCGGGCAGTACCACCTGCTCGCCGGCGGGGGTGATGGTCCAGCCGTTGGGGAGCAGGTAGCCCCCCTCGACCGGCCCTGCGGTCCGGGGGGCCGTGACCTTGTCCTGGGCCGCCAGGAGGAGGGGAAGGGCCAGGACGGCCGTCGCGGAGAGCGCGGCGGCCAGGAGGCGCGAGGCGTGGGGCATGGAGTCTTCCTCGGCTCGATTGAGCGGCTTGGCGGAAGGTCGCCGGACGGCCGTCGCGGCCGGTCCGCATGGGGCGGCCGTCGACCGCCGACCTACGGGGCCGGGGGCGATCGCCCGCCGTTCGAAGTTACCGGGTTCTGGGCCGGGGCCGCGAGGGCTGCCCCTTCAGTTCGAAGTCGGGCAGGTCGTTCGACGCTTCGACGATCCTCGCTTGCAGTTCCGTGGTCTTCGGATTGGTGTAGCGGCCTCCGAGGCGATCGGGCTCCTCTTCGGCCTCGGAATCGCCCGACGGATCGACGCCAGGCCCTCCGGCGACGGCGACCGCATACTCGCCGGCTGGGGCCCCGTCGGACGTCTGGTACGTCGGGAGCTCGAAGGACCCGTCGGCGGCGGTGTACGCGGTCGGGCGGGGAAGGTTCGGCTCGCCGGCCCTGGGATGGAAGGCGACGAACGCCGCGTCGGCCGGCTTCCCGTCGACGAGGATCTTGCCCCTGGCCGCGTGCACGGGAAGGCGGGCGACTTCCCCCTCACCGCATCCCAGGCCGGCGAGGAGGGCCGGCGCGAGGAGCAGGAGGACGGCCCAGCCGTGCTCGACCCATTGGGCCTGCGGCAGCGTGTTGCCACCCCCGGCCACGTTGATGTTCAGCTTGAGGAAAGGGGCGTCGACGGCCGCCGGCGGAAGGAACGCGTTCGCCGACTCGAAATTGTGGATCCCCAGGCCGATCTGCTTCAGGTTGTTGGTGCACTGGGCGCGTCGGGCGGCCTCGCGCGCCGACTGCGCGGCCGGCAACAGCAGCGCGATCAGGACGGGGATGACGGCGATCACCACCGGAAGCTCGATCAACGTGAAGCCCGGGCTGGTCGGGCGGCGCCCTGGGAGATGAAGCTCGATCAGCGGAACGTCCTCGGCTGGGTGGTTGCGGCTGAATCATTTCGGAGAGGGTGCACGGTAACTCTTTTGGGCCTGGAGTTTCGTGAAGTGGAAATGAATGTTGCGGGAAGCGCTGGCCAGGCGCGCCTCGACCGCAACGGCCGACGGGAGCCTACTCAAGCCGGCCCGCAACCAAGCTCGGCCGCGGCCGTCGGCCCGCCGGGCGGCCGGATTTTCTGATGGACTGAGGATCATTGGTCGACATATCCTGGATCGCGTGGACCGCCCCGGCCCGAATCGGCCGGCAGCGGTCGCACGTCCCTGGACGGCCGGATTGCAGGATGGACGCGGCGTCGGCATTCGCCCCCGCGGCCCGGCGCCCTCACCCGAATGACCCTGGACACGAAGGACGAGAGCCGATGAGCGACCGTTATCCTTGCGGCACGTTGAAGCGTCGTGGCTTCCTGGGCGCGGCGGCCGCGGCCGCCGGGGCGGGCTGGCTGGGCGGGAAGTCGAGCCGCGCCGACGAGCCGAAGTCCGTCGTCGGCGCGACGGCCCACGGGCCGAAGGCCGCGCCCAGCAAGTTCGACCTGCCCGGCCTCTACCCCGGCCGCGTGGTCGAGGTCAAAAATCCGGCCATGATCCGCGAGGGCAAGAAGGACCGCGAGGCCATCAAGGTCAGCCTCGATCGCGGGCTCAAGGAACTGACCGGCGCGGACGACGCGGTCGAGGGCTGGCGCACCTTCTTCGAGCCCGGCGACGTCGTCGGCATCAAGGTCGTCCCCAACGGCTTCCCCCACGCCTACTCCTCGCACGAGCTGGTGCTGGAGACCATCGAGGGCCTCAAGGCGGCCGGCGTGAAGACCTCCGACATCTTCGTCTTCGAGCGGTTCCGCTCCGAGATGATGCAGGCCGGATACGACAAGATCCTCCCGGCCGGAATCCGCTGGGGCGGGCTGACCGCCACCGGGGCCCCCCAGATCGCGCTCGAATTCGAGGGCTTCAAGGACGATCCGGTCGCCGGCTACGACCGCGACGCCTTCATCCAGATGGACCTCGTCCACTACGGCGACGATCCCAAGGACGACCGCCAGTATCGCTCCCACCTGGGCAAGCTGCTGACCAAGGTCGTCAACAAGGTCGTGGCGATCCCCTGCCTCAAGGACCACCGCTCGGCGGGCGTCACCGGGGCCCTGAAGAACATCAGCCACGGCTCGGTCAACAACGTGGCGCGGTCGCACGCCAACAACTTCACCAACGTCTGCAACCAGTTCATCCCGCAGGTCGTCAGCCACCCGATCCTCAAGTCCAAGTTCGTCCTCCAGATCATGGACGGCGTGCGCGGGGTGTATCATGGCGGGCCGACCTCCGTGCAGGACGGCCGCTGGACCTGGGACAACAACGCCCTGCTCTTCGCCACCGACGCCGTGGCCATGGACCGGGTGGAGTGGAAGCTCATCGACGCCCGTCGCGCCGCCGAGAACCTGCCGCCGGTCGCCGCCTCGGGCAAGACGGCCCTCGACCCGACCGGCATCGAGGGGTTCGACGTCCGACAGCCCCAGCACATCGCCCTGGCGGCGACGCTCGGCCTCGGCACCTACCTCTTCGAAGGCAAGGGCCCCCTCATCCGCCACGACGTCGTCACGGTCTGATCGACGCCGACCCCGGCCTTCGCCTCAGCCGCGCCGGCAGGAACGCCAGCGCGGCGAGGCCCCCGGCCAGGGCCAGAAACAAGGGCGACCAACCCGACGCCGGCACGACCATGCCGGGGATGAAGACGGCCGTCTCCCCCGCCTTGCGGCTCCCCCGGTGGAAGATTTGCACCGGGCGGAGCGTCCCGTCCGGGATCCGTCGATCGCTCTGGTAGACCAGCGAGTAACCCGCCCCCAGCCGCTCGGCGATCGCCTCGTAGACCTTCCGCAATTCGTCGGATCGGCGCGAGGGGTAGTATTCCCCTCGGGTCTCCTTGGCCAGCTTCTCCAGCTCCCGGCCGGCGATCGCCTGCTCGTCGCCCAGTCCCAGGGTGTAGATCGGCAGGCCGAGCCGGCGCGCCTCGGTCGCGTTCTCGTCGAGCGTGGTCACGCTCGAGGTGTCCTGGCCGTCGGTCAGGGCGATCACCACGCGGCGCCCGGACTGCTCCTGGAGCAGGTCGAGGGCCATCGCGACCGCGTCGTAGAACCGCGTCGGCCCGTCGGCGAACAGGTCGTCGACCGCGCGGCGGATCTTCTCGCGATCGGTCGTGAACGGCCGGATCAGTTCGACCTGGCCGCTGAACGCCACCACGGCCACCTTCGAGCCCTGCGGCATCTTCTCGACGAACCGCTCGACGGCCCCCTTGAGCGAGGCCAGCCGCGCCTCCTCGTTCATGCTGCCGCTCCGGTCGACGACCAGGACGATCGTCGTCGGCACGTTCTCCTTGGTCAGCGGCGCCTGGAACTCCAGGATCGGCCGCTCCTTCCCCTCCTCCGTCACCCAGAACTCGTCCTTCTTCGCGTCGCGGACGAACGTCCCGTCCGGCTTGCGCAGCTCGAACTGCACGCCGATCTTCGGGAAGTCGTCCTGTCTCGCCCCGGTGACGACGACGTTCAGATCATCGGGAGTCCCGGGCTCGGCCGTCGGCTCCAGGTCCTGGGCGCGGGCGATGTTCAGACAGGTGACGGCGATCAGGAAGCCGGCGAGCCAGCCCCCCCGCCCCGATCGCGTTTCGATTCGGCTCGGGTGATCGATCATGGCCGCTCCTCCCTCCTCGGCGGGAATGCCAGGCACGAGACGCCCGCGAGGGCCAGCCCCAGGGCCAGGGCGGCGAAGAACGGCGAGCCGAAAATGGGCTCGACGCTGCGGATCGTCGCGAAGATCAAGGACGACGCCAGGACCCCGACCACCACGCCGGCGAACGTCGACGCGATCGCGTCGAGGAAGCCCCCGCGCGATCCGACGGCCCAGCCGATCATCCCTCCGACCAGCGCGGGCAGGGCCGAGGCCCCGACGAGCCGGAGCTCTCCCCCGCTCGCCAGGAACGGCAGCCGGTTCCCCAGCCCGATCAGGCCTCGGAGGATCAGCAGCGTCAGCGGGAACGTCCAGAGCCTCCGGGCGATGGAGAGCCCCTCCAGGCGCTCGCCGAGGGAGAGGATCGGCGACCAGCCCGGCCCGGACCCGACCGTCGCGTCGGGGCCTTCGGGGATTTTCTCGCTCCTCGGCCGCTCGACCCGGACCCCCACCCGTCGCGTCTTCCCACCGGCAACGACCACGATCGCGCCGAGCGTCACGTCGAAGGCGTCTTCGGGGGGCTCGATCTCCACGACGATCTCGGTCTCGTCGATGGTCAGGAGGGGCTTGGCTCGCCACTCGGGGGCCAGCCGGATCGCGTCGGGCATCCCGGCCGCAGGCTCGATCGCCACGGTCGGCCGGAGGATGCGATAGCCGACGTTGGCGATCCGAAGCGACCGTCGCACCATGCCGCCGACGGCGACGGCGGGGATGACCAAAGCGTCCGGGTGGACGTCCAGTTCCGGCGCGGACGGCCGCGTGGTCGGCAGTCGGCCGAGCCAGTCGTCGAGCGTCTCATCGGCCGTCCAGCCTGGCTCGCGACGCGGCAGGAGGTCTCCCCGGCCCGTCTTCCGAAGGTGCTCGCCCAGGCGGCCCGAGGCCAGCTCGTCGCGGATCATCGCCCATCGCTGGGAGGAGATCGTCAGGAAGTCGTCCCAGCTCCGGGATGTCGAGCCGTCAGGGAAGATGTAAGGCGCGGCGAGGGGGGCCGTGCGCGAGGCCGGCGGCCGGGCCGGTTCGGGCTTCGGCGGCTGCGGCGGGGGCGCGGCTTTCGCCCTGGGCCCGCTCGTCGTCGCCGTGGGCGCGGGAGGAGGCGCGGGCCGCGCCGGCTTCTCGGATTCGGGATTGCTCGCATGTTCATGCTTGATCACGAGCTGGACGGCGCCGACCTGGACGACGTCGCCGGGGGCGAGCGCCCGATCCTGGCCGCTGAACAGCCGCTGGCGGTTGACGAAGGTGCCGCCGGGGCTGTCGAGGTCGCGGATGGACAGGCCGTCTCGGGTCCGGTCGCGGACGATCGCGGCCTGGCGCACCGCCATCCGGCGCGGCGATTCGCCCTCCTGATCGGCGAGGCTCAGGTAGGCCGGGGCCCAGGGCCCGTTGCCGATCGTGGTCTCGTCGCGATCGAGGTCGTACCGCCGGCCGGGCTCGCGCCCCTTGGCGATCTCCAGGATCCATCGGGTCTTGGTGGCGGTCGTGGCCATGGGTTCCTATCGCCGTCGAAAGATCAAAGAGGTCTTCCCCAGCTCGATCCGGTCGCCGTCGCCCAGGCGGCGCTCGCCGGCGCAGGGGGCGCCGTTGACGCGGGTCACGCCGGAGCGGGAGAGGTTGCGGAGGACGTAACCGTCGCCGGAGCGGACGATCTCGGCGTGGGCCCGCTCGACGGCCGGGTCGCCGAACACCCCCACGTCGGCCTGTTCGTCCAGCCCCAGGCGGCAGGTCGGCCGGGCGAGCAGGTAGATCCGCCCCTCCTGCCGGCCGCTCGCGATCTGGACCCAGGCCCGCCGCAAGGCCTGCTCCACCAGGGCCAGGAACAGGCCCAGGCCGCCGCCCAGGATCACGATCCCGAGGGCCTGGCTGAGATCGTAGCGGTTCCCCAGCGCGATGCGGAGGGCTTCGAAGCAGAGCCCGCCGACGAACCCGCCGAGCCCGCCGCCGATCAGGCCGAACGTCAGGCGCTGGAACGACCGGTCGGCGATCCCCTGCCCCAGCCCGATCCCCAGGCCGAGCACCGCCCACGACGCCGCCCGGCCCAGGAGGCCCCCCTGGAACGCCCCGATGACGAACTCTCCGAGCACCAGTCCGAGCGCCCCGCCGAGCGCCGAGGCGGGCGCGGCCCTCGCCGCGGCGCGGGCCATCCGTCGCCACGAGCCGTCGCGCAGCGGGCCCCACGCGTTCAGGAAGAATCCGATCGTCCCCCCCAGGATCGCGCCGGCCCAGGCGTCCCGGACGTAGACCGATCTGGCGTCGACCGTCTCGACGTAAAGGTAGAGTCCGAACAGGCCGCCGAGCGCGCCCGCCAGCGCCAGGTCGTAGGCCTGGCGGGCGCTCGCCCCGAGTCGTCCGGTCCGGGCGGCTTCGGCCATCACGTGAGGGTTCGCGGGCGTGGCGGTGGTCATCGGCTCAGGACCCTCAAGGAACGGCCCCCCTCGGCGATCACGCGGGCGATGTGGCCGAACGTCCGCACCAGCTCGCCCCCCTTGACGAAGATCGAGGCGGCCTCGCTGCTGGCCAGTCGGCCGAGGTACTCGCGGTCGGCCGTCCCCATGCCGATCGCCACGATCTCGATCCCCTGCGCCCGCGCCGCCTCGGCCTGCTCCACGGCGGCCTCGGCGGCGTCGGGATAGCCGTCGGTGAGCAGGACGATGTACCGCCGAGCGTCGTCGGCGACCAGCTCGCCGCGGGCCAGCTCCAGGGCGTCGGCCAGGTTCGTGCTCCCCTCGGCCTCCAGGCGGTGGATCGCCGCGTGCAGCCGGCGGACGTTGTTGGTGGCGGGGGCCTGGAGCGTCACGAGCGTCGCGAACGAGATCAGGCCGACCTCGGTCGTCGTGAAGTCGCAGCGGTCCAGGAACTCGCGAGCCGCGTTCTGGGCCTCGGCCAGCGGGTCGCCCATCATGCTCGATGAGCCGTCGACCAGGAGCATGACGCGGATCTTGCCGCCGATCTCGTCCGTCGAGTGGACCTTCGGAGGGCCGGCGAGCCAGGAGAGGTCGTCGGGGACGGGCTCGACGGTCATCGCCAGGCGGTGGCCGCTGTCGCGCTGGGTCGCACGGACTTGCACCACGCCGTCGGCGTCGTAGGAGAGGCCCACGTCGACCGCGACCTCGGCGTCGGTCGCGGCGATGCCGTTGAAGACGTACTTCCCCAGGATGGTGCAATCCAGGGGTGTGACGCTCTCTCCCTGGGTCAGATAGACTTCGAGCTTCGTGTTCTCGCCGCCGTGGGTCGCGTGCAGGTAGGTGCGGACGTCCGCGGCGGGGATCGGTACGTTGCGGCGGATGACCAGGTCGTTGACGTACGACGAGCCGTCGGGCGAGACGGCGACGACCCCCAGGCTGTGCGACATCACGTCGACGACGCGGCGGACGGGGACGGGCGGGGGGCTCGCGGTCATGCCGAGCGTAAACTTCGGCAGGGCGTCGCCGATGGCCTCGCCGGCCTCCATCGCCGCCTGGACGGCCGCGCCGAGGGCGACCACCTCGTCGACGTTCACGCCGGTGCGGGGGGCCTTGCCCGCCATCCCGGCGACGTAAGTCCGCACCATCGGCATGCGTGTCGAGCCGCCGACGAGCAGGACGCCGTCGACCCGAGGCCACGCCAGGCCGGCCTCGCCGAGCGCCTCCTCGGTGAGCCTCCGCGTGCGGTCCATCAACGGGGCGGTCATCGCCTCGAACTCGTCGCGGGTGATCTCGAACGTCTTGCGCTCGGCGCCGAGCTGGAGCGTCACGCGGGCGGCGGCCCGCTCGGAGAGGGTCCACTTGGCCTGCTCGCTGCGGACGAGGACTTCGTTGAGGGCGACGGGGTCGTCGAGCGGGTCGAAGCCGGTCTCCTCGGCGAACTTCTCGGCGAGGAACGTGGCGATGCGATCGTCCCAGTTCTTGCCCCCCAGGTCGTGGTCGCCGGCCGTGGCGAGGACCGCGACGTCCTCCGGGGTGATCCGGGCCACGGTGACGTCGAACGTCCCGCCCCCCAGGTCGTAGATGAGGATCGTCTCGTCGACGTCGCTCGTGCGGCTCAGCCCGTAGGCGAGGCTGGCGGCGGTCGGCTCGTTGATGATCCGCATGACGCGGAGCCCGGCCGCCTCGCCCGCGGCGATCGTCGCCTTGCGCTGGGCGTCGCCGAAGTAGGCCGGCACGGTGACGACCGCGCGGTCCACCTCCTCGCCCATCGCGGCCTCGGCGTCCTCCTTGAGACGCCTCAAAACCAGGGCTGACAGGTCGGTCGCCGAGTAGGGCTTGCCGTGGAACTCCAGTTGATAGAGGGGGCTCCCCATGTGGGGCTTGAAGAAGCTGGCGATCTCGGCGTCCCCCAGCCGCGCCCACTCCTTCGCCTCCTGACCCACCGCCGGCGGGTCGACGCCGAAGTAGATCACCGACGGCGTGATGTTCGCCCCCTCGCGATTCGGCACCACCTCCGGCCGCCCGTACGCGTTGCGCCGCGCCACGACCGAATTCGTCGTCCCCAGGTCGATCCCCACGAACGCGGCCATGCCTCAGCCCTCCTGCCGGGGTGCGACGGTTTCGCGCAGCCGATCTCGGAATCCGATCGTCCAGGCCGTGTCGTCGCCGATCGTGTGGCCTTGCAGGAATCGAGGCATCTCGGCGAGGGGAGCGAGCGGTAGAACTCCGCTGCGGTCGACGCGGCGGTAACTCCCGGACTCGAGCCGCAAGATGTCGAGCCGTTCGCCGTCGAACCGCCAGACTTCGGGGATGCCCAGGCCGGCGTAGACGTCCATGCGGAGCGTCGAGTCGCTGGTGACGTCGATCTCGACGGCCAGATCCGGGGGGGGATCGACGCCCAGATCGATACGCGACCAATCGACGACCTTATCGGCGTTCGCGAAGTAATAGCACTGGTCCGGCTCGAGACCGCGCCGAACGTCCCGGCGATGGAACGTCGTCGAGCCTGCTGCAACCACTCTGACGCCCCATTCCATCGTCATGACGTCGATCATCCGGCCGATGAGCATCTTGTAGCGCTCGTGGATCGAGAGGGGCGTCGTGAGCTCCAGGGTTCCTCGGTCGTAAGTCAAGCGGAGGCGGCGGTCTGAGAAGAGCTCGAGGAGCGACTGATACTGCTCCCAGGGGACGTCGTACAGGACGAGCCTCCGGCCTTCGCTCTGGGATCGCTCGGCGGCGATGGACATGAGGTTCAACCCCCCGGGAGACTCTTGATGCGACCGGCCGTCGGGACGATTCCCGCTCACGACACCGTCAGCAGCCGCAGCGCGGTGGAGCGTTCCTCGACGGCTTCAGAGTCGGAGACGGCCTCGGTCTGGAAGTCGACCTCGATGGCGCCGCCGGCGGTCAGGTCGAGGGCGGTGACGTTCAGTCGGCCGTCGCGGGTGATGGCGAACTTGACGCGGATCGGGCTGTGGGCCGGGAGCCGCTCGGGGAGGTTCAGGGTCGCCACGCCGACCTCCTGGCAGTCGGTCGGCTCGGGGCTGTCGCGCTCGCCGGACATCACGCGGATGTCGACGGCGGCCTGATTGTCGGCGTCGGTGCCGAAATCCGTGGAGCGTTCGAACGGGACCTCGGTGTTGCGCGGGAGGAGATAGACGACGACTTCCTTGCGCCGATCGTCGAGCGCCACGACGCCGAGGCTCTTGGACAGGACGTTGACGATCTTGGTCCCGACCAGCTCGCGGACGGGGCCGGTGAGGGTGAAGCCGAGCTGGCGTTCCAGGCGGTCGAGGGCCTCGGCGACCTCCGCCTCCGGGACGTCGGCCAGGTCGATCGGGCTCCGGCCCTCGTCGGCCGACCCGTTCGTCGCGGCGTCGCCGGCGAGGATCCCCTGGACCCCTTGCTGGAGCGCCTCCTTCAGCCCGAAGAGCGCCGCGCCCTTGGCGACGGCCTCGTCGGGGTCGTAGGTCTCGGGCTCGACGCCGAACTCGGCGGCGATCCGGTCGCGGACCTGGGGCATGCGGGTGGCGCCGCCGACCAGGATGATCTTGTCGAAGGCGGCGGAGCCCTTGGCACGGGCGTCTTCGAGCATCTCGCGGGTCAGCTCGACGGTGCGGTCCAGGAGGTGCTTCGTGACCTCCTCGAACTTGGCCCGCTCCAGCTCGACGCGGGCCTGCTTGCCGGCGTGGGTGACGCGGAACGGGGCCTTGTCGCGCTGGGTGAGGGTCTTCTTGCCGCGCTCGGCCTGGAGGGTCAGGTCGTTGAGGACCTCGGGGTCGTCGAGCGGGTCGGACTCCTCGCCGGTCTGCTCGCGGAACTGCTCGGCGAGGTACATGACGACCGCCTCGTCCCACAGCGCGCCGCCGAGGCGGTGGTCGCCGCCGGTGCAGACGACGCGGATCAGGCGATCCTTGATCTCGATCATGGTGACGTCGAACGTGCCGCCGCCGAGGTCGTAGACCAGGACGGTCTGGTCCGACTCCTGTTCGAGCCCGTAGGCGATCGCGGCGGCCGTGGGCTCGTTGAGGATCGCGCGGACGTTCAGGCCGGCGAGCCGGCCGGCGTTGGCGGTGGCCTCGCGCTCGGGCGTGCCGAAGTAGGCCGGGCAGGTGATGACGACGTCGGTGACGGGCTCGCCCAGGGCGATCTCGGCGTCGCCGACGACCTTGCGAAGGATGAACGACGAGACGTCCTCGGAGTTGTACGTCTTTCCTTCGCTCTCGAAGACGAAATTCGGGTCGCCCATGTGCTGCTTGACCCGCGAGACGACCCGGTGGGGCTCGACCTTGGCCGACTCCTTGGCCGTGTCGCCGACGATCACCGAGTCGCCGTCGAACAGGACGACCGACGGGGTGATCCGCTCGCTCTCCTGGTTCGGGGCCACGACCGCCTTGCCGTGCTCGTCCACGTACGCGATCACCGAATAGGTCGTCCCCAGGTCGATCCCGAAGACGCGCTTCAAACCCTCGGCCTGAGACATGGATGCGCTCCGCATGGTTTCCGGATCGGCGATCGAGCAGGGGCGACGCCCGCCATCGCGACGGTCGGGAGGGCGACGACTCGGCGCGGGCGGCTTCGCCTCGTCGAGGTCTTCGTCCTCCCCGCGCGATTCTTCGCGCCCACGCCTATTATTCAGGTCGCGAACGCCGGTTGGAAGCCGTCGGCCCGGGATCGGCCGGCGAAGCGCGGCATTCCGGTCGCCGAGTTCGAACGCGGACCGCGATCGTTCGGAAAAAGCCGCGATCATCCGCAGCCGGATCTCGCAAGACGACGCGCGGCCTCTTCCGGTCCGACATTCGGCACTGGACGCCCGCCGGGCGAATCCCTACGCTAGAGGTGGCTCCGAAGCTCGGCCGCGACGGCTCATCGCTCGGAACCACCACGCCTCCCCGCTCGGGATCGGGCGTGCTTGAATAAGCGGTTCGGCGGGACGGATCGAAACATGGGCGTCGACGCGGCGGTCGCAGGAACACCAACCGGGACGGGACGACGATTCGGCTATGCATAAAGGCATCGGTGTCAGCCCTGGCGTGGTGGTCGGCGTGGCGTATCGGGTGGAGTCGGTCCTCGGCTCCGGCGAGCCGCAGACGCTGGACGATCCCGCGGCCATCCCCGACGAGATCG
This sequence comes from Planctomyces sp. SH-PL62, assembly GCF_001610895.1. Lineage (NCBI taxonomy): Bacteria > Pseudomonadati > Planctomycetota > Planctomycetia > Planctomycetales > Planctomycetaceae > Planctomyces > Planctomyces sp. SH-PL62. The sequence goes on along the minus strand of NZ_CP011273.1, from coordinate 1,988,034 downwards.
CCCGATTCGATCGCGCCGTGGAGGACACCGCGGCCGAGCTCGAGACGTTCGTCCAGCGGATCGCGCTGGAGTTGGGGACCCCCGCGGCCGAAATTTTCAAATCCCACCTCCAGATCGTCAACGACCCCGAGTTGGGCGCGCGGGTCCACGCGGCGATCCGCAAGCAGCGGCTGACCGCGTTCTCGGCGCTCCAGGTCGTGATGAACGCCTACGCGGCCCAGTTCGCGCGGATCGACCACGAGTACTTCCGCGAGCGGATCACCGACGTGCGCGACGTCATGACCCGGATCTGCTCGCACCTGACCCGCAAATCGGGCGGGACCGACAACGGGGCGACCGACTCCCAGCCCGGCGAAGAGCCGGTGATCCTGGTCGCGCATGAGATCCTCCCCAGCCAGGCGATGAACCTGGGAGACCTGCCGATCGCCGCCATCGTCACCGAGATCGGCGGCTCGACCAGCCACGCCGCCATCCTGGCGAGGAGCCGGGGCATCCCGGCCGTCTCCGGCGTCGAGGGGATCATGAACGACGTCGTCGCCGGCGACCTGATGGTCGTCGACGGCCGCGAAGGGCACGTCATCGTCCGCCCCGACCGCGAGGCCACCGCCGCCTACCGCAAGGTCCAGCGCGAGTTCTTCAACTTCAAGGACAGCCTGATCGCCAACCGCGACCAGCCCGCGGTGAGCTGCGACGGCACCCAGATCGAGCTCCTGGCCAACATCAACAACGTGGCCGACGCCCACGCCGCCGACACCGTGGGCGCCTCCGGCGTCGGCCTGCTCCGCACCGAGTACCTCTTCCTCACCCACCACGACGTCCCGGGTGAGGAGGAGCAGTACGAGTACTACCGCCAGATCGTCCTCAACGCGCCGAACAAGACCGCCACGATCCGCACCCTGGACCTCGGCGGCGACAAGACCGTCCCCTACCTCGGCCGCCGCAACGAGCCGAACCCGTTCATGGGCTGGCGGTCGGTGCGCATCTTCTTCGAAAACCCCAAGCTCCTGATCACCCAGATCCGCGCCATCCTCCGCGCCGGGAGGCACGGCAAGGTCTCCATGCTCTTCCCCATGGTCACCACCGTGGAGGAGCTGCGCCGGCTCAACACCATGGTCAAGGAGGCCCGGAGCAACCTCAAGCGCGAGGGGGTCCCGTTCGCCGAGGACGTCAAGACCGGGGTGATGGTCGAGGTCCCCGCCGCCGCCGTCTGCATCGACGCCCTGCTTCGCGAGACCGACTTCATCTCGATCGGCTCCAACGACCTGATCCAGTATCTGGTGGCCGCCGACCGCGACAATCCCAAGGTCGCCCACCTCTGCGAGCCCCTGAGCCCCTCGATCTTCCGCGTCATCCACATGGTGCTGGAGGCCTGCCAGCGCACCGGGACCCCCGTCACGGTTTGCGGCGAGATGGCCGGCCAGTCCCGCTCGGCCCTGGTCCTCTTCGGCATGGGCCTGCGGCGATTCAGCATGAGCCCGGCGTTCATCCCCCAGGTCAAGGCCTTGATCTCCTCGGTGACCACCGCCCAGGCCGAACGCTTCGCCCACCACGTGCTCCAGCTCTCCACCAGCGAGGAGATCCGCACGTACCTCTCCGACCGCCTCCGCGAGGTCTCCAGCCTGCTGGAGGCCCTCGACTCGGCGTGAGGCCGAATCCGGCAACCCCGCCCGCTCCCTCTCCCTGGAGACCACCGCGATGCTCCGATCCCTGGCCGCCGCCCTGCTCTTCCTGGGCCTCGCCTCCACCGTCACGGCCGCCGACGAGCCGTCTCGCGTCTTCGAGCTGCGGACCTATCACACGGCCGACGCCAAACTCGTCGATCTCCACAAGCGGTTCCGCGACCACACCTGCGAGCTTCTCAAGAAGCACGGCGCCGAGCTGGTCGGCTTCTGGACCCCCCTGGACGAGAAGGACGGCAAGTCGAAGACCCTGATCTACCTCGTCGCCTACCCCAACCGCGAGGCCGCCGCCGCGACCTGGAAAGCCTTCGGCGAGGACCCGGCCTGGCAGAAGGCCAAGGCCGAGAGCGAGATCAACGGCCGCCTCGTCGAGAAGGTCGACTCCGTCTACCTCGAACCGACCGACTACAGCGCGATGAAATGAGGTCCGAGCCTCCGGGGCGTCCTCCGGCCCCCACTCGAACGAGCGCCCGATCGCTGGTGAGTTGAACCGATCGGGGGCCGGTGATAGGCTGGAGGACGTCCGACGCCCCGCCCCGGCAAGCCGCCGACCGGCGCGCGGGCCGGGGCCTCGCGGTCGCTCGAAGACGGACCCGCGATCCCCGCTTTCCACCACGGATCGCCCGATCGCCCACCGCCGGACTTGACCGTACCGATGCGACGAGCCCTACGGCTCGGAACACCAGACATCCCGCCAGGACCGCCCGCGGTCCCCGGGAGCCAAACGGCCTGACCCGCCCCGGCATCGCGGTCGCGAGCGGAATGCGAGCGGGCGATTCGAGCCAGATAGGCCGGAAGCGAACGATGGCGACACGACCGAGCATCCAGGAGATTCTGAAAGCCGCCCGCCAAGGAGGACCGAGCCCTTCCCGGCCCGAAGCCCCCGCCCCACCCTCGAGCGAGGCCCCGCAACCAGCCCCGGCCGTTGGAGCCGAAGCCCCATCCGACGCTCCCGGCCCCCGGCTGACGCTCCAGGAGAAGCTCGAGAAAGCGCGCATCGAGCGCGAGGCCCGCGCCGCCGCCGGGTCGTCGCCCGCGACTCCCCAGGGAGGCCCCGGGGTCCGGCTGACCTTGCAGGAGAAGCTGGAGAAGGCCCGCGTCGAGCGCGAATCCCGCGCCGCCGGGACCGTCGCCGGGGCGTCGCTCGCCTCGTCTGAGGGCGGTCCCCGGCCCCGGCTGACGCTCCAGGAGAAGCTCGAGAAAGCGCGCATCGAGCGCGAGGCCCGCGCCGCCGGCGCGTCGTCGCCCGCACCTCCCCAGGGAGGCCCCGGGGTCCGGCTGACCTTGCAGGAGAAGCTGGAGAAGGCCCGAGTCGAGCGCGAGGCCCGCGCCGCCGGGGCCATCGCCGAATCGGCGCCCGCGCCGGTCGCGCCCACACCTCCCGCCAACGGCGAGGCTCCCCGGTTGACCTTGAAGGAGAAGCTCGCCGCGGCCCGGCGAAACGTCCCGTCCGCCCCGGCGGCCGCCCCCCCTCCCCCGGCGGCGGCTCCGTCGACGTCGCCTGCACCGGAAGCCGGTTCGTCCGGCGGTCGCCGGCTCACCCTCCAGGAGAAGCTCGCGGCCGCACGCACCGGAAAGGCGGCCGAACCGCCGACGCCCGCCCCCCCGGCCGCCCCATCCGCCTCGGCCCCGCCCGCCGCCGGTTCGGGCAAGGCGATGTCGGTGAAGGACAAGCTGGCCGCCGCCCGTTCGGGGGCCTCCGCGCCTCCGCCGCCAGCGATGCAGCCGTCGGCCCCCGACCCCGGGGCTGCCGGTTCGGGCAAGGCGATGTCGGTGAAGGACAAGTTGGCCGCGGCTCGTTCGGGGGGCTCCGCGCCTCCGCCGACGCAGCAGCCGTCGGCCCCGCCCGCCGCCGCCGCCGCCGCGCCGGGTAAGGTGATGTCGGTGAAGGACAAGCTGGCCGCCGCGCGCGGCCAGGCGGTCGAGCCCGACGCTGCGATGCCGGTCCCGCAGGCGACGCCCTCGCAATCCTCGGCTACGGCACCCGCCGTCGCCGCCGGGTCCGAGCGCGTCTTGCCGCCGCTGGCCGAGATGACCGATCCCAGGGATCTCGCCGAGGCCCTCCGGCGCACCGGGGCGAGGAAGGCCGCGGAGTCCGCCGCCGCGCCGTCGTCCGCGAAGCCCGCCGGACGGCCCGCGACGTTCCAGCCTCCCGCGCCTCCCAACCGCCCGGAGGGCGAGAAAGCGGCGATCGAGCGGCCGTCGCGGTCCCAGGTGCGGGTCGATCGTCGGGGCCTGCTCGTCTACGCCTCGTGGTGGGTCATCGTGGCCTGGGCCGCGCTGGCCGCCGTGGCCGCCCTGCTTTCGATGATGGTCGTTCGGTTCCTCTTCCCGAACGCCAGCCCCGAACCGCCGAGCACCGTCAAGGTGGGCTTTCCCACCGACTACGAGCCCGGCGACGTCAGCGAGCGGTACAAGGATCTGTGGGGCTTCTGGGTCGTCCGCGATCGGGACCCCAAGGGCGTGGAAATCATCTACGCCCTCCAGACCTACTGCACCCACCTGGGCTGCCCCCCGAGCTGGCTCGCCGGCGAGCAGAAGTTCAAGTGCCCCTGCCACGGCAGCGGATTCTACAAGGACGGGGTGAACTTCGAAGGCCCCGCCCCCCGCCCCCTGGAACGCTACAAGATCAGCCTCGCCGACGACGGCTCGATCGTCGTGGACAAGAGCCAGACGTTCCGCAAGGACCTGGACCAGTGGTCCGACCCGGACAGCTTCGTCGCCGTCTGAGCCGAGGCGCCCCCCAGCCGCCGAGATTCTCATGCCGATCCTGGATCGCCTCACCAAGACTCAGGTCTGGAAGAGCCTTTTCCGCCACCCGATGCCGACCGACCGTCGCAATCGGATGCAGGTGATGCTCACCAATTTCTTCCTGCACCTGCACCCGGTCAGCGTCCGCAAGCAGGGGATCGCCCTCAGCTATACGTGGTGCATGGGGGGGGCGACGTTCTTCCTGTTCCTCGTCGAGGTCGTCACCGGCGTCCTCCTGATGTTCTACTACCGGCCGACGCTGGAACACGCGTACAACGACATCCTCGCCCTGCGCGACGTGACCACGCTGGGGGTGCTCCGCGAGCTTCACCGCTGGGGCGCGCACGCGATGGTCATCGCCGTCTGGCTCCACATGTACCGGGTCTTCCTGACCGGCAGTTACAAGCCCCCGCGCGAGTTCAACTGGGTGATCGGCGTCCTGCTCCTGGTGCTGACGCTCCTGCTCTCGTTCACCGGCTACCTGCTGCCGTGGGACCAGCTCGCCGTCTGGGCGATCACGGTGGGGTCGAACATGGCGAGGGCCACGCCCGTCCTGGGGCTGGAAGGCCCCGGCGCGGACTTCTTCACGCTCAACGGCGTCAAGATGATCACGCCCGCCTCGGACGCCAAGTACGTGCTCCTGGGGGGCGGGAGCGTGGGCGAAGGGGCGCTGAACCGGTTCTACGTGCTGCACTGCGTGGCGATCCCGCTGGCCGCGTCGCTGCTCATCATGATCCACTTCTGGCGAGTCCGGAAGGACGGCGGGATCAGCGGCCCCCTGTGACGTGAACGCGAGCGCGAGATGCCCAACGACGCCGATCCCGCCGTGCTGGCCGTCCTGGCCTGGTACTACCTGCTGGCCTCCGCGCTGAACGCGGCGGCCGCGGGCTACGTCGCCTACATGGAGATGGTCTCCGAGGGCACCTCGCGCGAGGGCTACGCGCCCCGGACGCGACGGCTCCCCGACTGGCTGGCCCTGGCGGTGATCGGGCTTTACGGCCTCGCGCTGGCCTCGGTCCTCGGCCGCGGCCTCCTGCCGGGCGACCTGGCGCTCGCCTACGGGCTCGCCGCCCTGGCCAACGGCCTGCTCGCGCTGACGGCCGGGGCCGACGCGGCGCATTTCGCCGAGGTCCGGGCCTCGGCCGGCACCCACGCCGACGAGCTGGAAGGTCGGCCCACGCTGGACGACCACGTCCCGGCCTTCGGGCTCGGCGGGCCGATCAACCGGACCCTCTGGACCCTGGTCTACAGCGTCGTCGCGGTCGTCTTCCAGGCGATCGGGCTGACCTATTTCTTCCAGGGCGAGATCGTCCTGCCGAGCTTCGTACGCGCGGGGGTGGACTGGGCGGCCCGGCCGACCACGTTCTTCCTGGGGGCGACGCTCCTGCTCACGGCCCTCTTCGCCTTCCGCCGAATCTTCGCCGGCGCGCTCGTCGCCTTCGGGATCGTGAACCTGTCGCTCCTCGCCTTCGGCCTGAGCCTCACCGACGCCGACTTCCGGGTGATCGTCGCCAAGCCCGACAACGTCCCGATCGTCGGCATGATCGTCCTGGTGTCCGGCTTCACCTGGCTGGCCCTCCGTCGGGCCGTGATCAACGACGCCCGCCGCGAGGCCGACCTCCCGGTGCTGGAGGAGCTGGAGCCCGGCAAGGTGCTGACCTGGCCCGACCTGGTGTACACCGAGCTGATCTGCATGATCGGCCTGACCCTCTTCCTGATCGTCTGGGCGGTGGCCCTCCCCGCCCCCCTGGAGCAGCCGGCCAAGGCGACCGAGGCCCCGAACCCGTCGAAGGCGCCCTGGTACTTCCTCGGGCTCCAGGAGATGCTCGTCTACTTCGACCCCTGGCTGGCGGGCGTCGCGTTCCCGGTCCTGATCATCGTCGGCCTGTGCGCGATCCCGTACCTGGACTCGAACAAGGAAGGCGCGGGATACTATACGATCGCGGCCCGGCCGTTCGCCTACGTCGTCTTCCAGTACGGCTTCCTGGTCCTCTGGATCGTCCTGATCGTGCTCGGGACGTTCCTCCGGGGTCCGAACTGGAACTTCTTCGGCCCCTTCGAGCGGTGGGACCCCCACAAGGTCGACCCCCTCAACAACGTGGACCTGTCGGACCTCGTATGGGTGCGGGGCCTTGGACGGGCGAAGCCCTCGTGGGCGCTCGTGCGGGAGGCCCCCGGGCTCTTGATCCTGGCCCTGTACCTGCTGGCCCTGCCGCCGCTGCTGCTGCGGACGGTCTTCAAGAGCTACACCGAGAAGTCCGGCCGGACGCGGGCGGTGGTGATGGTCGTCCTGCTTCTGCTGATGGCCGGACTGCCGCTCAAGATGATTCTCCGCTGGACTCTGAATCTCAAATACCTGATCGCCATCCCCGGATTCAACATCTGACGCGAAGCCGCGAAGCCCTCCTCTCCTCCGCCCCCCCGCGACGCCGCGACCGCCGACGTCCGAAGGAAGCCCCGCCATGCCTTCCGCCGACGAAACCTACCGCAGCCAGCCCACGCTCCACCGCATCTTCGCGGTCACGTCCGTGGGCCTGCTCGCCGCCGTCGTCTGGATGATCGCGGCCGACCACGACCGCCCCTGGAAGCGCGTGCAGCGCGACTTCCAGCGGCTGGAGTCCTCCAAGCTCAAGGCGCTCGAGGCCGAGAAGCTCGCGGGCCGGACCGACGAGCGGAAGGCCGAGATCGAGCAGGTCCGGGCGAAGCTCCGCGAGGCCGAGGAGGAATCCCGCCGCCGCGCGTCCGAGCTGGTCGCGGCCGACGACGAGTTGAAGCGTCTGGGCGGCAAGGCCGAGCGCTCCAGCCAGGCCAGGCGATTCAAGCAGGCCGAGTTGGACAGCCTCCGCACGGTCTACGACGGCATGATCGAACGCGGCGAGTCCCGCCGGGCTCGCGACTTCCTCGACGCCGAGGTCGCCGAGGCGGAGCGCCGGCTCGCCGACCTGGCGCGCGAGGACCAGGAGGCGCAGGCCGCCCTCGCGACCGCGCAGGCCGCGCGCGAGGCCCTCGGCGGGAATATCGAGTCGCTCAAGCTGGAGCAGGCCCGGCTCACCCGCGAGGTGGACCGCATCCGCCGCGTGATCGAGCAGAAGGAGGCCCGCAACTTCGGCGTTCAGGCCTGGCTGCGCGGCCTGCCGGGCGTCGACATGGCCGCCTCGCCGACGAAGATCGAGCAGATCACCCTCCCCCAGCTCACGATCGATTACAACTTCAAGGACGTCCCCCGCCAGGACCGTTGCACCACCTGCCACCAGGGGATCGACCGCCCCGGATACGATCTCGACGCCGAAGGCCGTCCCACCCCGCCTGTCTTCGCGTCCCATCCGTCGCTCGACCACGGGGCGACGGCCGTCGACGGCCGGGGCAAGCCCGTGAAGGCGGGGCTCTTCCTCGACCCCAACGGCCCCCACCCCATCCACGAATTCGGCTGCACCATCTGCCACGGCGGCCAGGGCTCGGGCGTCGATTTCGCGAACGCCGCCCACACCCCGGACGACCCCGCCGAGGCCGCCCGCTGGCGCAAGGATCACGGCTGGGCGCACGCGGAACACTGGGATTTTCCCATGCTCCCCTCGCGGTTCGCGGAGTCGAGCTGTCTCAAGTGCCACCAGGACGTCACCGACGTCCCCGAGGCGTCCAGGCTCCAGGCCGGGCGTCGGCGGATCGCCAGCTACGGCTGCTTCGGCTGTCATGAGATCGGCGGCGGCGAATCGCCCGGCCCGAACTTCGCCGACGAATCCAGGGTCGGCCCGAGCCTCCGCAAGCTGGCCTCCAAGGTCTCGCCCGACTGGCTCTTCCGCTGGATCAAGGACCCCCACGCCTTCCGCCCCGACACCCGCATGCCGCGCTACTACGGGCTCTCCGAGGACCTGCCCGGCGACGCCGCGAAGGCCGACGCCGAGGTCCACGGCATGGTCCGCTACCTGCTCGCGAAGAGCGAATCCGCCGTCGAGACCCCCACTCCCGCCGAGGAGCCCGACCCCGATCGCGGCAAGGAGACGTTCCTCCAGAAGGGCTGCCTCGCCTGCCACCAGCATCGCCCGTATCGCACCGAGGGCCCCGACAACGAAGTCGCCCTCCGCGATCGCAAGGCCGTCGACCCGACCTACAAACCGGACGTCGACCAGACGTTCGACCCCTCCATCTTTCCCGAGTCCGCGCGATCGCACGCGATGGCCGAACTGGGGCCGAACCTGGTCAACGTCGCCGCCAAGTTCCCCTCGGACGAACAAGGCCAGGCGTGGCTCGCGAGCTGGCTGATCGACCCCGGCGCCCACGACCCCGAGAGCCTCATGCCCGACTTGCAGCTCTCGGTGCAGGAGGCGGCCGACGTCGCCGCCTGGCTCCAGTCAGTCCCCGGCGGCTGGCCCGCCAAGGTCGAAGCCCCGCCGGCCGACGCACCCCCGGTGCGCGACGCCGTCGACGAACTGGTCCGGCTGTACGTCAAGAAAGGGGGCTACCTCAAGGACGGCAAGGCCGTCGGCGTACCGCTCGGCGAGGTCGAGTCGTTCGTCGCCGGGCTGCCGGCCGACGACAAGCTGCTGTTCCTCGGCGAGAAGACCATCGGCCGCCTGGGCTGCTTCGGCTGCCACGACGTCCCCGGCTTCGAGGACGCCAAGCCGATCGGCGTCGCCCTCAGCGACTGGGGCTCCAAGAGCCTCGCCCAGCTCGATTTCGGCCACGTCGACGACTTCCTCCAGGACCATCGCGCCGACGCCTTGGGCCGTCGCGACGGCGTGGACCCCTTCTACCAGGACCAGATCGCCGAGCGCTCCCGCGTCGGCTTCCTGTTCCAGAAGCTCCACCGGCCCCGGAGCTACGACCACCTGAAGCGGGACCCGCTCTACAAGGCGTGGGATGATCGCCTGCGGATGCCCCAGTTCGCCTGGGCCGACGACCCCGAGGCCGTCGAGGAGGTGATGACGTTCGTCCTCGGCCTCACCGGCGAGCGCGTCCACCCGAGGTACGTCGCGCGGACGCACTACGACGAGGCCCAGATCGCCCGCGCCGAGGGGGTCAAGATCCTCGACCGCTATCAGTGCGCCGGCTGCCACGTCATGGAGATGCCGAGGTACCGGATCGCCGCCGGTACGGCCGTCGCCGACGCCCTCCCCGCCTTCCGCACCAACCTGCGGGCCTCCTACAACGCCCGAGCCTCCGACTTCTCGCCCGACCTGCTCGTCGCCACCACTCACGACCCGGCGCTGAAGCTCGACGACGAGTCCATCGAGGCCTCGCTGGCGGTCGGCCCGGACGACGGCTCGGCCGTGGAGGTCGAGGCCATGCCGGTGGACGAGCTGGACGACGAGATCAGCGTGCAGGTCTGGAAGCCGGTCGTCATACGGGGCTACACCTTCAACGTCGGCGACATCCTGACGTTCGACCGGACCCGGATCCAGGTCGAGCCGGCCCGCGGCGGCGGCTTCGCCTGGCTCTACGCGGCCTATCAGGCCGAGGAGACCGGCAAGCCGTTCGACTCCTTCTGGAACCGTCTTCCCCCCCCTCTGATCCGCGAGGGGCTCAAGGTCCAGACCTCCTGGACGTCGCTCTACCTGAAGGACCCCTATGCGATCCGGCCCGCCGCCCAGCTGCGGATGCCCCGCTACCACTACCGGAGCGTCGGCCGCGAGACCGAGCAGCTGGCGAACTACTTCGCCGCGGTCGACGGGGTGGAATTCCCCTACCAGACGATCCTGCACCAGCTCCAGGGCTACGTCGTCGAGCGCGAGAAGGTCCACCCGAACTACCTGGACGCGGGCTACGCGATGATGGCCGCGAAGGGCTCGCCCTGCATCCAGTGCCACGCCGTCGGCCCGTACAAGCCGGACGAGAGCGCCGTCGACGTCGTCCACGGCCCGGAGCTCCGGCAGGTCGCCAACCGCTTCCGCCCCGAGTACCTGAGGCACTGGATCGCCAACCCGCGGCGGCTGGTCCCCTACACCGGGATGCCCCAGAACCTCGCGCCCACGGGGCCCGCGCAGATGCCCCCGCCGCCGACGTTTGAAAATCAGCCGCTGGAGATGATCCGGGCGATGCGGGACGCCCTCCTCAACTACGCGAACGTCGTCGAGCGTCGGCTCGTCGAGACGGCCCCGGCCGACCCCCCGGCCCCCGAGCCGGCCGCCGCCGCCCCTCCTCTCCCCAAGGCGGACGCGCCGGCCGCGGAACCCGAGGAGGCTTCCCCCTGATCGTCGGGGGCCCTTCGATCCGATAAAATGGCTGGGAAGGGAGGCCCAGCCGATGACCATGGACGACCCGACGCGCGAGGTCCAGACGCTCCGCGCCGAAATCGAGCGACACAACCGGCTCTATTACCTGGAAGCCGCGCCCGAGATCAGCGACCGGGATTACGACCGCTTGATGGAGCGGCTGATCGCGATCGAATCCGCGCATCCCGAACTGGTCTCGGAGGATAGCCCGACCCAGCGCGTCGGCGGGGCGCCCCTGTCCCAGTTCGCGACGGTCGTCCACGCCGCGCCGATGCTCTCGATCGACAACACCTACAGCTTCGACGAGGTCCGCGAGTGGGACGCGCGGGTCCGTCGCGGGCTGAACGCCGACGAGGTCGTCCGCTACCTCGTCGAGCTGAAGGTCGACGGGGTGGCCGTCTCGGTCCGCTATGAGCACGGGCGGTTCGTCCTGGGGGCGACCCGAGGCGACGGCGAGCGCGGGGACGACGTTTCCGCCAACCTTCGCACCGTCCGCGAAATCCCCCTGACCCTCAAGGGCGAGGCCCCCGAGATCCTGGAGGTCCGGGGCGAGGTCTACATGACCAACGCCGAGCTGGCCCGCCTCAACGAGATCCGCAAGGCGGCCGGCGACAAGCCGTTCGAGAATCCCCGGAACTCGACCGCCGGTTCGCTCAAGCTGCTGGATTCCCGCCTCTGCGCCCAGCGTCGGCTGCGGTTCATCGGCCACGGCCTGGGGGAATCCCGAGGGTTCGTGGAGACCTCGTTCTACGACGTGTTCAAGCGTCTGGAGGCCCTGGGCTTCCCCGTCAGCCCGCACATCGCCAGGTACGACTCGATCGACGAGGTGATCGAGCACGCCCGAGTCTGGGAGAGCCGTCGCAACACGCTGGATTTCCAGACCGACGGCCTCGTCGTCAAGGTCGACGACCTCGGCCAGCGCAATCGGCTAGGCGCGCGGAGCAAGTCGCCCCGCTGGGCGATCGCCTTCAAGTACGAGGCCGAGCAGGCGATCACGAAGGTCACCAAGATCACCGTGCAGGTCGGCAAGACCGGCAAGCTCACCCCCGTCGCCGAGCTGGAGCCCGTCCGCCTCGCCGGCACGACCGTCAAGCGGGCCACCCTCCACAACGCCGACGAGATCCGCCGCAAGGACGTGCGCGAGGGGGATACGGTCGTCGTCCAGAAGGCGGGCGAGATCATCCCCCAGGTCGTCCGCGTCGAGGTCGAGGCCCGTACCGGCGAGGAGGTCGAATACGTCTTCCCCGACCACTGCCCGAGCTGCGAGGCCCCGGTCGTCCGCGATCCCGGCGAGGTCGACTACCGTTGCTCGAACAAGCCCTCCGCCTGCTCGAAGCAGATCGAACGACGGCTCCGCCAGTACGCCCACCGCGACTCGCTCGACATCGAAGGGCTCGGCGACAAGCTCGTCGACCAGCTCGTGACCCAGAACCTGGTGCGGAGCCTCCCCGACCTCTACCGGCTCGACGCGGCCACCCTCGCCGAGCTCGAACGCATGGGGGAGAAATCGGCCGAGAACCTGACCGCCGCCGTCGAGCAGAGCAAGCGCAAGACCCTCGACCGCCTCATCAACGGCCTGGCGATCCGACACGTCGGCGTGCGGACCTCGGAAGTCCTCGCGACCCGATTCCGCACCCTGGACGACCTTCGAAACGCCAGCCTCGCCGACCTGGAAGCCGTCCCCGAGGTCGGCGCCGTCGTCGCCGCCAGCGTCCACGAGTTCTTCCAGGACCCCGACCACCAGCGCCTGCTCGACGAGCTGACGGCGCTCGGCGTCGACCCCCAGCCCTACACGCCGGTCGCGGCGACCTCGAACGACCTCCCGTTCCTGGGCAAGTCGTTCGTCCTGACCGGCACCCTGCCGAAGCGATCGCGCGCGGAGGCCGAGACCCTCATCAAGAGCCTGGGAGGCAAGGTGACGGGCTCCGTCTCCAAGTCCACCGGCTTCGTCCTCGCCGGCGCCGACCCCGGGAGCAAGATCGACAAGGCCCGCACCCTCGGCGTCCCCATCCTCGACGAGGACGAGTTCGAACGCCTCGCGGGCGTCGCCTGAATCGGGCGGGCGCAGGGAGCGGCCCAGAGCCCGTCACACCAGGTCGACGGGCCGGACTTCCCACGCTTTCTCCCATCGGAATTCGCGATCCGGCCGCTTGAAAGTCCGACAGTCCTGGTGCTCGTCCCCCCCTCATCAGGCCCTGCGGGCCACCTTCCCCCGCCAGGGGGGAAAAACGTTACGGCTCGGACTCGGATCGCCGACGGCCTCCTCTACGGTCTTCCCCCCTCGCGGGGGAAGACAGACGCCGAAGGCGTCAGATGAGGGGGAGGCCAGCACGAGAGCCGCCGGGATCCGCGATCCGGCCGCTTGAAACGCCGACGGCTGTGTTGCGTGTCTTCCGGCCCTTCGGGCCACCTTCCCGAGCCAGGGGCGAAGGGCATCGTTCGGTCTCGCCGACGGCCCGATTGGGCAGGCGCTCAGCCTTTCTTCTTCGGCGTCACCAGGCCCATGGCTCGCATGAGCATTTGCAGGTCTTCCCAGGCGTCCTTCTTGGCGGCGGGGGTGCGGAGGAGGTAGGCGGGGTGGTAGGTCGCGACGGCGGGGATGCCGAAGACCCGGTGCCAGCGGCCCCGGAGGCGGCCCATGCTGAGCGCGGTGTTCAGCAGCGTACCGGCGGCGACCCGGCCCAGCAGGCAGAGGTATTCGGGCCGGACGATCTCGATCTGGCGTTCCAGGTACGGGAAGCAGTTCGACGATTCCTGGGGCGTGGGGTCGCGGTTCTCGGGCGGGCGGCACTTGAGGATGTTGGCGATGTAGACGTCCTCCCGTCGCAGGCCCATCCCCTTGGTGATCATGTCCGTGAGGAGCTGCCCGGCCTTGCCGACGAACGGGACGCCGAGACGGTCCTCGTCGGCTCCCGGGGCCTCGCCGATGAACATCAGGCGCGCGGTGGGGCTGCCGTCGGCGAACACGGTCTGGGTCCGGGAGGCCGCCAGGCTCGGGCACCGGACGCACCCCGCGACCTCCGCCGCTAGCACCGCGAGCGCCTCGGCGCGATCCGCCGGCTCGACGTAGGGCGACTTGAATTCGACCGCCCCGAACAGCGATCCCACCGCCGCGATCGGCTGCTGCGGAACCGAGGCGGGCGAGGGCTTCGGCCTGGTCGTCGGCGTCGCCTTCGGTTTCGACGAGGGCTCGGGTCGGGCTTCGACCGGGGGCGGCGTCGGGGCGGCCGGGGCCGGCGCCTCGACCTTGACCTCGACCACCGGCCGGGGGGCGGCGACGGCGGCTTCCGCGACCACCGGGCGCGGGACGGGCGCGCGCTCCGGGGATCTGGGCATCGTCTCGACCCCGGCGCGCGACAGCGACTCCAGCCGCTGGCGGACCTCGCGGATCAGGCGGAGTCGCTCGGCGTCATAGTCGGAATCCGTCCCCGCGTCCGCGTCCACCTCGATCAACGCCGCCTCCCTCGTCCCTGAATCCTCGCCCGGATGGTACTCCGGGGCCGCCGATCGATCAAGTCACGGCTGGGGGACGCGGCGGGCGGGGGCGGGGCGAGGGTTGAAGGATCGGGCGACCCACGACCGCCATCGCGGGACGTCGTACTCGAAGTCCTGGCCGGTGAGCCGGTTGAGGGCCGCGAGGACCTCGACGTTCCGCGAGGTGAACGTCATCAGCGCGGGCTGCGGGCCCCGGTCCGCCCCGACCGTGCCGCTGTACCCCAGGCCGTTCCCCGCGCTGATCGGCGCGCCGCCGTTGAACGGGTCGAGCCCGATGGTGTTCGGGACGACGTAAGCCCCGTACGCCACCGCGCCCGGCCCGACGACCGGCCCCGTCATGTACGCGGCCGAACTGCCGTTGTAGGCGATCAGCGGGTTGTAGCCGGTGTTGGGATAGGTTGGGCCGGCCGGGGGGACCAGGACCATCCGTTCCTCCGACGTGATCAGCACGTCCAGCAGTTTCGGGACGGCCGCATAGACGTCGAGCCTCCCCAGCGCCCAGGCGGCGCGATTGATCACCCGGACGTCGGACGACCGGAGCGCCCGGGCCAGCCGCTTGGGGACGATCGGCTCCTCACGGGGCTTGAGGCGTTCGAGCACCACGTCCCGCACGGCGTCCTCGGATTCGCCCAGGAGCTGATCCACGAGCGCCCGCGCGGCGGCCTCGCCGGGGATCTCGCCCAGGACTTGAGCCAGGAGGGTGCGGAGGTCGTCGGCCTCGGAGCCCAGCACCTTGACCAGCGGGCCGACGGCCTCCGGGTCGCGCAGCTCCAGGAGCTGGCCCTCGGCCTCGCGGCGGCGGGCCGGGTCGTCGGACCGCACGCCCTGCACGAGCAGCTTGATCCGGCGCACCCATGAGGCGTACCCGGCCGAGTTCTGGGCCTGCTCGTCGTCCCTCGCCTTCTCGTCCTCCGGCACCCACCGCCCTTTGTGCAGGACCAGCCCCTGCTCCTTGCGTTGCTCGTCGGGCGAGAGCCATCGGCCGTCCCGCTCGACGTGGCCGAGCTTCACGCGGGCGTCGGCGAAATCCGGGTCGCGGAGGAGCGCGGCTTCGTAGTGGACTTCGGCCAGGTCGGGCAATTCGTGGCCCTCGCACCAGGCGCCCAGGTCGTACTCCGCCTGGGCGGTCGCCGCGAGCTTCTCGCGCCTCGCCGCGTATTCGTCGAGCGGGCCGGGCCTGGGATGGACTTCCAGGATCTGGTCCTTGCGAAGCGCCAGCGGCGTCTTCCCTTTCGGCAGGACCACCAGCACGCGCTCCCCCTTCTTCGCGTCCGGGTCCGGAACGACCTTGCCCTGAACCTGGCCGCCCCCCCGCAGAACGATCACGTCGGCCCGGACGGACCCGATCGCCGCCGAGAGGAGGAGCGAGAGACCGACACCCAGCGTTCCGCGACCCATGTCGACCTCGCTTTCCTTCGACGACCGCGCCGACCCTCCCCACGCCCGAACTTTCCTTATTGTAGAGGCGGTCGTTACGCCTCGGCAACCTTCGATGCGATCCTCGTCGAGCCTTCGTTCAGGCTTCTGCTTCACAGCGGGCAAGCTGGGGCGACGGCGAGGGGGAGGCGTCGCCTCGCCGCGCCGCCCGTCCGTTGCGGGCTGGAGGGATGTTGAATACAATTTGGACATGACCTATGGACGACCCGACGCCTCAGGATTCAGAGGGCGAGCCATGACCGCCGATCGGCTGAAGGTCCTCGCCTGGGCGGGCCTCGTACTGGCCCTGACCGCGAGCCCCGCCCGGGGGGACGACGTCTTCGAGACCGAGATCCGCCCCCTGCTGGTCGAGCGCTGCCAGTCTTGCCACGGCCCCGAGAAGCAGAAGGGGAGCCTGCGGCTCGACGCCCGCGCGGCGCTGATCGAAGGGGGCGACACCGGCCCGGCCGTCGTCCCCGGCGATCCCGGCGAGAGCCTGCTGATCGAGGCCGTCCGGCAGACGGGCGATCTCAAGATGCCCCCCAAGGGGAAGCTCCCCCCCGAGGCGATCGCCGCGCTGGAGCGTTGGATCGCCGCCGGCGCGCCCTGGCCGGAGGCCGGATCGCCGGCCGTGGCGACCCGCCAGGAAACCTGGGCGCGGCACTGGGCGTTCCAGCCCGTCGTCGACCCGCCGGTCCCGGCCGCCCCCGACCCGGACCGGGTCCGCACCCCGGTCGACGCCTTCATCCAGGCCGGGCTCGACGCCGCGTCGATCGCGACGGCCCCCGAGGCCGACCGCCGCACCCTGATCCGCCGCCTCTCCTACGACCTGACCGGCCTGCCGCCGACGATCGAGGAGGTCGAGGCGTTCGCCGCCGACCCCGACCCCGACGCCTACGAAAAGCTCGTCGACCGCCTGCTGGCCTCGAAGCGGTACGGCGAGCAGTGGGGGCGGCTCTGGCTGGACGTCGCGCGGTACTCGGACACGAAGGGCTACGTCTACGCCCGCGAGGAGCGGTTCCTGGTCCAGGCGCCCGCGTATCGCGATTGGGTCGTCAAGGCGTTCAACGACGACATGCCGTACGACCGCTTCCTCGTCGCGCAGATCGCGGCCGACCAGCAGGCCGAGTCCGACGGCGACCCCGCGCTCGCGGCCATGGGATTCCTGACGGTCGGTCGGCGGTTCCTCGGCGTGGCCCGCGACGTGATCGACGACCGCATCGACGTCGTCACCCGGGGGACGATGGGCCTGACCGTCGCCTGCTCGCGGTGTCACGACCACAAGTTCGACCCGATCCCCACCGCCGATTATTACTCGCTCTACGGCGTCTTCATGAACTGCACCGAGCGGCTGGCGCGGATCGGCGAGCCGTCGCTCGAGGGCGCGGAGCGCGAGGCGTTCGAGGCCGAGCTGAACAAGCGTCGGGACGCCCTCCGCGACGGCATGGCCGCCAGCCGTGCGACGGCCTCGGAACGGGCACGGGGGAAGGTCGCCGACTACCTCCTCGTGCAGCTCGACATGGCGAGCGTCCCCCAGGAAGGCTTCGACGTGATCGTCGGCAAGGACGACATCGTGCCCGCCTTCGCCCGACGCTGGGAGACGTTCCTGGCAGGCCGGGCCAAGGCCGACGATCCGATCTTCCGCCCCTGGCGACGCCTGGCCGCGATCCCCGAAGCCGACTTCACCGCCGAGGCCCCTGGCGTCCTCGCCGAATTGAGCAGTCCCGGCGCTGTGGGGCTGAACGCCCGCGTCGCGTCGGCCTTCGCCGCACCCCCTGCGACGATCCGCGAGGCCGCCGAACGCTACGCCCGGCTGTTCGCCGAGGTCGACGCCGAGTGGCGGGCGGCCCTCCAGGCTTCCCCCGGCGCGACCGCCCTGCCCGACGCCGATTCCGAGGCCCTCCGACGAGTCCTCCACGCCGACGACTCCCCGTGCGTCGTGCCCGACGAGCCGATCGTCTCCACGGAGTTCTTTTTCGACACCGGCACGATCGACGCGATGTGGAAGCTTCAGGGCGACGTCGACCGCTGGTTGATCCGGCCCGCCGCCCCGCCGTTCGCCGTCGCGGTGGTCGACCGCGACGAGATCGCCGAGCCTCACATCTTCCGCCGGGGCAATCCGGCGACCCTCGGCGATCAGGTCCCGCGGCGGTTCCTCAAGGTCGTCGCCGGCCCGGATGCGAAGCCGTTCACGCAGGGGGGCGGACGGCTCGAACTTGCGAAGGCGATCGTCGACCCGTCCAACCCCCTGACCGCTCGGGTCTGGGTGAACCGGATCTGGGCGCGGCATTTCGGTGCCGGCCTGGTGCGCACCCCCAGCGACTTCGGCATCCGCGCCGAGCCCCCCAGCCACCCCGAGCTGCTCGACTGGCTGGCGAGCCGCCTCGTCGAACGAGGCTGGAGCACCAAGGCCGTCCATCGCCTGATCCTCGTCTCATCCGCCTACCGTCGCCGCTCCGACGGGCCCGCCGACCCCGAGTCCCTCGCGCGAGCCCAGTTGACGGATCCGGAGAACCGGCTCCTCTGGCGGACGAACCCGCACCGGCTCACCTTCGAGGAGTTCCGCGATTCCCTGCTGACGGCCTCCGGCGAGTTGGAAGACCGAATGGGGGGCCGGGCCGCTGCGCTGTTCGACGGCCCGCCGAACCGGCGCCGGACGCTCTACGGCCTGGTCGACCGCCAGTTCCTCCCCGAGGTCTTCCGGACGTTCGACTTCGCGAACCCGGACCTCCACACGCCGACCCGCAGCGAGACCACGGTGGCCCAACAGGCCCTCTTCGCCCTCAACCACCCGTTCGTCGCCGACCGCGCCCGAGCTATCGCCGCGAAGCTGCCCAAGGACGGCCCCGAGGCCGCCGTG
This sequence comes from Planctomyces sp. SH-PL62, assembly GCF_001610895.1. NCBI lineage: Bacteria > Pseudomonadati > Planctomycetota > Planctomycetia > Planctomycetales > Planctomycetaceae > Planctomyces > Planctomyces sp. SH-PL62. The sequence goes on along the minus strand of NZ_CP011273.1, from coordinate 1,969,624 downwards.
CGGGCGCTCTACCGTCGCCTCTACCAGCGCGATCCAACGCCCGAGCAGGGGGCCGCGGCCGTCGCCTTCATCGCATCGTCGTCAGACGACGCCTCCCCCGCGCCGGCCCCCGAGACGCTCGCCTGGAGCTACGGCTACGGCCCGGTCGATCCCGCGTCGGGGCCGAACGTGAAGGCTTTCACCCCCCTGCCCCACTTCGACGGCGCAGGCTGGGGGGGCGGGCCTTCCTGGCCCGACGCCAAACTCGGCTGGGCCCGGATCACCGCCGAAGGGGGCCACCCCGGCGACGACCTCGCCCGTTCGATCTTCCGGCGCTGGACCTCGCCGATCCGCGGCGAGGTCGCTGTGTCGTCGACGTTGGTCCACGAGAAGACGGTGGGCGACGGCGTGCGGGGCTGGATCGTCCACGGCCGACAGGGCGTGATCAAGACGGCCACCGCCCACGGCCGCTCCGAAGATTTCTCGGTCCCTTCGCTGACCGTCGAGCCGGGCGATACGATCGACTTCGTGGTCGACGTCCGCGACATCCTGAACAGCGACGACCACCTCTGGGCCCCCTCGATCCGCGTCGTCCGCGCCGAGCCCCCGACGGCGACCGCCGACTGGAGCGCCAGTCGTGATTTCACCCGCCAGGCCGTCCGTGAGCTCGGCCCCTGGGAGCAACTGGCCCAGGTCCTCCTGATGTCCAACGAGTTCGCCTTCGTCGATTGAGAGGAGACCACCGATGAGTGACGAACTTCGCCAGGGTCCGCTGTTCAGCCGACGCTCCCTCCTCCAGCGCTCCGCGCTGGGGCTCGGGGCGCTGGGGCTCGGGGGCGTCCTGTCCGACGACGGGGCGCTCGCCGCCGACGCCGCGCCGGGCGGGTTCCTGGCTTCGAAGGCGCCGCACTTCCCCGGCAAGGCCAGGCGCGTCATCCACTTCTTCCTCAACGGCGGCCCCAGCCAGGTCGACACCTTCGACCCCAAGCCGGCCCTCGCGCGATACGACGGCAAGCCGATCCCGATCAACCTGACGACCGAGCGCAAGACCGGCGCGGCGTTCCCCTCGCCGTTCAAGTTCCGCCGGTACGGCGAGAGCGGCCTGGAAATCTCCGAGCTGTTCGCCAGGACGGCCGAGCACGCCGACGACATCGCCGTGATCCGCTCGATGGTCGCGCAGGTTCCGAACCATGAGCCCTCCTTGATGCTCATGAACTGCGGCGACTCGGTCATGGCGCGGCCGAGCGTCGGGGCGTGGGTGCTCTACGGCCTGGGGACGGAGAATCAGAACCTCCCCGGGTTCATCGCCATGTGCCCCAACGGCTACCCGATCAAGGACGCCGAGAACTGGGGCTCCGGCTTCCTCCCCGGCGTCTACCAGGGGACGTTCATCGACCCCAAGCACCGCGACGTCGACAAGCTCATCGAGAACGTCCGCAGCCCGCACGCCTCGCGCGAGGCCCAGCGCCGGCAGCTCGACCTGCTCAAGACCCTCGACGCCGAGCACCACCGCCAGCGGCCCGACCCCCGGCTCGACGCCCGCATCCAGTCGTTCGAGACCGCCTTCCGCATGCAGATGGAGGCCGCCGACGCCTTCGACGTGAACCGCGAGCCGCCCTACGTCCGCGAGATGTACGGCGACACCGTCCACGGCCGGCAGACCCTCATCGCCCGCCGTCTGCTGGAGCGCGGCGTCCGCTACGTCCAGCTCTGGCACGGCGCCGGCCAGCCCTGGGACGACCACGCCGACATCGCGACCAACCACCGCAGCCACGCCAACGACATCGACCAGCCCATCGCCGCCCTGATCGCCGACCTCAAGCAGCGCGGGATGTTCGAGGACACCCTGGTCGTGTGGGGGGGCGAGTTCGGCCGGACGCCGACCGTCGAGTTGAACGCCGGCGGCAAGGCCGCCCTCGGCCGCGACCACAACCACTACGGATTCTCCGTCTGGATGGCCGGCGGCGGCGTCAAGGGGGGGACGGTCCACGGCGCGACCGACGAGTTCGGCTTCAAGGCCGTCGAGGACCCGGTGAGCGTGCACGACCTCCACGCCACGATCCTCCACCTCCTCGGCTTTGACCACGAGCGGCTGACCTATCGCTACGCCGGCAGGGACTTCCGCCTCACCGACGTCCACGGCCAGGTCGTCCGGCCGATCCTCGCCTGAACCGACCCGCCCGGACGCATCAAGGAAGATCGCAATGAGCATCAGCCCGTCCGTCGCCGAGCATCGGGCCGACGCGCCGTCCTCGCTGAACCTGGCCGTGCTGACCGTGTCGGACACGCGGACGACTGCCACGGATTCCTCGGGCGCGCTGATCGTGCAACTGGCGGAGGCGGCCGGGCACCGAATCATCGCCCGCGCGATCGTCCCCGACGAACCCGAGGACCAGCGCGCCTTCTTCGAGGCCCAGTCGCGGCCGGGGCCCGGCGAGCCCGACGTCCACGCGATCCTCGTCACCGGCGGCACCGGGATCAGCCCGCGCGACCGGACGTTCGAGACCGTCTCCGCCCTCCTGACCAGGCCCTTGCCCGGCTTCGGCGAGCTGTTCCGCATGCTCAGCTACGCCGAGATCGGCCCCGCCTGCATTCTCAGCCGCGCCGTGGGGGGGCTGATGGGCCGCACGGTCCTCCTCGTCATGCCCGGCTCACGCGCGGCCGTCGAGCTGGCCATGACGAAGATCATCCTCCCGGAACTCCCCCACCTCGTCCACGAGGCGCGCAAAGCCTGAGCGCGACCCGCAGGCTTCAACCTCGCGCCCGTCGCGACCAGGCGTAGAGGGCGATGGCGGTCGCCGTGGCGGCGTTGAGGGATTCGACGCCCTCCGCGATCGGGATGCGGCGTTTGGGGCCGCGACGCAGGGACTCGGGCAGGCCGGGGCCTTCGACGCCCACCACCAGGCCGAAGGTCTCCGGGAACGGCTCGGCGTCCAGTTCCTCGCCGGTCGCGTCGAGAGCGATCAAGGGGTGCGTCGTCGAGGTCAGGTCGCGGATCGACGGCCCCGCCGTCAGCTCGGTCTGGAACAGGGCCGGGCCCGCGGCGCGGCTGGCGCGGGGGTGGAACGGGTGCGCGGCCTCTTGCAGCAGGACGACGCGAGCGACGCCGAACGCCGCCGCAGAGCGGATCACCGCGCCGACGTTCTCCGGGTCCTGGAACGGCACGAACAAGTTGCAGCCCTTGGGCCAGGGCTCGGCGTCGGACCAGGGCGCGATTCCGGGCGCCTCCACCAGCAAGAGGGGGGCGTGCGTGCCGGCCACGTCCAGAGTCTTGAACAGGGGGCCGGAAAGGCGGTGCCAGGTCCAGGAGGAATCGGCCGGAGGCGCCCCTTCGGCGTCGGTGATCCAGCCGACGACGCGGTCGGGGAACCGCTCGGCGACCTCGGCCGTGATCCTCGGCCCCGACAGGATCGCCTGGCCGTGCTTGCGGACGCCACGGCCGGTGAGCAGGTCGGAAAGCTGGCGGAACGTGGCGTTGGATTCGCTGGTGATCTCGCGGACGACCCCTTCGAAGGCCCTCGCGGCACGCGCCGGGGCATCCTTCGCGGAGAGGGGCGGGTCGGCGTCGGTCCGCTCGTAGACGACCAGGCGGCGGTCGTGGGTGGTGCCGGGGATCGTGTAGGCGTGGTCGGCTTTGAGCCGGAACTGGGCCTTCCAGTCGCGCCCGGCCTCCTCGATCTCGGGGTCGCAGCCGGGCCCCTTCATGAAGATCATCCGGCCGCCGGGCTCGATGCACGCGGCGACCCGCTCGAAGGTCTCCGGGATCGACGCCACCGCGCGGGTGATGACGCCCTTCACCTGCCCGGGGTAGTCCGGCCCCAGCTTGTGCGCATAGACTTCCGTCCCCTGCAAGTCGAGCCGTTCGCAGACTTCCCGCAGGAACTCGGCGCGGGCCGATCGGGGCTCGCAGAGGATCATGTGGACGTCCGGTCGGGCGAGTTTCAGCGGCACGCCGGGGAGCCCGGGTCCCGTCCCCATGTCGATCAGGGGCGAGGAGAGGTCGACGAAGTCCAGCACCAGCAGGCTGTCGACGTAGTGCTTCAGGACCATGTTCTCGAAGTTGTGGATCCGCGTCATATTCAGGGCCGGATTCGCCGCGCGGAGCATCTGGTGGTAAGTCCAGAGCGCATCGAGCGGCTCCGACTTCAGTTCCACGCCGCAATCGCGCAGGATCGCTTCCAGGCCGTCACGTCCAGGTCTCAACGACGCCTCCCCAACCTCTCGAACCGACCGAAGGATGCCCGTCGCACCACGGGCTCGCATCCATCGTACCCGCCCCCCGGCCCGACGACGACGCCAAGCCCCCGCGATTCGACGGCCCCGCCGCCCGCTTTGACGCCCTCGCTACAATGAAGCGGTCGGGCCGGGCCCGCCTGTCGCAGCCCGCCATCCCCGACGAACCGCAGGAGCCGCAGCCCATGGCCGCCGATACCTCCGCCCCCCGGATGCCGGTCCTGTTCATCCCCCACGGCGGCGGCCCCTGTTTCTTCATGGACTGGACGATGGGACCACGCGACACCTGGGACCGCCTGGCGGCCTGGCTGCGGAGCGTCCCGGAGCGGGTCGGCGTCCGTCCCCGGGCCATCCTGATCGTCTCCGGCCACTGGGAGACGGCCGGCTTCCGCGCGTCGGGCGGCAGGCGGCCGGACCTGATCTACGATTACTCCGGATTCCCGCCCCACACCTATCAGCTGACCTACCCCGCGCCCGGCGACCCGACGCTCGCCGCGAGGGTCGTCGAGTTGATTTCCGGGGCGGGCCTGCCGGCGGCCGTCGACCCCGATCGGGGGTTCGACCACGGCGTCTTCGTCCCGCTGAAGGTGGCGTTCCCGGACGCCGACGTGCCGGTCGTCGCGCTGTCGCTGGACCGCTCGCTCGACCCCGACCTCCACGCCCGCGTCGGCGCGGCGATCGCGCCTTTGCGCGACGAGGGAGTCCTGATCGTCGGCAGCGGGATGAGCTTCCACAACCTCCGGGCGTTCTTCGCAGGCGGCGGGGAGGAGGATTCGGCCCGCTTCGACACGTGGCTGACCGAGGCCGTCGAGGCCCCCTCGGCCGACGAGCGCCGGAGCCGGCTCGACGCCTGGGCGACCGCCCCCGGCGGCCGGTTCTCCCACCCCCGCGAGGAGCATCTGATCCCGCTGATGGTCGCCGCCGGAGCCGCGGGCGACGACCTCGGCCGGAAGGCGTTCTCGGACCTCGTCATGGGGCATCCCTGCTCGGCCTTCGCGTTCGGCTCGGCCTCCGCCGCCGCTACCCCCTGACCTTTCGCCCGATCTTCGCTACAATTCCAGAAGTGCCCGTCGGTCGACGTCGCCCGCTGCGCCCGAATCGGTCGTGTCGGGACGGGTGTCCCCCGGTAGTATCCTTCGCGCCGCCTTGATTCAATAGAGTGAGACCGCATGGAGAACCGACCTCAGCAGCAGGAGCCCCCGCGCCGGCCGTCGCCGCCGCCCGCGCGCAAGCCCAACGGCGCCGGCGGGCCCCCGACGCCCCCCTGGCTCTGGGTGATTCTCCTCGGGGGATTCGCCTTTATCTTCTGGCAGTTCATCCCCAAGCCGGAGACCTCCGTCGTCTACAATCCCTGGTTTCTGGACCAGGTCGATCAGGACAACATCAAGTCCGTCTCGCTCATGGGGACCGAGGTGCGCGGGGAGCTGCGCGAGGCCCGAGAGTACCAGCCCTCCCCGACGTCGACCACGGCGGTCGAGGTCCGGAAGTTCATCACCTACTTCCCGTCGGAAGACTCCATCCAGCCGGTGGTCGAGAAGCTCCGCAAGGGGGGGAAGACCCCGGCCGAGCGGGTGCGGATCGAGCCCAGCCCGGCGAACCAGGCCACCGGCGTGGTCTGGCTGATGCTCCTGCTCCCCACCTTCCTGATCCTCGGCTTCATCTATCTGATGATGCGGCGGGCGCGCGACCAGTTCGACGGCGGCATCCTCGGCAGCTTCGTCAAGAGCCCCGCCAAGCGGCACGACAAGTCCAAGCAGCGGACGACCTTCGAGGAGGTCGCCGGGCTTGAGAACGCCAAGGCCGAACTCCAGGAGATCGTCGAGTTCCTCAAGAACCCGGAGAAGTTCCAGCGCCTCGGCGGGCGGATCCCCAAGGGGGTGCTCCTGGTCGGCCCTCCGGGCACCGGCAAGACCCTGCTGGGCCGCGCGGTGGCCGGCGAGGCGGGCGTGCCGTTCTACTCGATCTCGGGGTCCGAGTTCATCCAGATGTTCGTCGGCGTGGGCGCCAGCCGCGTCCGCGACATGTTCAAGACGGCCAAGGAGAACTCCCCCTGCATCCTGTTCATCGACGAGATCGACGCCGTCGGCCGGGTCCGCGGCGCGGGCCTCGGCGGCGGGCATGACGAGCGCGAGCAGACCCTCAACCAGATCCTCACCGAGATGGACGGGTTTTCCCCCAGCGAGAGCGTCATCGTCCTGGCCGCCACCAACCGGCCCGACGTCCTCGACCCCGCCCTGCTCCGCCCCGGCCGGTTCGACCGCCACGTCACCGTCGACCTGCCGACCAAGAAGGGCCGGCTGGAGATCCTCAAGGTCCACGCCCGCAACGTCCCCCTGGCCGAGGACGTCGACCTGGAGCGGATCGCGCGGAACACCGTGGGCATGAGCGGCGCCGACCTGGCCAACCTCGTCAACGAGGCCGCCCTGCTCGCCACCCGCGAGGACAAGGCGGCCGTCGACGACAAGGACCTGGAAGCCGCGCTCGACAAGGTCATCCTCGGCGCCAAGCGCGAGGAGGTCATCACCGACCGCGACAAGCGGGCCACCGCCTACCACGAGGTCGGCCACGCCCTCGTCGGCTGGCTCACCCCCCGCTCCGACCCGGTGCACAAGGTGACCATCATCCCCCGAGGCCGCTCGCTGGGCGTCACCCAGTTCCTCCCCGAGGAGGACCGCGTGAGCTACAACGAGAGCCAGATCAAGGCCCGCATCTACACGATGATGGGCGGCCGCGCCGCCGAACGCCTGGTCTACGACGACCTCAGCACCGGCGCCGCGCAGGACCTGGACCAGGCCACCCGGCTCGTCCGCAAGATGGTCTCCCAGTGGGGCATGAGCGAACGCGTCGGCCCGGTCTCGTTCCGGTCCAGCTCGGAGAACCCGTTCCTGGGCCGCGAGATGTCCGAGCCTCGCGACCACTCGGAGCACATGCAGCAGATCATCGACGAGGAAGTCGCCCGGATCCTCCGCGAGGCCGAGGAACACGCCTACGGCCTCCTGGAGCAACACCGCGACGAACTCGAACGCCTGACCGAGGCCCTCATCGAGAAGGAAGTCCTCACCGAGGCGGAGATCACCCAGCTCATCGGCAAGCGCTCCGGCCACGTCGAGCCCGAGGCCGCCAAGGCCCCGGAAGGCGACGAGGTCGTGGCGTCGCTCGACAACCCGAGCTGACGCCGATTCGCGAACCCTTCGCCCCTCAAGCCGCCTCGCCGGGGACGCCCCGCCGAGGCGGTTTTTTTTGGACCTTCCGCCGTCCCCCCCTCGCGGGTCGGGCAAGGGCTTTGCACGGCGAGTACGAGATCGGTACGTTGAGGGTATGGCGGCTTCGGGCGAACATGGCCTGCTTGCACCTGCGGGCCGGTCAAGCACCCACGAGCACGCAGGTTTTCTCTCGAAACGCCAAGGGCTGCGGGGCCGGGGGATCATCGGATGAACGACTGGCCCTTCCCGGACCCGCCGAATGTCGCCGCCCTTACGGTCCGGCAGATCATCCACGAGGACGAGCCCATCCTGCTCGTCTGCCGCGACGCCGAGGACGGATCCTGGCAATTCCTCGCCGGCGGCCCCTTCGAGGTGGCCGACGGCCTGCTGGTGAGCTTGCGGACTTTGGTGGAGAGGGATCCACGCCTCGCCGAACTGGCCGACCTACCTCCAGGCTGGCAAGCGTGGCGTCCCCGGCCGGATTCGCCCTGGGAGCGAGAACTCGCGGAGCCTGATGAAGATCACGACGATCAAGAGTAGCCTGACACGCAATCGGGCCCAGCGAGAAGCCTCCCTTTTCGGCCCCCCTCCGGGAGCCTCCCAACGATCCGAGAGATGCGTCGCGATGGCCCACGTCGTCCTGCTCGGCGATTCGATCTTCGACAACGCCCGGTACGTCCCCGACGGCCCCTCGGTCCTCGACCACCTGCGTCGGACGCTACCCGACGGCTGGGAGGCGTCGCTGCGGGCCGTCGACGGCTCGATCGCCTCCGACGTCGCCCGGCAGCTCGAAACCCTGCCGAAAGACGCCTCCCACCTCGTCGTGAGCGCCGGGGGCAATGACGCGCTCAGCCATGCCGGCCTGCTCCGTCGCGTGCCCGTGGCCTCCGTCTCGGAGGCCCTGGATCGGCTGGCCGAGGCGGCCGACGCGTTCCAGCAAGCGTATCGGGACATGCTGGAAGGCGTGCTCGCACGCGGCCTGCCGACCGCCGTCTGCACCGTGTACGACGCGATCCCGGGGCTCGAGCGCGGCGACCGGACGGGCCTGCGGCTGTTCAACGAGATCATCCTGCGCGAGGCGTTCCGAGCCGGCCTGACGGTGATCGACCTCCGTCTGATCTGCACCGAGGCGTCGGATTTCTCGATCCTGTCGCCCATCGAGCCTTCCGGCCGTGGGGGCGCCAAGGTTGCCGGGGCGGTGGCCCGAGCCCTGGCCGAACCGATCGGGTCCGGGGCGGCCCGCCGAGTCGTGGTCTGACCTCCGACGATCGCGGGGCGACGGGTCGCGCCTTGCGGCGGACGCTTCGGCTGGTATCGTGGAACCGCCCTCGACGCCCCTCGGCGGCGTGGAGGACGACGTATCCCGCGCCTCCCGACGAGGGGCCGCAACTTTCCGCCCTCCTTCCCAGGGGTCTCCAGCCGTGTCGACGTCCGCCGCCCCCGCGCCCCGCCCCCCCGTCGTCTCCGCCGGGATGGTCCTGGTAGACCACCTCACGCCGCCGATCTCGCACATGCCGAAGCCCGGCGAGCTGATCGCGGTCGACCAGCTCTATCTGAACATCGGCGGCGGCGCAGCCAACACGAGCATGGCGCTCGGTCGGCTGGGCGTGCCGGTCTCGGTCTCCGCCCGGATCGGCGACGACGCCTTCGGCCGGTTCATCGTCGAGTCGCTCGAATCCGGCGGCGTCGGCACCGGCGACATCAAGGTCGACCCCGAGCGCGAGACCAGCCAGACGCTCATCGTCAACGTCCAGGGCGAGGACCGACGGTTCATCCACACCCTGGGCGCCAACCGGGGCTACGTCCCCGCCGACATGGACGACGCCATCGCCGTCCCCCCCCGCGTCCTGCACATCGGCTACTTCCTGATCGTCCCCCAGCTCGACGGCGAGGGGCTGGCCCTGCGCCTCGACCGCGTCCAGAAGGCCGGCGGCCACACGATCCTCGACGTCGTCACTCCCGGCCCGGGAGATTACGTCGAGCCGCTCCGCAAGGTCCTCCCCTTCACCGACGTCTTCGTCCCCAACACCGACGAGGCGGCCCTGATCCTGGGCGAGACCGACCCGATCCGCCAGGCCCGCGCCTTCCGCGAGATGGGCGCCCGCCGCGTGGTGGTGACGATGGGCGACCGCGGCCTGGTCTCGATCTCGGAAGAGAACGAGGTCCGCCTCGGCTCCTTCCCCGTCACCTTCGTCGACGGCACCGGCGGCGGCGACGCCTTCAACGCCGGCTACATCGTCGGGCTGCTCGAAGGGAAATCCGAGCTGGACTGCCTGACCCTCGCCAGCGCCGTCGGCGCGAGCTGCGTCCGCGAGGTCGGTGCCACCCCCGGCGTCTTCCGCCGCCACGAGGCCGACGAGTTCCTCGCCCGCCACTCCCTGCCGATCGAACGCCTGGCCTGAACGAAGCCCGGCCGGCTCACTCCAATCCCGATCCCCTCGAAGCCCCGCGTCGGTCGTCGCGGGGCTTCGATCGCTTTTCGCGCCCCTGATGCGCCTTTCGGAGCCAAGGTATCCTGGGAGGGACCGCGACCGGACCCGGGCGAGCCTGACGAAAGGAGGCTCCCAGCCCACCCTCCGATCCAAGCGCCGCGGGCCGACCGGGGCGGCCGCCGTGCACAGCGAAAAGCGCCGAACGAAGCCAATCTTCGGCCGAGAATTCCAGGGTTAAACGAATCTGTGAAAAGGGTTTGCGTCGAATGGCTTCCTTCGACGGCCGCAGTGATCGAAGCCATTCTGGATTCGGTGGGCCGGCCCGGGGAGGCCGCGACCGACGGCTCCGGCGCAGTTCGCGAAAAGCGCCGAACGAAGCCAATTTCGGGCTCCGAGGTTCTGGCCTAAATGATTGTCGAATCAGGACTTTACGTTGATCGGCCTGGTTCAAGGGGCGTTGGGATCGAAGCCAATCCGGGGTGGTCGGGGCGGTTCAGATGTCGACGATCACCTCGGCGAACCAACCGGCGTCTTTCCGCTCCAGGACCAGGCCGTGGTAGGTGGCGGCCTTGACCTCGTGGTCGAGTTCGTGGCGGTCGGGATCGATCGGTTCCCCGGTGATGACGGCGGTCAGGGAGCGGCCGTCGGGGGCGACGTGGACGTCGAAGCGGGCGTAGAGGGAGTGGCGGGTCTCGACGCGGAAGATCAGCTCGTTGAGCCAGTCGACGAGGAGCCGTTCGGAGGAGTCGGAGGTCAGCTCCACCGCCTCCTCCTCGCGCGCCTGGATGGTCGATCGGTCGGCGGTCACCACGTCGAACAGCCCCTCGGCGGCCGAGCGGAAGAGGTCGTCGAGATCGGGGGCGGTGATGCGAAGGCCGAGGTCGGCCGTATGGTCGAAGACTTCCACGCTTCCCACGCCCATCCTCCTCTCGACGCCGGCGACCGGCCCGACGCCAGGCGACGAAGCCCACTGCTCGATCGGGACGGTCAGGATACGACCCTCTCGAAGCTCGAAGGTTCGCCGATCGTGCTCGAATTCGACGCTCGGAAGGTCCTCGGCGGTCATCCCGTCGGGGGGGCCACTCAGGTAGGGGGCGTGTCAGTAGTCGGTCAGGCCGATTTTGGAGGGGACCGAGAACTGACCGGGGCGTGATTTGACGACGTGGCGAAGCCACTCTTCAGGGTAGCCGGTTTCCTGGGCTTCGCCGTCGGCGTCCTTGATGTAGCCGTCGAGGTGGCGGGCGAGGATGGTTTCCGCCAGGGCTTGCCAGCCGTGGAAGACGTTTTCGGCCGTGGAGGTGCTGTACGAGGTCAGGAACGACCGCGCCAGGGCGGGGTCGGTCGCGACGAGCTTGGCGGCGGCTTCCTCGATGATCGGCTGCATCTTGAGGAGCGCCTCTTCCTGCTTCGCCTGGGCGGCCTGGACGTCCGGGTAGACGTGGGACCAGCGGTCGTAGGCGAGATTGGAGACCAGGTTCATGATCCAGAAGGCCGATTGCCAGGAGAACTTCTGGTAATCCCCCGCGATGTACGACGGCGGCAGGGCGTCCATCGAGCAATAGAGCGGGGTGAAGCATGACGTGGAGGCGTCGTCCGGGGTGAACCAGGTCACGCCGCCGACGGCGTCCGGCAGGCTCGCCCGGCTCTGGTGGACGACGGTGAACCCGGCGTGCGGGGCCGAGATCGGGCGTTCCCACATGTGCTCCTTGCCGTCGACGTGGAAGACCAGGGGCCGGAGCCGGAAGGGGCTGTTGAACGGGCCGGCGTCCACTCCCTGGGTCATGTCGTAGGGGGTGCCCTCGAAGTGGTCGCGCATCAGGCCCATCACCTCGCGGACGGAGAGGGGCTGGTCCGGCTTGATGAACAGGGGATAGTCCTCGACGCCGTCCTCGCCCCGGAACCAGGCGTCGGAGAAGTTCGCCGAGGGGGCGGAGCGGCGATAGATGCTCCAGACCCGCCCGGCGCAGGCGCGTCGGGCGGAGGGGCCGTGGTCCGGGTGGTAGGCGTCGCGATAGCTGAACGGCTTGCCGGCCTTCGGGTCGAAATACCCCTTCTCGACCGCGAACGAGATCACGTCGGGGGCGTGGAGCCAGTTCTCCGGGTCGTCCAGGGGAAAGGTGGTGATCCGGCTCATGTTGGCGTGCGCCGTGATGCAGTCGTCCGGGACGCGAGCGGCGACCCAGACGATCCCCTTCTGGTCCGGGCCCTTGTTGATCAGCTCCATGATCCAGGCCTCGTCCCTGTCCGCGATCGAAAGCGTCTCGGCCGCGCTGCCGTAGCCATGCTCGCGACAGAGCGAATCCACCAGCGCGATCGCCTCGCGCGCGGTCTTGGCGCGCTGGAGGACCAGGAGCATCAGGGCGTCGTAGTCGAGCAGGCCCTTCCGGTCGCGCAACTCGCGGCGACCGCCGGTGGTGGTCTCTCCCATGGAGACCTGATGCTCATTGATCAGGCCGACGACCGAGTACGTCCGCGCCGCCTGGGGGATGCGGCCCCGGACCTCGTCCGACTCCCAGCCCTTGACCTCGACGGTCTCGTCCGGCTTGTGCTCGCCGCCGGGAATTCGCAGGAGCCGGGGCATGATCGTGATGTCGGACGAGTAGGTGATCATGACCGAGCCGTCTCGCGACGCCTTGCGGCCCACCAGGATGTTCGTGCAGGCCCAGGCCCCGTTCGCCGTCGCCGATGCCACGACAGCCCACAGGACGAACTTCCGGACGCCCGTCATGAATCCACCCCTCCGCATGATCCGCCCTGGATACGACCGCTCGGTCGGGCTGATGCCAACCCTCCCGCGCGGGACCTTCCGAGGATAGGGGGACCTCGCGCGGACCACAACCCCTGTCGACATCCGTTTCGCGCCTCGTCGCAGGACGCTCCGAAGCCGCGACGACCTGGGTCCTGCTCCACTTCAACAGGGCGACCGATCAACCAGCGGGGGGCCCGGCCGATCGCAACCAAACCGCCGGCCGCCTCGACTTCATGTTCGTCTTGAGGAGGCCTGGAGGGGCTGCTAGCATTCGGAAAACGCCGAACCTCTTACGGTAAGGACCGTCTCATGATCGCTGAGGGGAACCCCGCCCCCGATTTCACGCTGCCGGACCAGGCTGGAGAGCCGATCCAGCTCTCCTCCCTCAAGGGTGGGCCCGTCGTGCTCTACTTTTATCCCAAGGACGACACCTCGGGCTGCACCAAGCAGGCCTGCGGCTTCCGCGACGGCTTCCCGGACTTTGAGGCGGCCGGCGCGACGATCCTCGGCATCAGCCCGGATTCGTCGGCCTCGCACGCCAAGTTCGTCGGCAAGTACGAGCTCCCCTTCACGCTGCTGGCCGACGTCGACAAGACGGTCTGCGAGGCCTACGGCGTCTGGAAGGAGAAGAGCATGTACGGGCGCAAGTACATGGGGGTCGAGCGGACGACGTACGTGCTCGACCGAGACGGGAAGGTAGCCCGCGTGTTCCCGAAGGTCAAGGTTCCCGGTCATGCGGAAGCCGTGCTGGAGGCCGTCCGGCAATTGAAATAGGCCCGAACGACACGGGACGACGACCATCAGGTTCGTCGTCCCCCCAACCGCTCGGCGGGGTGCCGAGGGCTGGTATCGAATCGGGCTTGCTCAGGCGGTCTCGCGGCGATCGTTCTCGGCGCGGGCCTGGGTCTGGGTGAACGCCTCCAGCTCGTCATGACCGTTGCGGAGGTGGAGTTCCAGCTTGCGGAGGGCCTTGTACTTCTCGTCGCTGACCCGGTTCACGGGGATGCCCAGGTCGGTTCCGATCTCGGGGACGGACCAGCCGCGCATCCAAAGCTCGACGATGCGGTCCTGTCGGGGCGAGAGGACGGCGCGTCGGGCCGATTCGAGGATCTCGCCGAGTTCCAGGCGCTCGCGTTGGCGTTGGTCCGTATCGGGGGCCGGGAGGGCGAGGGCGTCGATCGGCTGGTGCCGTTTGGCCCGTTGCACGCGCTTGCGCACCATGTCGATGGCGCGGACGAGTTCGCGGCGTTCGGGCGTGTCATCGGAGAGGACCTGGCCGAGGTCGAGCCGGCCGTCGCGCGCCTTGGTGAGGAGGCGGCAGCAGACTTCCTGGGTGCAGTCGTCCCAGAGCCGGGGGTCGAGCCGGGCGTTGCGCCAGCAGACCGTGCAGTAGCGCTGGATGTCGCGCACGAGGTCCGTTTCGGACGCCTGGGCGGTCAGGGCGGCCAGGCCGATGACCAGGGCCATCGCGGCCGGTCCGGCCTTCGCCTTGTAGGAACGCGCCAGCACGCCCGGGCCGTTTTCGGCGGCGGGCTGCGACGCGGAGCCAGGGGCCTTGATGTCGTCCTTCATGATGGGTGCGGAGTGTGCTTCGTGCTGGGGGTGCAAGGTTCGCCGTCGTCCATCTAGAGACGATTGTCGGGACGTTCCTCGCCGAAAATCAACCCGATGCGGATCGATTCCTGACCCGGTTCTACCTAACCTCCGATGGAACCGCAAGTTGAAATCCGGGGGCATCGTCCTTCCCGGGGCTCGCAGCGTCGGCCAGGATTCGTCGAAGGCGGGCGATGGCCGCGGGATTCTCCAGGCAGAAGTGGCCCGCCGGGACGATGGTCTCGGACGCGACGCCGTCCAGGTGGGCGCTCGCGAAGGCCACGATGCCGTCGTCGCCGCCGGGGCCGAGAGGGCCGTTCTTGACCGGGATGATCGAGTGCATCGCGACCGACGACGGCGGCGTCAGGGCGAGGAGGTCGGCGAGGGTCGGCGAGTCCCAGCGCATCTGGTCGATGCTGGTGACCAGGCCCGTTCGGAATGAAGCCTTGAAGAACTCGGGCGGATTCGCGGCGATCAGCCTCGCGTACGCCTTCATCAGCGGGTCGGGCTTGCGGACCAGTCGGGTGGCGACGTCGTGCAGGAGCCACTGGTCGGCCGTCCCTCCCCGGTGGGGGGTGGCGATGAACACGACCGTCCGGATCTCCGGCCGCGCCCGGAAGATCAGGGTTTGCCGCGCCAGGTCGGCGTCCCCAGAGTCGCCGGCGAGCTGGTCCGGGGTGGAGTCGCTGGCGTGTCGCCAGAATCGATCGCCGCTGTCGACGGCCACGAGCTTCGCCAGCAGGCCCCCCATGCTGTGGCCAACCACCACCATCCGGTCGAACGCGTGGTCGGACCGGTCGGGGTCGAGCCGACCGCGCGCCTCGTCGAGCGCAGTCCGCAGTTGGTAGGCCGAATACGGGAGCGGGTCGCCCGATGCGTAGCCGAACGTCCAGAACTGGTAGGCGGCCGCGACTTCGCGGTCGGCCTCCAGGGCGCGGATCATCGGCTCCCAGCAGCGCGGGCCGATCCAAAGGCCGTGGATGAACACGACCGGGATCTTCCCCGGCTGGTGGGGCGAAGGGATCGACAGGCCGATGGAGTCGAAACGGAGCCGATTCGGGATCGGGGCGGATGCCGAGGGGATCCTGGCCTCAAGGGACGTCGCGTTCAGGTCCTCGCCTCTCGTGCTCGATCCCCCGAGGCCGATCGCCGCGGCGACGACCCATCCCAGGCCCCAGGCCCCAAATCGTCGCGTCATTTCACTCTCCCGCTGTAAGACACCTCGAGCACCCCCTTGGTTTCCTGGATACCGGCCGTCAGGGCCAGGAGTTCGGCGTCGGCGATGCGATCGACGGTCGCGTCGATGCGGAGGCCCGCCCGACGTTCGTCGGGGCGGATGCGGTATTCCAGCACCTCCAGGCCCGGCTTGACGAACGCCTCGTCGACCAGCCGCACGGCGGCCTCGCGGCTCTCGACGAGGATCGTGATCGACCTCGAGACGGGTCGGCCGCGAAATCGATCCTCCACCCACCTCAGGGCTGTGAGGACGATGAGCGCGACGGCGGTCGCGGCGACCGCCGCGAGGTAGAGGCCGCCGCCGACCGCCAGCCCCACCGCGGCGACCGTCCACACGCTGGCCGCCGTCGTCAACCCGTGCACCGCCTCATGGCGACGAAGGATCGCCCCCGCGCCCAGGAAGCCGATCCCGGAGACGACCTGCGAGGCGACTCGCGACGGGTCGAGCCGGACCAGCGACGGCCTCAGCACCTCGTCGAAGCCGCGGCTCGAAACGATCATGAACAGGGCCGAGCCCAGGCCGACGAGCATATGGGTGCGGAGTCCGGCGGCCTTGTCGGCCCGGAGCCGATCGATGCCGATCGCCCCTCCGAGCAGCGCGGCGGTCGTCAGGCGGATCAGCAACTCCCAGTTCGACATCATCGCCCTTTCTCGGCGCTCGGGTCAGCGGCCCGTCCGGCAGACGCGGAAGAGGGGCCAAAGATGGGCGCGGTCCGCCGGTTCGGCGGGGGCCTCGCCTTCGGGATGCTCGGCCATCCAGGCGTCCCACTCGGCGACGACCTCGGCCGGCGCGATCGCCGACGGGTCCAGCGGCTTCCCCCGGCGGACCATCCAGACCAGATGACGGGCCACGACCGACGCGTCCAGCCCCCGGATCGCCGCCGCTTCCTCGATCGAGAAGCCTCGATCCACCAACCGCCACGTCCACTCCTCGGTCGAGACCCGATCGGAAGCCGTCGAGGGGGGGGGCGAGAGGGTCGCGGCCGGTGGTTTCTCGGCCTGGGTCGCGGCCGGGGTCGTCACTCGGGGCGAGGGCGTCGGCTCCTCGGGCTTCGTCGGCCGGGGCTTCGACTTCGCTTCGACGGCCGTCGGCTGGACCGGGCTGGGCTCGGCGGGTTTCGGCCTGGGCGTCGGCTTCGCGACCGGTTCGTCCTCCATTTCGACCGGCGTCGGGGCCGGGGCGCCGGCGACGGCTTCGAGGAGGGCGTCGCCGTAGCGATCGATCCGGGCTCGGCCCAGCCCCTTGATCTCGCCGAGGGCGGCGGGGGACGTGGGACGTTGGCGGACGAGGGCCTCCATCGTCTGGTTGGTGAAGACGCAGTAGGCCGGTTGCTTGGACTCCTTCGCCCACTGCTGGCGGAGGCCCTTGAGTCGCTCCCAGAGCGGATCGCCGCTCAGGTCGGACGCTTCGGAGGTCTCGCGGGCTGGGGAGGACGAAGACCGAGTTGAGGAGGTCGAGGAGGCCGCCGGCGGGGCCGCCAGGCCGTGGACCGCGGCGAACTTGCGGGCGGCGTCGCGCGGGAGGGCCAGGCTCAGGGGGGGGCCTCGCGGTCGCGGAGCCAGGCCCAGCCGGCCTCGCTGAGCGAGACCACGGGCTTGAAGTCGGCGACGGCCTGGCTCTCGATCAATCCGACCCCCCCCAGCGCGTCGATCAGGTCGGCGATCTCGCGATGGGTCAGGCCGCTCTGGCGGAGGATGCCGAAGGTGCTCAGGGCTTGCAGGCCGCTCCGGGCCATCCGCTCGGAGTCCGACCCGGCGAGCATCTGGGCGACGGACGTCTTGCCGAACCGACCCTTGGCGCGGGCGACTCCCGAGAGGATCTTCTGGATGGTCTCACGAGCTTCGGGAGAGTCGACGACGGTGACGGCCACTCCCCCGCCGCCGTCGTCGGACCGGCAGTTGTC
Organism: Planctomyces sp. SH-PL62; assembly: GCF_001610895.1. Taxonomy (NCBI): domain Bacteria; kingdom Pseudomonadati; phylum Planctomycetota; class Planctomycetia; order Planctomycetales; family Planctomycetaceae; genus Planctomyces; species Planctomyces sp. SH-PL62. Next base: position 1,952,295 of record NZ_CP011273.1, on the reverse strand, counting down.
GCACCCGCCGCAGGGCTCCGAGAGGTTGGCCTTCTCGCCGAAGTAGCTGAGGATCAGCGACCGTCGGCAGATCGGGCTCATCGCGTACTGGGTCATGCGGTCGAGCTTCTCGTACTCGTGCCGCTTGCGGACGTCCAGCTTGCGGAAGTCGATATCCAGGTCGCG